>WGLV01000013.1 GCA_016125385.1 bacterium
CACATCGAAGAAAGTTCCACATTCTCCGGTGAAGGACTTGATTTCGACTCCCGAACGAAGCGTTCATTGTGACCGAGACAATGCATGAAGGAGGTCCAATGAACGCATCAGAGAAACTGAAGAACGACGGGGGCAACGGCGCGGATCGCCTGCGGGGAACGGTCCTGCGGCAATTGACCGCGCTGTCGAAAATGAAGGTCCCCGAACTGCGCGAGAAATGGCACGAACTGAACGGGACGAAACCACCCGCCTACAACCGCCAGTATCTGATCCGCCGCCTGGCCTATCGCATCCAGGAAATGTACTACGGCGGTCTGAGCGAAAACGCGAAACAGCAACTGGCCCTGGTCGCCGAGGCCGATCCCCTGGCCTGTGTCGGCAAACCCAAAGCCCAGAAGAAACCTGAGCCTGCCCGGCTGCTGCCGGGGACGCGTCTCAAACGCCGGTGGCGCGGGGTCGAGTATGAGGTAGTCGTCGTCGAGGGCGGCTTCAAGTATGACGGGCAAGTCTACCGGTCACTGACCGCCGTGGCCATCGCCATTACCGGCACGAAATGGAGCGGGCGCATCTTCTTCGGGCTCCCGCCGGTCAGGAGCATCAAGAAGGGGAAACGCCATGCCTGAGACCTTGCTCCGCCCACAAACCGAACGCGCCACCGTCCGCTGCGCCGTCTATACGCGCAAGAGTCATGAGGACGGTCTGGAGCAGGAATTCAACTCCCTCGACGCCCAGCGCGAAGCCTGCGAGGCGTTCATTCGAAGCCAGGCCTCACGCGGCTGGGAACTGGCGCCCGGTCAATATGACGATGGCGGATTCTCCGGCGGGACAATGGAGCGCCCGGCGCTCAGGAGGCTGCTCAAGGATATCGAGGCCGGCGAGGTCGATATCATTGTCGTTTACAAGATCGACCGGCTGTCGCGCTCCCTGCTCGACTTCTTCCGTATGGTCGAGGTCTTCGAAGAGCAGGACGTGAGTTTCGTCTCGGTCACGGAGCAGTTCAACACCACCGACTCGTCGGGACGCCTGATGCTAGGCATCCTGATGTCCTTCGCGCAATACGAGCGCGAGATCGCGGGCGAACGCATCCGCGACAAGGTCGCCGCCGCAAAGCGCCGGGGCAAGTGGTGCGGAGGTCCGCCGCCGCTCGGCTATGACGTGGACTACGAAAATAAGCGGCTGGTCGTCAACGAGAGCGAGGCGCAACTCGTCCGGCGTATCTTCCGGCGCTTTGTCCAGACCGGCTCTTCGCTGCAAGTCGCACGGGAACTGAACGCTGACGGACTGACCACCAAGTCCTGGACCACGAAGAAGGGCAATCATCGCGCCGGGCATCCGTGGTCCGTCGGCCATCTCTATCGCCACTACAAGAACCGTCTCTATCTTGGCGAAGTGCAACACAACGGCAACACCTACCCCGGCGAGCACGAGGCCATCCTTGACCGTGCGCTTTGGGAGCGGGCACAGGAACTGCTGGCCGATAACAACCGGACGCGACGGTTTTCCGGTCGTCAAACCTCCAACTCCCCGCTGCGCCGACTCATCCGCTGCGGACATTGCGACAGTGCTATGAGTCCGACCTACGCGAAACGCCACGGACGCCAGTATCATTACTACGTCTGCCAGACCGCTGCCAAACGAGGCGCGGGCGTGTGTCCGGTCAGCCGTGTCGCGGCGGGCGAGATCGAGAAGGTCGTCGTCGAGCAACTTGGCGCGGTCTTCCGCACACCCACGCTGGTCGCCAGAACGTTCATGTCCGCCCGGAATCAAGAAGACGAGGAGCACCGCCGCCTGAACGATGAACAGACACGGCTCAGGTCGGAATTGAAGGCGCTACAGGACGAGGCGATCCGGCTCGTGCGTGACGGCGACGACGCCGACAGGATCATGGAACTGAATACAAAGGCATCCTCGGTCGGCCACGACCTCGACCGGATCGAGCGCGATCTGGCGGGACTCGGTCAGAGCAACATCACCGAGCATGACGTCGCAGAGGCCTTCGGTTCGCTTGAGGAATTCTGGGAGGTGCTATTCCCAACTGAGAAACAACGCATCGTCCAGACGCTGGTCGAGCGGATCACGGTCTGGCCGGATGGACTCGATCTGAAACTGAAAGCCGTGGGCGTCGCGGGACTGGTCGCCGACCTGAATGCCTATGCCGACGAGGCGCGGCAACGGGGAGCCCAATCATGAGCGACGGCAAAGTCACAATCCGCTCCACTGCCGATGGGGGCCTGCTGATTCACGTGCCGATGCTGATGCGCAAACGCTTCGGGCGCAAACTGATCATCGCCCCCGAGGGTCTCGATGAATCAAGCACAGGCGATCATCCGGCGAGCCAGGAACGTCTTGTCGCCATCCTGGCCCGCGCACATGCATGGACCCGGCTTCTAGATGAAGGGAAGTACGGCTCGACGAAGCAACTCGCCGACGCGTTGGGCAAAGACCCATCTTATGTTGCCCGCGTCCTGCGCCTCGCCACCTTGGCGCCGGACATTACTCAAGCCATCCTCGATGGCCGCGAACCCGACGGGCTTTCCTACATGAAGTTGATCAAGGTCCTCTCCTACGACTGGGACGAGCAGCGCAAGGCGCTCGGGTTCGCGTAGCCGTCTCATCCCATTGAAATCTCCCTCGCCTTCGATGCAGGAAGCGCATACCGCGCCTCCGGCTTTTTGCTGTTCCGCGGCCATTTCGCGGTCACCGAGCGTGGGGCGGGCTTGCCGTCATGACGGCCACGAAAGGAAATTCTCTCAAGAAACGCTTCCCGACCCTGGAAGCGAATGTCAGGAAGGCTTCCAGGCGGATCGCGTTTTATCCTTTGTTTATGCGGGTTTCGTGAAACGGCTGTGGACTCGCGGTTCGACAAACGCCTTTGGGGGCCGTTTTTCGGGCAGGCCGTTTGGCGGCCAGTCACAAAACACGGAAACCAACGAACGCCACAACGCCTTGAAATGGCTGGTGTTATGCGAAATCGCCTCCTCGGACTGAGTCCACAGGTATTAGAGAGAACAGAGAGAATCGGGGAGAAATGTGGCCGAACCGGCTGGAAATACAGGTTGGCAAGTCCACAGGTCGGGGTAGCGACAAACCGCGCAAAGGCCCGCCAACACAGGGCGGAAACGCAAAACGCCCTCTCAGGCCGGTTGGCCGAGAGAGCGTCGTTGCATTCATGATAATGGTGGAGGCGGCGGGAGTCGAACCCGCGTCCGAAAGCCCTCATCCGGCAAGTCCTACATGCTTAGTTTGTGCTGGTATTAACCGCTCCGAGCGCGCAAACAAACTCTGGAGTCGGCGAGCCTTCTTTGGTTTCGCGATTCAGCCGAAGGCGATCTGAGCCGCTATCCTCGTTTTTATGACGTTACTTTTCGGCCAACGAGGCCAAACCGAAAGCAACGTCGCTGCAATTAAGCAGCGAGGGGCAGAGTGTTGTAGTCTGCAGTTATTGTTTGTTCCGCCTTTTTAACGAGGCCGACGGAAACCTCGGCATGCACTGACCGGACTCGTTGCTCCCGTCGAAACCAATGCGCCCCCTTGTCTTTGATTGATGATGAACTTCTCTCTTTATTATAACGCAACCGCGCATTCAGCAAGGTATATTCGCCGATTGCGCCAAGGTTCACTGCGAAGGGAATGTTGACAACCGCGATAAAAGCGCCCGAAACAAAAAAAGCGGAGCGCCATTGGCTCCGCTTTTCACTGTATGTGTTGGAATCAGTATTACTTCAATTCGGTCGGTTGCAGGTCGGGCGAACGAAGCCCCGGCTGCGTGGCGGGGCCGAGATTCACCGGCGCTTCCTGAATAGGCGCCGCCGGCGCGGGAGCAGGCTCGTTCGTTTTTCTGTATACCACCGGCGGAAGCGGCGCGGATGCGTCTCCAGCGATCTTGATAACCTGAATCTTGCCGCCTTTTACCGTCATGTCGACGGCGTGTTCTCCATTATTCACCGCGCCCCGCGCCTGCGACTGGCCACGCGCGCTTGAGATCGGCAGGGGGAAATCGGACTGGATACTGCCGGGCTCAGCCGTCAGCGTCATCAGCATGCTCGACGTTTCAGGAACCTGCAGCGTCAGGTCGCCATTGATCGCTTCACAGGCGAAATCGGCTGAAATCGCCCGTTGTGGCTGAAGGTTCAACGACCCGTTTTTCATTGAAGCGGTGGCGCCGCCGCCAAAATTGTTCACAATCGCGTTGCCGTTTTCGACCTGGACGTCGAGTTGGCCATTCACGCGGTTGACGGTCCATTCCACCTTGTCGCCGCTGATAGAAAGGTCCCCGCCCACATCGGCGATTTTTACATCGCCGGTTTTATGGCGGACCACGGCGCCGCCCGCGATCCAGTTAATCCCGATCGACCCGTTCTTTGAATCGATATCGAGAAAATGGCCGATGTTGCTGATGGTCATGTTGCTGGTCTGGGCGATGATCGAGAGGCCGCCCTCGATGTTCTGTGCGTCGATGTCGCCCACGCTGTGGTCGATCAGCACCGAATTAACGATATCGGTGACTTTGACCGCGCCGTTCTTGTTATAAACCTCCACTTGCAGTTCACGCGGAACGCTCATGGTGAAATGAACGGTTTCGTCTGTGGGATCGAAAGGATTGATCTGGTTGGCCAGCGTCATCGGCGACTGGTATTCAATCACCAGCCGATTGGGAGCGCGTTCATACGCGATGATCTGCATCTGGGCCAGCCATTGACGGACTTTGTCGACGTCTGCGCCGGTGACCGATTTATAGCCCTCCAGCAGAATGTATGGCTTGTCCCATCCCTGCACCATCACGCTGCCGTGATCGTGGTGGACCTCGACGGTGCGGATGTTATCAGCGACCGGAACCTGTTTGGTGAATTCTTCCTGATCGGTGACCAGCGTCTGAGGCTGAAACGGATTCGTCTGACACCCCATCCACCCCAGGGCGGACAGACAGACGAATAGAAGAAATAGCGATTTGCCTTTCATTTCCTCAACTCCTGATAAAGAGCGATATCATCGCAATTGAATCGTCTAAGTATAACACAAAATGTAATTCATATCGCCTGGAACGAAAAAACCAGATTCGAACCACCGCCCCCCCCATTCAATCGATACATTTTTTATAAAAATGATTGCTATCTCAAAAATGTTCGTGTATTTTGAATTCGCTGCGCTGATGTCATTTTTATTGAACTAATCGGGAGGAAATACGCGATGAAGAAGGGATTCACGCTGATTGAATTATTGATAGTCGTCGCGATTATTGGAATTCTCGCCGCGATCGCCGTCCCCAATTTTCTAAACGCGCAAATCCGGGCCAAAATCGCCAAAGTCCAATCGGAGATGCGATCTCTGAACGACGCCTACCTTGAGTATTTTCTCGACAATAACGCATACCCGCCTCACGCCGACCGCTGCAAGGCGCAACACAAATTCGTGACCACCCCAGTCGCGTATCTGACCAGCAGCATGACCGATCCGTTTCAGAAAGAAAGCGAAACCAGCACCTGGGAATGGTTTTGTGGGCAATACCATGTTGAACCGAATGGAACCGAAGGACCGCGCGTTCGAGGCGCGCTGTTCAATTATTACGAACAGAATAAACGCGCCGCCTTCTGGATCAAATCCGTCGGCCCTGATAAAGACAGCCTTACGCTGGCTCAAGGCAAGGAGTTTTTTTTGCCCTATGACGCCAGCAACGGCCTGATGAGCCTTGGTACGATTTACCGGGTCATTTCAGGCGGCGGTTCAGGCTACCCATACACGAAATCTCAATATGACGGCATTACGACCTCCAGTTTCGGCTGTTCGGGTACATGCGACGGGTAAACCAAACAGAATGCGCCTGACGCTAACTTGACAAATACAACATGACAAGTACCTTTTTGTGTAGAGCCGAAATGGATCGCCGTTTCGGCTTTTTTCATCCTCGGTCTATCCTCAATGTACCCATCAGAAATAAACAAACAGGTAAAGGAGCGTAATGCGCCATGCCGCCTATTTATGATCCCGAAGCGGTAAAACCCATGGAACAGGAGTTAATCGACGTGGGCGTGACCCCGTTGAACTCGCCTGAAGACGTCGATTCAGCCATCAAGCAGGATGGAACCGTCATGGTCGTCATCAATTCCGTCTGCGGCTGCGCGGCCGGTGGAGCCCGTCCGGGCGTAACCATGGCCCTGCAGAATGACAAGATCCCCACTCACCTCTACACCGCGTTCGCTGGCGTCGCCACCGAAGCGGTTCAGCGGGTGCGCGAATACTTGCCCGAAATTCCGCCGTCGTCGCCGTTCGTGGCCCTGTTTCAGGGCGGAAAACCCGTTTTCGCCCTGCAGCGGCAGCATATCGAACAGATGGACGCCCCCGCCATCGCCGATCAACTGAAACAAGCCTTTAACCAGTTCTGTGATCGTCAGGGGCCTTCGATTTCGCCGGAGGAATTCGAAAAACTCAAATCCATAAAGATGTGCGGATCGAGCATCCCCCTGTACAACGGTTGATCGATCTCAATCAAGATGCTTTCCGGAGGCCGGGCGTCCATGTCCGGCCTTTTTAATGAATTCAATGCCAGAAATCCAATCCAACCTTCTACGAAAAACAAAACTTCCTGAAACCGAAATCCCGCTCCATCCGTTTCATAGGATAAGTTCCATTGAAATCGTTTGAAACAAATCCACCACTCATTCGATACTGTGTTTATATCAAAACCGATTTACCAGGAGATTTTTCATGAATCCATCCATCATTGCACGCGCTGTTTTGTTTGTTCTGGCGATTGCTTATCTCGCGCCCGCCTTTAGCGATGAAACCACTCCGGTCGCGCTCGATTCTCGCGCGGCGGATGTATTCGCCTTTAAAAACGGGGTCAGCCTGGTCGCGCTGGAAGTCGATCTGCCCGCTGAATCCGGCGTGTACCAGGTAGCGCCCCTGCCCGAAGCAGCGCTGGGCAGTTTCTGGCTGAGTTGGCCGAACGGTTGTGAGATTACCAACATTAAAGCCACCATCAGTGAGATCGAAAAAGAGACCTCCGCTTCATCCATTCCCGAACTGATTGAAGCCAACATCGGCAAGACGGTTGAATTTTTCTACAATGACGCAACCTGGAGCGGCAAAATTCTCGACGTTCCACGCCGCAACGACGACCCAATCACCCCCATGCCGAAAGACGTCGTCCCGGCGCCTCAGCCGCCGCAACGGGGCGACATCGCGTTGATCGAGCTCTCTCCGCAGAACATCATGGCGATCCCGGTCAATGAGATCAAACGGGTCAAATTGAGTGATTCCGAGGGTTATTCGCTCAAGCGGCGCGTTCGTGAAAACGTGATTCAGTTCGAGGTCGCCAAAGCCCCGGCCTCGAAATCGAAGATGGTAGTGCAATATCTGGCGAAGGGGTTGTCATGGGCGCCCAGTTACATCATCGATATCAGTGATGAAAACAACGCCGGAATGTCCGCCAAGGCGGTGCTGGTGAACGACCTCATCCCACTCAACGCCACGCACGCCGAGCTGATCACCGGGTATCCACACATCGCCTTCGCCGATCAGAGCAGTTTTCTCTCACTCAGACCGCTCGACCAGTTGCTCCAGCAGGTTGGCGAAACGGTCGAAAAGTACGCCAATAAGCGCATGCTCTCCAATCAGGCGTTTTACGCGGGCGCGGCGGTGATGGCGGCGGACGCCTTCGCGCCGTCGATGCCGTCACAGCCTGTCGCCGGCGAGTCGGAAGAAGACCTCTTTTTCTATCAACTCGACGGCGTGACGCTTAAACAAGGCGAGCGAGGCTATTTCCCTCTGTTCACCGCCGAGATTCCATACAAGCACCTGTACACGCTCGAGATTCCAGACTCATTCGGTTCGATACAACAATACAATCCCGGCCAGCAGACACCCGTGCAGAACCTTTCGGTCTGGCACACCCTGAAGTTGACGAACACAACGTCATCCCCCTGGACGACGGCCCCCGCCATGACGATGAAGAACGGACGGATTCTCGGCCAGGATACGATCGAATACACGCCGCAAGGCATCGAAGCGGACCTCAAGATCACGCAGGCGGCGGCGATTCGAGCCGAACAGAACGAGTATGAAATCGATCGGCAGGCCAACGCCATGCAGCAACAGCGCCGGTCGTACGATCTGGTTACCGTGCAGGGAGAAGTGGTGGTCACCAACCTGAAGGATGAGCCGATTCAGCTGGAGATCACCAAAACGCTGACTGGCGAACTGAAATCGGCGGAGGGCGATCCGGAAGTAAAAAAACTGGTGCAGGGCCTGCGCCAGGTCAACCCGACTTCAAGGTTGTTGTGGAAAAAAGAAATTCAACCGGGAAAAGAAAACGCACTGAAAATCACCTACACCTACGAAGTCTACGTCTCACTATAAACGGCGAACGATCGGGCATACTAAAGGCGGTTCATTTCGAGCCGCCTTTTTTGTTAAAGAAGATCGAGAAACTTCAAGTTGGCTTTGGGAAAAGCGTATTGGCCGAAACGAGACCGGGCCACCCACTTGATCTCGGTGTGGTGCAACGCCCGCGGTTCTCCCTCGATCAGTTCACAACGATACAGATGGATGGTAACGGTGAGATGCGTGTAGGCGTGGTCGACTGAAACGACGCGCTCGCCCACACGAACCCCTACGCCCAGTTCTTCGCGCAATTCGCGTTCCAGCGCTTCTTCATAGGTCTCGCCCGGCTCGACCTTGCCGCCGGGAAACTCCCACAAACCGCCCAGCATACCGCTGGGAGGACGCCGCCCCAGCAGGTAGCGCCCGTTCTTGCGGATCGCCGCGGCGACGACCTGCACGTGAGGCGGTTTGGGTTTCGCCTTACGCACCGGCAGGCGTTCGACGGCGTTTGCTTTCAACGCCGCGCAATGCGCCCGTAACGGACACTCACTACAGAGCGGCTTGCGCGGCAGACAGACCCGCGCGCCGAGTTCCATCATCGCCTGGTTGAAGTCACCTGGACGCTTGGGCGGAACCAGCCGCTCGGCCAGACTCCAGCAGAGCTCAACCGAAGCCGCCGCTTCAATTGGCGCTTCAATCAGAAACAGCCGGGCCAGTACGCGCTTGACGTTGCCGTCGACCACCGCCGCGCGCTCGCCTAAGGCGATGCTGGCGATGGCGCCC
Source organism: bacterium (assembly GCA_016125385.1). Classification (GTDB taxonomy): domain Bacteria; phylum Hinthialibacterota; class Hinthialibacteria; order Hinthialibacterales; family Hinthialibacteraceae; genus WGLV01. The sequence continues at coordinate 9,103 of WGLV01000013.1, forward strand.
GCCGTATAGCGCCCCACGCCGGGCAACTCGCGCCATCCCGCCGCGTCGTGAGGGAACTTGCCCCGGCCGGCAATAGTTTTGGCGGCGGCATGGAGATTGCGCGCGCGGCTGTAGTAGCCAAGCCCCTCCCATAATTTGAGCACCCGGTCTTCACGCGCCCGCGCCAGATCGCTCACGGTGGGGAACGCGGCGATGAACCGGTTAAAATAATCGATCACGGTTTCAACCCGCGTCTGCTGAAGCATAATCTCCGAAATCCAGACGCGGTACGGGTCGCAATCGCGCCGCCAGGGCAAATTCCGGCGAGCGCGGTCATACCAGCCAAGCAGCGCACGCCGCAGAGCGGACGCTTTTTGTGAGGATGGCGCAATGGATTCAGCGGGGGGCATACCGATTATTCGCTCGCGGAGATGAATTGGACTGGAATCGATTGTAGAAAGCCCCGCTTCTGAAGAAAGCCCCAGTCAATAAAAAAACGTCGTTGGGTTACACTGGTTCAATCAGGTAATATAAATGAATGGACTTTGATCAAGGTGAAGGAGGCGCGGATGACATTTGATTTTTCTCCCAGTCAATATGGCCCGGCGTTGGAATCTCTGCTCAAAAACGACGGCGTGAACGAACTGGGCCCCGGGTCGCCCAATCGGGGCGTCGAGGCTCATCTGCGAGCGCTTCAACTCAGTGAAATGTTTGCGGGCGCGCCGATTCACGACCGCGAAGCGGCTCTCTGCTGCCAGTCGGCGTTGTGGCTGTTATTTGATTTTCTGGATGAATCGCACACTCTCAGCCAGTCGATTCCATCCACGGACGGCAGTTACTGGCACGGAATCATGCATCGCCGCGAACCCGATTATTCCAACGCGAAATACTGGTTCCGCCGGGTGGGGCTTCATCCCGTGTTTACGGCGCTGCGCGAGGAGACGGAACGGATTCTGAACGCCGAGCCCGTTCCGGGGCTGGAGCGCCTGATCGAACGCCCCGCGTGGGACGCGTTTCTTTTTATCGATCTATGTGAGGCCAACTACCGCGAGAACAACGCCGCAGAACGCGCGTTAAAAAAGATACAGTTAGCCGAATGGCGTTTTCTATTCGATCACTGTTACCGCAAAGCGCTTGGCGATTGACGGCGGCGTCTACCCGTTTACCAAAAAAACCGCCTCCTCTCATTCGAGAGAAGGCGGTTGCTTTTTCTGTCTTTTCAGAGATCAGATTTCTTTAAATTCATCATCCAACAGGTCAAAACTGTTCGTTTTTTCATGGATCGAAGCCAACGCTCCCTGGGGAAGCGCGCTATGACCGGCTGAACCGACTTTACTCTTTCCACCCGCTTTGACCTTGCCCTTCTTACCCGTCGAGGGCGCATGATTTCCACCATTGGAGCCGTCATCGATTTTGAACCGGGCGATCATATCTTGAAGAATGCGCGCCTGGGCGCTGAGTTCCTCACTGGCAGAGGCCGATTCTTCGCTGGCCGCCGAGTTCTGCTGAGTCACCTGATCGAGCTGATTGATGGCTTCGCGAATCTGCCCCGCTCCCTCCGCCTGCTCGGCGCATGCGGCGGCGATTTCCTGAACCAGCACAGCCGCGCCCCGAGCCGATTCAACGATGTCTTTCATCATCGATCCAGCGTTTTCAGCGCATTCAACACTGCCGCTGGCCAGTTCGGTGATCTCTTTCGCCGCGTGCTGACTGCGCTCAGCCAGTTTGCGGACCTCAACCGCGACCACCGCGAAGCCCTTCCCCATCTCGCCCGCGCGGGCCGCTTCGATGGCGGCGTTCAGCGCAAGCAGATTGGTCTGGTCGGCGATGTCGCCGATGATGCCGATCCGGTCAACGATTTTCTTCATCGCTTCAACGGTGTCCAACACCGCCCGGCCGCCTGTATCCGCCTGTGACGCCACGCTCAGGCTGGTTTGTTCGGTGCGCTGGGCGTTTGAGGCGTTCTGCTCGACCGAACTGGTAAGTTCCTCAACCGACGCGGAGGTTTCTTCCAGATTGGCCGCCTGTTCGGTGGCGCTGTTCGCCAGACCGATGGATGAGGATGAGAGTTCTTCCGAGCTGGCCGCTACCTGGTGAGACACATTGCGGATCTCATCCATGACGCCGCGCAACCGCGCCGTCATCTCATTCAGTTTGACCGCAAGTTCACCGATCTCATCGCGTGACTGAACCGGAACGGTGCGAGTGAGATCGCCATTCGAAATTTCGCCAAGAATATGAATGGCTTGCTTCAGACTGCGGATCGGTTTGATCACCGCGAAGAAAATCAATACGGAGATCAAGCCCAATACCACCAGCATGACGATGCTCGACTGACCGATCTGGCGCGTGTTCGCCGCCGCGATCTGGGTTTCGAGCCGGTCGAGCGGAGCGATGATTTCAAACGCGCCGTGAACGTCGCCGGCTTTCCAACCTTCTTTGGCGAAACCCAACGCATCCGGCTCGCCGGCGGGGAGACCGTGGCAGGACATGCAATCCGGCGTCAACTTGATGGAACGGAAAAAGCGAACCGCGTTGACGTCGTTTTTCCCGCCGCCCTCCGCTGAATTCAGCGTCTCGACGCCTTTATGAATCACGCCGATTTCACCCAGTGAACGCGCATCGCTTTTGTTTTCAGGATAAATGATTTTCCCGCCCGCGGTTTCAATCTCTTCAATCGAACCGGTACCTTCGAGATAATTCACCACGGCGTGTTCAAGGCCTTCACGAGGCTGGTTTTTAGGATTGCGCGGGTTGTTTTTGGGAACGCGAAACTGATAGCCCAGTTCATCCGCCTTCTTTTCGGCGGCGGACCAGGCGGCTACGACCGGGATGGTTTTGTACAGATCCGTTTTGTCGTACTTGATTCCTTTATCTTGAGCGGCTTGTAACTCAACCATCAGTTTTGGTGTATCGAAAGTCTGCGCCTGATTCAAATCGGAAACGAAATTTCGGACTTCTTCACAAAACGCGGTCAGGCTGCGCGCCCGTTCGATCTCCTTGGTGTATCCAAAATTTTGTGTTGAATAACTCTGTAGAACCGCGATGGCGCTGACGGCGAAAAACAGAGAGATCACCACCGAAACCAGAATCTTTGCGCTGAGCCTGCGTGATATGAAATTCATGTCTATTTCACCAATCTTCTTTTGTTTATTTGATGCTTTGATGATTCAGACACAAAGCAACCGGCGGGCCAATCCAGCATTTACTTATTTCATAATTTAACATCTAACCCACAAATCGCCGTTTTTTGATATAAAAAAGTATTCCAATTCCTTTTGGATAACAAAAAACTGGAAGTCGCAAAGGAGGAGGCTGGAGTTGTTTTTTTACTATTTTTAATAAAGATGAACAATCATTTTCTTTTTTTGATTCTTGTTTTTGTCAGGATTGATCATGCTCAGATAGCAACGATTTATACGATTCAATGAATTGGACATTTTCACAGTTGAGGATCACGCTCTTATGAACGCCCCATTGCGCGTTTGCCTGATCGCGCTCGATGCGTATTCGCTGTTCAATCCACTGGCCCGGACGCCATACGGCGATCCGGAAATCATCGCATTTGAGCTGGCTCGGCGGTTGGGGAGCGACGAGCGCATCGACGTAAGCGCCATCGTGGGCGACGCCGGGCAGGAAGAGGTGGAGTACTCCGCCGGGGTGTTGCTTTACCGGGCGGCGTCAAACCAACGCACGGGCTGGCTTAAACGTCTGGTCTTTCGCCAGACTGAATTTGAAAAACAACTCGCCTTAATCGACGCCCAGGTCTACGTCATGACCGGCGCTTCACCCCTGGCGAAAACCGCCGCCGAGTTTTGCCGTAAGAAAAAACGCGCGTTCGTCTATCTCGCGTTTCACTCGCGCGATTGCGACGGGACCTACATCCACGCCAACGGCGATGACGGTCAGCGATTTCGCGACGGACTTCGCGCGGCGCAATCGGTGGTTTGTAACACCGGTGAACAGGCGCGTATGCTGCTGCGCACGGAAGGCATCAAAGCCCTCGTGCTGCCGCCGATCGTTTCCCCCTCGCCTCCCGCTCCTACGCATGAATCAGAAGTCGTGTGGGCGGGCGAACTGCTTGAATGGAAACAGCCGGAGTATTTCATGCGCCTCGCCGCCACGCTGCCCAACATCACGTTTACGCTGTACGGACAACCGCGCAAACCTGAATATCTCGAAAAGCTCGTCGAAAAAACCCGCAACCTGCCTAATCTTGCTTTTCAGAACTCAGTCCCGTTCGCGGACCTCGGCGCGTTTATCTCCCGCGCCAAGTTATTCGTCAACACCTCGCGTTTCGACGGATATCCACACGCGATGGCGATGGCGATGCAATCAGGCCTCGCCGTGGCGACGCTCAACATCGAACTCGACGGAGACATCGAACGGCATGCGATGGGGTTTTGCGCGCGCGGTTCGGAGGTCACTCTCGCGCAGGAGACGCTAGCCGTAATCGAGTTTCCCCGGCAGTGGAAGCGCTTCAGCGACAATGCGCTCAAATACGCACAAGACCGCCTCGATCACAAAACGGTTTATAAGCAATACCTGCGCGTCATCATGATCGCCGCACGTGACGCCGCCGAAACGAAGGGGAAGAAGAAAAAGAAGACGATGAAGGAGTGAGCGAATACAAGGCGAGCCACGCTTCGTCCCGCTCGGAATATTCTTATCGCTTTCTGGTTTTATTCCCTTTTATTTTGCTTTCCAGCCGCCGCAGCCGGGTCATCACCGCGTCTTCGAACAGTGGCGAAGACTCCACCGTCAGTTCCAGCGCTTTTTCAGCCCAACGCAACGCCGCGCCATAATCGCGGCGACGGTGCTCATTCAGCTTCGCCGCTTCGACGCACGCCCCCGCGTGGGAATACTCCGAAGCCAGACGTTCCCACACCGCCAGCGCTTCATCGAAGCGCTCCTGCCGTTTGAACATCACTCCCAGCGTCCAATGCGCTCTCACGGCGGCTTCGGCGGGCAGATCGGGCCGTTCGAGCGCTTCATTCAGATAGTGGCTCGCCGACTCCCAATCGCCCAGCGCCGCATAAACCCGGCTCAGGCCCACCCACTCGGCGGCGCGCTCACATTCTCGTTCAGGGTCGCGCAGCATACGGCAGGTTTTGGCGGACAGCAACGCCAAACTCAAAATGTCTTCCGCGTTATGGGCCACCACTGGACTCATTCGATCGACCCGGATTCCCCGCAGAAAATCGAAATACACATAAGGGATCAATTCGCCGGGGATATCTTCATCCCGGGTGCGGCCCAGCACATTCGCCTCGATGCAGCTCAGCCGGCAGTTTTCAAAACAGCCGCGCCAGAACCGCCGGGCGGGATAGAGCAGGTCAAAATGAGGGATATCGATCAGGTTGATTCGACGCCGGTTGAGCAGACAGCGGTTTTGCAGCAGGGGCAAGTCGAAGCCTTTGCCGTTATACGACGCCACCGCCGCGAATCGGGACAGGTCGTTCTCAAACGCGGCCAGCGCGGCGGGCTCTTCGTCGTAATCGCGCAGCAGATATTGCCTGACGTGAAACGCCTCTCGATCGAACCAACCCACCCCGATCAGAAACGCGACCGTACCGGCCCCGCCCGCCAATCCCGTGGTTTCGGTATCGATATACAGCAAATCGCCGCCGGAGAGGCTGGCGAGGCGTTCCTCGCGCGCGAGGCGGGTCATCTCCGGCCCGGTAACGTCCGTGAACGTATAGGGCAGATCCGCCAGTGGATACTCGATCTCCCGCAGACCGAATACGCCATGTTCATTGCGCGACTCGACCACGCCGATTGAATCCAGCGCGGCGCTTTTATTCTCCTCGCGCCGCTCGACCGCGCCGATGAGGTCGCGGCCGCGCATCAATCCGGGAATATTTTGCAGCGATTCGGGCAGAGGACGAGCCGCCGGGGCGAGTGACGGCGATTGCGTCTCTCCCGCGCCAGTGGTGTTGCGTTGAAACCGCTTTAGCTTGTCATACAGGTCCGCCATGAATCGGAGTTACGTCATATTCAAATCAAACGGCGGTCAGTCGCCGCTTTTTTTCGATCGTTTTTTCGGCTCATCCGCGCCGGCGTCGGTCTCAGGAGCCTCGATAGGACCTTCTTCGGCCACCGCCGCCGCGGCGGCGGCTGGAATCATACCGAGCTTCTCACGAATCTGGCGCGCGATGTCTTCAAACAGCACTGGGTTGTCTTTCAGGGTTTGCTTGGCGTTTTCACGTCCCTGCCCCAGTTTTTCATCTTTATAAACATACCAGGCGCCGCTTTTGTCGACGATGTTATGCTCAACGCCCAAGTCGAGAATCTCGCCGGTGCGCGAGATGCCTTCACCAAAGGTCAGATCAAACTCGACCTCGCGAAACGGCGGCGCGACCTTGTTCTTCACGATCTTGACTTTGACCCGGTTGGCGACGGCTTCGCCTTTTTCTTTAATGGTACCCGTGCGGCGAATATCGAGGCGCACCGAACTGTAAAATTTGAGTGCGCGGCCCCCGGTAGTGGTTTCAGGATTACCGAACATGACGCCGATCTTCTCGCGGATCTGATTGATGAAAATGGCGCAGGTTTTCGACTTATTGAGAATCGCCGTCAATTTGCGCAATGCTTTCGACATCAGCCGCGCCTGCAGGCCGACCTGATTGTCGCCCATTTCGCCGTCGATCTCCGCTCGTGGAACCAGCGCCGCCACCGAGTCGATCACGATCACGTCCATGGCGTTGCTGCGCACCAGCATTTCAGCGATGTCCAGCGCCTGCTCGCCGGTGTCAGGTTGAGAAACCAGAAGATTATCGACATCAACGCCCAGCTTGGCGGCGTAATCGACGTCGATGGCGTGTTCGGCGTCGATAAAAGCCGCCGTACCGCCCAGCTTCTGCGCCTCAGCCACGATATGCTGCGCCAGCGTCGTCTTGCCCGATGACTCAGGCCCGTAGATTTCAATGACTCGTCCACGCGGGACTCCGCCGACGCCCAGAGCATGGTCGAGCAACAGCGAACCGGTGGGGATCACGCTGACCGCCTGACGCGGAGCATCTCCCATTTTCATGATGGAACCCCGGCCGAACTGCTTTTCAATCTGGCTAATGGCCAGTTCTATCGCTTTTTGCCGGTCTTTGCTGTCGAGCGCCATGTCGCCGTCTCCTTACCCAATCGGATGCATTCGTGTGGAATGTGCATGAGCGATCAACACGCCTGATCGCTCATTGAACATTTGTATACTAACCCAAAACATTATCCCATGCAAGCGGGAAAAAAATCACCACGGAAATTATAGTGAATGTAATCTCGATGCGCAATTCAAAATGTCCGTATTTTTCAGCGTTAAACCACGTCATACCGCCCGGCGTTCGCCTTGACCGTGATAGAGCCCCTCGGTACGATTTTGATTTACCATTCCGCAAGTCGAGTCAATCGAGGCGTCATGAAACTCCCTTACTCGTGGTTATCTCAACTGGTCGATCACCTTCCCCCGCCGGAAGAGCTCGCGAAACTGCTGACCATGCGCGGTTTTGAAATCGAAGGCATGGAATCGCCCGGCGCGGAAATCCGCGACGTGGTGATCGCGAAGCTGCTTGAGATGGAACCCCACCCCGACGCCGACAAATTGACGCTCTGCAAGGTGAATGACGGGGCCGAGACGCACGCCATCGTCTGCGGCGCGAAAAACATGAAACCCGGCGATTGCGTCGCGCTGGCGCGAGTCGGGACGGTATTGCCCGGCGATTTTAAAATCGAGAAACGAAAAATCAGAGGGCAGGCGTCGAGCGGCATGATGTGTTCAAAGCGTGAATTAGGTCTCGGCGACGATCACGCCGGCATCCTGATTCTGCCAGGCGAAGCCCCGCTGGGAACCCGGCTGGTTGATTACCTGGGTCTTGACGATGTGGTGTTCGAGATCAGCGTCACACCCAACCGGCCCGACGTGCTCAGCGCGATCGGCATGGCTCGCGAAATCGCGGCGGCGGTGGGTTCGGCGGTCAGGATGCCCGACGGATCCCCGCTGGAAGCGCCCGGCCAATCGCCAAGCGTCACGCTGGAAGCGGAAGCGCTCTGCCCGCGATATACCGCGCTGGTGATCAAAGACCTGAAGATCGGTCCATCCCCCGAGTGGCTGAAAAAGCGTCTGGAAGGTTGCGGCGTGCGTTCGATCAATAACGTGGTCGACGCCACCAACCTAGTGCTGATGGAAATGGGTCAGCCTCTGCACGCCTTCGACCTGAACAAATTGAAAGAGAACCGGATCGTCGTGCGCCAGGCGCGTCCCGGCGAAAAAATCGTCACCATCGACGAAGAAGAGCGTGAACTCAGCCCGGAGATGCTCGTCATCGCCGACGCCGAAGCCCCGGTCGCGGTGGCCGGCGTGATGGGCGGGCTTCACAGCGAAGTCGATGACAAGACCACCGATGTGCTGCTGGAGAGCGCGTTTTTCCACCCCCCGTCCATCCGGCGCACCAGCAAAACGCTGGGGCTGTCGTCGGAAGCGTCGTATCGCTTTGAACGAGGCGTCGATTTTGAGATGGTGATTCCCGCCGCGTGGCGATGCGCCCATCTGATGGCGGAACTGGCGGGCGGGCGCGTCGAAGGCGCTCTGACTGTCGCCGACGCGAAGGACGCCGCTTTGTTTGAGCCGCTACGCGAGCGAAGCATGACACTCGATCTCGCCTACTGCACCCGCCTGCTGGGCAAGGCGCTCGATCGAAGCGAACTGGAGCGCATCTTCAACGGTCTCGACCTGACCGTGCAGTCAAGTGATGCACAGTCCATCACGGTACGCATCCCCTCCTACCGCAAGGATATTCAGCGCCAGGCCGATCTGGTGGAAGAGGCCGCGCGCTGCCATGGATATAACGAATTCAGCGCCGCGCCGATGTACGCGCCGGTCAAAGCGCCCGAGGCGCAACCGGTCAGCCGCGCACTCGCTCACCGCTTGCGCGAATACCTGCTTTCAGCGGGTCTTGATGAAGCCGTCACGTACAGTTTCACCGATCCATCGCTGCTGAAAGCGTTCCCGCCCGCCGGAGCCGATCACGGGAACGCCGCCGTCACCATTCTAAACCCGATCAATTCACAGGAAGGCGCGATGCGCTCATCCATGCTGCCGTCGCTGTTGCAATGCGCGCGGCGCAACATGGCGCGCGGCAACCTCGACTTCGGCCTGTTTGAATCGGCTCGAACCTACCAGGGCGATAGTGACGGCGCGATCGAGAAAAAAACCATCGCGGGCGTGATCGCCGGCGGTCTGAACGCCAGCTGGCGCAACCAGAAACACGAGTTTGACTTTTTCGACCTGAAAGGGCTGGTTGAAGGCCTGTTGGCCACGGCGGGAGTAACCCGTTTTCGTCTGATCGACGGACCTGATTGCCTGCATCCCCATCGCGGCGTTTCAGTTCAGGCGGGCAAGGCGCCGTTCGGATACTTTGGCGAACTGCACCCGAACCTGGCTGAGGAGTACAACTTGACCGGCCGCGTGTGCGTCTTCGAGTTAGAACTCGACCCCATGGGTAAGATCGATCGCGAAAAGACGCCGCAATTCAAGCCGTATTCGATCTTCCCGGCGGTGAGGCGCGACCTCGCGTTTCTGCTGCCCGACGGCGTCTCCGCCAGCGACGTTGAAAAAGTGGTAAGGCAGGAAGGCGGAGACCTGCTGGAAGACGTCAGGCTGTTCGACTATTACAAAGGCAAGCAGGTGGCGCAGGGCTTCAGCAGCGTCGCTTTCCGCCTGACCTTCCGTTCGCCGGACGAAACCTTGAAAGAAGAAACCGTCGATTCGGCTCGCGAGGCGATTTTGTCTCGCCTTCAGTCGAAATTAAACGTACAATTACGCTCGTAACGCTTCGAAAGGCGTTTGATCTGGGTTGAGGAGAGAGCATGAACGCGGAAAACCTGATGGAAATTCTGGGCGCGCTCGACAAACGCGTCGATGAACTGGTGGGACGCCTGCGCCAAACCACCGCGGAACGCGACCAGTTGAAGAAACAGTTGGAAGAAACCACCCAGCGCAACGAAGAACTCGAACTGGAACTGATGGCCAGTTCGGATGACAAGTCGGAAATTCGCCAGCGCATCCAGACCATCATTCAGAAGATCGAATCGATGGAAACCGCGCAGGCGCAATAACCGGCGCCCGGCGAATCCGTTTCGCCGAACGGGGAGAATGAATCATGGCCGGTGGATCGGACATCGTCGTCATTGAGATTCTGGGGACGCGGCTTCAACTTCGAGGCGGCGATAACCCCGAGATGATTCAACGCGCGGGCGAGCTGGTGAGCCAACAGGTCGACCAGATCGCCGCCGCAGCGCCCACCGCGCCCTCGCTGCAGATCGCCCTGCTGGCGGCGCTGAACCTCGCCGACGAACTTTTGCGCCTTGGCGGCGATGAAGAAGCGGTGGAGGCCGCCGCCGATAAAGCCACCCGCATTCTGCATAAACTCAGCGGTTCGATGAAATAGATGGAAGTGCCAAAATTTAATTCAATATTCATATCCTCTGTTTTCATATCCGATACATTGAAAAGAAAAGCGTCCACCGGGGAGAAATAAAATGGATTTCGAGCATAAAGAAGATAAAGAATTTTTCTGCCAACTCTTATGTGATGATGGAGAAACTATTGGAAAATACATGGAGTTGTTTGACTTTCGCGATCCAGACATAAAAAGAAAGGAATTTGACAACAATAAAAGAAAGTTGCATGACGAATTGCTCAAACATCATCTAAAAAAATGCATGATTGGTTATGCTCGTATTTGTGATCCTGACGCCAATATTGAGATTGATCATATCATTCCCCTTTCAACCAATGAATTGAATAAAAAAATTCGCAATCTTCAACCGGAACGGGGTAAAAAAGTAAAAACACAAAGTTTTGGTTCGAATGATATCAAAAATCTGATATTCGCTTGCAAAAAATGCAATGCTCACAAGAAGCATCTATTTCTGGAAATCCCGATCCTTCGCAAAATATTAAACCAGAAATTCAACGTTTCTTAGGGATGCGATTCCTTGCCGCCGAAAATCGAACAAGCGGAATACCGAGGCGAGTACAGGATATGGATGCGCTTCGCCGACGGAGCGGAAGGCGAGGCGGATCTCCAGGATGAATTGTGGGGCGATATGTTTGAACCTCTGAAAGATAAAAAACTATTCGCGGCGTTTCGTATTGATCCCGATCTGGATACTCTCGTCTGGCCCAATGGCGCCGACTTCGCTCCAGAATTTCTTTACCAGCAAGTGCGCCCTGAATATACGCTCTCTTTTGTCGACGGCCAAACCCGGCCGCGATGATCTGAATCGAATGCAGCGCCGATGACGGCCGATTGTTCAAACGCCCACTCCTCCACCAGCCCCGTGTTACGCGTTCTCGCGTTGAATTATGAATACCCTCCCATCGGCGGCGGAGGCGCCAACGCTCACCGCCACCTGATGAACGAATGGGCGCGCATGGAGGGCCTCGACGTTACGCTCATCGCTCCGTCGATCGGCTCTCGCACCGAGCGTGAAGAACTCTCTCCCACCGCGCGCGTCATCACCTACCCGCTAAAAAAACGCGACCTGCATTACTGGCGGCGCGGCGAAATCATCCGCTACCTGATTCAACACGACCACATCGTGCGCGACGCGGCGCAAGAAAAAGACTTCGATCTGTGCCACGCGTTTTTCGGATTCCCCACCGGGCTGATCGCCTGGAGGCGATGCGCGAATATTCCATATATCGTCTCGGTGCGCGGCTCGGACGTCCCCGGGTATAACAAGCGTTTTGGAATCGACTACGTGTTTCTCAAACCGCTGTTGAAGCGCATTTACTCCCACGCGGCGGCGGTCGTCGCTAATAGCGAAGGTCTGCGCGAGTTGTACGAGAGCGCTTTTCCCGGGCAGCGAGCGGGAGTGATCGCCAACGGCGTCGACGTAGAGCGTTTTCAACCCAGCGCGGAGAAACGCCGGCCGCCCGGAATCGCGGCGGTGGGAAGACTGATACCCCGTAAGGGTTTCGATTTGTTGCCGCGCGCCTGCGCGGAGCTGGCGCGAATGGGCTATGATTTTGAGTGCCGCGTGATCGGCGGCGGCCCCGAAGCCGAACCGCTGCAACGGCTGGCGGCTGAACTGAACCTGGGTGAGCGATTTCAGATCATGGGCCCGATGCCGAGCGATCAACTCGCTCGATTTCTGCCCGCGTGTTCGGCTTTTGTTCTACCGTCACACGCCGAGGGCATGTCGAACGCGGCGTTGGAAGCGATGGCCTGCGGCTTGCCGCTGTTGCTCAGCGACGTGGGCGGCAGCCGCGAGTTGATCGATGGCAACGGCGCCATCGTGCCCCGAGGCGACGTGGACGCGCTAACCAACACGCTGGCCGCATGGCTGGCCGATCCGGCGCGCATGGAGGCGATGGGCCGCGTCTCGCGCGAACGGGCGATGGCGTTTTCATGGCGCGCCGCCGCCGAGCAATACCACGCGCTGTATCGGGAGATCGCCGAGCGGAGAGCCTTTGAATGAGTTGGTACGACCGAATTAAAACGCAGGACCGGGCCATCGCGCGCGCTCACGCGGGCGGCGATCGCTATTTTTCGCTTTCGCCCACGCGCGCCAGCCTGACGGCGGTGTTATTGCCCGCCGCACGGGCTCACTTGTCGGGGCGCTGTCTCGACGCGGGGGCCGGCGTTTCGGCGTATGCGCCCGCGTTGCGTAACTCCGCCTCCGATTATGTGTCGATGGACGTTCAGTTTCACTCCAGCCTGCACGCGGTGGGCTCGGTGCTCGATCTGCCCTGGCGCGGCGAGGCGTTTGACGGCGTGTTCTGTTCGCAAGTGCTTGAGCACGTGCCTGACCCCGAGCGCGCGTTGCGCGAATTTTACCGCTGTCTGAAGCCGGGCGGCGCGCTGATCGTCAGCGTTCCGCATCTGGCCTATCTGCACAACGAGCCGCACGATTACTTCCGCTACACCAAACACGGTCTGCGCGTCATGCTCGACCGCGCCGGATTCGAAACCTTGTCGATTCAACCAGCCGGTGGATTACTCTCGTTTTTAGGCCACATTCCTTCCGTGGTGATGAAGGCGCTGGTGAAACCGATCCCTGGAGTGAATCGCGCCGTGTACGCGCTGAACGCGCTGTATTCAAACGCGGTGGCGTGGATCGACGCGCGAGTCGAGAAGCGCAAGATTTTCGCGTTGAACTACGTCGTGGCCGCGAGAAAACCGCTGGAGCCGCGCAATGAACGATAACGCCCCGGCGCCGCGCCGTGAACTCGCCGTCGCCGCCGCGTTGGCGATCGGCGTCCTCGTTCTGCTGACGCTTCAGTTGGGAGCGCCCGGCGTCACCTGGGACGAAGCCTATCCCAACTTTCCCGCCGCGATCAAGCAGGGCGAGTGGATTCGCGGACTGTTCACGCTCGATGCGCCATTTTCTAAAGAGACCATCGACGAATACTGGTTCACCACATCAGACCACCCTTCGCCTCCGCGCACGCTGGCGGCGATATCTCGCCTGTTGTTTTCGCCGTGGCTGGATGAAGTAGTGACGATGCGCCTGCCTTCGGCGCTGATCGGCGGGCTGCTGGCGGCGTCGGTGTTTCTGTTTCTGCGCGAGAGTCTGTCGCGGACGGCGGCGTTGGCGGGCGCGGCGGCGCTGATGCTGATGCCGCGCGTGTGGGGGCATCTTCATCTCTTCAGTCTCGACGCCCCCATCATGGCGTGGTGGTTCTGGGCGGCGCTGGCGGGGTATCACGTCATTGAGCGGCGCTGGCCAGCGTGGATTTTCGGCCTGGCGTACGCGGCGGCGTTTTCAACCAAGTTACACTCGGTCTTTCTTCCGTTTCCCCTGCTGACGTGGGCGATTATACATATCGTGACGCATGGAAACGAACGCGCGCAATGGAAACGGCTGGCGGCGGCGATCGCCTGGGCGGCCGTATTGACGCCGCTGATTTACATCGGTTCTCAGCCCTGGCTGTGGCACGACACCGGTCAGCGCATCGTCGAACGTTTTTTTGGCTACGCTGAAAAAACCGGCGCGCGGCCCATCCCGCTGTATTACCTCGGAACGATCTATTTTGACAACACGCCCTGGCATTATCCGCTGGTGATGGTGCTCTTTACCGTTCCGCCGCTGATTCTCATTCTGCAACTGCTCGGCATGGCGCTGCCGCTGAGCGGAGGAAATCAGAAATATACATGGAGAGACGCTTCAGGCGCTCGGCTCTTTTTATTGCTTCATTTTCTCACGCCGCTCATGCTGGTGATTCTGCCGCTGGCGCAGGCGTACGATGGATGCCGACTGTTTTTACCCTGTTTTCCCTTCGCGGCGTGTTTCGCGGGCTGGGGCGCGCAGTTGTTACGTGACAAGATTCCACCTCTTAAACCCGCCGTGTTTCAAATCGCGCTGTGGAGTTTGCTGCTGATCCCCGGCATATACACTGGCGTGGCGATGAGCCCTTATTGGCTGTCGTATTACAACGTGTTCGCGGGCGGAGTACGGGGCGCGCATCGCCTCGGCATGGAGAGCACCTATTGGTGCGACGCGCTGACCCGTGATTTTCTCGATGAGATCAACCAGACGTTGCCGCCGGGCGCGTCGATGCGCCCACTCAGCATGCCGTTTGAAGCGATCGACTATTACAAATCGCGTGGCTGGCTCCGCGAAGATATCGTTCACAACGGCGATCCGCCGTACGACTATCATCTGCTGCAATGCCGCCAGGGAATGTTCAGGCAGGTGGAATGGACGTTATACAGGCAGCGCAAACCGCTCGCCGCCGTCATGGTCGATGGGGTTCCGTTGTTTCTGCTGTACGGACCCTTGTAAGGCTTTCATCGAAACGACGTCGCGCCCGGCGTCAGTGAACGCTCCAGATAAACGTCGAAACGGGCGGGGTTATAGCGCGTACTCAGCAGGTTTTGGGTGAACGCGTACGCACGCTCATCCAGGCTCGCCAGCCCTCCAAACAGCCGGTCGCGCCAACTGCGCTCGATTTCATATTCACCCGATAATTCGAGGTGAAAATAGAATCGAAAAGCGAGATGCAGGCAATACCACGGGCCGAAATACCCCGCCTGCTGCTGACAGATCAGATTCATACGGTCTTCAATCAGCGGGTAACGATAAATGTGGATCGTGGGCGGCTCAACCCGATACTCCGACAGTAAAACGGGGCTTCGAGGAAACTGTTCGTTCTGATGAAACTCGACTCCGACGCCTGACTCCTCGATCCATTCAATCAGGCTGTCTGGATTCACCAGATCGCCGTCGTAGGGAAGGTTCATCGCGCTTCCTCAAGCGTCAGGCTCGCGGTTCAGGCCGCCTCGCTCTCCGCCGTTTCACTTACGTGGCTGATGTCGTGAAACGATACGCCCAGCGTCACCAGGCTGACGAATCCCATCAGAATGATCGGCGGCACCTGGGTCATCCACATGGTAATGGCGATCGCCCCCGAGGTGGAAGACGATACGCCGAACAGGTTGGTTAACACCGCCGCGACCGCCAGCTGATAGGGGCCGATATAACCCGGCAACTGGGGAAACATCACGGTAAAGCACAACACCGTCATTAAAAAAAGCGCGCCGGTGAAACTGATATCGTTCACGCCGAACGCCCACAGAACAAAGATTTCGCCCCACGTGATCACCATCCATAAAAAGACGCTCAACACCAGGCAATACATGAACGACGCGGGTCGCCGGAAGGTTGACGATCCTTTCTCGAACGAGTGAATGAGATGAGCCAGTTTGTCGAGAATCGGCTCGGGCAGCGGCTTGCCCAGCGTACGGAGAATCTTTTCGCTCCACTTCGGCGCATAGCTCATCACGGCGACGCATGTCAGTAATACGCCGAACGCCGCCATGCCCAGCTCGGCCAGGCTCTGCACGTATGCGCGCGGATCGTTGGGAGTCTCCACGGGAGCGACATCAGCAGCGGTCAACATAACGCCCGTCGGCGCCGCGGCGTGAGCCGCCGTCTCGAACGGAAACGCCCATAGCGAATAGGCGAGCAGCAGCAGAATAATCAGCAGGTCAAAAAAACGCTCGACGACGATGGTCGCCAGCGCCGAAGAAAAACGATGCGGCGTCATTCGCCCCACCAGAAAAGGCCGGATCAGTTCACCCATGCGCGCGGGAAAGATTCCATTGCCCATAAAACCGACGTTGGATATGTGAAACAGCTGAACCGGCGACACCCACGGCTCGCCGAGAAACGACCGCCAGCGCCACGCGCGAATCACGATGGTAAACAGGTTGAACGCGATGGCCAGCGCCAGCCAGCCCAGATGAGCGCCTTTGATATCGGCCCAGACCTGGTCCCAATGCTCGACGCTGTTATAAAACACGGCGAGACCGATCACGCCGAGCACCACGGCGATCGCGATTTGAAGCGGCTTTGATTTCATTCAGATATCCTACGGCTCCGGCGCGCCCCGCGAATACGCGATGGCCGCCTCCTGGTAGATTTGAGCCAGAGGGACGCCGTGTTCGTCGTGAATGCGCCGGCAACTGGCGTATTCAGGACTGAAGCGCTTTTCGACGCCATGCCCCCAGCAGACCTTACCCTTCACCGGTCCCCAGGGCGTATCGACTTCAACCGCCTCGCGGTTCAGCGTACGCCGCTCGCATTCGTGCATGCGAACCCCGATGGAGGAACTCTCGCGCAAAATGAGTTGCGCCATTTTTTCTTTCAGCGCCGCGGGCGCGATCACCGACAACAACACGCCCGGACGCTGTTTTTTCATCTGGATCGGAACGCAGGCGGCGTCGAGCGCGCCTTCCTTAAACAGGCGATCGAGCAGAGGCGCGTACAGTTCCGGATTCATATCGTCGATATTGGCCTCGACCACCACGACGCTATCCGCGATCGCCCCGCCCGAGGCGCCCATGAACACGCGCAAAAGACTCGGCAGGTCTTTTGGATCGCGGTCGCCGGCGCCGTATCCGATGTTTTCGAGAACCATCGGCGGCATAACGCTCGAACCGCCCGCCAACGTGGCGATGATAGCCGCACCGGTGGGCGTAACCATTTCATGAGTCCGACCGGTCGAGTACAGCTCAAAACCTTTAAGCATCTCGCTGGCGGCGGGCGGTGGATTGGGAATGTCGCCGTGCCGGGTTCCGGTAATGATGCCTTCACCGACGTGAACCCGCCCGCAGACCACGCGCTCAACGCCCAACAGGTGAACCGCCAGCATGCTTCCGCTGATATCGACGATAGCGTCGAACGAACCGACTTCGTGAAAATGAATCTGATCGAAAGGCTTGTCGTGAACCTTGCCTTCCGCCCGGGCCAGCAGAGTAAACGCGTTTTCAATTCGTTCGCGCACCGCGCCCGGCCACTCAACGCGGTCGACAATCGCGAGCACGTCGCCGAGTTTGCGGTGAACGTGATGCTCTTCTTCAACCGAGACGTGAACCTTTACGCCGGAGAGCGAACCGCGCCGCACCCGCTCCGAACGCAGATCGAACCCGGGAATTCGCATGCCCGACAGGCGGACGCGCAATTCATCAAGCGGGCAACCCAGATCGGTCAACGCCCCGAGGGTCATATCGCCGCTGACACCGGCGTATGGATCGAAAAATAGCGTTTTCATGGCGTCTCTTACGTCCTTCCGGATGAATGCGCGCCAATGGCAATGCGGAAACTTGAACCTCAAAACCGCGCGCCGTATAACTCGCCGGAACGTTTGATCTTATCGGCGAGACGAACCATCGTCCAGTGTTCACCGCGCCGAAAGGATGACCACCAGAGCGAAAGAACGTTATTATACTTTGTATGACGCCGTTGTATGGAGAGTGCTCGCTTTCATCGCGATTCGCTTTATGCTTACGATGATAATGGGGCGATCCTGGCTCCGCTTCGGGACGGTTGCGATTGACGCTTTTGCGATCAACTGATCGATTCCACTCGCTTTTCATGAATTGACGAACAAAGGATCTATGGAATGAATTTTCAGTTTTTGACTCCCACGCGAATCATCGCTGGACAGGGTTGTTTTGAGGGACTGGGCGGCGAAGCGTCCGCTCTGAGTAAAAAAGCGTTTGTATTCTGCAGCAGCTCGATGGAGAAATTCGGCTGGCTCAAACGCGCACAGGCCAGTCTGAAAGCCGCGGGCGTCGCCTCACAAACGCTGGTGAAAACGCCCGGCGAACCAACCGTCGAGATGACCGACGCGGCGGCCGCCGCGTTACGCGAATCGCGCGCCGAGGTGGTCATCTCCATCGGTGGGGGTTCCGTGATCGATCTCGCCAAAGCCGCCGCCGGTCTGGCGGTGAATCCCGGGAGCGTAAAAGATTATCTGGAAGGGGTGGGCAAGGGTTTGACTCCCTCCAAAACCGCGCTGCCGCATATCGCCGTTCCCGCCACGGCGGGCGCCGGCGCCGAGGTCACCCGCAACGCGGTGATCGCCTGCCGCAAAGAACGCTTCAAAAAAAGTTTCCGCTCGCCGACGCTGTACCCTCGGCTCGCCCTGCTCGATCCGGAATTAACCGCGTCGCTCCCCCCCCGGCAAACCGCCTTCAGCGGGATGGACGCGATCACTCAATTGATCGAATCGCACTTGTGCGTGAAGTCGACTCCATTCACCGACGCGCTGGCTCTGCACGGTCTCAGCCTCGCGATGGCCTCCATCGAACGCGCATTCGACGACGGCGCCGATATGGAGGCGCGAGAAAACATGCTGATCGCCAGTACGATCAGCGGCGTTTGTCTCGCCAACGCGGGGCTCGGCATGGCGCACGGCTTCGCCTCGGGGCTGGGCGCGATGTACGACGTTCCTCACGGCAAGGTATGCGCGATCCTGTTGCCTTTCGCGTTACGCTTTAACCGGTGCGCGCGGTTTCCCCGCATGGTTGAGATCGCCCGCCGCATCGTCCCGGGCGAACGCTTGCCGGGCAACGAACAGGTCGACGCCGCCATGAAGCGGATCGACGAATTGAATAAAAAATTCGGCATCCCCAAGAACCTCGCCGAATTCAACATTCAGGACGCCGATCTCCCCGGGATCGCGGAAAAATCGATGGGGAACAGCATGTCAGGCAACCCCAGCCCGGTCACGCCATCCATCGCTCAAACGCTGCTCAAGTCGATGAAATGATCGCCTCGCTCAACCGGTCCGCCCGGGCGGCGCTGTTCGCCCTGATCGTGATTCGCCCTTCGCTCGACGCGCTGACCGAATACGCGTGGCTGGGCGCATGGAAGATCAATCCCGCCGCGTTAACCGGCGGGCTGGCGGCTTTGCTCGGAGCGCTCTGGCTCATTACGCTGAAGCCCGCCGACCGCCGCCGTACAATGATGAATCAGCTCGGGCTGATATTCGCCGGATGGCTGCTTTGCCTGCTGCCCTGGGCGCTCGTTCCCATGCTCGGACACGGCGTTGAACGCGCCGCCGGATTGCGTGAATGGCTGCGCCTGTTGAGTTATCTTCCCCTGATCTGGCTGGGCGTTCATGAAGCGGCCGGGGGCCGGGCTCGCGCGCTCATCCTCGCGATCGCGGCTTCGGCGGTCGTTCCCGCGATAACGGGCGCGGCACAGGGTATTTTTCACACCAGCCCGGTGATTCAAGGGCTGCATCGAATTCGCGGAACCTTCGTTCATCCCAACCCGTTTTCTTTCTACCTGCTCACTGCGGCGGCGGCGGCGTACTGGCTGTGGCGCACGGAACGGCGCAAACGATGGGCGGCGGCGTTGGCCGCGCTGCTCGCTGTTTTACTCGCCACCTTCAGCCTGACAGGATTGGGCATGCTGGGGGTGTGGATGGCCGCCGTGGCGTGGGGCGAGGGCGGCGCGGCGCGATGGAGCGTTATCGCGCTTGGCGTGATGTTAATCGCCGGCATACTCGCCACTGATACAGGACGCACTCGCCTCGCCGGACTGACGCGCTGGGATAACCTTGATGAGATCGAACGCACTCAGCGCGTAACCGGTTCACACACATGGCGTCTGCTCAACTGGCGATATCTGATTCGGGAATGGAAGAAACAGCCGGTTTTCGGGTATGGCCTCGCCAGCATTCCCCGCGTGAATCCCAATATCAATAAACAATCCGGCGTGGGGCACGACGCCCATAACGATTACGTGCGCTATCTGGTCGAAACCGGCGCGGTGGGTTTGACTCTCTGGCTCACGATGCTGGCTGGCGTGGGCGCCGTGCTGTATCGCGCCTGGCGTAAAGCGCGCGCGCCGGATATCCGGCGGCTCAGCCTGATCGGCCTGGCGCTGTTTTGCGCCTGGGCGGCGGGCAGCCTGAACGACAACCTCATCTCAGCCACCGCCTATCAATATCCGCTCTGGCTGATGATGGCGATGGCGGCGGGCGGCGGCGAGGAAACGACGTGCGCATCCTGATCGTTCACCCATTCGATCCGTGGGGAGAGAAAACCGGCGGAATCGAAAACCTGACGCGCCTTCTGATCGCCCACGCGCCGGACGACGTATCGATCTCGGCCGCCGGCGTCAGCGAAGATCCCGCGCGCCCGCCTGAACGCTGGCATTCATTGCAATATGAAAACACGCCCGTCGAATTTTTCCCCCTGTTGTACGAAAACGATCCTAACCTGCGCAAAACGATTCCTCTGTTTTTGCGATTCGCCTTTGCGTTGTGGCGTACGCCAATTGAGATGGATGACGCGGTTTGCCTGGTTCATCGCGTTGAGCCGCTGGCGGCGGCGCGCATTGTTTCCACACGCAACGCCCTCTGTTTTCATTCCGACCCGCGTGAAATAATCAGCCCCTCATCAGAAGTGAAATGGAAACACCTGCCCTGGCTGTATCGAGCGGTGGAAGCCCGCGCCGTGCGCAAAGCGGCCAGGCTGCTTTGCGTCAACGCCAGCACCGTTGATGAGCTCGCGCGGCGGTATCCTTCCGCGCCGCGCGCCACCCTGCTTCCGACCTCGTATCGTAATGATGTCTTTCATCGCGCTTCGCGAGAAAAACGCCAGGCGCAACGGGAACATTTCGCAAAAGAATACGGTCTCGACGAATCGGCTCGATGGATTGTTTTCGCCGCGCGGCTTGAACGGCAGAAACACCCCGAACTTGCGTTACGGACGCTGGCGGAAACGGCGCGGCAAGAGCACGTTAACATGCTGGTAATTGGAGAGGGCGGTCTGCGAAGAGAATGTGAGCGTCTCGCCCGGGAACTGGGTCTGAAGGGCTCGGCGCGGTTCGCCGGACGGCTCGCTCCCGGCGCGTTAGCAAACGCCATGCGCGCGTCGGACCTGTTCTTGATGACATCGCGCTTTGAAGGATTGCCTCTCGCCGCGCTGGAGGCGTTGGCCTGCGGCTTGCCCGTGGTCAGCACATCCGTGGGTGAGATGGAACACGTGATCCAACCCGGAGTAAACGGCGAACTCGCCGAGGCGAACGCGGAGGCGCTGGCTAACGCGGCGCTCACCGTTTTGCGCTCTCCTGATCGCTACCCGCCGGAAGTTTGCGCGCGAAGCGCGGCGCCATACCAGCCGGAAACCGTCGTCCAGCAATGGTATGACGCCCTGCGCGAACTCGCGTGATTCATACAGCCGCTACAATTCGATTTTCGTTCCCAAAACTTTTAAAAATTCCGCCAGCCACTTGGGGTGCGCGGGCCAGGCGGGCGCGGTCACCAGGTTGCCGTCCACGTGCGCGTCGGTGACAGGTATATCGACGTACTTTCCGCCGCAGGCGTCGACATCGGGTCCGACGGCTGGGTACGCGGTGCAAGTCTTCCCTTTCAGCGTTCCCGCCGCGGCCATCAGTTGCATCGCATGGCAGATGGCGGCGATGGGTTTATCCGCGCTGGCGAAATGCCGCACAATCTCGATCACCCGTTTGTTCAGACGAATATACTCGGGCGCTCGGCCTCCCGGCAGGCACAGCGCATCGTAACTTTCCGGCTCGATCAAGGCGAAATCGGCGTTCAGCGCGAAATTGTGTCCGGGCTTTTCGCTGTACGTCTGGTCGCCTTCAAAATCATGCACGGCGGTACGCACCGTATCGCCCGCTTTTTTGTCGGGGCAGACGGCGTGAACGGTATGCCCCACCATCTGCAACGCCTGAAAGGGAACCATGACCTCGTAATCTTCCACGAAATCGCCCACAATCATCAGTATTTTTTTGGCTGGCATATCAGTCTCCTCAATCGATTTTCATGAACAGAATGACTTTCTCTCATAGTATACCGCTTGCGATTTGCTGATCCGAAGCGGCCCCTCCACGATTAATCCGGCTGATTTGCGGCGCACTTCTCATCAGAGAAGAAAGTCGATTCGTTTTTTAAAAAGGAGATCAGCATGCTTGAGAGCGCATGGAACTCGTTGAACAACAGAAAGACCAACATCGGCGCGGGGCTTTTGCTGGCGGCGGTGGTCATGCAGAACGTGGCGGGCATCTGGACGGGAGCGAACGCCCCTGAATGGATTCCCAAGGCGGTTGAAACGATGAACTTCATCGGAAGCCTGATGGCGGGGGTTGGCCTGGGCCACAAGGGAGTAAAGGCGTTGAAAGGCGAGACCGCCAAAAATCCGGCGGCTACTTCAACGCCTCAATAATTTCAGTAACGCTGAGAATATCGGTTACGCGAACGCCGAAGTTTTCACCGATGACGATCATTTCACCCTTGGCGAAGCCACGCGCGTTCACCAAAAGGTCGACGGGCTCACCGTTCAGCTTGTTGAGTTCCAACACCGAACCCGAGCCCATCTCCAGAATGTCGCGGACGGTTTTCCGGGTTTTGCCAAGCTCAACGCGAATCTCAAGGTCAAGGTTGAGAATCACGTCGAGGTTGGTGGTCTCCATCGCCGGTTCTTCTTCGTCAAACGGCACGAAGACGGCGGGCTGAACCTGAACCGAGCGATCCAGTTTGGCTGATCGCTGATGTTTGGTTTTTGATTCGCCGCCCCCCTGCATCTGATCGAAGCTGGGCATGGAAGCGGAGGCGGAGGCGGATGAATAGGAAGGTTTTTTAGGCGCGGGACGCGGGGCTTCTTCCGCCACGTCGTCCTGCGCCTGATCGGCCAGACCCGACTTAAGCAGAAGATCGATTTCTTCTTGTGAAAGCAGATCGCTCATACCCGTCCTCAACCATCAAACTCAATGAATTCTGACCGCATCATAGCACAAAATCAACTTTTTTCATTCCACGAAAAGACATGCGGACGCGAGCGCCATCGTTCACGCCTGTTGAAACGAACCCTCGCGCACGCTTACAGATTCAGTTTTTTCTTTAATTTTTTATACACCGTGTAGGCGTATTCAAACACGGCCTCGGCGTGGGCGTTCCATTCAAAATAGTGTTCTTTGACGCCTTCCGGCGAGATGAGCGAACGCCCCAGCGAGTCATCGCTTCCATGAAACGGAAGCAACTCCTCCACGATGCCGATAAACTGAACTCCATACCCCACCGGATACGGATAAGGGCAGTTGGGCGGCTCCGGCCCCGTATGCTCAATGCGAATAATGCCCAGCATCTTCACGTGAGATAGCGATACGCCGATCTGGCGGGACGCCTCACGCCGGAAGGTATCTTCGGGCGATTCGCCGATATCGATCCGGCCGCCGATAATCTCCCAACCCCGGCCAGGAATGTTGGCGAGCACCAGTTTATCGCCATGAAAGACGAACCCGCCCGAGATACAGGTCAGATCGGGCGGCGGCAGATGTTCGGTGGGTTCAAAAAAGATTTTGCTGCCGCTGCCCCACGTCGTTTCAGGAAAGCGCGGTTTCTCGGTTTCGCGAGAAGGATGTTTTGGGCCTGCGGGTCTGATTTTGATCGAGGGCCTCACTACCTTTTTAGTCGAGGCCTTCACCGCCGCAGGGCTTTTCTTCACGGTTTTAACGGGAGACTTTGCGGCCGGCTTTGGCGATTTTTTCGTCTCGGGCTTTCGTACATCCTTGACCTTCGTCTTTTTTACGGGCGAAGGTTTGGACGTTTTTTTCTGATTCGAAACGGC
Organism: bacterium; assembly: GCA_016125385.1. Lineage (GTDB taxonomy): Bacteria > Hinthialibacterota > Hinthialibacteria > Hinthialibacterales > Hinthialibacteraceae > WGLV01. Next base: position 32,967 of record WGLV01000013.1, read on the forward strand.
TTTAGGAACAGCACCCTTTTTGGTTACCGGCGTTTTCGACGGCGATTTGGGGGCCGCTTTTTTTGAGGTGGCTTTTTGCGCCGCCGGATTGCTTTTCGCGGATTTTTTTACGGAGCCGGTTTTCGCCATTTTTGCGGGCTTGTTTTTTGGAGCGGCGCTCTTTTTCAGCGTGGATTTACTGGCGGATGCACGGGTGTTCGCCGCTTTCGCCCGGGTTTGATCAGCTTTTTTAGGGGTGGAGGTTGTTTTTTTCGCTTTCGCCTTGTTTTTTTGCGCGGCTCTGGACGCGGCGGAAGTCGACTGACTCTTTTTATTCGCTGATTTCTTTGAGTTTGCGGCCGCCATGTTCTAATCCTTACTTGGATTGCCGCCCCGAGAGCACGTTTTCGAGCCACCCATTCCGAGCTCGCAGCGGAGAAAATTCATCCGATATTTACATCATGGGCAGAATGCTTACGCCACAAATTATATTCGATTTTACTTTTGGGATGCAATACGGCAACCAAAAAGACCTCATTCTTTTTTTATTTATTAATACAAGCAAATTATTTGACAACGACATAAAATCATATTTTTATTACACTTACATAATTTTCCACTTATCCGAGACCCTGATGCAAATTAAACAAAAATGTCCTGAAAATCGCGAAAAATCGATTCAATCCACAAAATTAAGCCATTTCATGGCGTAAATTATGGCGGCTCAGAGTATTCAGAATGCATTTTCCACCACTTTATTCATCCACTTCGATGAATTTCAATACCGGTAACGAAATGTCTTATCGACCCGTATGCGGATGCCGGACCATGGATGCTTCAACTCAACCACACGGAAAGCAAACCCGATTCAAATCGGCGTTCCGGTTTTCCTTCAATACAGGCAGCCGCCGCCTGTTTATCTTTCTATGGGCGATTTGTGGGCTGTGGCCTCTTTTTCTGCTCACTCTAACGGTATCAATCTCCAATCCCGGTTTTCTTGACTCGTGTCCAGTTACGTTGGCTTCTTTATCAGCTGGCGCGGGCCTGATCGCCGCTTTCGGTTTTACTCTAGCCTCCCGCCTGATCATGCGCGGGCGTTGGTCGAATTACCTCGTCCCGGCTCGGCGTATCACTGCGCTGGCCTGGATCATCCCCCTGGCGGGTTTCATGGCGCTGGGCATCGTTTCAGCCGGTTGGCGAATGAGCCAGCCCCGGCTCAATGACGCCCGTTTCATCGTGTTTGGGCTCGACGCCGCCACCTGGGATATCATCGATCCCCTGTTGGAACAGGATAAACTGCCCAATCTCAAAAGACTTATCGACTCAGGCGCTCGCGCCGATTTCATCAGCCTCGAACCGATCCGTTCTCCGCTCGTTTGGACCAGCATCGCGACCGGGCGCCCGCCTGAAGCGCATGGAGTGGAAGGTTTTTTTTCGACCCGGCTTGACCTTCGCGTCCCGCGCCTGTGGGATGTGGCGCACGCCGCCCGGCTCCGCGTCGGTCTGTTTCGATGGCTGACAACCTGGCCGGTGCTCGATTCGTTTGAATTCGTCGTCCCGTCATGGATCGCGCGCTCGCCGGAAGCCTGGCCGGCGGATTGCGGCTGCATCCAGCAGACGCTGCTCGAACAAGGCGTGGATGGGGCCTATAACCCTGCCTCCGCGTTGTTTGGTTGCGCCCGGCTGGGCGCGGGAGCGGGCGCAATCGACCGGATGACGTGGTTCTACCTGAGCGACGCGGTGGGTTTAAGCGAAGAAGAACGGCTGGAGCGAAAAGCGCTAAGCGAAGTACGTCTTCAGACCGATCTGTTCATAGCATTAATGCGGCGCCATCGCCCCAACGCCGCCGCATTCTGCCTGTACGGAACCGACCAACTGGGGCATCGATTCTGGCATTACATGAAACCAGACCAATTCCACTCTCCGCCGCCGAACGCCTGCCCTGAATTCGCCTCCGTGATCGAACGCTATTACCACGCGGCGGATCGCGCCATTGGCCGCGTACTGCGTTCGCTTCCCCCTGATTGCCGCGTGGCGGTGATTTCAGACCACGGCATGAAGGCCGATCCCGCCCTGCCTGGCCAGTATTTCGCCGACATGGACGCCATTCTTTCCGCTCTGGGGCGGCGAGGCGAGTTTCGCCATCATACCATCGAACGGCATATTCTGATCGATCCCGCCCCCGGCCATGAAAATCAGCTGGACGCCCTCGCGAACGGCCTCGGCCGCATCCATTTCACCGGCGATGAAGATCCCATTTTCACGACCGAACGCGAAGGGAACACCCTGTCGGTACGCACCAATTTTTCACTGACCGCTCATCCCGATTCGCCGCTGGCACAGAATCCAACCATTGAGATCGCGGGCGAAACCATCCCGACCGGGCGGCTCTTTTTTGTACGCTATTTTTCTGGGACGCATGATTTAAAAGGCGTAATGGTTCTGCACGGGCCGGGCGTAAGGGCGGGGGCGCGTCTGGGCGAGGTTTCATTGCTCGATTTCGCCCCCACGGCGTTGTACTGGCTCGATCTGCCCATCAGCCGTGAGATGGAAGGCCGTGTCGTCAGCGAAGCGTTCAAGGAAGGCGCGCTGGAAGCCCGGCCGGCGAAGTACGTGGACGAGTATCCCGCGCTGAGGGAGAATGGGGGCGAGGTTCCCGGCGACCAGAACGCCTTTATGGAGCGCCTGCGCAGCCTGGGTTATGTTGAATAAAAACCGAAATACGCAGAGTTAAGACTCGGATTTCGCGTGTTGTTCGACGAATTGCTTCCAGGCGTCGTCAAAGATTTCTTCGCGATGATCCCAAAGACCCTGACTGTTGAAAAAGGTCTGGATTTCAGGCTTGTTGAGTGCGATGCGTTTGATGGTTTCACGCGTCTGCTCGGGGTTTTCCTTCAACTGGGTCAACACGTCGGGGTTCTGCTTAACCGCCGAGTCGAATACGCCGAGCAGTTCGTTCCTGCATTTCTCCTGTCCGCTGGTGGCGGTATTGAACACCATGAACCCGACAGCCAGCGCCGCGATCGCGAACAATGCAACGGCCCACAACCCGCTTGGAACCTGTTTTTTTTCATCAGACATGAATCGATTCTCCTGAAATTCCGTTTGGCGTCTATGACGCCGCGCCCGCGATTCGACCGCCGTTCGTACCCCCCGGGATGAAGATTCCCTCGAAATCGTGGAGTAACCATTGTACCCTGTTGTCGTTATACATAAACGCGTCCGCGCCGGTTCAATACATCATCCATCCGGCGCGCCGGGGTCTGTATGGCATCCCGTTTATTCTGTTTTTGCGTTTCGCGCCCGCCGCGGAGCCGCTTCATTCACCTCGAACCGGGCCCCGTTTATTTTTTTACATTATCTGATGCTGAATCAACGTCCTTCCAGAAAGGTGTTCGTGCATGTTCGCTTCATTTTATCCGATTCGGAGACGCATCGGCGTCCTGTTTCTGCTGACCGCTTTATCGGCGCACGCTTTCGCCGCCGGGATGGGAGAGACCATCTGGCGCTCGTACCTCAGCCAGGGCGATCTCGACGCCGCGCTGGGCGGGTTTGAGAAAGCCCTGAAAGAACACCCCGATGACGCGCTGGCGCAGGCGGGTTACGCCTATCTCAGCGAAAGCCGCTCGGGCGCCGAACAGAGTTTCACCCATTTTCTCGATGCGCTCGACGCGGGCAAAGACGACCCCGAAGCGACCCTTTATCTGTTTGAAGCCTATCAGCGAGCCAGCGGGCGCGAAGACCGTGAAACCCTGCTCAAACGTCTGGACCCGTTGTTGAACAACGCTTCGGCGCCCGTGCATTTCGCCAGTCACGCGCGTTGGATTCAAGGGCGGCTGCTGCAACGGCTTGGCCGGTGGGATGAAGCCGAATCGGCATTCGACCGCCTGGGCTTTATCACCGATTTCTGGGTATGCGGCCCGTTTGACAACGCGGAAAAACGCGGCCACGCCCAGACCTTCGGCCCGGAAGAGAACCTCGACCTCGCCGCGCAATATCCCGGACGCCGCCGCCAGGTCGGCTGGCAACCGATTTCGCTGCAACCTTACGACGGCTATATCGAACTGCATTCACAGGTTTCACCCTCACAGGAATCGACCGTTTACCTCGCCGCCCAGGTCACCAGCGACGCGACCCGCTCGGCGCGCCTGCTGGTTGGGTACGCCGGCGCGATAAAGGTGTGGGTGAATGGAGAGATCGCCCTCGACAACAACCGGTACCACTCCGCCATCCCCGATCAGTCGGCGGCGAACGTGGAGCTGCGGCCCGGCGCCAACGTTCTATTGCTGAAAGCCTCCGGCGGAGAAACGGGAAAATTCGGCGTATACGTTCGGCTCATCGATGACGATGGCCAACCGCTCAAGGCCGATCCGCTCGACTCCGGCCAACCGTTCGACTTTTCAAAATTCGCGAAAGTCTCCTCCAGTTCGATCGAAGGCGATTCACTCACGCATGAGCCGACGGTGATCCGCCAGATGAAGGCGCTGGGTGAAAACCTCGCTCAGGAACCCTTCCGCGCGTTCTTTTACGTGCGGTTGATTGAACTGCTCGACGTACTGGATGAAAACGACCAGACGGCCAACGCGCTGATGGGCCAGTTGTGCAAAGGCTTCCCCGGCAACACATTGCTGCTGCGCAATCTGGGCGCGACCGAGCCGCAGCCCAACCGCCAGCGGCTGGCGTATTCGCTGGTGCTGGAGAAAGACCCCAACGATCTGGCGGCGTTTTTAAAACTGCTAGATTACTACAAAGACTCTCCCTATGCGACAAAGGGCTTCGACCTCATCCGCGACTGGAAAAAACACGATGACGTACCGCTCAGCGCCGAGATCGCCAAAGCCCGCATGCTCAATCGCGAAGGGCTGCCCGAAGCCGCCGCCGAACTGCTCGCCCGCCACGAAGACGAACTCGACGCCGACGCGCGGTATCTTCTGCTGCAAACCATGGGCGGAACCCTGACGCAAGACCAGCGAATCGAGCGTCTCAAGACGATTCTGAACGATGACGCGACGCACTCCGACGCGCTGCACGCCCTGCGCCGCATCGCCATGCAGGACGGCGACAAAGACCTGCTCAACGAAACTCTGAAACATGAACGCCGCATGGCGCCGTTTTCCATCGCGGGGTTGCTCGAACTCGCGGCGAATCAGCAGGCGCGCGGCCGGTATGACGAATCGATCGCGACGCTGCAAAAAGCGTTGACGATCGCGCCGGAAGATTTTCAGGCGCTGCGCATGACGGCCATCGCCTATAACCTGACCGGAAAACGCGATGAAGCGCTCGGCGCGCTGGCGGCGGCTCAGACCATTCTGCCCTCCGATCCGTGGTGCCTCGAATATCAGAAATTTCTTCAGCCCGACGATTCAAACTACGCCTCGCCCTACCTCCGCGACTGGAAAGAGGTCGAGATTCCCGATTCGCTCGATCTGTCGAAGGCGAACCATCTGGTGTTGATGCATCAGGAAATCGTCAAGGTGTTCCCCAACGGCAACTCGAGCCGCACCGTGCATGAAGCGGTGAAAATACTCACCGATAACGGCATCCGCATGCAGCAGGTGCGCGGCGTGTATTACGAAGCCGGCAGCGAAGACGTGGTGGTCAAACGCGCCCGCGTCTGGAAGCCCGGCGGAACCGTCTACGACGCGCCCGCGCCGGTGAAGCGGAGCGCCTCGTCCGCCTCCGACGCCGATTCGAAACTGTATCAGGATTACATGGTCGCGGCGCTTCAATTTCCCGCGCTGGAAAAAGGCAGCGTGCTTGAACTGGAATACGAGGTCGTCAGCAAAAAAGACAACATTTACGCGGACTATTTCGGCGACCAGTTCTTTATCGGCGACGGATTTTTCGAACCCACCGTCGAAACCGAGTACATCCTGATCTCGCCCGCCTCGCGCGAGTTTTATTACAAATTCATCGAACCTCACTACCCGCGATCGATCGTTCAGGCCGGCGCGCCCGAGCTCAAACCCGATCCGGAAGAAACCATCGGCGGTGCGGAGCGGGTGTGGCATTGGACTTTCCACTCGCTGCCGGCCATTCCACGCGAACCGCTGATGCCCGCCTCGTCCGAGATTCTGCCTTACATCAAAATCTCCACCTTCAAAACCTGGACGGAGATGATGGACTGGTACTGGAACCTCTCGAAAGATCAGTTAAAACCCGGCCCGGTGGTTAAAGACCGGCTTGAATTTCTGCTTCAGGAATATCGCCGCAAACGCGGTATTCCGGTCGAACACGAGCTGACGAAGTGGGAAAAAGTTCGCGCGGTGAATGAATACGTCAACACCGGCATCCGCTATCTGGGGCTTGAGTTTGGAATTCATGGCTATAAGCCGCACAAGGTCGATGAGATATGCAACGCGCAATACGGCGATTGCAAAGACAAGGCGGCGCTGGCGGTCGCCATGCTGGGCGAGTTGGGCATCGACGCGCGCATGGTGATTCTGCGCACGACCGACCGGGGTGAATTCGATTACGATCTGCCCATGCTCGGCATGTTCAACCACGCCATTTATTACCTCCCCGATCTCGACGGCAAGGAGATGTGGATCGACGGAACCGCCACCTTCTTCGACGCGTCCGAACTCCCGCCCGGCGATCGGGGCGCCAACAGCCTGATCGTCGTGCCCGGCGGCGACGGCTTTTTCAAGCGCATCCCCTATTCCAGCGCCGACGACAACGGCGGGGTCTACACCACCCGCCTCACCATTGATGAAAACGGCGACGCCCAGGGCGTGCGCGCGTCCGAGTTCCGCGGTCTGTACAACCCCATCGTCCGCCGGACCTACGAAAACCAGACCAAGGCCAAGGAAGTGGTCGACCAGATCATGGCGGGGCAATATCCCGGCAGCGAATCGTCGAACATCCAACTCTCCGACCTCGACGATTACTCCACCTCCGAGAGCCTGACCTATGAGATGAAGATTCCCCAATTCGGGGGCAAACACGGCGGGCGGATGATTTTCCCCAGCACGTTCTTCGGCGACGATCTCTCTCAGCGGTACGCGCAACTCTCCAATCGCGAGTACGACCTCGTTTTGAGTTACCCCTGGTCGCGCACCAACATTCTCCAGCTGAACCTGCCCGATTCGTTCAGTTCGGTCGAGCTGCCCGCCGACCGCGATCTCGAAACCGAGTTCGGCTCGTATCAACGCAAGACCACCCGCGAAAACGGAGTGATTGAAATCAGAGAGACGCTGATCTTCAAACCGGTGCGGGTCGCCCGCGAAAAATACGCCGATTTCCGTGAATTCTGCCGCCTGGTCGATCTGTACCAGGACGAAAACGTGAACGCGAACCTGTAAGGATACCTATGACGATGACGCGAGTTTTCAAACTTTCTCTTACGCTTTTCGCATGGCTGGCCTCCGCCTCCATCGCTTTCGCTTCGGTGGAAGACGGCTGGCGCCTGCTGCTTGATAACCGATTCGCCGAAGCGGACGCCGCTTTCGCGGCCGCGTCCGAACACGCGCCCAACGAGGCGGCGTTGCGCGGGCGCCTGCTGGCCGCCTGGGCGCGGGGCGACGACCCCGCCGCCGCCGAAGCGCTCACCGCGCTGATCGAAAATTTTCCCGCCAGCCCCTGCCTGCCCGCCTACCTGGCGTTCTGCAGCCAGCCCAATCTGATGGGTTGGAGCCACGCCGGGCGCGAGCAGGCCGTGCGCCGCGCGCTGACTCAGACGATGCCCGCAGCGAACCACGCCCGCCTTCAGTTCGAGCTGATGCAATCGATGGAGGCGCTGATCGATAAAGCCGCCGGCGCGGCCGCGCGCGAAGCGGGCGTCATCATCGATGAGTGGAACGTCGTGGGGCCGTTCGGACGTCACGGCGCGGCCGATTTCTTCACGCCGTTCGGTCCCGAGGTTTCGTGGTCGCCGATCTACGACGGCTGGGCGGACCGAGTCGACATTCACCCCGTGGGGCAGGCCGATGAAGTGGGAACGCTCGACCTCGACGGGCTGGTTTACCCGAGTGAAGGCGTCGCGTACCTGATAAACGCGATCGAATCGCCGCGCGAGCAGGGCGTCGAACTCTCCATCCTGTCGCCCGCCGACGTTCGCGTGTGGGTCAACGGCGAGCCGCTGATGCAGAAGACGCGCCTGGCGCTGCACTCGGCGAACGCGCTATCCGCGAAAACGCGCCTGAAACAGGGGAAGAACCTGATCGCGGTCAAACTCTTGCGCACCGACGGTTGGCATCTGCGCGCCCAGCTTCGCCCCTTGGGCGGCGAGGCGGTCGAGTTCCACTCGATTCCCTTCGCGCTCACCGACTGGCGCAATCTCTATCTGACCCCCTTTGAAACCACCGGGCGGCTTGATGAAACCTGCGATGGACTCAAGCCGGACTATCCCTTCGAATTACCGTCCGGCGATTCAACCTCCCAACGCATAGAGAACGCTCTGCTGCGCGCGTTCTGGCATCTCGACCGCTACGAACTCGCCGCCGCGCGCGACGCGGCGCGTGAGGCGAGCGCCGCCGCTCCGGATTTCGTACTTCCCTATTCGCTGATGGGCGATATCGCGCTTCGCCAGGCGAAAGACCGGCCCGGATCGTCGTCGCGGTTTCAGCAGGAGGCGGAAGAAGCCTTCCGCGCCGCGCTCGACCGGGCGCCGAACCTGCTGCCCGCGCTGATCGGCATGCAGACCTACCTGCTCGATCGCGATCAGACCGACGCCGCGATGGCCCTGATCGATCGATATCCTCCCATGCAATACACCGGACGCGCCGATTACGTGGCGGGGGTGGTTTACGCCAAGAAAGGCTTTACCGCCGAGACGGCGCAACGATTTGAAAAAGCGCGGCAGGGTTTTCCGCCCAGTTTCGACGTCATCACTCGCCTGTTCGATTACTACAAAGCCAACCGGGCCGATAAAGAAGCGCGGGAATTGATCGCCAGCGGTCTCGAAATCTACCCCTCATTTCTCTCGTTCATTCAGCGCGCCAATCAGCTCGACGAAGCGCCGTCCGGCGGCGCCGATCCAGAACCCCGGCTCAAGGCGCTGATCGAGATGCACCCCAACTCGCCCCAATACGCCTTTCAATTGGCCACCTGTTACGAAAACGCCGGGCGGCTGGACGACGCGATGGCGCTGTATGGCGAGATGCAAAAACGGTTCTCCAATCACCCTCAGGTCGCCGAACGGATCGCGTCGCTGAACATGGTTCGCGGCAAGCGGGACAAGGCGCTGGAAGAATATTCGGCGATTCATCAGACCGAACCGCTGTGGATGGAACCGTTCCGCCTGTTGCGCGATTCCGGCGACCGGGAATTCGCCTATCAGAAGTACGACGTTTCGCTCGACGACGTGAATGTCGAAGACGCCCAGCGCTGGAAGAATTCACGCGGGTCGTCCATCTACCTTCTCGACATCATGGTGCTCGAATATCACGAAGACGGAACCTACGACATGTACGTCCACCAGGCGGTTCAGGTGCTCAACCAGCAGGGCGTGCAGAAATGGGCCGAAGTGGTCATCCCCAAAGGCCCCAATGTCGAGATCATCAAAGGACGGACGATCACGCCCGACGGTCTTGAATGGGCGGTGTCGCACGTGCAGGACCTCAGCGGTCAACAGTCGCTCTCGATGTACGGCCTCGAAGAAGGCGGCGTCATCGAGTACGCCTACCTGCAACGGGGCGGACGCGACGATCCGGGTGTTCGAGCGCACACCGGCGGCTATTTCTTCGGCTCCGACGACGACCCCATGCTGCTCTCACAGCTCACGCTGATCGCCCCGGCCGATCTTCCATTGAACTTCGATCGGCATCCCGTTGATTTCGATCCAGAAATTTCGGTCGACAACGGCCGCAAGGTTTACGTCTGGACGAACCGCCTGCAAGACGGTCTCAAGCCGGAGCGTTTCGCCCCGCCGCTGGCGCAGCGGGTGAAATCCGTTCAATGGACCACCGGCGCCGACTGGCTGACGCTGGCCGAACGCTACCGCGCGTCGCGGCTCGGCTATCAGGAAGATTCGGACGAAGTACGCGCCCGGACGGATGAACTCACCAAAGACGCGGGATCGAAACACGAGATCATTGAGCGGATCTATAACTGGATTCGCGAATCGATCGAAGACAGCGCGGGAGGCTCAACCACCGCCGATACCGTTAAGCTGAAAGCGGGCGGGCGCTATCAGAAACTGCGCCTCATGCGTCACATGCTGAGCCTGGCCGGCGTAAAAACGCAGATGGTCTACGCGCTGGAAGGCGAAAAAGACGACGGGACCCATCCCTTGCCCTATCCCGCCTATCCCGGCTCACTGCTGTTGCGCATCCCCGAGCAGGATGGCGTGGCTGAACCCATTCTGGTTGATTTCGCCAGCCGCTTCGCGCCGCTGGGTGAAGTCGGCCCGCACGAGAAAAAACAGCTCGCGCTCGTCTTTGACGGCGTGGTCCCCTATTTCTATCCGCTGATGCCCAAAATATGGGAGCAGGGCCTGCTGATCCGCCAGGCTGAAATGACGTTTAACGACGACCTCACCGCCCAGGTCAGCGGCGATTACGAATTTGGCTACCTGTACGATCAACAGATTCGTCAGGCGCTCACCAATCCCGAAGTCCGCAACCGGCTCGCCGACGCGCAGACATCGAGCGATTTTCGGGGCATCCAGCTCGACTCCGCCGGATTCGAAGACACCGAAGACCTCGCGAAGACGCCCCGGCTGGTCTTTAAGGGAACCATGCCCGACGCGGCCAAACCCGACCAGAACGGCTCATTTCACATCGAACCGGTCATCGTTCGGTCTGAGGCTTCCGGACTGGTCAGCGACGCCACCCGCCAGTTTCCCATCAAGTTCGACGCCAGCCCGGTTCAGGATCATTTTGAAATGCGCTTCGACCTGTCGAACTGGTTGAAACAGGGCGCGCGGATTCAACTGCCGGATAACGCGCTGCTCATCTCAGACTTCGGCTTTTATTCGCTGTATTTCGCATGGGATGGAGACGACGTCGTCATGAGACGCTCGTTCCTGATCCCCAGTCAGACCATCGAAACGGACGATTATCCGCGTTTCGTCGAGTTTTGCCGGTCGATCGACCAGATCGAAGACCGGGTGATCCGGGTTTATCCCGCATCATAACCCGCTTGTTTTTCCCCTGATATTTCTTCAGCGCGCACCGGAAACGATGCGCGCTGAAATATTTTCTATTGCACTGCGACGAAATCGGTCTATTATATTTTTGATCGCGCAAAGATAGGTAATTTTGTGCTCGTTCACAGGTCGGTTGACGGTTCAAGCTCAGGTTCATACATCAATATCATTTGAGCATAGACGCCAATCCACCATTTTATATGTTCCACTTGCACCCAGTGCGCAAACTTGACATACAGTGCAACCCATCTCTATTGGCGGAAGGCACAAGCGAATCAAACAGGAACATTTGAATGAGTATGAAACCTGCTGCGTGAAATCATTTTTCAAATTCTCACGAGCCGGTTTTGCTGTCAGTCAGGCATGATTGAATGGCTGTATTTTCTTGTGGCAGTTCTAATGACAGGTGGTTGAACAGTTTTCATGAATCAAGAAGGCGGCATCCCGGGCGAACCACATCGTTCAGAGCCGAACCGCTCCGCTGAACGGGAGCTGAAGCGTATCGTTGAACTTCAGCGCAACTTTCTGCCCCAGCAATTTCCATCGTACCCCCCTCTTCATTGGGCGGCGATGTATCACCCGTCGACCGATGTGGGCGGCGATTATTACGACGTGATTCCCATCGACGAAAACCGATGCGGCGTCGTCATCGCTGACGTGTCTGGACACGGAGCCTCGGCGGCGGTGGTAATGGCGCTGACCCAGATGGCAGTGAAGGAATTTCTGCCGCAATGCGATGACCCTGGCGAGGCGCTGCTCGTATTGAATCAGAAACTGAAACGCCACATGCTGCCTCATCATTTCGTCACCATGCTGATCGCCATCGCCGACGTCAGCCGGATGACGCTGTCATACGCTTCCGCCGGACACCCTCCCATGATCTGCCTTGAACACACCTGCAAATCGGTGAGCTTGCTCGACGTGGAACCGGGCTTCCCCCTCTGCACGCTGCCGGTGTCGTCGTATCCGCGGTATGAACGCCCGTTGAATTCGGAAGAGATTTACCTGCTCTATACCGACGGCGTGGTCGACACGCCCGATCCGCGAAACCGGTTTTTCGGCGACGACCGGCTGATGAAAACGTTAAAGAGCCTCGACACCTGCTCGGCTGAATTCGCCGTGCAGCATGTTTTTGAGCAGACGGAACAATACCGCGCCGGCGCCGAGCGCCTCGATGATTTTTCACTGCTCGCCATGGAGGTGAAGTGATCCGTTGCCGCGAGGACGCGGTCTTATTTTTTGTATTCCGGCGTAAACTTCACTCCCGGCAAGACCGGTTCAATCAGCGGAATCACCGTCTGGGCGAACAACGACTCGCTCACGTCATGCCCCACCGTCACCACCGCGAGCCCTTTCTCACTGGCGTACCACATGTCGTGATACCCCGCCTCGCCGGTTAAAAACGCGTCAACGCCCAGCCCCGCCGCCAGCGGAATCAACGAACCGCCGCTGCCCGTACAGATCGCGATCCGTTTCACGCCGCGTTTAGCGTTAGGTCGCACCCCGCCCAGAGTGGGGGCGATCGGCGTCGCCTTCATGAGCGCGTCTTCAAATTGAGACCACGTGAGCCGTTGCGCGAATTCCGCGATCCACACCGCCTGGCTGAGGTCGCGCACGTCTTCCATCGAATAGAGATCGTACGCGGGTTCTTCGTATGGATGAGCGCGCCACAGCGCGTTGATCACCGCCGATTTTCGCCCGGCGGGCAACACCATTTCGAGGCGTTCTTCCTCGACGCGCTCATGCCGGCCCGCTTCGCCGGTGAACGGATTGCTGAGCATCGATCCGCGAAACGTGCCGGTTCCGGGCGTCTCAAACGAACACATTTCGTATTCGCCGATCACGCCCGCGCCCGCCTGCGCGAGCGCGGTTCTCACCGCGCCGGTATGGCTGCGCGGCGTAAACGTGACGATCTTCAGCAACCCGGCCTGAGGTTTAGACAGCAGCGGCTCGGCGGAAACGCAGCCCAGCCTTTCCGCCCAGATTTTCGCCATGCCCTCGGGATGAAGATCGACGTTGGTATGCGCGGCGTACAGCGCGGTCTCGCGGCGGATCAGTTCCCGCGCGATACGCTGGACCGGGTCGCTGGATACGATGCGCTTGAGCGGCCGGTAGATCAGCGGATGGTGAACGAACAGCAGGTCGGCGCGCGTACGGAACACGCGCTTCAACAGCGCCGATGACGCCTCCAGTGCAACGAAAACGCGCTCGACCTCCTGCCCCGGGTCGCCCAGATGAAGGCCGACCGGATCGTTGGGCAGCGCCCAGGCGGGCGGAAACACGCTTTCAATGGCTTGAACGATCTGGTGAAGTTTCATGAGAGACCTCCCGTGTGAATCGTGAGCCCACAGAAATGAGAGTATAGAGCGGTTGTCAAAAACAGGTTCGTATCGAACCCTGGTATAATCGGTCCAAAATAGAACGACGCGGGTTTAATGCAGCGCGTACCTGCGGTATTCCAGCGTTTTTTCAACGAATTGACAGGGCCTGTCGCCCAGATGGGGGTGCGTCGGCTCGGCGCCGGCCAGCCGGTCGATGTACGACATCCAGTCTCGTTGAGTGAGGCCCGCCAGCCAATCGTCCCAATGCTGGTGCGGAAGCGGAAAACAGGCGAACCCTCTATCGAGAGGCCGGGCGAGATACGCGCGAAAGATTTCACGCCCCTCCGCCAACACGCCCATCTTCGCCGCGAACGGACAATCGAGCGTCACATCGAGCAGAGTGGTTTCAGGCCAGGGCAGACGGTCGCGGTTATGCAGAAACAGCCCGCCCGCGCTGTGCATTGTGGAGCGTTTGTATATATAGAGCCGTGCGCCGGGATAACGTTGAAAAAATTCGCGGATGACGCCCGAATTGAGCGCGGCTTCTTTCACGCGGCAATCTTCTTCAAGCGTCAGAGTCACCGGTTCGGGCGCGGCGGCGGGATGAGAATGGATAAACAGCGTCAGCATGGGAAGAAACAGGCAGGGCGCCGCCAGCACGCCAGCCAGCGGCAGGGGAATCCATCCCTGCAGATGGGCGAGGCTGGTCACCGCCGCGAACAGCGAAACGCCCATCAGCGTGAGATCGAACGACCTTGACGCGGGCCGCCGTGCGGCGCGCGCCGCGATCCGGTTCAGCCGGTTGACGCCCAGTCCGGCGATCGCCGTCAGCGAGATCAGCCCGGCGATCGACAGACAGACTGACAACAGCGCGTCACGGGCGCGGGGATCGGCCGCCGCCCCCTCATCAGGCAGGATGAACCCTCCGATCAATACCAGTAATCCGGCCCAAAGCATGATTACCCGCGTTTTGGCAACAGAGCGCCCCGGCACCGCCGCGAGGGCGTCAGATGCGCATCGTACGCCCGCTGGATCGACTCGATATCGACTTCATCGAGCCGCTCCAGATAATGAATGGCGTGTTCGATGTCGGCGGCGACCCGGCTGTAGCCGTAGGTATGCGCCATCGACGAGATTTTTTCGTTGGAAAATGAAAAATCGGCGCGCTCCATGCTCTTCACTTTTTCCAGTTCATCGAGCGTGATTCCATCGCGCACACGGTCGAGCTCCTCCTGCATGACCTGCTCGACCCGGTCGATCTTATCGGCGTCGGTCGCGGCTTCCATGATGAAAAGAGTCGCGTTTTTGAGGCCCCAGGCCGAACAGCTGACGCTGGAAGCGATGCCCAGTTCATCGATAAGCCGCCGGTGCAGCCGCGACGACCGCCCCTCGCCGAGCAGGGTGGATAGCAAGTCAAGCGAGTATTCATCCGGCGTGCCAAGCGTGCGGGGCGCGGGGTATCCGATGAGCAGGTAAGCCTGATTGACGTCACGCCGCAGTTCGACATTGACGGGCGCTTCGATCAGCGGCCACTCGGCCGTTTCATCTTCAAACGGTTCGCTTGTTTCTCCGCCCATAATTTCACCCAGCGCGTCTTCCACTTCAGCGAGTGAAAAGTCGCCCGCCAGCGATAACGTCGTGTTCCGGGGGTGATAGCGTTTGCGCTGGTAATCCTGAAACACGCCCTGGTCGATGGTTTGCAGCGAATCGACCGTTCCCAGCACCTTGCGCTGATAGCGGTTGTTGGCGAAAGCCGCCTCGATGAATTCGTCGTAAATCTTCGCCCAGGGATTATCTTCGTGCCGCTTGATCTCTTCGACGATCACGGCTCGCTCGCGCTCGATTTCTTCGGGATCAAACAGCGGATGGAGCAGTGAATCGGCCATCACCTCAAGCGCCGCCCGCCAGCCCGCGCTGGGCAACACCACGTAGTAATGAGTGTAATCGAGCGAGGTCGCCGCGTTGTTATAGCCGCCCAGCGAAGTGATGATGCGATCCATCACGCCCACGCCGTGCTTTTCGGTGCCTTTAAAGAACATGTGTTCGTAAAAATGAGAGAGACCGAAATGGGGCTCGGGATCGTGGATGGCGCCGGTGTGGATCCAGAAGTCGAGAGTGACGATGGGAGCGCTGCGGACTTCTTTGTGAATCAGGGTAAAACCGCTGGGCAGTTGTTTTTCGGTATACGGCAGAAGCGGGTTTCCATTACGAACCGGTTTCGTCATTAGGGTAAACGGGTGTCCTGTTTCAGTTTTTTTTAGTACAAACGCCAGGGCTTTCAACCAGCCGCGCCGTCGTTCATCCAGTATATTTCATCGCGCCCGGTTCGAGTAGTCGCGAACCGAAGCGTTCAGCCCAGCACGTTCGCCATCGCGTCTTCAATCGCGTCGATGACGAAGTCGATCTCATCCGGCGTTGTGATCAGCGGCGGAATGAACACCAGCGTATTGCCCAATGGACGCAGCCACACGCCGCGTTCCCGCAACGCGAAACACACTTTCGCGCCCATTTTATCTTCAATGGGGTACGCCTCGGCGCGCGCGCGGCTTTTGACGAGGTCGATCCCCGCGATCAGCCCCAGATGGTGGATGTCGCCCACGCGATCGCTCTGGTCATACAACGCGTCGAGGCGCGCTTCGAGCCGGGCGGCGGCGGGTTTCATACGCTCAAGCGAACGGTCGCTTTCGAACAGATCGAGGCTGGCCAGCGCCGCCGCGCACGCCAGCTGGTTGCCGGTGTAGGAATGCCCGTGGAAAAACGCGCGAAATTCGTGGTATCCACCCAGAAAGGCGTCGTAGATCTTCTGAATCGCCAGCGTGGCCGCCAGCGGCAGGTAGCCGCCGCTGATGCCCTTGGCCAGCGTCATCAGATCGGGCGTGATTCCTTCCAGTTCACAGGCGAACATCGATCCGGTGCGGCCGAAGCCGGTGAAGACTTCATCACAGATCAACAGGATTTCATATTCATCGCACAGGCGGCGCAGGTCTTTCAGAAAGCCCGGCGCCTGGGTGCGGATGCCCGAAGCGCCCTGCACCACCGGCTCGATGATGACCGCCGCGCACTCGCCCGCGCGCCGTTTCAGTTCCGCCTCCACCGCCTCCAGCGATCGCGACGCGACGGCGGCGGGGCCTTCAGGGTTGGCGTATTTTGAATACACCGGGTACGGTACGGCATGCGTCTCGAACAGCAGCGGTTTGAATAATCCGTGAAACAGGCCGATGCCGCCCACGCTGACGCTGCCCAGCGTGTCGCCGTGGTACGATTCTTTAAACGTGATGAACGAACAGCGCTTCATATCGGGCGATTGCTTTTGCCGCCAGTACTGAAACGCCATTTTGAGCGCCACCTCCACCGCCGTGGAGCCGTTGTCTGAATAAAACACTTTGCTCAAACCGTCCGGCGCGAGATCGATCAGCCGTCTGGCCAGTTCCGACGCGGGGACGTTGGCGGGCCCCAGCATCGTCGAGTGAGCGAGACGCGAGGCCTGATGCTCTATGGCTTGGTTGATTTCGGGCCGCGCGTGGCCATGAAGATTAACCCATAGCGACGAGTTTCCGTCGAAATAACGCTTCCCGTGAATGTCGTACAGATACGCGCCCTCACCGCGCGCGAACATGAGGGTGGGTTCTTCCACATAGTCGCGCATCTGGGTGAACGGATGCCACACGTATTGCTTGTCCCAGGCTTCAAGCTCAGCGGGATTTTTAATGAAATCTACAGAATTTTCGGCCATTCAATCCGTCCTTCAATCTGGTCCCACAGATCGCCGCGGCGGGCGCGCTCAAACAGCGCGGGTTCGAGATACGGAATCGTCCCCAGACGATCCACTCCGCCCAGCCGGACGATGGTTTCCATGTTATCGTTCAGAATATCCGCGTCGCCGCCCGGTTGGGGATGGGTAAAGATCACCCCCGCCAGCGCGCAACCGCGCGCGCGGATCGACTCGATGGTCAACAGTGTATGGTTGATCGCGCCGAGTTGATTGGCGGCGGCCAGTATCACCGGCCATTTCAGATCACGAGCCAGATCGGCGGCGAGATAATTCCGGTTGATGGGGACCAGCCATCCGCCGATCCCTTCCGCCAGAACGCATTCATAACGCCGCGTAAACGAACGGATATGCGCGAAAATCGCGTCAGGATCGATCGATGCGCCTTCCAGTTCGGCGGCCAGGTGCGGTGAAGCGGGGCGCTGAAACGTCACCGCCGAAAGCGCGCCCGGTTTCAGGCCGGTATCACACAACCGCAGGTAAAACAGCGCGTCTTCTGAAACCCGCTCACCATCATGCCATATCGCGCCGCTCGCCACCGGCTTGATCGGGACGCACTCCACGCCCAGACGCCGCATTCCAAACGCGAGCAACGCGGTGACGACGGTCTTGCCCACTTCCGTCCCCGTCCCGGTAATGAAGTAATGATTCATGAACGCCTCTTGCGGTTCCGAATACCTCTAACGCAATGGTTGCTGGTACACGGTACCGCGACGGAGCCAGGTTTCAAACCCGCACTTTCAGCCCGCAACGCCGCTTTTTCGAAAAGGCCAGACGCCCTCCGTTGCAGCAACCACCGGTATCGCCCGGTTGATCCAATCCCTGAAACTAGCCACGCCCGCTGGCCGCTGCGTCTCGGATGGCGAAGGCGGGGACGCGTTCCTGAAACAGTTTCCAGCCTTCTTTGGGGCGGCCCCGATCGTCGAACAGCCCCAATGTTTCAAGAAACGAGGCGAACCGCTTAACGTTGGGGATGCGGTAGTATTCTTCAAATTGTTTGATCAGCGAATCGGGAAAATCGGACATCAGAAAAAAATTCACGCCGATGAACCGATCTGGATTCAGCGCGGTCAGGTTTAACACATGCGCGATAAAACTCGCCTGGTTGCGCTCGGATGAGCGGTTCAACTCTGACGAGCTGTAGCCCGCTTCCTGCAGAAGAATTTTTTTTGATCCCGCGAACTGGAACATGCGCTTGAAGTCACCTTCAACGCAACCGGGCGGGCGAAAGGTAAAATCTCCCCGCATGGGATAATAGGTCATCGCGATAAATTCGCTCTGGTCCACAAAATCCGTCATCGACCGTTCGACGAATTCCAGCCCGCCAAACGTGATGGTTGCGCTGACCTGAATATCGGGCCGGATCGTCTGGATCCGCTCCCGGGCCTGCGCGACGATTTGCGTAAACCGGCCCGTGTCGCCGGGATGTTCCTTGAGATACGAATCGACCTCATTACCGATCATGATGTATTTAACGCTGGCGCCGCAATGGGGCAACATGGCGTCGATCAGGCTCATCATGCGCGTTTCCAGCGTGGCGTCGTTGATGGCCACCCCCGCCATGCCGGATGGAACCAGCAAGTTATTGGTATCGACCCAGCGCAGGTTGTACGCAACGGGCATATCCCGTTCGTCGCCGATCCGGCTCCAGACGTCGAGGTCATGAAAGCGATATTCGCCGGGCGCGGGTTCCATATCAGGCCAGGTCGCGTTTTTGTCGCCGAGTATGGAGATGCCCGCCTCGTATGCCATTTCAAACTTTGCCAGCCGGTTTTCATCGGTTATCGCTTCATTGGCGAACGGATTGACGTTGAGACCAATACGGACAGGCGAAGCAGGCTCGATCGGTTCAGGAATCGGCGCGGCGTATTTGGCGTGTTTGTACCACGGCGACAACACGTAACCGATCGCCAGCAGAAAAGCGATCGCGAAGATCATCCGCGCACGTTTCATCATGGTTCCATTCTCCCTGAGACGTTGACTTCTTTATATACAGCATACGACGCGCATCGTTGAGTCATTCCACAAAAAAAGAGGGCGTGGAATTTTCCACGCCCTCTTGAGTCTTACACAACCAGTAAAGCGGCTTACGCGCCCAGTGGAGCGGGAAGCGCAAAGCCCATGATGACGCCCATCACTACCAGAATCACCGCCACCGCGCCGGCGACGACCATACTGTCTTTGATCGTTTTGCCTTCGCCGGTCGCCAGCGAACCCATCCACGCGGGCACGAAGATCGCGCCCAACAGGCCCACGGCGAAGATGATGCTGAAGCCGGTGCCCGCCACGGCGCCTTCGACGCGCGCGAACATCAAACCGGCGATGGTGGGGAACATCGGCGCGAACAGCAGGCCGATCAGAATAATGAACAGCGTCGCCGTGCCTTCGCTTTTAACGGTTTTCAGCCCGAACAGCAATACCGCCGCGACCACCGCAAGCCCCGCGACGAACCACGGGCCCTGGGCGCCCGACAGGGCGAGGTATTGACCGATTACCAGCGCCGCGAAAAGACGGCCAACCATGATCGCGACCGAGAAGAACGAAAGAACGGTTGAGGCCTTGGTCTCTGTGGCGCCGACCTTGGTCATGTAGGTGGTGATCCAGCCCGCCATCGACACTTCAAGCGCGATGTAGCACATCAGCGCCAGCGCGCAGAGAATGATGGTGGGGTTGGCGATCAGGCTGGTTACCGCCGCCGCGCTGAAGTTGCCGCCCGACTCGGGAAACGCGCCGGTCAACGCGAAATACAGCGGGATCAACAGAATCACCGCCAATACGGTGAGCGTTCCGCTGAAGCTCATCTTCTTGAAGAAAAACGCCGTCAGAATCGGCGCGCAAAACGCGCCCACGCCAAAGAACACGTTGCCCAGGTTGCCTGAACGGCCGGGGTCGGCGTAAATAATCGCGGGGTTGCCGAGAAGAACGTTACCCGCCGTGTTCATGAACATGCTGCCCACGCCAAGAAACAGGCACGCCATGATGGCGAAACTGTACGTCTTGGAGAGGCCCATGACGAACATGGCCGCCGCGCCCGCGGCAAAACCGCCCACCGCGACAGCCTTGTAGCCGAACTGGTCGCACACGATGCCGGCCACGAGAACGAAGATCAGGTTGCTGAAGTTGTAAACCGAGAAGAGTTTGCCCATCTGAGCGTCATTGATGCCCAGCTCCTGCGTCAATCGCAACTTGACGCTGCCGAGCAAAAACATCGACAGACCCAAGCCGAAGACGCTGGTTACGGCGACGATATCCGCGAACAGCATGCTGTTTTCCATCTGCGAAATCCTCCCTTTTAGGTACGGTAGACTACCGAATGTTCGTTAAGCGGAACGAAATCGCTCCGCCGGATGCCTTACACGAGATGAGTGAAAACCCGTATCACCCCGATTGATCTGAATACAAATAAAAATCTGCGGGAGACCTACTGAAACCTTCCCGCGAGATGCGCGATTATCTCATGCCGCCCGTTCAGGATCAACGTCCTGAGCGTTCAAATTCGTTACATTTTTGTCGAGATCAATCGATAGGGTTCCAGCCCCCGATAGGAACATTTCGTCAATCCGAATCGTGTTCCCAGATATCCTTGATCGCCCCTTCCTGATTGAAACCGCCGGGAACCTCCGCGCTGGGCCGGTTGGCCCAATACCAGCGTTTGCCGTCGGCGGGGCTGGCCAGCGTACGGCTGGCGGGCATCTGCAGATAACCATTGGGATCGGCGCGGCGCACCCAGTTCCAGGCGTAATACAGCCACAGATCCCGGTAGTGTTCATTCTGATGGGCGAACCAGCTGATTTCGTCGTATCCCCAACACCAGTAGTCGTTTCGATCTTCCCCTTCAAAGTTGCTGCGGCCCCAGTTATCGAGTTCGGCCAGGTAGGGCAACGACTCGCATTTCCAGCCGCTGGGCGTCATCCCACCCTTGCTGCGGCCATAAATGCTGTCGATAAAGCCCTCTCGTAACACGCCTTCCAGAGGTTTATCCGGAACGGCCTTAATGCGCAGCGGAAAAGAGTGAAAATCGAACAGCAGCCTTCCATCCGCCAGAACGATCCCCCCGCTGGGGACATGAGCGTCGCAGAGGACGAGATGCCGGCGGGCGTGCTCTCTGGCGTACTGGCGAACGCGAGTCATCATGTCCAGCCAGTTTTCATGTTCGGGGTCGCGATCGTCCATGATCTCGACCTGGCCAAAGTGGATCGCCTCAACGCCGATTTCGATATACCGGGCGGAGAGATAAGTAAACCACATCCGGGTTTCCAGCTGACTCATATCAGGCACGGACTGGCCCTCGCGCCACTGGTTCACGCGACGACCGTCGGGATAGAGCATGGCTTCGTAATTGAAATGGCGTGATTCCGGCGTCTGATCAAACGCCTCGAACACCCAGGCGGGAACCGGGATGCCGTTTACCTCAGTAGTAACGATCTCGAATACCGCCGCCTGCAGAATCACATCCGGGTCGGCTTGATGCACTTTTTCGGCGGTCGCTTTTCCATTCGCGATGATCGATTCAATACGCGATTCCCCGCCCCACATAAAGATCGAGCGTCCCGCGAATTTCATCCCGGTTTCCGTGATCATGCGGATGTTGTCATCCACGTTTCCACCCAGCCGGGTTTCGGTGTTGACGGGATCAAGCAGGTCTGAAAACGTCATCGCCCGGGAAAGATAGTTGCACAATACGTCGCGTGAGATCGTCCCGTCGAAGGCGTAATCGCGTTCAGCAGCGCATACGGATAGGGGGAGCGACGCGAACAATAGAAACACGATGGTAAAACAGCGATGGGATTGCATGAAATCTCCCTCCAGACGGAATAACTCACGGCATCGATTGATGGAAAAAAACCGCCGTGATTCGATTCGCAATGCTACCAGACGAGAATTCACACTGAAAGCGGAGGGCGCTCATGCGCTCTCCGCTCATCTTTCGAAGCATGGGGTATCAGGATCAGACGTTGTTGGCGCCGGTTTTTTCAATCAGACAAGCGGCTTCGTGGAGGGAAAAACGGGTCTCGCCGCAATCGGCCCACCAACCATCGAGAATATCGTAGGTCATCGTTCCTTCGCGCAGGTAGGCGTTGTTTACATCGGTTATCTCGAGCTCGCCGCGCGCCGAGACTTCAAGTTTGTCGATAATATCGAACACGCGCGAGTCATACATATACACGCCGATGACGGCGTAGCGCGAAGGTGGGTTCTTAGGTTTTTCGATGATTTCGGCGATGCGGTTTTTGGCGTCGAACCGCGGGACGCCGTAACTCTCGGGATGGTCGACTTCTTTCAGAATGATTCGCGCACCCTTTTGTTGTTCGCGGAACTTTTCGACGAAGGAAACGATGTTCTTCTCGATAATGTTGTCGCCTAACATGACGGCGACGCTGTCGCCCGCGACGAAGTCGCGCGTCAGCGCCAGCGCTTCGGCGATGCCGCCTTCACGCGCCTGATAGGCGTAATGCAGGCGCTTGAGGCCAAAATCCTTCCCATCGCCCAGCAACGGCAGAAAATCGCCCGCATGTTTACCACCCGTAATGATCATGATCTCTTCGATTCCCGCCTGAGCGAGGGTTTCGATGGGGTAAAAGATCATCGGCCGGTCATAGACCGGCAGCAGGTGTTTGTTGGTGACGCGGGTCATGGGCAACAGACGAGTTCCCAGTCCCCCGGCGGTGATGACGCCTTTCATGCCGTTTTTTTCGCTTTCGCCAGACGATCGCCGTATTGTTTTTTATAATAGGCCTGAAAATCGCCTTCTTTGAGTTTTTTCCACCAGTCTTTGTTCTTTTTATACCAGTTTACCGTACGAACAAGACCGGCATCCAGATCGACCTCCGGTTTCCAGCCCAGCGCGCGCAACTTGGAATCATCAAGCGCGTACCGAAAATCGTGGCCGGGCCGATCGTCGACGAACGCGATCAGGTCTTCGGGCTTTTTCAGGCACTCCAGAATCTTTTTGACAACCATCAGGTTGGTCATGTCGCCCTGACCGCCGATGTTATAAATCTCGCCGGGTTCACCCGCGCTCAAGACCAGATCGATGGCGCGGCAACTGTCTTCGACGTACAGCCATTCACGCATCTGGGAGCCGTCGCCGTAGATGGGCAGCGGTTCGTTTTCCAGCGCGTTGGTGACGCAGAGCGGGATCAGTTTTTCGGGATGCTGGTACGGACCGTAATTGTTCGCCATACGCACGATCACCACCGGCGACTTGTAGGTCGAGTAATAAGCCCGGCACAGAAGGTCGCCGCCTCCCTTGCCCGCCGAATAGGGCGACGAGGGATTGAGAGGCGATGTCTCGGTCATGGGGCCTTCAAGCGCGGGGCCGTACACCTCGTCGGTGCTGATCTGCACGTATTTCTTCACGCCGAACTGGCGCGAGGCCTCAAGCAGGCTGAACACGCCGAAAACGTCCGTGCGCAAAAAATCGTCCGGCTTTGAGATCGAACGGTCGACATGGGTCTCGGCGGCGAAGTTGACGATGGCGTCGATGGGTTTGCGCGAAATCAGGTCCATCAGCAGTTGGCGGTCGCCGATGTCGCCGTGAAAAAAGGTATACCGGGGATCGCTCTGTACGGTTTTAAGGTTATCGAGGTTGCCCGCGTACGTCAGTTTATCGAGATTGATAACTTCGAGGTCTTCATGCGCGGTCAGACAGTGTTGAATAAAGTTAGAGCCGATAAAGCCCGCGCCGCCCGTGACTAAAATGCGTTTCATAATGGTTCAAACCCCTCCAACCGGCGCGGCTTCGTTTTCCGCCGCGCCACGTGTCATCCCATTCATCATCATTTCAGAAAAACAGATCCGCATCAACAAAATATGGTCTCGTTCAACGCCGTGAAATGCAATACCCCCCAGACAAGGGAAAAGGCCGCCACGAGGGCGGCCTCACGTAGAACGAAAAAATATATAGAAATTATGCCGGTTCCAAGCATTATTGTAATCAAAACTCGATGACTGTCCAGCAAAAAAAATAAACCGCCCGGCCTGGTATATCCCTTCCGCCGCCGCCGATCAGGCTTCGCCACTCATAAGAACCTCTTTTAACTGGAGATGCGCTTCTTCCACCGCCTTCGTCAGAGCATCCATCCGGCGCTGACACTCCACCAGCATCTGGTCTTCGGTGATGTCGCCCGGTCCCAGCTTGAGGAACTCGAACAGGGCGCGCGGCGCGGCGTATTCGATCAGGTATTCATCCGCCGGGTGAGAAAACAGCATTTTTCGCGCCTCTTCAAGCGCTTCAAAACAGGCTTCGATGTCACCCGCGCCCAGCGCGCGCATGCGTTCACCCGCCTGGCGGGCGTCATTTAACCGGTCATCAAGCCGCTCGCTTAACTCGCGCCGCAACGCTTCCGCGTCAACAGGTTCTCGCTTCGCCGCTGAGTCCGCCTTTGTCAGTGCGGCGGATGGCTCGAATCCAATCGTTTTCGCCTGTTCGATCGCCTCGGCCAGCGTCATGACTTGCGTTCCCGGAATCTTGGCTCCGCCCTCGGTAGCGTCGATGACGCGCGCCTTCATGCGGGCGATGTCGTTCGCCAGCATGTGGATATACACAAGAAAACTCTGTACGGTGGGGACGGGATTCCCATCGACCCCCTCCACCCAATACAGGTTTTCCCGGCTGGTCTTCTCATCAATCAACGGGACGTCGACATGGTCGCGGTCCCCTTCAATGAAGCCCGCCTGACGGCGTAACGCGGCACCGGGCAGGTGCGTCCAGCCTTCGGCGGAATCGAGAGCGAGGTCCTGCCCCACGAGTATGATCGGATCGCAGCCCAGAAACTCGGCGGCGTACAGCCCCATCTGGGATACCATCCCGCCTTTTTTGATCACGCCCACCCCGCCCAGCCGCTCATCGAGCCACTGGAAAAAATCGTGTTTGTCGGTCATGGCGGTGAGCGGCCTGTCGAAACGGGCGGCGATTTCTGGCCGCGACTCGGGATCGAACAGCAGCCAGGGCGTGTCGCCGTAATGATCGCGAGGGAAATGGCGCAGGTTCAGTTCGGTGGGGTCGACGGTAACCACCCAGTGCGGCTCGATTCCCTGAGCGCGTAATGGTTCCAGAGCGGTATCGACCGCGATGACAAGACAGTGCTCAGCCGCCTCTTTAAGCTGGTGCATGCTTTTAGCGAGCGAGGGGCCGGCGGCGGCGATCACGGCGGGAGCGCCGCGAAACGCATCGCCAAAATCGCGTAGCCCGCGCGCACGGGTGAGCGTTTTCAGATTGCGCAGCAGATTACGCAGCGTAAGCGGGCCGTCTTTGAACTTGGTCAGCATCCCGCTCTGGCCCAGCCGCATGGCTTCCTGAACCTGGCGCTTCATCGAAGCCGTCCATTCAGGAAACGCACCCGCCGTGGGTGGATATTCAAGCATCGTGACCGAATTCGCCATCAGATCGGGAAGGTGAGCGGTCAGGCGGGGGAACGCGCCGGTCTCTTTTTCGGCGATGATCCACTCGACCGCCGGATCGCCGAGCAGCGCGGTCAGGTCCATGCGCTGCAGGGCGGTACGGAATACGCTGAGCGAAGGTTCGAGAACATACAGATGACGCAGACCGCGCGCCCGCTCGCGCAACAGCAGAGGGACGTACCCCAACCCGCAGCCGAACAAAATCAGGTTACGCAACGCGGCGAGCCCCTCTACGCTCTCAACAAACTCAAGCGCGTGCTCAAGAGGCCGCTCGGGGTGATGCAACGCAAAGGTCTGACCGTTGTGTTGCACCAGCAGCGTGGGGTAAGGCGTCGGGGTTTCACGCAACGCCAGCAAGGCGTCTTCTTCGTTGCTTTCGACCCGCGCCGCCAGCGCCGCGTCTCTCTTCTTTAAACGAATCAGATTTTCATGGAAGATAGTCATAGTGAATTTCGTCAGTATACACGGAAACGATCGCCCCGGATACGATTCTCACCCATCTCGTAAAGGATATCTCATGACGGAACCGCAGTGGCTGAAATGGGCGAAAGAACTACAGGCCATCGCCCAGACCGGCAATCACTTCGCTCAGAACGATTTCGACGTCGAACGCTTCACCCGCGTTGGTGAAATCGCCGCCGAGATGCTCGCCCGGCAGTCGAACGCCTCACGCGAGGAAATTCTTTCATGGAACCTGAACGAACAAGGCTACGCCACGCCCAAGGTCGACGTGCGCGGCGCCGCCTTCCGCGACGGTAAAATTCTGATGGTGCGTGAACGCCTCGACAACGACCGCTGGACGCTGCCCGGCGGCTGGGCCGACGTGAACGAAACACCCCGCGAAGCGGTCGAACGTGAAGTATTCGAAGAATCGGGTTTTCAGGTCAAAGCCGTCAAACTGGCGATGGCGCTCGACCGGGTAAAACAGGGCCACCTGCCTCACTATCCCCATCACGTATACAAGCTGTTTTTTTTATGCGACATCACCGGCGGCGAGGCGCGGGTAAACATGGAAGCCAGCGAGGTCGCCTTTTTCGCGCTGGAAGACATAGGCGATCTGTCCGCCTCGCGCGTCAATATGCGCCAGATTGAACTGCTGTTCGCACATCGGCGAAACCTCGCCCTGCCCACCGAGTTCGATTGAACGCGATTTGCATAAGGCCTCTCCGGATGGCTATACTGCCCTCATGACGACAACATTTACCATTCTGTTATTTGGCCCCCAGGCGCAACGAGCGGGACGGCGCAAACTTCAGATCGAACTTGAAGCCGAAGCGCCCGCCTGCCGCGATCTGCGCGAAGCCATCGCCGCCGCCGCGCCCGAGCTGGCGGAAACGCTATCAGCCAGCCGATTCGCCG
Organism: bacterium; assembly: GCA_016125385.1. Lineage (GTDB taxonomy): Bacteria > Hinthialibacterota > Hinthialibacteria > Hinthialibacterales > Hinthialibacteraceae > WGLV01. The sequence continues at coordinate 59,887 of WGLV01000013.1, forward strand.
TCAATCATGAATATGCGGGCGAGGACCGCCTCATCTCGCCCGGCGACGAGATCGCGCTGATCGGCCCGGTGAGTGGAGGTTGAACCATGACGGTCACGGTTGAGTTTATCGAAGGCCCCATCATTTCGCCTCCATGCCATGCGATCCCATCTGGGGCGGGAGGCGTGGTGATTTTCGAGGGGAGGGTACGAGCGCTGGAGGACGGGCGTCCCATAACCGCGCTGCGATATGAAGCGTACCCGCCGATGACGGATCGCGAAATGCGGAGAGCCGCTGAATCAGCCGCCTCCAGGCATGGATTGCTCGCCCTCCATATTGAACACTCCACCGGACGCGTTGGCATTGATGAATGCTCGTTTCGCGCGATGGCCGCCGCTCCCCACCGCAAGGAAGCATTCGCTGCTCTGCAGGAATTCATCGACGAGATGAAACAATCAGTTCCCCTCTGGAAAATCCCCGTCTGGGAATAATTCCCCACTTATATGCATTTCAACCGGCTACCTTTATAGACAATCTTTTTTCATAAAGAGCATAGGCTCTATAAAAACCCTGTTGCCAAATTACTTTTGATCTATTAGTATAGGCGGTGATTTAAAATAATTACTTGATTTTTCTCATCGTTGATTCCACACAAGCCATACCTTTTTTGTCAATCATCGTGGCGATGCACCCGTGCATGATTCTTTTGTGTAGGGGGTAACAGTGTATGGCGTGATTAAAACCCGCATTCTGATTTACGCACAATTATCTACAATAACAAAAAAAAAGAAAGGGTATACCTGATGCTGAAACGTATTTCCGCCATTTTTGTGATGTCAATTCTCATCGCCAGCGGAGCCTGGTCACAAGTTTTGATGAACGAAACGTTTGATGATGTCGACATCTTCGCCGGCATTCCCCTCAACGACGAGCAGACCGGACAGCCCATCACCGATCCCGCTACGTTTGAATATTTCGCTCCCAGCGGCTGGACGGCGACTTCCGAAATGAGGCCGGAAGAAGACGGATTCACCGAAGATTTTCCATTCCCCTGCCTGACCGTAATGGAACTTTTCCAATGGGTCGACCGGGGCAACAGCCGCGATCTGGCGGTTAACGAACGTGACGTCGATTTCTTTGACGGCAACATCGTCATGTCCGACTCGGACTCCTTCGGTGATCGCGGATACCGAACCTGGTTCCGTTCGCCGGTTATGGAAAACGTGACGGCGCCGTACGTCCGCGTTAAATTCGCCAGCCATTACAAACATAACGACAACCAGATCGCCGCACTCGATTACCGCTGGGACGGTGGAGACTGGCAGCGCGTGTTTGAGTGGAGCGACGCAAACCGCAGTGATAACCAGGACTACCTCTCCGTTGAAAAGCACATCATTGACCGCCCGGACGGCGCCAAAAACCTCCAGCTTCAGTTCATTTTCGCCGGCGACGCCGATCAGGACGGGTACACCGATTACGACTGGTTCTGGGCGTTTGATAACGTCGTGGTTGAAGGCCTGCAGAGCGTTTCGTTCCCCGATACGCCCGAGTTAACCGCGCCGGCTGAAGTTCGCGGCGTTCAAGACATCAGCATCACCGCTTCGGCCTATCATGACCCCGAAAACACGCCTCACAAAAGCACGCAGTGGCAGGTGGCGCTCGACCGTGGTTTCACCCAGATGCTGATTCCCGCGGCGGACGACGACGTCAATCTGACCTCGTTAACGCTTCCCGCTTCCATCGCTCCCTGGGGATCAACGATCTATGTCAGAGCCCAATACGTGAACGAAAACGGCAACCGGACCGATTTTTCCGCCATCTCCGAGATTCAGGTGCTTCCGCCGGAAGGCGTTCGCCTGCTGTCAGATGAATCGTTTAACGATGTGGCGGTTGGCTCGATTCCCGACGGATGGTCGGTGGTCAGTTTTAACGGCGGTGAAAGCGGCGACCCCGTTTACGACAACGCGGCGTCATGGGAAGTCGTGGATGAAACAACGCTGGGTTCATTCGGCGGCGACCGCGTCAACATCGCCGTTTATGATGGCAACAGCATCTACGTCAATTCAGACGGTTTCGATCCCTATCAGGAATCGCACCTGTTCTCGCCATCCTTCGACTTTTCAAACACCACGAACGTCTATCTCGCTTACTGGAGCAACTATGTCCAGAATCAGGACAACATTGGCGTGGTTGAATATACCACAGACGGCGGCGGGCTCTCGGACGCTCGCGAGGTAAGCGGAACGTGGAACCCCGTTGTGTACATGCTTGACGATGACAGCCAGGCGGAAGACATCATCTACACCGACGACACCCACACGACCGTTGACGTAGCCGCGACGCTGGCGGCAGCGGCTGATGGGGCCAACCTGAATTACGGCGATTACGTCTTCGCGCCACAGTCTCAGGACCTCGCCCCCTATTTCTCAGGCCGGATCGACGACAACAAGACGGAAAGCAAACGATTTGAAAAATTCCGTCTGGATAAGGCCGACGGCCAGGCGAACGTCAAAATCCGCTGGATGAACATGGGTACCAACAGTTGGTTCTGGGGCTTGGACAACATCCAGATCTGGGGTGACGACGGCCAGACCTCGGTGCCGGACTGGTCATTGTTCTAACCACTTGATACAAGGTTTGTTAATACCATGAAAGTTTGGGCGCTTCCCTTCGGGGGAGCGCCTTTTTTCATTCCTGAAAAAAATGGTTGCAATCGCTTGTTACTTTATTTATTATTTTCATAAAATTAATCGGCATTACTGATTCATCGATTGTTATTTTGTTGTGTAACGGGGATTCAGATCCACAATTCGACAGATTAGCGGCATGACGCATCCATCAAGCGGATTCTTGTTTTTCTAATCGGCCTCTCACATAAATCTGACAATTCCAGTGCAACCTGACGCCCGGCGTCTCATACACTGAATTTACGGTTCAATTTGGCATACAGCGCGTTTGAAATCAGCTCCTGTTGATAACCCACCAAGCGCTCAACCATAGAAAAGAGCGAATATGAAGTCAAAAGCATTTACCTTGATCGAATTGCTTATCGTCGTCGCCATCATCGGCATCCTCGCGGCGATCGCGGTCCCCAATTTTCTTAACGCTCAGATCCGAGCCAAGATCGCCCGCAGTCAATCCGACATCCGCACCATCGTCGACTCCGTCCAGATGATGCACATGGATAACAACAAATGGCTCATCGACGGAAACGATTGTGATGGGACCGACGACTGCTGTTTTGACGGCCCGTTTATTGGCAAAGACCCACTGCAAACCACGGTTTCAGCCCTGAAAGGCAGCAATCACCACAATGGCCAGATTTACAAGCCATTGACCACTCCGATTAACTACCTCGGTTCGATTCCCGTCGACCCGTTCGCCGCCGGCTTGTTTTATTCTTATGAAGACTGGGGATGCTCCAACAAAAACGGGTCATTCAGCGTCCTCGCCGCCGCCGGTCCCGATGGAGACAATGGCGACTGGCACCCCGATTATATGACCGTCGCCTATGATGGAAGCAACGGTCTCGCCAGCAACGGCGATATCTGGTATTCATGGGAATTCCGCAAAGGCGATGGAACGCCGATCTTCAAAAAGTGGTTCAAACACGAAGGCTGGAGCACCCAGCAGTAAACCGGCGCCCCCAGCAGATATCTGACACCCGGATAGAGTCTTTACCGTTCTATCCGGGTTTTTATATTCCACACGATTCCGGCGATCTCATCCTCTCCTGATTGAGACCGTTCGCCGGCGCTCTCCCCCCCTTCGCCCCGCCCGTTACTCCCGCCGCGCCCCGGCATTACAATTCATGTCACGAAACCAGGGTTGTGTTACCCTTCCCCGATAAAAACGGATTCCGGTTCCAGGATAAATAGTCGACCATGAAAAAAATCGTTTTACTGATCGCTCTGATCGTTCACTTCGCCGCGCCCGTTCATCCCCAGGACGGTTCCGCGCCTTACTCCAGAACCTTGGGAGGGCTGGCGGCCGGCGCGGTTCATATTCTGCCTGACGGCCGTTTCGGCGACATCACCACTAACAACAATTTCAATCATCCCATCTCGATGGATGAAAACGCATTCGCCGCGGTCTTCGCCAAAAACGCCAACCGGAAGGCGTATAAGCGTCTCTTCTCCGGCGGAGAAAACGGCGTTTCAGCAATTACGCTGAGCGGCTCCTACCCAGAAACCATCGTTACCTATGAAGACGAATCGCTGCCCGTTCAGGTAAAGTTAGAAGCGTTTACACCTTTTCAGCCCGGCGACGTCAAGGCGTCTTCAAACCCGGTCATTGTGTTCCGTTACCGCCTGACCAATCCATCCGCCGGCCCCGTCGACGCGGCGGTCGCGATGAGTTGGAGCAACCTGATTGGCATCGGCGGCTCGGGAGCACGCGGTTTCACGCTGGATGGCGAATGTTCGCAGACGACCCTGAGACGCGGAGGCGTCAATGGCGTGCAATTCGGCTATAAACCCGCGAACGCCTCGACCGTAGAGCAAAACGCGCTGGGCGAGTACGTCCTCGCCGCGCTGGACGACTCCCCTCGCGTCACCCTGAACACGGCGTGGAACGCCAGCGGCGTGGATGGATTCTGGAACTCGTTCGCCGCCTCGGGCCGCCTGACGGAATCAAAAGACTCTTCATCAAGCGGATCGAATCCGCGTCCCGCCGCCGCCGTCGCTATCAGCAAAACCATCCCCCCGGGTGAAACGTCCGACTACGTCTTCGTCTTCGCGTGGCGCATGCCCCATCGATTCACGACCGAAGGCGAAGACCGGGGCGCATACCCCGCCAGCGTATGGAGTTCGGCGTTAAAACTGGCCGAGACCGCGAAAGACCGCTGGCCTCGCTGGCAGGAAGAGATTCACGCATGGAAAGAGGCGTTTATTCAAACATCGCTCCCCGAATGGTTTTCACATCGGCTGATGGATGGAATTGGCTTATTGTCCGATTCGAGTGTGATCTTTGAAAACGGCGATTTCGCATTTTTGACGCATGATCCGCGCTTTCCCGGCGCAATCGGCTCACCTGAAGAGTTGCTCGCGGCTTTCCCGATGTTGATGAGCACGTTCCCTCAACTGCTTGAATCGCAATTACGCCTGTTCGCGGCGTGTCAGCTCAGCGATGGCGAGGTTCCCAGTGCGGCGGGCCGGATTGATGGCCGCCTCGGGACGGGCGACGTCGCGGGCGGTTTCATGGGGCGGCCCGATTCGGCTTCGGCCTTCGTCCTGATGCTGTACCGGTATTACGCGCTGACCGGCGATGATGACTTTCTCAACGAGATGGCGCCCCACCTGCGCGCCGCGCTGGTATGGCTCGCCAAACGGGCGGAAGGCGGCGACGCGCTGCCTCATGGCCCGGCGCTCGACGCAGGCTTCGGTGAATCGGAAACATTGATGGTCACCGCCGATCTGTTCACCGCGGCGATGCGCACCGGCGAGGAACTCGGTTATTACAGCGGCGATCTGGAATTTCAATCGATCAGCCGGGCCAACACCCAGAACGCGGCCCGATCCGCTATCAGCCAGTTATGGAACGGCTCCGGATTTCTGCAATCATTCAATCCCCAGAATCCAATCCGGCAGGACGGCGATCAACAGCCGCTGGGCGCCATGCCGGGAACCTGTTTTCTTCAGGCGATGGGCTTCCCTCCCGAACTCGGCGCGGATCGAATTCAACAACGCTGGCTCACCCGAATCGAGCGGCTCACATCCGGCGATGAGACCGGCTCGCTTCAATGGGCCGAATCGCTCGACCCCGCGTCGATGACGTACACCGGCTTCCCCAGCGCCGCGATGGATTGGGTGCGTACATCCGCGCCCGCTCATGACGCTCCCTTCGGATCGCTTCACAACGCGGGGTTGTGGTGGATGAGGCAGGCGCTGACCGGAGCCTCAATCGATTTTCACCGCCAGTGTCTGACAGTAGGTCCGAACCCTCCTGAACCGGATAAGATATTTGAAGCGCCGGTCGAGACGGCGCGCTTTTCAGCCCGCATGAGTTGGCGGCGTTCGCCGCTTACCGGACAGGAATATTGTTCACTGACCTTCGACCGCGCCGATTCGAATCTGAAGATCAAACAGGCCGCGTATCGCACACCCTCGGCTGAAGAAGCCGAGCTGCGCATTCTGCGCGTGCTGATTAATGGAGAACCGGCGGCGGGTCAGGATTTCACGCGCGGATCATTGCGGGCGTTTGAGTTAAAAACAGCGCGCACCATCAAGCGCGGCGATGTGATCGAATTCATCTTCGCTTCAACGGGAGGCGGCCGCATCCGGATCGATGCGACGGCGGAAACCGCCGTCAATCTCGGAGCGCGCTGTTCCATCGAAAAGAGCGGCGGCTCAAGCGGCGCCCTGACGTTTACGATTCAGAACCTGTTGCATACGCAGCAGATCGTTCTGCTGGAAATGCAGAACCTCGGTTCAAACGGCGCGCTGATCGCGCTCAACGGCGAGTCGCTGGCCGCGCCCTCGCAGGCGGGCGATGGCGTGCCCGTTTTGCTCGGAACCAGTTCGCTGTCTCCGGAAGACAGCGAATGGCTGCGGCGTACGCAGGCGGCCTGTATTGAAGCGACCAAACTCTTCGCGCGCGAACCCGCCGCCAGAGATTTGCTGGGCCGGTTGTGGGATCTGCAGGAACGAATCGACTCCGTGATCAGAGCCGACGCCGAACAGCGCGGCTTCCGCCTTGAGATCGGCGCGGCGGAAACACTGAGCGCGAGAGAAAACGACCGGAAACGCACCCGGTCGAACTCGCTGGTCAACGACTACAACCGCGCGCGCGACGCCGCCGCCGAGTTCCGCAAAAACCTGCCGCGTTACAACGCCGATCCCGTTCTGGCGGCCCGCGTCAATGGCTTTTTCGCTCCGGTCGATCTCAAGGCGTCGCTTGGTCCCACTCAACCGGGCGCGGCGCCGTTTACGGTCTCAACCGAAGCCTCATTCCCCCCCGGCGCCGCGCTCGACATGCGTTTGACGCTGCAATTGCCCGACGGCTGGAGAGCGGAAGCCTCCGGTCCGCTTCAGCCCGGCCCCGAACAACTCAAACAGGGCCGCTTCAGTACCGGGTTCACCGTCACGCCGCAAGGCGATCTGTGGAGCCGCCGCACCACGCTCCCGCTGACGCTGGCCGGTCTGTGGGAAAACGAACCGTTCCGCCGCCAGATCGATCTGGCCGTGGGACATCAGTTTATCAACCAGTGGATGATCGCGGGGCCGGTCTCGAACGAACGCGGCGAAGCGTTTTCGGCGCTGACGCCGCCCGAGACCAACATCAAACTCGACGAAACCTTCAAAGGCCTGAACGGCGCAGTGGGCTGGTCAAGTATGACGTTCCCCAGCGGCTACGTCGATTTCAATTCGATCTATCCGCTTGATAAACCTTCGGCGGCGTTCGCATACGTCGGCGTTTATTCGCCGCGCGAACAACCCGTCCGGCTCGAATTCGGCGCGGCGGGCGACATGAAAATCTTTATGAATTACAAAGAGATTTACGCGAAACGCCATCTCAACCAGCCGCTGCCTTCCAGTGAAATCATGGTGACCAAGCTCTTCGAGGGCTGGAACCACTTTCTGGTTAAACTCAGCGCGCAGGAGCCGCCCTGGGGATTCTATTTCGAAATCGTCGACATTGAGGGCAAGACGATTCCCGGTCTGGTGTACGCGCTCGACAAAATCTGATCGCGCCAGCGTAGAGACGCCGCTTTCATGATGCGTCGCGAGTATAGACCTTCGCCCGCGCTTTTAGTTAAATGGACGGGCTTGGATTCCAAGTGGAATATTCAACTCATTTTTGATGTGGAGGACGAACGATGACCCGATATTTCTTGACGCCGCTCGCACTGACCGCGGTGCTGACGATGGCCTGCATCAGCGCCCAGGCGCAGCGCAGTTTTCCCACCAACAAGCCCGAAGGCGACCTGAACGTGCTGACCGCCGACGAAAAAGCCGACGGCTGGCAGTTGCTTTTCAACGGCAAGAATCTCGACGGCTGGGCGCCTGACCAAGGCGACTGGAGCGTCGAAGACGGTATGATCATCGGCCAGCACGGAACCGGCCACCTCTTCAGCGACCGCGTTTTCAAAGACGTCGTCGCCGAGTGGGACGTCTGCGCTTATGACGTCGCCATCCCCAAAAAACGCTTCGGCAACTCGGGCGTCTTCGTGCGCACCGTCAAAACCGGCGGAAGCTTCCCCAAGGGCTACGAGATTCAATTCGACCCCTACGACGTCAACAACCCCACCGGCGGAATCTACGGACGCAATCCGGGAACCTTGCTGGTCGAAAACGGCAAATGGAAGAAAGACGCCTTTTTCGAGGTGCATGAGGGCAAATGGATTCATCAGAAGGTTGAAGTGCGCGGCAATCACTTCAAACTCTGGGTCAACGGCGAACTCTGCATGGACTGGACGGACGACGATAACGCCTTTCCCGACGCGGATCCGCTGGCGTTGCAGTGCCACCACCCCACCGACGTCGTGCTTTTCGCCAACATCAAGGTGAAGCCGCTCGACTGATGCGCGGTTGCGTTTCACACGATCGCAAAGGGCGGCTGATAAGCCGCCCTTTTTCGTGAGGTTCTCGATCAAACAAAACGGGCGGCAGATGAGCCGCCCGTCGGTTTGCATGAATGAGCAGGAGAAGCGATCAGATTTTCGGCGCCGCCTTGAGAATCTCGTCGCTCGCCTTGTCCTGAAATTTCGCGAAATTTTTCACGAACATGCTTGCCAGTTCCTTCGCTTTCTGATCGTAGGCGTCTTTGTCGGCCCAGGTGTTTTTGGGGTTCATCACGTCGCCGGGCACGCCGGGGCAAGACTGTGGAACCTCGAACCCGAAAATGGGGTCGGTCTTGAACTCGACGTTCGCCAGACGGCCTTCAATCGCCGAGTTGACGATCGCGCGGGTGTGATCGATGCGCATACGCTTGCCCACGCCGTAGGCGCCGCCGGTCCAGCCGGTGTTGATCAGCCACACGGTGGCGTCGTGTTCCTTCATCTTTTTCGCCAGCAGTTCGGCGTACACGGTGGGGTGAAGCGGAAGGAAGGGCGCTCCAAAACAGGCGCTGAAGGTGGCCTGCGGTTCGGTGACGCCGCGTTCCGTACCGGCCACCTTCGCGGTGTAACCGGAGATGAAGTGATACATCGCCTGCGAGGGATTGAGGCGCGCGGCCGGCGGCAACACGCCGAAAGCGTCGCAGGTGAGAAACAGAATGTTTTTCGGATGCCCGGTGACGCTGGACAGTTTGGCGTTATGGATATTGGTCAGCGGGTACGCCGCGCGGGTGTTCTCGGTGCGTGACGCGTCGGTATAGTCGACCGCGCGGGAATGCGGATCGTAGCCGACGTTTTCGAGAATCGCGCCGAAGCGGATCGCGTTCCAGATGTCGGGCTCCATCTCCTGGCTCAGGTTGATGGTTTTGGCGTAGCAACCGCCTTCAAAGTTGAAGATGCCCCGATCGGTCCAGCCGTGTTCATCGTCGCCGATCAGCGCGCGTTTCGGGTCGGCGGAGAGGGTGGTTTTGCCCGTGCCCGACAGGCCGAAAAAGATGGCCACGTCGTCGTCATCGCCCACGTTGCACGAGCAGTGCATGGAGAGAACGCCGCGCTTGGGCAGTATGTAATTCAGAATCGAGAAGATGCCTTTTTTCATCTCGCCGGCGTAGCCGGTTCCACCCACGATAATCATCTTGCGGGCGATGTTGACGATGATGAAGGTCGAGCTGCGCAGACCGTATTTTTCGGCGTCGGCTTTATAGCCGGGGCAGTCGATAATCGTCCAGTTGAGCGGCATCGGGTTCTTGAGATCGTCTTCGGTGGGCTCAATGAACAGTTTCTGGCAGAACAGGTTGTGCCAGCCGAGTTCGTTAATCATGCGGACGGTGATGCGCTCGGCGGGATCGGCGCCGGCGAACCCTTCAAATACGAAGATTTCCTTGTCGGCGAGATAGGTGCAGAGTTCTTTGTGAAGCGCGTCGAATACCTCCGCTTTGATCGGGGTATTGACCGGGCCCCACCACACGTCGTTTTTGGTGGTTTCGTCTTCGACGACATATTTATCCTGGGGTGAACGACCGGTGTATTTTCCGGTATTGACGATAAACGCCCCGGTGTTGGCGAATTCGCCGCGGCCGCTTTTTACTTCTTCTTCAATCAGGCGGGGAGCGGAATAGTTCCAGTGAACCGTTTTGCAGGCGGAGACGCCGTTGTCTGACAGGGGGTTCGCGATGCGTTGAATCCCGTACTTCGCCATACTAACCTCCGTTTGAAGCAAGATGTTGAACCCATGCTGGGTGTGAAAATCAAAGTCGCTCGTGGCGATACGGATAAAACCGGTGTTGCTCTTTCTTCAGTTTACCATCCGTCAGAATCATGTGAATTTTACCATCTTGATCTGAAAAATTGAATCGCCATAGATGGATAAATATATAACCCTATTTTCGCTGTCATCCATATCATATTCCCTGATTCAAAAGCGGGAAGTGCTAAACAGTACTATTTTTTATCTATTTCCCCACTCTCTCCCCTACGGCTCAAATTACCGATAAACGTTTAAATAAACTGTGCAGTCACATTGTACAGCCACGGCCTCACGTGAATCCGCCAGTGCGCGCCGTCGCGTTCAGCGCAAAAACTCACTTCCCTTAAACCCCGCGATGATAGATAATTTTATAGTCAATGCAAGATATTTTTCAAACATAACAGGCAGATGATCGATATTTTTCCAGGATGCGATGTACGAGGAATGTCAATCGGAAGGGATGGCGGCCTGACGCAGCTCATCTCGATCGACGCCCGCGATGCGTCCCGCGAACGCCGCCCGCATAAAGGGGATTCCCAGCAACGCCAGCAGCCAGTAGCCGTAAATCGAATACAACACGCCCACCGCCAGGTTGGTTTCATAGGCGGCATAGCCCTGAAAGAGCAGAATCATGGCGCCGTCGCGCGTCCCCATGCCCGAGATGGTAATCGGCAGCAGCCCGGCGAAAATGGCGATGGGCAACGCCGCGCAGACCTGCCCCAGCGGAACCGGCGCGCCCAGACTGCGATAACAAAGCCAGGTCTGTACATACGAGCCAAACCAGTTCACCATCGTGATAAACAGAATCAGCGCGAGCGCCTTGGGCGAGGCATAGACACGCCGCGCCGCCAGAGCGACGTCGTCAGCAAGGGGGTGCAACCGTCCTGGCAGCCACGACGTCCAACCCGACGCCGCCAGGGCGAATCCTCCCGCCGCCGCCAGCAGAATGGCCGCGCCCGCTCCCGCGACGGCGGTCCGACCCAGCCAGAAACCACCCGCGCAGGCGCAGGCGCTGAGCACGCCGACGTCGATCAGGCGCTCGGCGAGCACGATGCCCGCCGTCTGCCCGGCGGGCAGACGATGGCGTAAAAAGACGGCTTTGATCAGGTCGCCCGACTTGGCCGGGGTCACCGCGCCCAGCGGCCAGGCCGCCATGATCAGCTTGAGGCTGTCCCAGAATGAGATGGGGGCGTCGAGCCTGCGCATGATCCATTGCCAGCGCAGAGCGCTCAGCAGGGGGAAGGTCAACGTCAGCGCAGCCGCCGCCATCAAAATATCAATCCGCGCGGATCGCAGCACGCTCCAGGCGGCCCGGGGATCGACCCCGGTCAGCAGCAGGATGAAGATCGCCGTGGTCACGGCGGCGAGAATCAGTTTTCGTTTCCACATGGTCTGGTTTCGCCCTGCGCCAGGCAAAAAAGGTTAATCCGGGCTCAGCGGCATCATCGGCGGGGTGTGCGGCGGGGTCAAGCGCGGCGGTGAAGCCCGGAGGGTGACCGGAATTTTCAAGAATCGCACTGATCTTAACCAAACACTGACAATACCGGGCTATCGTTTACAATGTGAGGGGGATGTGAGGTTGGCAAGAGGGGGTTTTTAGTCAAAGCATCAAAAAACCGATTGACAAAATTATTGTTACGATTAAACTCTCTTTTTTGTGGCAGATCGATGAACTCTGCATGCGGATACAGACGGAAGTTTTGGATTTTACGATTCAGCGCCGCCTCATCGATCCTTCAGTGATCACCCTTCCGCCATCGCTTACTGAGTTTTCCATTGCTTCATACGTTGCGGGAGAAGAATGGGCGTCATCGTGTGCGGTTTAAGCGCGGGATACGCGTCTTTGCGTCTCATCCCCGGCTCAACCCGCTTCACGTGACAGGAACGGCGTTCGTGCGCCCTTCGGGGCGGCATGGGGCCTCACGACACGAATTCAGTTCGACTTTACGAATAAATTGACCGTTAGGAAAAACCAAAAGAGGAAGAAATCATGGCACCAAAGATTACCCTTGATCGCGTCCGAAACATCGGAATCATGGCTCACATCGACGCCGGCAAAACCACCGCCACCGAACGCATCCTGTTTTACACGGGCCGTACCCACAAAATCGGCGAAGTTCATGATGGAGCCGCCACCATGGACTGGATGGAGCAGGAACGCGAACGGGGCATTACGATCACTTCGGCGGCCACCACGTGCTTCTGGCGCGACCACCGCGTCAACATTATCGACACCCCGGGCCACGTCGACTTCACCGTCGAGGTCGAGCGCTCTCTGCGAGTTCTTGACGGCGCCATCGGCCTGTTCTGCGGCGTGGCGGGCGTCGAGCCTCAGTCTGAAACCGTCTGGCGCCAGGCCGAGAAATACGAAGTCCCCGTCATCGCCTTCGTCAACAAGATGGACCGCGCCGGCGCCGATTTCTTCCGCGTTCTCGACAGCATGCGCGATCACCTCGCCGCCAACCCGGTTCCGCTGGTCATTCCCATGATGAATGACGGCGAAATGGAAGGCGTGATCGACCTGATCAGCAACGTCGCCCATTATTATGACGACGCGACCGGCGACAAACGCCACGACGAACCCGTGCCGGACGAGTGGAAGGAAGAACGCGACGTCTGGTATAAAAACCTGATCGAAAAAGTCAGCGAAGTCGATGAAACTCTGCTGGAAAAATTCTGCAGCGGCGAAGAAATCTCCGTCGATGAATTGAACCAGGGCATCCGCCGCGCCACGCTGGCTCGCACCATCACCCCGACCCTGTGCGGCGCCGCGTTTAAAAACAAGGGCGTGAAGCGCCTGCTTGACGCGGTTATCGATTACCTGCCTTCACCCATCGATCTGCCACCCGTTATCGGCATCCACGACGGCAACGAGATTCAGCGTCATCCCGATCCCGACGGTCCGCTCGCCGCGCTGGCCTTCAAGGTCATGTCGGACAAACACATGGGCAAAATGGTCTTCTTCCGCGTCTACTCCGGCACGATGAAAGCCGGTTCTTACGTCCTCAATTCAACCAAGGGCGACAAGCAGCGCGTCGGCCGCCTGATGCAGATGCACGCCAACAAGCAGGAACAGAAAGACCAGATCGACTGCGGCGACATCGGCGTGGCGGTGGGCCTTTCAGACACCACCACCGGCGATACGCTGTGCGATCCCGATCATCCGGTCGTGCTCGAAGCCATCGAGTTCCCCGCGCCGGTCATCTCGGTCAGCATTCAACCCGAATCAAAGGCCGACAGCGACAAGCTGGGCATGGGGCTCAACCGCCTGGCCGAAGAAGACCCGACCTTCGTGGTGTCGTCGGGCGAAGAGACGAACGAAACCATCATCTCGGGCATGGGCGAGCTTCACCTCGACATCATCGTCGACCGTCTTCGCCGTGAATACGGCGTGTCGGCGGTGGTTGGCCGTCCCGAGGTCGCCTATCGTGAAACCATCACGGCGGGCTACGACATCAATTACAAATACGCCAAACAATCAGGCGGTAAGGGTGATTTCGCCCACACCACCTTCAAAATCGAACCCACGCCTCCCGGTTCGGGCTTTGAGTTCGTCAACAGCATCGTGGGCGGCGCGATTCCTCGTGAATACATTCCGGCGGTCGAAAAAGGCATCCTCGACGTCATGAAGCGCGGCTGCTTCGCCGGCTATCCGATCGTCGACCTCAAGGTCGAACTGTACGACGGCTCGTATCACGACGTCGACTCGTCGGAACGCGCGTTCCGCACCTGCGCCAGCATCGCTTTCAAGGAAGCGTTCATGAAGTCGAAGCCCCAGCTGCTTGAACCGATCATGCGCGTGGCGGTGACCACTCCGTCCGAGTACGCCGGTTCGATCAACGGCAACCTGTCAAGCAAGCGCGGCCGCATCCAGGGCATGGACGCCGTCGGCAACGCCAACATCATCAAGGCGATGGTTCCGCTGGCTGAAATGTTCGGCTACGCCACCGAGCTCCGCACCATCACGTCGGGGCGCGGCGCCTTCTCGATGCAGTTCGAGCATTACGAAGCGGTTCCGCCCAGCATCGCCGAAACCATCGTTGAAAACCGCAAAGACAAACTCAATCGGCGCGGCGCGGCGGCGTAAACCCGCACCGGATTCAATGCGATCACGAAATGGGCCTTCGGGCCCATTTCTTTTTGCGTAAAATCGAAAGCGATATCCACCCATCCTGATCCAGAACCCAGAGTCGCCGCGTCATGACAAAAATCACCGCGCTGGTCCCCGTTCAGAATGAAGAAGCCAACCTGCCCGAATGCCTCGACGGGCTGGGGTGGGTGGATGAGATATTCGTTGTCGACGGATACTCGACCGACCGGACGGTGGAGATCGCCGAATCGTACGGCGCCCGCGTGGTTCAGCATGAATACAAGAGTAACGCGGCGCAGAAAAACTGGGCGATTCCCCAATGCGCTCACGAGTGGGTGCTGATTGTTGAAGGCGATGAAAGAGTCACGCCCGCGCTGCGCGACGAGATTCAGCGCCTGCTTGACGAGGGACCGCGGCACGACGCCTATTACGTCTACCGGCGGAATTTCGTCTACGGCCACGAGGTCCGGCGCGGCGGGTGGGAACGCGATAAAGTGATCCGGCTGATCCACCGCGACCGCTGCCGGTACGAAAACCGCCAGGTTGCGCCTGAAATCATGCTCGACAAACCGGCTGGCTGGCTGCGTGAGAGGATGCCGCATTACCCATACCGGGAATTCGATCAGTATTACGCCAAATTTCAGCGATATACCGTCTGGTCGGCGATAGAAATGCACAAACAGGGACGGCGCGCGCATCTCACCGATCTCACCTTGCGGCCGTTCTACGATTTCTTCAAACAGTACATCCTCCGGCTGGGCGTACTGGATGGAACCATCGGCCTGATTCTGGCGGGCCAGACCGCGTGTTACGTTTTCACCAAGTACGCCAGACTCTGGTACATGCAGACCCGAACGCCATCGAAACCCGCCGATTGATCCACGCGGCTTCACGTGGAATCACATCCGCGAACCGTCTATACTACTCCCACTATGAACAAGCCCAATCATGAAATTCTGCTGGACGTCCAAAACCTGCAAACCCGCTTCTTCACTGTTGAGGGCGAGGGGCGAGCGGTCGACGGCGTGTCTTTTCAGGTCCGGCGAGGCGAAACTCTGGGTCTGGTGGGCGAATCGGGTTGCGGCAAAAGCATGACCTCGCTCTCGATTCTGCGGCTGGTTCCCAATCCGCCGGGCCGAATCGTGGGTGGAAAGATCGTCTTCAAAGGGCAGGATCTTTTAACGCTGCCTGAACGCGGCATGCGCGCCATCCGCGGCAACCAGATTTCAATGATCTTTCAGGAACCGATGACGGCGCTCAACCCGGTGTTCACCGTGGGCGACCAGATCGCCGAGGTATACCGCATTCACCGCCGGATGAGCCATCGCGACGCGTTCGACGCCGCCGTTCAGATGATGGAAAAAGTCCGTATTCCCGCCGCGCCGCAACGCGCGCGCGAATACCCTCATCAGCTCTCGGGCGGCATGCGTCAGCGGATCATGATCGCGATGGCGCTGGCCTGCGACCCCGACCTGCTCATCGCCGACGAACCCACCACCGCGCTCGACGTCACCGTACAGGCGCAGATTCTGGCGCTGATGGACGACCTGAAAGAGCGGACCAACGCTTCTATCATCCTCATCACCCACGATCTGGGCGTTATCGCCGAAACCGCCGACCGGGTCGCGGTCATGTACGCGGGTAAGATCGTCGAGGAATCGCCGGTCGGCGAGTTGTTCAGAGAACCTAAACATCCTTATACGCGGGGTTTATTACGGTCCATTCCCCGGCTGAACGAAGAAACCCAGAGCAAACTCAACGTGATTTCCGGTACGGTACCCAGCCCGTTCCGTTTTCCAGCGGGCTGCCGTTTCCATCCCCGTTGCGAACATCGCTTTGAGCCCTGCGACCAGTC
The DNA here is from genome assembly GCA_016125385.1 of bacterium. GTDB lineage: Bacteria > Hinthialibacterota > Hinthialibacteria > Hinthialibacterales > Hinthialibacteraceae > WGLV01. Next base: position 76,112 of record WGLV01000013.1, read on the forward strand.
AGAGCCTGAGATGTACGAAACCGGCGGAGACAGCCGGGCGCGTTGCTTTTTATTCGATGAAAAAAAAACAGATGGCTGAGCCAGCCGCGGCGGGTTGAAAAAGTGGCGTCCGGATCGTCCGCGCCGATTGACGGGTGATCCCGTAAGGCTACAATCTTTTCTTGCGTAATTCTCAAGGAGACCACCGATCATGAAACAGGAAATTCATCCGACTTATTATCTGGCGAATATTCATTGCGCCTGTGGAAATACATTCCAGGCCGGGTCAACCGAGCCGGAACTCAAGGTTGAAATCTGCTCCGCCTGCCATCCGTTTTACACCGGCAAGCAGAAGGCGTCCGCGGCGGGCGGCCGGATTGAAAAATTCCGCAAAAAATACGGCGCTCAAGCGAAGTAAGAATTTTCCCTCTAAGAATACGAAAAAAGGAGAACCGATCGGTTCTCCTTTTTTAATTTCCACATTTTCACGAGATCAGGCTGTCTGGGACTCCGTTTCCGACCCAACGTTCAACATCAGAACGCGGTGGACGCCGTAATCTGAAAGTTGTCTTGCCATCGCGGGAGAGCATTGTACGAAAAGCGTGATTTCATCTTTGCGTAATTTCCCGTTCACCAACAGCAAACGCCCCAGAGAATGAGCGTCAAGCAATCCCTCGCCGCAAAAGCGCATCCTCAACGCATTGGGGCTTTTTTTTATCGCTCCAATTGCGAAATCAGGAAACAATTCGCGTAATCTCTCGCCGGAATCGTCCGCGCGCGGATCAAAGTCATGTGCGGAGATCATGACGCCGCACAGCCCCGCTTACACGAAGCGCATGGCGTTGGCGATGGCGAAACGGCGGCGGCGGCTGAAGGTTTTTGGCGTACAGGGGCCCTCGCCTGACTTGCCCGCGATGGTGAAGGCGGTGTATCCCTCGCCTCCATTGCCGAGGCAGGCGCCGCACGACGAATTGGCGACGAACAGGTTGCAGTCCATCAACTGAGCGAATTCGGTAATGCGGTCGATGCGCTGGGTATGAATAATGGCGGTATGTTTAAAGCCATGCTCGGCGTGGTGAGCGGCCTGAATGGCTTCTTCATAGCTGTTGCAGCGCACGATGCCGAGCAGCGGAATCATCAACTCGTGAACGATGAAGGGATGATCGCGGCCGACTTCGGCGATCAGCAGATCGCAATTCGATGAAACCGTCACGCCAACCGCCTGCTGCGCGACGTAGGATGCATCCTTGCCGATATAGTCTTTATTGACGTGATCGTCAGGCGTGATGACGGCGCGCGTCATTGCTTCGGTCTGCTGGCGGTCGAGGAGGTAAGCGCCGCGCTGACGAATGGCGGCGAGAAATTCGTCATACACCGCCGATACGACAAAGCAGGATTTTTCGGTAATACAGGGCAGGTTGTTATCGAAACTGGAGCCTTCATACACGCTGACGGCGGCGTGTCCCACGTTGGCGGTTTCATCGACCACTACCGGGGGGTTGCCGGGACCGGCGACGATGGCGCGTTTGGGGCTTTCCATCGCGGCGCGCACGACGGCCGGGCCGCCGGTGACCACCAGCAGCGAGATGTCGTCATGCGTCATGATCACTTTGGCGGTCTTGAGGGTGGGCTCGCTGACCGAGGTCATCAGGTTGGCGGGCGCGCCCGCCGCGGTCAGCGCGCGGTTGATCTCCTGCATCGATTGCAGGGTGCATTGCACGGCGTTGGGATGCGGACCGAATACGATGGTATTGCCCGCTGAGAGCATCGCGATGGAATGGTTAATCACCGTCGCCACCGGATTGGTGGTGGGAGTGATAGTGCCGATCACGCCGAAGGGGGTGTATTCCTCCAGCATCATGCCTTTATCGCCGGTCTGGCAGTAGGTCGAGAGTTCTTCGGGGCCGGGCGTCAGTTCATACGCCAGCCGGTTTTTGATTTCCTTGTGGGAGGCGCGGCCCATGTTGGTGTCGCGCACGGTCATCTCGGCCCATTCGTGGTTGCGCTGTTTAGACAGATCGCGAATGATCTGGATGTAACGTTTGCGCTCGCTGAGCGGAACCTTTGACCAGCGGGTAAAGGCCTGTTTCGCGGCGGCGATGGCGTCTTCGATCGAGTTAAACACGCCGTCGCGCCCGCCGCTGACCGCGCCGCCCATGCAGGTGGCGACGTGACCGCGCGGGGCGGTTGCGCCTTGCGGCTGGGTTTGCAGTTCGCTGAGAACGCGTCTTACGATTTCGGCGATTCGCTGGTCGTCCATCGGGATTCCGCTCCTGAACGGGAATTCTTTCACTTGGGTCCGCCGCGCCTTATTTTTGCGGGACGATAACCACTTCGATGCCCCGCCGCGTGAGTTTTTCCATCGCCAGCGGAGTAATCAATCCGCCCCGAACGGCTTTTACCACGGGGCCTTTGAGTTTGTCGGCGTCTTCTTCGGTGATGATATACGTAATCAGATCGGGACTCTCGCTGTCGGCCTTGTTGGTCGCGGCGCGGTGCGTCTCTTTCAGCGCGTCCGGCGCGGGCAGCAGTTTCACTCCCATTTTGCTCAACTGGTTGCGATACCCGTCGAGAACCTCCTGCACGCCGGGCACGTTGTTGCCGAACACGATGCAGGCGTCTTTGGCGAGCCCCTCCGTCGACGCAATGGTCGGGACCTTATGCGCCAGCGCGGCGAGGTTGACCTTGAGCGCGTGGTCATCGGTGATGGCCAGCGCCAGCTTGGCGGCGTGGTTCCGGCACACCGACGGCATATAAACCGCCGCGTAACGGCTCATGTCGAGCCGCAGGGCCTGAATCTCATCCTTGCACTTGATCAGCCGGATTCCGAGGCCGTTCAGCTCGGCCTCCGTGAACGCGCCGGGCGCGTCGGCGGAAAAAATCGCCTCAATAGTAACGCCTTCTTCGCGCCACAGGCGAAACGTTTTCTGATGAATATCCCACGGTTCACGCGCGCCGGTCAGAATCAGCAACACCGCCGGGCCGTCGAGGGGCGATGGAGCCGGAGCGGCCGCGCCTGATTTGGACTCCACAGTCTCGCCGCCGCATGAGCATGAACACGCCGGACTCTTGCAGGCGTTCGCGTCGATGGTTTCGGCGGCGCTGGGCGGAAGCAGGGTCGATTCGCCGCGCTGTTGCTCGGCGAGCGCCTTTTTGACCTCTTCAATGATGATGCGTTCCAGCTCGCGCGCGTCCATGTGTGGTTATCGTCTTCCGTGTAACGGAACGAGTTTGATTTTATGAATCCCCATCCGGCGGGGAAACGAGGCGAAAGCCGAATGATTTAATTCACTCGGCGTCCGGCTGGCTTCTCCCGGCGGATTCAGGGGAGAATTTCAACCATCTCGCCGCCGCGCAACCCGCAGGCGTTGCCGTCGTCGGTATCGAGATGCATTTCGTCTTTAAACAGGTCGAGCACGCGAATCTGGCATTCTTCCAGAATGGTTTTCTTGCCGTTGGCTTCAATGCGAACCCGAACGCTCTGATTGTCGCTCAACCCCCATTTTTTCGCCGATTCCACCGAAATGTGAATGTGGCGGTTAGCGAGAATCACGCCCTTCTGAAGGTGCAACACGCCATGAGGCCCGACGAGAATCAGTTTTTCGCTATTGGTATGGTCGCCCGAACGGTTCACCGGCGGATCGATGCCCAGATAGATGGCGTCGGTACGCGAGACCTCCACCTGAGTGTATTTGCGCAACGGCCCCAGAATACGGACTTCGCCCAGGCAGCGCATGCGCGGCCCGACCAGCGTCAGCGTCTGCTTTGACGCGAATTCACCGGTCTGGTAGAGGGGGCGCAATACTTCCAGCTCGGAACCTGGCCCGTACAGCGCGTCCATGCTTTTCCGGTCGAGGTGAATGTGCCGGACGGAGATATTACAGGGGACCAGCATCTTGCCGCCCGGCGCTGACGCCGGTGGCGTGGAGGCGAGTTCGCCCTGCAGCCGCGCCACTACGCGGCGCGTGATCTGCTCAACCAGGGCGTCGTTCAGATTCGGGGAAGACATACCTGCAATTTCCCTTCGATCCACGCGCGGGATTCAGGGCGGAGACGCGGAGCCATCCGGAAAAAGTTCACCGCCCAAACGTGCGCAAACCGGATTCACGCTGCGTTCGGGCGAAAACAATTACAGATAAACCAAGCGTGGCTGAGCGGCCACGCTTGGGCGTCGTTCGCAAACCGGAAAACGCGTTGCGAAACCAGACGGGCCGTCCGCGCCGTCCAGCCGCATCAGCCTTTCGCGGGCAGAATGGCTTCCAGGTCCGAATGAGGACGCGGAATGACGTGAACCGAAACGACTTCGCCCACTTTGCGGGCCGCCGCCGCGCCAGCGTCCGTCGCGGCTTTCACCGCGCCGACGTCGCCGCGCACCATCACGGTCACGAAACCACCGCCGATTTTTTCCTTGCCGATGAGCGTAACGCTCGCCGCTTTCACCATCGCATCGGCCGCTTCAATAGCGCCGACCAGACCGCGTGTTTCAACCAGGCCAAGAGCTTTCCCTTCCACGGGAATATCCTCCATCGTTGTAACGTTGATTTGACGAAAGTTACGAAAACGCGGATCAAGACCCGCTTTTTCGCGGCTTTACGTTCTCGTAGGCTACTGAAAAGGGGATTGAGTGTCAAGCGCGGCTGGAACAATCAGCCAGCCGGTTCCGCCGAAAATCCGGTTAATTCCGGCGATTTTGGGGATCCGGCGTTTTCCACCCGGCGCCAGACCGCGTCTCTCACCACCAGCGGCAAGGGGGCGTCTTCAATCGAGGGGTGGCGCGGCGCGGCGGAGTCGATCTTGTCGAGCGTGAATGCGTCGATGGGCGCATCGAGCGACGCGGGATCGCTCAGATCGGGCCCGTCCAGGTGAACCGCCGACACGCCCTCTTCATGCGAATAAAAAAGATAGCGCGTCAGAACCGCGCCGTCTTCAATCGGGCGCAGCTCTTTCAGATCGATCGGCATCTGCAGGATGAGGTCCTCACGCAATCCGGGGCGTTCCATGCGCGGCCGGCGATGCAGAAACAGGCAGGTCGCGTGCTCGTTTTTCACCGCGTTATCGACGACGAACACCGCGCCCGGCGGCAGCAGACGAATAAAACGCAACGTCAGATCGGATCGCTCGGCAATTTTGCGGATCGAATCGCCCGAAAGCTGTTCCGATTCAAGCCGCTTGAGATGCCGAGGGCGCCAGAGCGACGCAATCCATACCGGGGCCGCCACCGTGACCAGCGCCGAACCGGGGTAAGCAAACCACCACGGAACGCGCAACATGCGCAAGATCAACACGCTTACGGCATGGGCCAGCATCACCCAGGTGATCATGTCTTTCAGGTCTTCCATATACGATCGGCGATCGGCGGCAGGCCAGAATACGTTCATCAAGGTGCGCAGAATCGCTGAAAACCAGAAAAAAGCATAATGCAGTTCTTCCACCCAGTCCGGATACAGAACGAAGCGGCTGGTATCGGCCATCGCCAATCCGCCACCCATACGAATGAATGCTTCCATCACGTAATTGATTTGAAGCGACGAGCCAACGACGATGCAGAGGAATACCCAGATCAACATAAGCGAACAGGTCGAGCCCGGCTCGATTCCCCCCTGAATAGTATGGACATAAACCGAACTCACCGGCTCAGCGGCGGCGGTCGTCCGAAGGCAACAACATTCTCATGCGGCGGACCACTTCATCTTCATTACGAATATCCGCCGCGATTGTTTTCGCGTAATAATCCTCCGCCTTGTCGCGTACTCCCAACAGCGCGTAAGCGTCGGCGAGACGGAGAAACAGGATGGGCTGATTGGGCGAGAGGCGCAGCGCTTCCTGATATTTTTCCACGGAGAGTTTTAAAAAGGGAATCTGGGCGTTGCGATTATCGAACAGAAACGCTTTGACGAAATACTTGTCGCCCAGTTGCAGATACGTGACCGACCGTTCGCGCAGGTCCGACGATTGGCTGGAGAGAAGGGCGTCCAGTTGTTCGATCTCCTGATTGATCGTCTCTTTACTGGCGCTGCGGACTTCGCTGAGAATGAATACGGGCGTCGGCAGGGGTTTTTCCCACCGCAACGCTTCCACGCACGTCCAACCGAAGACGAGCCAGATCACGCCGAGTATCACGTATAAAAAGCGCATGGTTTACTCATTCACACATAAATTCACTGCCGTGTATTGTACCTTTCAATCTCTGAAATCGCCGTCTCTACTTCGGCCCATCCCGGTGAATCGGCGCGGGTTCGTGCGATTCCGCCCCGCCTGAATGGAACAATATCACAAGCGCCGTTACAATGAACGACTGGAATACCGTACCTCCGGGGAGAAACCGATGACCGTTATGGATTTGCCCGTCATTCAGCCCACGCGCGTCAAGCCGCTGCAGTCGGTGTTAATCAAACCGACCGGCGCCGACTGCAACCTCGATTGCGTCTACTGCTTCTACCTCGAAAAAGCCGAGCTCTACCCCAACGCCAAAGTCCATCGCATGAGCGTCGAAGTGTTGGAAGAAATGGTCCGCCAGATTATGAACGACGGCGGACAGCAGGTGTCGTTCGGCTGGCAGGGCGGCGAACCCACCATGATGGGAGTCGATTTTTTTCGCAAGGCGGTTGAATTCCAACAGAAGTACGGCCGGCGCGGCCAGGTGGTCGGCAACGGCCTGCAAACCAACGGCCTGCTGATTAACGAAGAATGGTGCGAATTTCTTCGGGAATACCAGTTTCTGGTGGGGCTGTCGCTCGACGGGCCTGAACACATTCACGACAAATACCGTTTCACCAAGGGCGGTCGCCCCTCGTGGGAACGCGTGCGCGAATCGGGACGACTGATGCTCGACCGGGGCGTCGCGGTCAACGCGCTGGTGGTGGTCAACGATTATTCGTGCAACTACGCCGATGAAATCTATGATTTTCATAAAGACATGGGGTTTGAATTCATGCAGTTCATCCCCTGCGTCGAACTCGATCACGCCGACTCAAGCCGAGCGGCGTCCTGGTCGGTTTCGGCGGAGCAGTACGGGCGTTTTCTCTGCGATATCTTCGACCGCTGGAAGGCCGATTTCCGCGATGGAAAACCCACGACCTCTGTCCGCTGGATCGATTCGGTCTTTCACACCTACGTCGGTATGCAGCCGCCGGAATGCACTCTGTTGCAGGAATGCGGATGTTACGTGGTGGTCGAACACAACGGCGACATCTATTCATGCGACTTCTTCGTCGAACCCGAGTGGAAACTGGGTAACCTGACCGAAGGCCGCATCATTGAGATGCTCAACAGCGAGCGTCAGCAGGAATTCGGCGTATGGAAATCGAAACTGCCGCCTGAATGCCCCGAATGCCAGTGGTTGACGCACTGCTGGGGCGGTTGCACCAAGGACCGGCTGCGCGATCCGCATGACCGGGGTTCGAATCACTTTTGCCAGTCATACATCATGTTCTTTGAGCACGCCGACGCCGAATTACGGCGGCTGGCCGACGAATGGCTGGAAAACCAGCAACGCGAACACGACGCCGCCGAGCGCCGTCTGCGCGAGCTGCGTCAATCCGTATCCGCCTCAACGCCCCCGGCGCCCGAGGTGGGACGAAACGAGCCCTGCCCCTGCGGCAGCGGCAAAAAATATAAAAAATGCTGTGGAAAATGACTTGCCCGGTTCCGGGAAGACTGCTAAATTTCATCCTGTAGTGATATTCATTTTTTTGCGCGCTGCGTGTTGAGTTGATGCTGCTGGATTGGAGGCTTTCTGTTGGGATCGCTGCTTGTTTTTAACAAACAGTACGACGATCTGCTGTCCACCGTGTTGTATCATCCCGAACAACCGACCAGTGGAACGCTGGATCGGTTGTTGTCAGCCGCCGCCGATGAAGGCGAGCAGGTGACTTTTATTCTATGCTCGATCGACCAGTTCGACGAACTCGCCTCCAACCCGCGCCGTAAAACCGTCTTGAAAAAAGCCTGCGCCGGCATGATCGGCGTACTTGTTGAACAAACCCCGCAGGACGTATATCTCGATTGCCCCGGCGTAAACCAGTTTTTACTGATTCTGCCCAACATCACTTGTGAACGCGCACACGATTTCGCTGAAGAGATTCAGCGGCGCTTTACCGCGCTCGCCTCAAAAATCCGGTCGCGCCCGGCGGTGACGATCACCATGAGCGCCGCCTGCGCGGCGTTTCCCGCTGACGCCGACAATCGCGCCGACCTGCTCAGGGGGTTGCGTGAGTCGATCAAACGATGTCAGAAAGAGCGCGAAGGATGCGTTTGCGCTTTCGCTCCCCCCGATCTGGAACCGGTCAAAGTCAATCTCACCGCCACTCAGATTCAGGCGCTTGAAGCGATCGCCTCCGATCAGAACAGCGCCATTGACGCGCTCGTCCGCGCGGCCGTCGATGGCTTTCTGGAAGAAAATCGCCCCTCATTGAGTGAATAACCTCTCCTCGAATAAACCGCTCTGTTAATAAGACTTGCTGATTTTACCGCAAGTGAACATGCGAGCAGGCACGCCGTTTGCACAGTAACGATCCGCAAGGCTTATTTCTCCAAAATTTCAAACACTTGTGGAGGCGTTATCGTGACCGATTTTGAAAAAAGACGAAAAAGAAACTCTGACGACCATGGCCAGCCGGAGGAATGGGAACGTCTGCTCGACGACGTCACCGTCGCCCGCGATTACCACGAGGCGACATGGAACCCGAACATTCTGGCGGCCATCTGCGACCAGAACAGCCATGCGCCGTTGAACGAACTTCAGATCGCCCCGATCCCTTCAAAAGAGGTCGAAAAACAGCTGGACGCCATCCGGCGCATTGCGATGAAAAAGCTCAGCGGAATCAACCAGCAGTGCATTCTGGCGTTGATGTCGACCGGGGCGGGGCCGCGCCGTCTCGCCCAGTTATTGCGCGTGTCTGAAGACACCGTGTTGCGCGCGTTCAAACGAGGGGTCAAGGTCATCCGTGAATGCCTGGGCGAAAAAGCGTCGCTGGATTTCCCCACTGAAAAGGGGAAACGCCCCGTGGTGAGGGCGGCGGTGATGCCGCTCGACCTGGTGGAAGAGCGCGAACGCTTCGCGGCGTTCATCAATGAGCGGACGATTATGCACGTGTCATATCGCGGCGACGATCTGTTTCGTGAGGCGCTGGTAATTTATCTGGTGGGCAAAATGGGGAGCGGAAGGCGTAGGGAAACGCTGAACGATGCGGCGTAAGTCTTATTTCTTCTTTTTGGGCGGCTCGCCGCAGTCACGGCCGACCGCGCCGCAATTCTGGCAGACCCATTTTTCTTCGGTCTGAAGCAAAAGGTAAAACGCGCCCAGAATCAAGACGAATCCCCACCCGCCCCATAACGAGACGAACATCATGATGCACAGCATGATGCCAAGCCAGAGCGCGATGAGAATCATGAAGATGTTATACCGCTGGCGGCGTTCGATATCGATGATGCCTCCACAGGAGGCGCAGGGAGGAAAGTGAACCGGGGCCTGCGGCGGCGGAGGTTCGGGTTTTTTCTTTTTTGCGCCTTGCAGCCGGGGCAGCGGCCCCGAAGGCTGAACGGAGGGTTCGGAAACAGGCGGGGCGGGGGCGTATCCTCCTCCCCAGTTCTCTTCGCCGGTTTCATCGTACTGCTCTTCCTCGGGGGGCGGGGCTTCTTCTTCAACGGGAGCGGGCTCGCCGTTTAATTCGGCTTCTTCTTCCGTGGGCGCGGGTTCTTCTTCAGTCAGATCGGGGGGGGCAACCGCTTCCGGTTCTTCTCTGGTTTCGGGATTCCGGTCTTCTTCGTCAATGGAATACGCGCCAACGATTTCCTGAAAAAGATTCTCATTTCTGATCGGGTCGAACTCGCGGTCTTCCTTCGCCCAGTCGACGCATTGCGGGGCGAGCTGTGCGGCGCGGTGCAAATATTTGATCGCGTTATGCGTATCGCCCAGCATGGAATAACAGCAGGCGAGGTTATACATCGCCTCGAACGATTGCGCGTCTTCCATGATCGCTTCGTACAGAAATTGAGACGCCTCCTGGTATTCTCCCTTGTGGAAGAAGGTGAGGCCCTTCTCAAGTAGAAGCCGCGCTTTGTTCGCGCTTTTGGATTCCGCGGGCATGTCCGCCGCCTATCTCGTTCGATTCGCTTGGCTTATCAGCGTTACATTCTGGATAACGCTATTTTACGATGAAAAAATCTTTTTTGGGGAGTTTTTTTTCAAAAAATTACATGGGCCCATGTCTGAATCGAATATAAGCTGAGACTTTCAACCCGGTTAGAACCGATAAGAATTAAATCGAATTTTTGAAGTTATACCAGTGATAATCTTTTTTTGAAAAAAATGACTTGACACCACAATATATTGGGTCTAATTTCTATTTCGCCTCAACAGGTAGGAAATTAATCGCATGATTTTGTGTTGATATTCATCTGACAAAATTACGATAACAATTCAATAAAAGTTATGCTATAAGGAGAATCCTGATGGCAATTCTCGACTCGAACCGCCTCAAGGCGCAGGGCGAAACCATGATTACCGACAAGAAGAATTCAAGCGAAAAATCCGAAACACGCAAGTTACGTTTCTCACGACGCTATACCGAGGCGGGAAAAGCGCCGTTCGATCAGGTCGAGTGGGAAAAACGCGACGCCGTGATCTCCGGTGAAAAAGGCGACGTTGTTTTTGAACAGCGTGGAGTCGAGTTCCCCAAAAAGTGGTCGCAACTCGCGACCAATGTGGTGGTATCAAAATACTTTCGCGGCACAATGGGCTCGCCCGAGCGTGAAAGCAGCGTCCGCCAGCTGATCGGCCGCGTGGTCAACACCATTGTCTCATGGGGTCAGCGCCAGATGTATTTCGCCACCCAGAACGATCAGGACGCCTTCCGCGATGAGTTAACCTACCTGCTGCTTCATCAGCACGCGTCGTTCAACAGCCCCGTCTGGTTTAACGTGGGCGTTGAAAAAGAGCCCCAGTGCTCAGCCTGTTTCATCAATTCGGTCAACGATACGATGGAATCGATCCTCACCCTGGCGCGCACCGAAGGCATGCTGTTCAAATTCGGCTCGGGCACGGGGTCGAACTTGTCGGCCATCCGTTCATCGAAAGAGAAACTGCGCGGCGGCGGCAGCGCCTCCGGCCCGGTCTCGTTCATGAAGGGCTATGACGCGTTCGCCGGCGTAATCAAATCGGGCGGCAAAACCCGCCGCGCCGCCAAGATGGTGATTCTCAATATGGATCACCCCGACGTCGTTGAATTCATTCAAAGCAAGGCGAAAGAAGAGAAAAAAGCCTGGGCGTTGATCGACGCGGGTTACGATTCGTCGTTCAACGGCGAAGCCTACAGTTCAATCTTCTTCCAAAACGCCAACCACAGCGTGCGCGTGACCGATGATTACATGCGCGCGGTGGAGGAAAACGGCGAGTGGAGCACGAAGTACGTATTGGGCGGCGCCCCCTGTGAAACCTACAAGGCGCGCGACCTGATGCGCATGGTGGCGCAGTGCACCTACGACTGCGGCGACCCCGGCATGCAGTTCCATACCACCGTTAACAAGTGGCACACCTGCCCCGCCGACGGCCCCATCAACGCCTCCAACCCGTGCTCTGAATATATGTTCCTCGACGATACCGCCTGCAACCTGGCGTCGATCAACCTGATGAAGTACATGCGCGAGGATGGAACCTTCGACGTGGACGCCTTCAAACACACCGTCGACGTGATGATCACCGCGCAGGAGATTCTGGTCGATAACGCCAGCTACCCGACGGAAAAAATCGATGAGAAAAGCCATATCTTCCGCACGCTGGGGCTGGGTTACGCCAACCTGGGCGCACTGTTGATGGCCAATGGCCTGCCCTACGACAGCGATGAAGGACGCGGCTACGCGGCGGCGATCACTTCGCTGATGTGCGGCGAAGCCTACGCGCAGAGCGCGCGGATCGCCGAGTCGATGGGGCCGTTCGAGGGCTACGCCCGCAACGAAAAACCTATGCTCGACGTGATCCGTATGCACCGCGACGCCTCGTACGGCATCGATTCACGTCTCGCGCCCAAACGCCTGCATGACGCCGCCAACCAGTCATGGGAAGACGCGGTGCAGCTGGGTGAAAGCCACGGATACCGCAACGCCCAGGTCACCGTGCTGGCCCCGACCGGTACCATCGCCTTCATGATGGATTGCGACACCACCGGCATCGAGCCCGATATCGCGCTGGTGAAATACAAGAGCCTTGTAGGCGGCGGCGTGTTGAAAATCGTCAATAACACCGTACCCAAGGCGCTGAAAAAACTGGGTTACAGCCAGGACCAGGTGTTGAAGGTCGTTGGCTACGTCGATGAAAACGACACCATCGAAGGCGCGCCCGCGCTGAACGATGACCACCTGCCGGTTTTCGACTGCGCCTTCAAGCCCGCCAACGGCAAGCGCTCGATTCATTACATGGGCCACATCCGCATGATGGGCGCGGTTCAGCCCTTTATCTCGGGCGCGATCTCCAAAACGGTGAATCTGCCTGAAGAAGCCAGCGTCGAAGAGATTGAAAACGCCTACATGGCCGCCTGGAAACTCGGTCTCAAAGCGGTGGCGATCTACCGTGACGGCTGCAAAAAGGTTCAGCCGCTTCAGACCCGCAAGAGCAGCAGCAAGGCGGAAGCGAAACCCGCCGCCGAGACGAGCGCCCCGGGCAAACCCTACCGCCGCCGTCTGCCCGACGAACGCGAGGCGATCACCCACAAATTCAGCATCGCGGGGCACGAGGGCTATATCACCGTCGGCCTGTTCCCCGACGGCATGCCCGGCGAGATCTTTTTGACCATGGCCAAAGAAGGCAGCGTGGTTTCGGGCCTGATGGACGCCTTCGCCACGGCGATTTCGCTGGCGTTGCAGTACGGCGTTCCGCTGGAGGTTCTGGTCAATAAGTTCTCACACACGCGCTTTGAACCGGCGGGCTTCACCGGTAATCCGGAGATTCCCATCGCCAAGTCGATCACCGATTACATTTTCCGCTGGCTGGCTTCGAAGTTCCTCAACAAAGAGGCTCAGCAGCAACTTGGAATCATCGACCGGAGCAAAAAAGCGACCGCGAACGATTACAGCGACCTCAACGGCGTGGATAACGGCCTCTCGCCCGCGAGCGAAGACAGTGGAGCCAATAAAAACGGCGGCTTCACCTTCGAAGTGCAGGCCGACGCGCCTCCCTGCCACGAATGCGGCGCGATCATGGTGCGCAACGGAGCGTGTTACAAGTGCATGAACTGCGGCGCGACCAGCGGCTGTTCGTGATCTGAAACGCAAAAAGACGCATCCAATCCTGAAAAAATCTGAATAACCTTCCTTGCTCCCCGGTTTCGGCCGGGGAGTATTTTTTTGCCGGTCCGGCTGGCTTGCGGCGTACTCGGCGCCTTACAATCGCATCGAAGCATCGTAAACTAATAGCGATTTTGCATCCGTCTCATGCGCCGCCGGCCGTCCGGCATCCTGAACCTCATCGAACCGGCGCGCGTTGCGTTGGCGTTGGAAGTTTCATGAAAATGAAACGATGCGGCGGTAACCCATGCCGGAAAACAAATTACACGTCTGCCTCAATAAGGAAACGCGCGAAGTCTTTTTCGCTTCCATGGTCGATCGCAAAGACCTCCACGCCGACCTGCGCACGTCTTATAACATCGACAAGGGTATGACGCTGTTAATCATGCCCATTGCGGAAGACTGGAAAGGCGGAACCATCGCCGCCGACGCGATCGTCAATTCGACGAAATCGATCGAAGCCCACGTCATCCGAACGGAAGGCCGCGGCGCCTTCCGGGTGAGAATGTTAACCGGCGATCAGAAAGACATCGCCGAACGGGTGCGATCCGGCGGATTGCGGGGCAACCGCCTCGCCGTCGATGTGCAGGAAGTCGGCGCGATCTTCGAGATTCGCCTCAGCGGGCGCATCGGCGTGGATTCGGTCGGAAAGATTCAGCGCGCGGTCAAAGGCCTGCCCGCGAATACGAAACCGATTCTGTTCGACATGACCGAAGTCGTCTATCTGGGCAAGGACAGTTTCGGCGTGTTTTCAGAACTGATCGACGAATTGCGCGAAAAAGGCCACCCCATGAGTATTCTGGTCGAGCCGGAAAGCCGATCGCAGGAACTGGTATCCAGCTCAAGGCTGGCGGGCCTGGTCGATGTTTTCGACGACCGCGAAAAAGCGGTCACAACGCTTTTATTACGCACGTTTACATGAAGCGGCTTCGTGAAGAACCGCCGGATGATGAGAGAGATGAACAGAGAGATCGAGATCGAACGCGAACAGGAGATGAGAGAGCTGGCGGCGGCGTTGGGGTTTCCTGAAATGGATCCGCGTCTGTTGAACCTGGCCTTGTGTCACAGTTCATACGCCAACGAGGTCGATGGCTGCGAAAATTACGGCAACGAGCGGCTTGAGTTTCTCGGCGACGCCGTGGTCGGTTTCGCCGTCACCGAAGCGCTGTATGAAGATAACCCCGACGAGCGCGAGGGCTACCTTTCCAAAATCAAATCGGTCGTCGTGAGCAAGCGCATCCTCGCCCGCCGCGCCGACGAGCTTCACTTGGGCGATCATCTCCTTCTCGGCAAGGGCGAAGAACAAACCGGCGGGCGAACCCGTTTTTCGATTCTGGGCAACGTGTTCGAGAGCGTGGTCGGCGCCATTCACCTTGCCTGCGGAATCGATGCATCCAAACGATTCGTGCTCGATCAGTTACATGACGAGATCGACAAAGCCCTGCGCGGCGACAGCATCAACGACTACAAATCGATGCTGCAGGAAGAAGTCCAGAAAAAACACGGCGTATTGCCCATTTACCGCGTCGTCTCCGCCGAAGGCCCCGACCACGACAAAATGTTCGTGGTTGAAGTGTTCATCCGCGACCGGCGTATCGGCCGCGGCGAAGGCAAAAGCAAAAAACGCGCGGAGCGGGCGGCCGCGTCCGACGCGCTCAAAACGCTGCACGTGGGGCTTGAAGTCGCCTGAATCCGGACGCGCGGGCGCCATACCGGAGCGTGATGAATTCCACCGCCATCCTCCCGTTCTATCTCCCCTTTCAGGGTTGCGCGCATCAATGCGTGTATTGCAACCAGCCGCTCATCGTGGGCGCGCACGACGAACGCGGCGCGTGGGACTCGCGTCTTGAGACCCTCGGCGCCGAGCCCGGCCGCGAGTGGGAAATCGCCTTCTATGCGGGCACTTTCAGCGCCCTGCCCCGCGAAACGATGGACGCCTGCTTCGATCGCGTCGCCCCCTGGCTGCAATGCGCGCACGTGCGGGGCGTTCGCGTCTCAACCCGGCCCGACCGGGTAAGCGGCGACATGCTCGACTATCTGAAATCACGCGGCGTGCGCACCATCGAACTCGGCGTCGAATCGTTCGACGATGAGGTATTGCGGCGCGCCGGCCGCGGACACGACGCCCGCACGGCGGAAGACGCCTGCGAGCGCGTGCGGAATCACGGCTTTTCGCTGGGAGTTCACCTGATGACGGGGCTGCCCGGCCAGAACGACGCATCGTGGCGCGAAACGGTTTCGCGCACAGCCGCCATCAAGCCTGACCTCGCGCGCATCGCCCCGACGCTGGTGTTGCGCGGCACGCCGCTTGAAGCGCTCTTCCAGCGTGGCCGCTACACGCCTCAACCGCTTGAAGAAGCCATTCAACAGTGCGCCCACGGCTATGCGCGCCTGCGCCGCGCGGGCGTCGCCATCGCGCGCGTGGGGCTGGCGCTATCAGACGAACGCGGCGACGGAAGCGATAAGATCGTCGCGGGGCCGTGGCACCCCGCCCTTCGCCATGAGGTCGAATCAAGGCTCGCGCGGCAAGTCATCGGTCAAGCGTTGCTCCGCGCCCGGACCTCGCGCGCGTGCGTAAATCCCAAAGACTATTCCATCGCCATCGGCTCGAAAAAAAGCAACCTCGCCGCATGGCGTGAATCGCTTTCACGCGAGGTTGTGATCGAACGTGGAGAAGAGATTCCGCGCCATCATTTCACTATCAACACGGGCGAACCCCGCCCACTCTTCTGGAGCCCCGATGACTGAATCAGGCCGCGTACTGGCGCTCGACCTGGGTGAGAAACGCGTGGGGGCGGCGCTGTCGGACGCTCTGCGCATCACCGCCCAACCGTATAAAACGATCGACTTCGTCTCCAACGATCGCCTGCTGGACGCCGTGCGCGCCATTGTCGAAAGCGAATCGGTCATGGAAATCGTAATCGGGCTGCCCAAGCGGCTGGACGGTTCGCACGGCGACAAAGCGAAACAGGCGCGCGTCATCGCGGACCGGCTGCGCGATGAGCTGGGCCTGCCTGTCAAACTGTGGGACGAACGCTTCTCGACTCACGCGGCGCAGCGCGTTCTTCTGCAAGGCGACGTCAGCCGCAAAAAACGCAAGAAAGTCATCGATCAGACCGCCGCCGCGTGGATCCTGCAAGGCTACCTGGATTCCCGGCCATGAACCGGAACGATCCGCGCCGCGTGGCCGCCGGGCTGGCTCTGTCGATCGCATTGGCGGCGATTGTGCTGTGGGGCCATCGCTGGATGGTATGGGGTCCGCTGCTGCACGCGCGCACCTGGCTGGCGGGTACGCTTCCATTGATTACCTTCTGGGGACCGGCTGAATGGCTGCTGGCCCGCCTGGGGAACGAACAAAAAGACGACGACCCATTCGAGCGCATCGTATACGCCGCGTTTCTCTCCCTGGCGCTGGCCGCGCTGGCGGGATTTATTATCATCACCCTGCATGCGGCGTACCCCCTCACCTTTCTCTCGCTGTCGGCGGCGTCGATCGTTCTCGGCCGTCGCGGCTGGGCCGATCGATTTCACCGCTGGCGCACCGCGCTGGCCTCATCCACCGAAACCTCAGAGCGTTTACCGCTGGCGTTTCTCGTCATCTTTACGCTCGAACTCGCCGCCGCCGCGTCCACGCCGCCCTTGTGGTACGACACGCTTGAATATCACCTGCCCGCGCCGATGGCGTATCTGCAACACGGCGGATGGATCGCTTTTCCTTATAACGTATACGCCGCGTTCCCGATGAACGTCGAGATGATATACCTGTGGCCGTTATCAGCGGCGAGCGCGGCGGGCTGCAAGGTCGTCGTCTTCTGGATGACGCTGATATCGGCAGGCGCGGCGTATGCGATCGCGCGCCGATGGGGCCTGGGCCGGAACTCCGCATGGGCGCCGGCCACGCTGCTCGGAACGGGGCTGGTATTGCGCATCGTGATGCACGGCAAGGTCGACCTCGCTCCGGCGATGTCGGCGGCGGTGTTGTGGCTCGCGTATGAACGATATCGTGAGACGCCGGGCCGCGCCTGGGGCGTTCTGATCGGCGCCGCGATGGGCTTCGCGCTCGGCGCGAAGTATCTCTCGGCGATCTGCATTCTGTTCCCGTTCATCGTCAGCGCGGATGACGTCACGCAGTCGCGTGAGCGCAACATGCTGGCGCGGGCGCTCGCCTGGTGCGCGCTGGGGGGTGTGGTGTTCTGCCTGCCCTGGCTGATTCGCAATCAGGTGTTCTACGGCAATCCGGTGTATCCCCTGCTGACTGAACGGCTGGGCGGTTCGCCCCCCATCTTCTCGGCGCTGTTCGCGGCCGCGCACGCCCGGCCCGATACAAACGCCGTCGAAACCGTCACGGGTTTTCTGCACAAGTTATTCGCCGAGTCGTCTCCCGCCGGGTTTTCAGTATTATGGCTGGTCACGGCGCCGTTCTGGATTCGTGGCGCGGGCGTCAAACGCGTTGCGCGAGCCATCACGTTTTGTTTCGCGGCCTGGCTGGCGTGGTTTTTTCTGACTCAACGGAACGATCGCTTTCTCGCGCCCATCCTGCCCTTTATGGCGCTGGCGCCCGCAGTGGCGTTATATGGATTAAAAGACGCGGGCGGCAAACGCACCGCTCTGGCGGCGGTGTGCGGCGTTTTGCTGACCGTGCAGGCGTGGAGCGCATTGCCTTTCGTCTGGGGGCCGGATCAGGCGGCTTTTCTCATCTCTCCAACGCTGGATGAGGCGTATCTCGCCAAACGCATGCCCCACTTTCGCGCGATTCAGTTTCTCAACGAATTGAAGGCGCGCGCGCCGCGCCGCGTGGGCGAAGTCTTATTCGTAGGCGAGGCGCAGACCTACGGCGCTGAATTTGACTTCATCGCGCCGACGGTGTTCAACCATCATCCTCTCGAAACCGGCTTGCCGGCCGGCGTAACGCATGTCTTGTATAACCAGTCCGAACTCAACCGTTTGACGAAGGGATACGGTCCGCTGGGCTGGCCGCTGGGCGGCATGTTGCATAACTGGATCGTTCAGCGTCAGGCGGATGGCACGCTCAAGACGGTATACGACGATGCAGAGTATCCCGGCGTGGTGATAGTGTTTGAGGTGCGGAGATAGGTAATTATCAAATCGATTGCTTCACTTCTTCGATCAGGGCCAGAAAACGCGGCGCGCGCTCGATCAGCATATCAAAGTAAGCGCGGTATTTTTGCAGGCGGACTCCCGCCTGATTCCAAGGCTCTTTCTGAATAAATTGCAGCATGCCCTCGAACATCGCCTGTTCCATCGCGATCTTGACCGCTTCCGAACCGTGAATCGCCGAGAAACAGCGCTCCATGCGCTTCCATTCTTCGGTATCGCGAATCTCCCCGCCGCTTGACGGTTTTTCTTCCAGCGCACGGCTCAGCTCGGCGCCTCGCCGCGCTTCATCCAGCGCGGGCGCCATCTCATGCAGTACGCGCTCGATCGTGACGGCGTCGCGCGCGGCGTCTCTCGGCGCGGGGCGTATGCCGGAAAGCACGATGGACGCATCGAAGCCGTCTCCACAATGCGAAAGCGCATCCTGCAAGGTCATCACCTGCGTCCCCGGGACGCGCGCGCCGCCTTCGGTGGCATCAATGACGCGCGCCCGCGTCCGGGCGATTTCGTCGGCGAACTGCTGAATATAGATCGACATGATTTCGGAAGTCGGAACCTTGCCGCCAGCGATTCCGTCCACCCAGACGATCGATTCGCGCATGGCGTCCGCGCCCCATCGCGGCCCCAGTTCAGCCTCCCGGCCCCCCGGCGAAATGGCGCCGTGATCGCGATGCAGCGCTGAAGCGGAAGCGTGCGTCTTTCCTCCTTTGGGGTCGAACGCGAGATCGAGCCCCGCGAAAATAATCGGATTCGCGCCAAGCGCTCGCGCCAGATGAAAGGCGGCGTTGCCCACCGAAACGCCCTTGGGTGAATAACCAAAAGGCCCGAACGCGCGTTCGATCCAGCGAGTGAAGACCGCCTTTTCCAGATTCATCAGCAGACGCGGGCCGGGCCACGACAAAGCGATGGCCGAATACAGTTCCGGGTCGTAAGCCAGAATCATTTCTGGCGAGAGCTCGACGCCCTCAAAATGTTTCTGATTCAATGCGGTGGGGTCGTTCGAAACCACGATGTGCGGCTGAACGCCATGCGCCTGAAGCGTTCGCAGCGCGGTGTCGACCGCGATCACGGCGCATCGCTCCCGCGCGGCGGCCAGTTGCGCGGCGTTTTTATCAAGCGACGGCCCCGCCGCGACAACGATGGCCGGGCGCCCCGCGAGACAGGCGCCGCATCGCGCCACGCCCGATGAACGCAAAATCGCGGGCAGGTTATGCCACAGATTTTCCTGAATCAGCGGCCCCGATTTGACCATCAGGTCAAACTCAGCGCGCGTCTGAACCATGCGCTGGCTCAGCAGATCAATGATACGCTGGTAATACGCGGGATCGCGCCGCTGCGACGGAGGATGAGCAACCGGCTGCAACTTGGTGCTCATCACGGCGGGCATGACGGCGCGAGCGGTCTCACGCCAGGCGTCGAAATCGTCGCCGAGGTGAATGTGAAAGCGCGGATCGGCGATGGCGTCGTGAAGGGGCGTCGTCTGGAGCGCCAACCGCAAGACCGCCGGATCGCGTTCAACCAAAATCGCGTCGAAAAACTGTTCGCGCCGCCGGTCGTATAACAGGCGCAGGGCGTACCCCAGCCCCACGCCCAGCAACAGCGGAGTGAAGATTTCGCCATCGGGCAGGCGATCGAGATCGCGGCTGGTTTCCTTCATCGGATCGTACCGGCTGTATAACAAGTGCGCACCGGACGAGTCGTGTATTTCAAGCGTGGGGAAAAGGGTCTGGGTGGGTGTGAGACGGTAACGGTTTTCATCGACGCGAATGGCTTCGATCCGCGCAGCGAGCTGGGGGCGGTGTTGAGTCAGCGCGTCCCAATTCATTCGCCAGGCGTCCATCATCCACCCTCCTTGCGGCCCCATACCAGCGCGGCGCCGCCCACCAGCCGAGGCCGGTAGGCGTACCCCGTTTCGACGAAACCGCAGCGTTCAAACAACGCGCACAATTGCTCGGGCGTTTCGAACGCGGCCGACGACGACGCCAGGTAAGCGTACATGCCGCGGTCGCCAGCGAGCATCCCCCCCAGCAGAGGAACCAGAACGTTCATGTGAAACCGCAATGCGGGATTCAGCGGCCGCCATTCCGCCCCCGCCGTATCGAGATTGACCAGCCTCGCGCCGGGCCTCAGCACGCGTAACGCCTCACGCAGCGCGGTCTCGATCGACGTAACGTTTCGCAGACCAAAGCCGACCATCGCGCCGTCGAACGACGCATCCGCGAACGGCAGCCGGGTGGCGTCGCCCCTGATCCATTCGATACGCCCGCCCTCGGCCAATGTGCGGCGGCGGCCGTTGGCCATCATGTTCCATGAAAAATCGAGCGCCGTCACCGACGCGTTCCCGATATCCTTCGCCGCGCGCCGCGCCAGATCGCCGGTTCCACTACACAAATCAAGAACACACGCACCGGGCGCGCAGCCCAGACGTTTGACCGCCTCGCGTTTCCAGCCGCGATGCAGCCCCATCGTCATAACGTCGTTGAGAAAATCATAATTCGCCGCGATCGAGTCGAAACCGTTACGAACGTATTCGGCTTTTTCGCTGGCGGCGGGGTTATGAGGAACGGTTTTTTTGTTCTGATTCACGTGGATCGGGACGTTTCGGTTTGACTCCGGCATGAATGCGCGATGGATTCATCACACCGGGACGCCCGATTATACCGCCCCGTTGATAGGAAACAAACGCTACGCCGCGTCGAGGTGAGCGGCGGAGTCGAGCGAAGAGATATCGAGTTGAAAACTCCCAACACGTCCGTCGAAATAGGTGAACGCGGCGCGTCGGTCGTTTTTCAGATAATCGAAATACGAACCGGATGACTCATAGCCGGCGGTCAATGCAAAGCGTGTCTGGATGGAGTCATGCGCCCAGGTGATCTCCCGCCCCGCCACGCGGAAAATTCGATCGGAGGGGAATAGAGGAAACGGTTCATCGAACACGAAACGAACCGTCTCGCCAGGTTCGACCTCCCAGCCCGCACCGATCCAGTCAACGAAATGCGAATAGTGCGGCGCGCTCATCTGAGCCAGAACCGCACAACGCAACGCATAAAACGCATCCGCCGTCACAATAGGACGGGCGTACACGCGGCTTGAGCCAATGACCTCGGCGCCGAGTTCGGGTACAGACAGCGTCTCGTGTAATTCTTCGCCATCAACCAGCCCCGCTTCGATGGAAATCGTCCGATAACGATCTTCACTGGTTCGCCACAGATTCACACCAAATCGATCGCGCTTCAGCAGGATGACCCGATCCGGTTCTGAACCAAATGGACGGAAACGCAACTCGCCCCGATCGCTGAGATCCCAGCGCCAGTTCCCCGCCAGTTTCGACATGAGATCGATCGCCATCAGCAGCGAATGTTGTGAAAATTCAAACCGCTCGAATGGAACAGCGTGTACAGGATCTGGTTGGTATGAGAGACCCGTGCCTTCCACCAGGTTCTCCAGCGCCTGCGTAGCGGTAACGCCCACCAGTTCCCGGGAAATCACCACGTCATAGCGCACCCCCGGGTCGTTTTCAGCATAGAGTGAAAGGTGATCGGCCTCGTGATCGAGACGAATCTGCGTTACCGCGCCTTCAAACGCGCGGACACCCTCCATCTCAACGGCGAGCCGATCGCCAAGTTGAACCGCGGCGTCCGCGTCTTCGTTATATAACTCGAGCCAACAGCGGCGTTTGAGCGCGCCGAACCCGCTTTTCACGATCAGCTTGCGTGGATTCGCGGTCATCCAGCGTGGCGTGTTTTCGTTGGAGAATAGCAAGACGGCGAGGCGGGGCGCTTTCGGCATCGTGTCGGCTCCTGAGGTCAAATCGTTACTCATGAAGCCCACACCGCAGACTTACGGGGTTATTTCCACAACGCGGACAAAACGTTTACTCCGGATTCTCCTGCAGCCAGTCGCGGGCGAGCGGCGCTTCCGCCGATTGTGGATAGCGCTGAACCAATCCGTTCAATTCAGCGCGGGCGTCATCCATGCGGTTTAACTCAGCCAGGGCGAATCCGCGTTTAAGCATCGCCGCCGAGATCAACGTCTGTTGGGAGAACTCTTTTTCAAACTGGAGAAAGCATGAGTCGGCTCGCCGCCAATCTTTAAGCCGGTAATAACTTTCACCCAGCCAGTACAACGCGTTTGAGCGCAACGCCGCGTCCTGCGCGAAGCGATAAACCACAACGAAACGTTCCACCGCCGAGTCGTAATCGCCGCGATTATACGCCGCCATGCCCTGGGCGTAGATCGAACGAGCCTCGGCGGGCGCGATCGCCGAATCGTCCGCCGTTTTGGGCGGCATCCACGCCGACGCGTCGCCCGCTCCCATTACGGGCGCGGTTGGCTGATCCGGCGCGCCGGGGCCGGGCTGAACCTCCTGATCGAGTGTGCTCCGTATATTGTTGAGGATGTTTTTTCGCTGTTCAAACGCCTGCGATTTGGCCTGTGCGTCCTGATCGATCCGCATGTTGAGCCGGTCGATGTCGGATTGAATTTCACGCAGCATGGTGCGCGAGGTAAAACAGCCCGCCAACGCCACACTCATTATCATGGCGAGCGCCAGGATCGCTATCCATTTTCCGCTGAAATTACCCATCATATCGCCCATGCTCCACGTCTTATTATCGCCGCCTGCAACACATTCGAAATGACTGCCGACAACTCCGCCATACTCATACAACACCAGGATAAAAGTCATTTTCCACGCCTTCGGCGCGGGTTCAAGACAAATGAGCCGCATCGCTTGTAAAACCGGACCGGCTGGCTACAATAGGAAGGCTATTTTGCATGAAAACAACGGGAGGGACGTCCGATGTCCAAAGGTAAACACAAGAAATGCCAGAAGTTGCGTTGGCGCAGCAAGAAAGCCAACCACGGCAGCCGCCCCAATAAAGGCAAGTAATTCCACCCGAACAGCCGTTCACGGCGGAAGGCGTTAGCGCGTCTTCCGCTTTTTCATGCCCGTTTACCGCATCCACTCGAGCGCTCGCGCCCAGACCGAGTTCATTTTCTGAACCTGGCTCGACGCGCCCAGGCGCCGATACTGCTCTTCGGCGTAAGCCCAGCGCTGTTCGGGATGAGGAAAAAACCGCTCGAACAGCTCCGAGTCGCCGATCACCCGGCGAGACTGAATCCACTCGCGCCGCTCGCGCCAGTAATCCAGGTTTTCCATGAACGCACGCACGCCCCTCAAGGTGGCGGTTCCATCCGGCGTCCGCGCCCGGGTCGATTCATGCGAGGCCAGCGCCCGCGCGCGCAGTTGAGCGTCGCGCAACGCCAGCGGCATCAGACGCGCCCAGGTCGTTTTATCGTAATTCTTATAGATCGTCGCCAGGCTGTTGCGTTCAAGATAAACCGCCTTGCGCTCAAACGATTCCAGCGCCAGTGAGGCGTGGCCGCGATGGTACGCCTTCGCGGCGGGAACCATCCAGACCGGATGCCCCAGCAGCCTCAGCCGCCAGCCCAGATCGACGTCTTCATAGATCATGAAATAGGCGTCGTCGAAACCGCCCGATTCCAGAAAAAGGTTTCTCTCGATCATCAATCCGCAGCCACAACCGAAAAAGATTTCATACGGATCATCAGAGACCACGTTTCCATCTTCGAAGCCCTTGCCGAACAGATTGATCCACCCGCCGGCGAATTGCGTATCCCGCCCATCCCATGAAAGCAGCCGCGAGCACAGGCAGCGGCCGCCGGTAAGGTCAGCCGCTTCGAGCAGGCGAACCAGCCAGTCGCTTTCAACTCGGATATCGTTATTGAGAAAGATAAGCCAATCCGCTTCACACGTGCGCGCGAGGCGATTGAGAGCGGGTGCGAACCCCAGATTCTCTCCAAACGAGAGCCACTCCACTTCGGGGAAGCGTCTCTGCGCAAAGGCGGCCGAGCCATCGCTGGAGGCATTATCCGCGACGGCGATTCGAACATCAGCGCCGCCCGTTTCCATTCGGGTCAACGAGGTAAACAACGGTTTGAGATGATGTTTGCCGCGATGGTGAGGAATACAGACGCACACTCGCGGCGGGTGTTTGGCGGCCATGATCACACGCCCCAGAGACGCTGCCACCAGCTTTTGCCCTGCGGGCGGGTTTTGATGACTGGACGGGTGAAACGGGGGATGATGCGTGAAGACTCATCCTGCGGCTGGGGGTAAGCCCATTCATGCCAGTATTCATCAAGCCGGTTAAAAAGCTGGCCTTTTCTGACTTCACGCTCAATGTTGTCGGATGAGTGAACCGGCTCGGCGCACCATTCCAGCAAGGGTTTGACCGTCTCTTCAAATGATAAAAACTCGTAAGCGAAGCGCCGGGCGCGAATCGCGCGGGCCTTAGCCGCCGCCTGATTGGCCGCCAGTTCAAGAATCTTTTTTTCGATCTGTTTTGCGTCTCCACTGTCAGCGCCGGTAATGTACCCGTTCTGCGACAGGCTGTACGAGATTTCAGTGGTCAGCGTACTCAAGACCGGCAGACCGCATTGCAGCCAGAAAAGAATGCGGTTGCGGCTGCCAAGCACCGATTCATAAATCGGCAGATCGATATTCAGCCCCAGATCGCTCTCCAGCGTGATCTGAGTCACGTCTTCGTTACTGACCCAGCCCAACAGGTGAAAGCGCGATTCATACGGACTTTTGGCGATCAGCGCGCGAAAACGGTTAAAGCCTTCTTCATGATGCCCCGAGATCGCTCCGCCGGTGACGACGCATTGAATCCGGCGGTATTTCTCCATCGCGCCCTCCACCGCCTGAAAGAGGGTCTCCACGTCGGCCCAGGTATTGAATCCGCCGCTGCAGAGCAGGACGAAATCGGCGGGGCTGACTTTTTTTCCGCGAATCACCGCCTTGCGTTTCACCGGCGAGGTTTCACCGTTGAAGGCGCAGGGAATGGTATGGATCAGGTTTTCGCCCAGCGTGAAACGGTTGAGCCGCCCCATCAGGCCCAGCTGGCCGATCGCCGCGCCGCGTTGCATCTCGGACACCACCGAATATCGGTCGCCGCGCAGCAACACCCGCGAGACGATCTGATGAAAATATTCCATCTCGCCGCTCATGTCTTTCATGAATGGGCTTTTCGCCTGAATCTCGGCGAACAGATCGCCGAACATATCCATCCACATAGGCAGATCGCACTTCAACAGGCTGGCGACGTTGGTTGAGATGGTCGACCCCGCCGCAACGATGGCGTCGGGCTGTTTTTTCTGGATAAGGTCTTCAACCCGGGTCAGAATCAGGTTAAAGGTGCGGGGCTGGGGCTCGGGCAGGGCGACGTGTTCTAACTCGCCGAACAGGGAGGGGTCCTGCTGATAGACCACTTTGAGATTATTTTCGCGGTGTACGCCAAACTCAAACGTCACCAGGGTGACGCGATGGCCGGCGCGCAACAGCGGCAGAGCGAACTGCCACGCGCGGATTCCAAATCCGTACAGGCGTTCGGTCATGTAAATTGGCAACGGGCCCACGCCCAGAATCAGAATATGCCTGCTCACCCAACCGCCTCGTTCATGATTTCATCTAATAGAATCAGATCCACGCTCTGCGCGGCGAAATCCCGTCGTTTACATGATTCCCACCGGGTATCTCTTAGAATGCCAGTGTATCACAGTCAGCATAAAAACAGCCCGCTGAATACACAAGGAAGCAGTGAAGTTTCATCTCATGAATTTTTCCACTCTGATCATCCAGATTCTCAACCCCCAATCGCAATGTAATTATATTTTACACAAATTAAAATAAGTTAACATTTCACTCGATCCAATACTCCATCTCATGTATAATCCCTCTCCAGGCTTCAGCATGACCGGCATCCGGGCGTTCAGCCCGCGCCATCCACTTTCCGCATTCGGGATGGCGCCATCGGCCTCAAACGGAAAGCGGGTAAAAACCAATGACGAACGCAACCAGCCAGCGGCTTCTGTATGTCATGCCGAGCGAAAGCGACTCGATCTTCCCCGCGTTTCACGTCGATGAAGTGATCGAAACGCGTAATATCGCCGTGTACTTTCAGCCGATAATCCGCACCTCGCCGAATCGGATTGTGGCCTTGCAGGCTTTATCGCGCGGCATCCACCCCAATCATCGCAACCTGATTCCATCCAGTTACTTATTTCAACAGGCGGATGAAAGCGAGCGCACTCAGGCGCTGGAAAGGGTCTGCGTCAGCCGCGCGCTGGAGCGTTTTGCCGACTTGAGGTTGTATTTTGAAAACGCGCGCCTGTTTATAAAAATCGCGCCGCAATCGGCTTGCGATCGCGGTTTTCAGTCGTTTTTGCTTGAAGAAACCCGCCGCTACCGCATCGCCCCGCCGTCCGTGGTTCTGGAAATTCCCGTTATCGCTGGATGGAGGGATATCTTACAAAAAACACTCAACGAACTGACCGAGCAGGAATACAAAATCGCGATCGATCTGAAAAACGCTCCCGTTTCAAAGGAAAGCGGATCCGAAGAAACCTTGTCTGACTATCTCAAGATGGATATCCGCCGGATGACGCGGAACGCACCTCTTGCCGCCGATGGCTACCTGACGGCGCGGGGCAAACGCCCCGTCTTCATCATTGAAGGCATCGAAAACGCCGCCCAGGCCGCCGCCGCGTCGAGCGTTCGTGGAGCATGGCGTCTGGGTTATTACTATTCGCCCCCTGTCAACGCGACCTCAATGCCCCCCATGCTGTTACAGACGTTTTTATCATCGGCGGTGGGTGAAATTCATCCCATGCCGGTTTCGAAAGCGCGCTGATCGCTTCTTTCGTCTTGACCCTCTCTCTCAATCCATCCATTCTATTGATTCGGGCGGACGATCAGATTGTTTCGCCCGTTTGACTCAATCCCATTTGCAGGAGACGAACCCGTGGCGATCCCCGAAAAACTTCTGGAAATCCTGGCCTGTCCGCTGAGCAAAGCCCCGGTGGTGCTGGACGACGGCTGGATCGTCTCCACCGACCCGCAAACCCGCCGCCGCTACCCCATTAAAGACGACATCCCCATCATGCTGGTGGAAGAGTCGGAAGAATTGAGCGAAGACGACTGGAAGGCCGTTATGGCCAAACACCCCGGCGCCGGTTCGGCCTGATCGTCCATCCAGACCGGCGATTCACCGCGGCGGCGCTCCCCGCCCGCCGGGAGACGCGCTACAATTCCACTTGAATTCAATCCATCGAACGCCGCGGCGTACGCCGCGGCCGCCCGCAAGGATATCCTGCCATGAGTTTCGATCTGCGCGCCCTGTTGTCTGACCATATCGGTCAGGCGCGTTCTCTGCATGACCAATACGGCAACGCGGTTTTCGCCCAGGTGCTTGAACTGATCGGCTTCACCCATGAATACACCCACGGAGAGGGCGCCTATCTGACCACGCTCGACGGCCGCCGCGTCTTTGACGGGCTGTCGGGCTACGGCGTGTTCGGCATGGGCCGAAACCACCCCGTCATCAAAGACGCGATCAGACAGGCGCTCGACGTCAACCTGCCCAATCTCGTCCAGATGGATTGCGTCATGCTGAGCGGCCTGCTGGCGAAAGAACTGATCGAACTCGCTCCCGGCGACCGGCTGCAACGCGTCTTTTTCACCAACTCCGGTACGGAAGCCGCTGAAGGCGCGATCAAATTCGCCCGCGCCGCCACCGGGCGTCCGCGCATTCTCTTCAGCAAGGGCGCGTTTCACGGTCTGTCGACCGGCTCGCTGGCGCTGAACGGCGATGAAAGTTTTCGCGAGGGCTTCGGCGACCTGCTGCCCGGATGTGAACGCGCCGACTGGAACGACCTCGAGGCCATCGAACGCGAACTGAAAAGCGAAACCGTCGCCGCCGTGGTGCTGGAACCGGTTCGCGGGAAAGGCGTGTTTTATCCGAAAGACGACGCAGTTTATCCTGAAATCCAACGGTTGTGCCGCGCAACCGGCACGTTGTTCGTCGCCGACGAAATTCAGTGCGGGCTGGGCCGTACCGGCGAATGGTGGGCCTGCGATCACTGGAACCTGGCTCCCGACATCCTGCTGACCGCCAAGGCGCTGAGCGGCGGAATCATCCCCATCGGGGCGATTCTATATTCAGAAGACGTGTATCGAAAAGTTTTCAGCCGTCTCGATCGATGCGTGGTTCATTCCAGCACGTTCGGCCAGAATACCACCGCGATGGTGGCGGGGCTGGCTTCGTTGCGCGTGTTAAAAGAAGAGAACCTGATCGAACGCTCGGCCGCACAGGGCGAAAAACTGCTGAGCGGGTTGCGTGAGCTGCAAAACCGGCATGAATTCATCCACGAGGTGCGGGGCAAGGGTCTGATGATCGGCGTCGAGTTCGGCTCGCCGCGCTCGCTGACGCTGAAGCCCGCCTGGGCGTTATTGCACGCCGCTGAAAACGGCCTGTTTTCACAAGCCATCGTCGTTCAGCTGTTCAAGAATCATAACCTGCTCACCCAGGTGGCGGGGCACCATCAGGAAGTCGTCAAAATGCTGCCCCCGTTTATCATCAGCGATGATGAAATTACCATGATCCTGAACGCATTCGACGCCGTGCTTGGAGAATGCCGCCGGTTTCCCGGCCCGTTGTGGTCGTTCGGCAAACAACTGGCGGGCGCGGCGGCGAAACAACACCTGTTCGCCAGAACCGCCGGGCGTTCGTAATCGCAACCTCCAGCGGGCGCGATTCACTTCATCAGGGCGACGCCATTGACCAACGGACGCGGCATGAGAGCCTATTTTTTCAGACTTCTTCACATATTGATTTCACGCTACGCCATCGCGACGGCGCTGTTGTCGCTGATCGCGGCCGGGTATCTCGGCTGGTACGGCGTCGAGCACATGAGCCTGATCACCGATCAGGACCGCCTGCTGTCGGAAGACCTGCCCTACCACAAACGGTATCTCGATTTTCTCAAGCGTTTCGGCGATCTCGAATTTCTATACATTCTGGTGGAAGGCCCCGACAAGGAGACAATGAAAGCGTTCGCGCACGCGCTCGACGAGCGTCTGAGCCAGAGCCCCGACGTGCGCGAGATCATTTATCATTTCCCAACCGGATGGATGAAAGACTATGCTCTGCATTACGTCCCCGCTGAAGACCTGTCGAAACTGGAAAGCGAACTGAGCGCTCATCGCGGCGATATCCGCGAACTGTATAACACGCGCTCCATCGATGAAGCGTTGCAGGCGGTCTATCGAGGCCTGGACGGCGGCCTCTCATCTCTGCCAGCCGGAGACGCGAACTCGGCCAGCCCCGGCGCCGAAGAAGACCTCGACCTGCTTATCGACGCTCTTGGCGGGCGCTACGCCGATCCCTTCGGCCCGCTGAAAGAACTCGACGACGAGATTGAAAAAGAGCTGCCTTCCGAAGATGAATACCTCTGGTCGAATGATGGCAAGTCCATGCTGATGCTGGTCATGCCCGCCAAAGATTACTCGACCCTGAGCGTCATTGAAGAACCCCTGCGCCGCATCCGCGCCGACATCGCCCTCACCGCGCAGGATTTCAACGGCCGCGTCACCGCCGGCCTGACCGGGCGCCCCGCCCTGCAGGCCGATGAAATGCGAACCACAAACAACGACATGAAAACGTCGAGCCTGATCGCGCTGGCGGGCGTGGCGGTTCTTTTTATCGTGTTTTTCCGTGAACTGGGCCGCCCGTTTCTGGCGATGCTCGCCCTGATGATCGCGATGGGGTGGACGTACGGCGTGGTCGCCATGACGCTGGGCCACCTCAATCTGCTTTCCACGGTTTTCGCGCTGGTGCTGATCGGGTTGGGCATCGATTTCGGCATCCATTTCATTCACCGCTATCAGGAAGAACTCGGGTCGACCGGCGACCCCAGCCAGGCGGCGCTCAACTCGCTGCAACACGCTGGGAGTGGAATTATCACTGGAGCGGTCACCTCATCGGTCGCTTTTTTGCTCGCGCAGCTGACCGATTTTCTCGGTCTCGCCGAGTTGGGCTACGTGGCGGGCATCGGCATATTGCTCTGCCTCACGGCCATGCTGGTTACCCTGCCCGCGTTTCTGATTCTGTATGACGCGCGGTACAAAGGCCATCTCATTCAGCCGGTCCATCTGACCGGGCTCAGGCACGGCTCGCGTCATCCCCGTACGCTGTCCGTCATCGTCTTCATCTTGACCCTGGCCGCGATTCCTGAAGCGATGCACGTGCGCTTCGACGATAACCTGCTCAAACTCCAGGCAGACAACCTCGAATCGGTCGAGTACGAACACAAGCTGATGAACGATTCGCAATACTCCACCTGGTACGCCGCGTTTCAGAAGCACAGCGTGGACGAAGTGCGCGAACTCGTGAGCCAGCTCAAACAGGACCCCACCGTGGCGGGTACGGAAAGCATCGCCAGCGTGTTGCCCGAAGAGACCGCCGAGTCGTTGCGCCTGCTGGCCGAGATCAAAGACCACCTCGCGCCCGCGCTTGAGACGCCGCCCGCCCCGTATATTCCCAACCCGGGCCTCGCACTGTCGTTGCGCGACCGGATCTCTTCCATGCTGTTGCAGGTTCAACGCATGAGCGAGCCTTCCGCTCAGCCGCCCTCGATGGATCAGATATCACCTGAACAGCTGGCGGCGCTTAGCCCCGAACAGCTGGAACAGTTGAAAGCCATGCAATCAGGCCAGGGGAACGAGCAGGCCCAGGCCAAGCCGCCCAGTCTCAGCGAAAGCCAACAGAAATCGCTCGACCGGCTCAATCAGTTGGCCGATCTGCTCTCCGGCTCTGAAGGCGAAGTACGCGAGCGGCTCGCCGCCGCGAACCGCGCTTTGTTTGAAACCCCGCGCGAACGGCTGGCCAAAGTCGCGAACTGGGCGGCCACGCCCTCGCCCGAGCCAAACGTTTTGCCGAAGGAATATCAGGAACTGTACGTGGGGAAGGATCAATCGTTGCTGGTGATGGCGTATCCAAAAGAAAACATCTGGGAAACCGCGCCCATGGAACGCTTTGTCTCCGCCATGCGCTCCCACGACCCCCAAGTCACCGGCACGCCGATTCAGGTGTATGAATCAAGCAACCTGATGCGTGAATCGTTCACCCGCATCGCGTGGATGTCGCTGGTGGCGGTGGCCGTGCTGGTCTATCTCGATTTTCTATCGCTGACGGCGCTGTTTTTCGTGATGACGCCGTTGATCATGGGCGTCTTGTGGATGGTATCGATTATGGGGATGTTCGGCCTGCATCTGAACCTGGCCAACTTTTTCGCGATTCCGATCCTGATCGGCATCGGCGTCGACAACGCGGTGCATCTCTATCACCGCTATCAGGAAGACGGCGACGTCGAACGCGCGATATATACCACCGGGACCACGCTGACGCTCACCACGCTGACCACCGGCGTCGGCTTCGGCAGCCTGATCTTCGCCTCGCACAAAGGGCTGGCGAGTTTTGGGGCGCTGATGGCGCTGGGCACGGCGACCTGCTGGTTCGCCTGCGTCATCTTTCTGCCCGCGATGATCAAGGTGTTTTCGCGCACGAAATCAGGCGGAAAGTATTCGCTCGACTCAGTCTCGTAGAGATCGAGTCAGGCCACGAAATTGATGTGACCTTCTTCGCGGCGCTCTTTCTGCTTTTCTTCCGCCTGCTGTTTGCGTTTTCTGAAGGGGACGTAAGTACCCGCGCCGGAATCCTTTCCCTCATATTGCCCCGCCTGGCCAACCTGCGTGGTGGGCGAAGCGACGGACAACGCCGCGCGGTTCTGGATGGGATCGAAACTGGTATTGAACATGGCCCTGACCTCCTATCAATCGCCTCGTTCAATAACAGTATCGACGGATAGTAGTGTTAACTTAACCCCACTCGAGTCATAAGCCGCCGTTCATTTAGCGCCGCTCGTCTTCCGGCAGCGTGAAATTCCGCCTTAATAACATCAAACGGCTCTCCCCGATCCCCGGCAGAGCGTCTATCTGCTTCCACGAGCGGAATCCGTTCAAACGCGCCCGTTCGCGCAGAATCTGATCGGCCAGCGATTCGCCGATTCCGGAAACGGACATCAACTGGTCTCGCGTGGCCAGATTGAGCGAAAGTTTGCGGGATGAATTTACGGCGAATGGCGTGGGCCGCGGCGCTGGCGCTGACATCATCGGCGCGGCGCGAACCGGCGTGATGGTAGGCGCGATAGAGAGCCGTTTGAGATACAACTCAATGTCTTCCAGTTTTGCGGCGCCGATGCCGTTCACATTCAGCAGTTGAGCGAGGCTATTGAAGGGGCCATTTTCATCGCGATAGGCGGCGATACGCTGGGCGAGTACATCGCCGACGCCCGGCAGGGTTTTAAGTTGAGCGGGCGAAGAGGCGTTCAAAAAACGAAGCGCGAGCGATTCATCCAGCGTATGCGTTTCAGGCCATGGACTCGCCCCCGGCGCTGGAGTCGATCGGGTGATGGAATCGGCGGCGGCGTTCGCGGAAGGCGTGGCGTCGAAGGGCGTCACACCGGTATGGGCGATCACGACCTCGGCGTCGCGCGGCGCGCCGCGCCAGTTCTCGACCGCCACGCCGGCGATGAGAACACCCGTCAGTATCACGGCGAGAATGGTTTCAGCCCGGTCCATCCACACGCCTCGTGTACAATTTTTCGTCAAAAAATACCTTGCCCGCGCCTCAGCGGTCAACGGGAACGTTTTTAATTCTCCCCCCGAAGATCGGGGGGAGTTAGAAGGGGGTTGAGCGCCAAATCGATACGCCCGCGTGATTCGACAACCCCCTCCGAACCTCCCCCATACTTTGGGGGAGGAAACAATGCTCGATCCCGCCATATCTCATTGATCAGGCGCTCGAAAATTCTCCAATTCTCTCATTGATCAAAATTCCGAAAACATCTCACCATCAGATAACGTCAGCAACCAACGAGAGCGTTCGATACGTACAACCCCAAAACCCGTCCCAGGCGCTGCCTGCGGCGGCGGACACTGTCTGTTATATACATTGAACGCGATAGCCCATCTGGCGGATCGACTCGACGATCTCCTGCGTGTGTTCTCTGCCGCGCGCTTCGATGGTGATATCGAGATAGGTCTTACCCAGTGGCACATCGGCGAACGACCGGTTGTGATAGACTTCGATCACGTTGGCGCGATGTTTGGAAATGCACGCAGAGATCGACGCGAGTTGCCCCGGGATGTCGAGCAGCTCGATCCGCAGGCGCGCCATGCGGCCCTCTTTGATCAATCCGCGCTCCACGATTTTGGAGAGCAGGTTGAGATCGATGTTGCCGCCTGAGAGAATCAGCCCCACCTTCTTGCCGCGCAGTCCGAGTTCCTTGAACATCAGCGCGGCCAGCGGGACCGCTCCCGCTCCTTCGACCAGCGTTTTTTCGATGTCGAGCAGAACGATGATGGCGGCGGCGATCTCTTCTTCTTCAACCAGCACGATATCGTCGACGTATCGCCGCACCACCGAAAGCGTGCGCACGCCCGCCTGTTTGACCACGATACCGTCGGCGATGGAGGCGTGAACCTCGACCGGCTCAACGTACCCCAGCCGCACGGCGTTTTTCATGGAGGGTGCGTGCGCCGATTCGACGCCGATCACCCGGCATTGAGGGGCTTTTTCTTTCACCGCCGTCGCGATTCCTGAAATCAGCCCGCCCCCTCCGATGGGGACGATAACCGCGTCGAGCCCGGGCGCGTCTTCGATCACTTCAAGCCCGATGGTTCCCTGCCCCGCCATGATGGCGGGATCGTCGAACGGATGGATAAAGACGTATCCGTGGTTTTCGGCCAGCGCCAGGGCATGGTGGTATGAATCGTCGAACGCGACGCCGTGCAGCACCACATCCGCGCCGTATCGCTTGGTCGAAGTCACCTTGGTCAGCGGCGTATTCTCAGGCATGACGATGGTCGAACGCGTGTTCATGCGCGAGGCGTGATAGGCCACGCCCTGAGCGTGGTTACCCGCGCTGGCGGCGATGACGCCGCGCGCTCGCTCATCAGCCGAAAGTTTCAGCAGTTTGTTCAGCGCGCCGCGTTCCTTGAAGGCGCCGGTCATCTGGAGGTTCTCCAACTTGAGAAAAATCTCACAGCCGGTCATCGCGCTCAGGCTTTTGGAAGGGACGCAGGGTGAGTGGTAAACGGCGCCGCTGATGGCTCGGCACGCGTCCTGAATATCCTGGAGGGTCAGATTGGTCATGGCTCGATCGAGGTTTTCTTGAACAGGATGTCTTCATGGTAATGCGGCGCGATGAATTTTACAGAGCCGCCCGATACAAGCTATAAAAAACGCCCGCAGGACCAGAGCCCGGCGGGCGTTGTGAATCATGCCGAATGAATATCAGACGACGATGTTCAACAGTTTTCCGGGGACGAAGATTTTCTTGCGCGGCTCCTTGCCCTCCAGCCAGCGGGCGATATTCGGCTCTTCAGCCGCGGCTTGCCAGATGTCGTCCTGGCTTGCGCCGGCGGCGACTTCGACCGTGCCGCGAACCTTGCCATTGATCTGGACGGCGATCTTGACGCGGTCGGCTTCAAGCATCGCGGGGTCATGCACCGGCCAGGGCTCGTGCATCAGATAGCCTTCGCGGCCCAAAGCGGCCCAGAGTTCTTCACACAGATGCGGCGCCATCGGCGAAAGCAGCTTCAACAGGGTTTCCACCGCGTGTTGAAACACCGGAAAGTCGCTGGCGGCGACGTCGCCCTCGGCGGTGAAGCGGTACATCTCGTTCACCAGTTCCATGATCTTGGCGATGGCGGTGTTAAGGCCGAGACGGGTTTCAATATCGCTCCCCACGCCCGCGATGGCCTGGTGAGTACGGCGCTGCAACTCGCGCGCGCCATCCGAGAGGGGACCTTCGGCGGCGGGCGTTTTCCATCCGTGGGCGTATCGCATGACCAGGCGGTAGACGCGGTCGACAAAACGCGCGGAACCGATGACGCCCTCGTCGCTCCATTCGAGGTCGCGCTCGGGCGGCGAGGTGAAGAGAATGAACAGCCGCGCCGCGTCGGCCCCGTATTTATCGAGGATCACGCCGGGATCGACCACGTTTCCCTTCGACTTCGACATTTTGGCGCCGTCTTTGGTGACCATGCCCTGCGTCACCAGTTTTTTGAACGGCTCGTCGACGTCCACCAGGCCGAGATCGCGCACCACCTTGGTGAAAAAGCGCGAGTACAAGAGGTGAAGTACGGCGTGTTCAACGCCGCCGATATAGAGATCGACCGGCATCCAGTCATTGGCTTTATTCTTATCGAACGCCGTATTTTCGTTGCGCGCGTCAATGTACCGCAGAAAATACCACGACGAATCCCAGAAGGTATCGATCGTATCGCTCTCACGCCGCGCAGGGCCGCCGCATTCGGGGCAGGTCGCGTTTTTGAAGCCCTCGTGACGGACCAACGGCGAGCCTTCGCCGGTGATCTGAACGTCAACCGGCAACTCGACCGGCAGCTGATCGTCGGGAACCGCGACCACCCCGCACTTCTCGCAATGCAGCAGCGGAATCGGCATGCCCCAATACCGCTGACGCGAGATGCCCCAGTCGCGCAGGCGGTAGTTGACGGTCGCTTTGCCCATACCGTTTTCTTCCATCCAGGCGGTGACTTTCTTCTTGCCTTCCTGATTGGGCGTTCCATCGAATCGGGCGGAGTTAATCATCACGCCCTCGCCTTCCCACGCGGCGGTCATATCGTCCGCCGAATTGAATTCAGTGTTTTCGGGTTGAATGACGAGACGCAGCGGTAATTCGTATTTTTTTGCGAATTCAAAGTCGCGCTGATCGTGAGTGGGTACCGCCATCACCGCGCCGGTTCCATATTCGACCAGTACGTAATTCGCCAGCCAGATGGGGACCTCTTCTCCATTGACGGGGTTGACGGCGTACGCCCCGGTGAAGACACCCTTCTTTTCGGTGGCGTCGTCGGTACGCGCGGTTTTCTCCATACGGGCGACTTCGTCAATAAAGGCGCGGCAATCCGCTTCCTGTTCGCTCCTGGCGATCAGCCGATTCACCAGCGGATGTTCGGGCGCGAGAACCATGTAGGTCGCGCCGAAGATGGTGTCGGGCCGCGTGGTAAACACGGGGATGGTCTCGCCCTTCAGCGCGCCGCCCGCCACGCGGAACACGATCTCGGCGCCTTCGCTGCGGCCGATCCAGTTGCGCTGCATCACCACGACCTTGTTGGGCCACTCGCCCAGCTTATCGAGATCGGCGAGCAGTTCTTCGGCGTAGTCGGTGATTTTGATGAACCATTGCGGCATAAACTTCTGCGTCACCACCGAATCGCAGCGCCAGCACAAGCCATTGACGACCTGTTCGTTGGCGAGCACCGTCTGACAATCGGGGCACCAGTTAAGCAGGCCCTCTTTACGATAGACCAGCCCCTTCTTCCAGAATTGAAGGAAGAGCCACTGGCCCCATTTGTAATAAGCGGGATGACAGGTGGCCACTTCACGGTCCCAGTCGTATGAGAGCCCCAGCGTACGCTGTTGAATTCCCATCTCACGGATGTTGTTAAACGTCCAGTCGGCGGGATGAACCTTGTTTTTGATCGCCGCGTTTTCGGCGGGCAGCCCGAAGGCGTCGTACCCCATCGGATGCAGTACGCGATAGCCCTTCATGCGGTAATAACGCGCCATGACGTCGCCGATGGCGTAGTTGCGCAGGTGGCCCATGTGCAGTTTGCCGGATGGATAGGGAAACATCTCCAGGCAATAAAACTTGGGCTTGTCGCCGTCCTGTTCGGTAAAAAACGCGCGATCTTCAACCCAGCGGCGCTGCCATTTCGCTTCCGCCTCCCGGTAGGGAAAGTGGTCGGCGACGCCGTTGTCTGGTTGAATCGCGGGGAGTTGTGGCTGAGACATGGCTTTCCTCTTATTTGTAATGCCAAAGTAATGTTCGGATTCATCATGGCGAAAATCACGTTTCCTTGCGATTCTCACCGATTGGACCAAGGTTCATAACGAACGCATTTATTGACAAACCCTGCAAACAGCGAAAATACGCCCCGGGCTGACCGTCCGGAACGAATGATCATTGTATCGGCGCGCCCACGCCCGCCAAAGCCCGAGTCATCCATACCCCGTTTCACACGAAGAATAGGCGAATATTCAATCGCCCTGATTTCCTTGCCTTAAAACCCGCCGCCGCGTATAGTGATTTCGCGACTCAGGACGCACCCGGTCCGCGGAAAGAGATGAATCTCACCTGAATATTCTCTACCCTCATAACCAATCTTCTTTCAGCCTGATTGTGCGGACGACAGGCGCCATTCGAAAGGAGATCGATTCATGGAACGAAAGACGCTTCCCCCCACTCCCAGCCTCAATCATCTGAAACAGCAAGCGAGCGGCCTGCATGAGGAAATCCACAGGAAAACTCCCTCCGCGCTCGATCGCCTGGCCCGTTATCACCCCCGATACGCTCAGGGCGGTCCCGTCGACGCCGGCGCCGTCAAACTCGCCGACGCGTTGCTGGTTGTCGCACGCGAGTACGGCTTCTCCAGCTGGCCCACGTTAAAAGCGCATGTTGAAGAATTGAATCTGAGTCAAGAAGAGACGGTCAACGCCCTGATTAAAGACCTGTGCGCCAACCGGTTTGAAAAAGCGGCCGCGCGTCTGGCGGCGTTTCCGGATTTAAAACATGCGTCGATCCATTCCGCCGCCACCGCGTGCGACCCGGACGCGTTGAGCCGCTGGATTGAGCGGCGCCCGCAAGCGTTCGACCAACGCGGAGGCCCGCTGAACGCAACGCCGCTGTGGTATGTGTGCCATTCCAGAATCCACACCACCGGCGCCCCGTACGCCGAGGGGAAAATGCGCTGCGCGATTCTGCTGCTCGAACGCGGCGCCGACCCCAGCGCGTCCGTCTCATGGCCGCGGCCGCCTCATCCCCCGCTGTCGGCGTTATACGGCGCCTGCGGCCAGGCCTGCCACCCGCCGCTGGCGCGTCTGCTGATTGAACGCGGCGCCGAGATCGACGACAACGAATCGCTCTACCACTCCACCGAACATCGCGATCATGAATGCACGCGCATGCTGCTGGAAAGAGGGGCCCGCATCGATGGAACCAACGCGGTCTTTCACATGCTCGACCATGAAGATCTTGAGGGTCTAAACCTCATGCTCGCTTATGGCCCCGACCCTCGAGAACGCCTGGCCGGTTTTGGGACCTTGTTGCATTTCGCCGTCATTCGGGGACGCGGGACCGCGATTCTCGATCGGCTTATTGGATACGGCGTGGAGATCGACGCGAAAAACGAAGAGGGCTTTACCGCGTATCAACTCGCGATGCGCCGGGGTTACACCTACGCCGCCGAGCGTCTCGCTCAGCATGGTGCGGACACGCAAATCAGCGCGCGCGACCGTTTTCTCGCTTCGTGCTCGCGAGGCGATGAGGCCGCCATTCATGCGCAGCTGGCCGCATCGCCAAGCCTGATCGAATCATTAACTCCGAATGAGATGCACGTCATCGCCAACGCGGCGCAACAGGGCCGGCTCAACACGTTGCGTACGCTTCTCGACGCGGGTTTCGACGTCAACTCGCGCGGCGAACACGGCGGTACGCCGCTACATTGGGCGGCGTGGTTCGGACGCATCGATGCGCTTCGCCTGTTGTTGAACCGAGGCGCTTCGATGGAGATTCGCTGCAAGACGTTCGGCTGTACGCCCTTCATGTGGGCCGCGCATGGCGCCGAACATTGCCGCAACCCCGAAGGCGATTATGTCGCGGTTATTCGAGCGCTCGCCGAGGCGGGGTCGAGCCTGGCGTTGCGCAATAAGTGGAATGAACTGTTGCTGCCGGAAACCAACCGCGAAGCGATGGATTGCCTGCTGGCCCTCGGAGCCGAGTCGCCGGACGATTAATGAGGCCGTCTATTCGAAGTCGTCCGGTTTGAACGCCGCCTGCGTGGGGACGTCTCTCACCAGGCGGCGGTGAAGGAACTCATCCAGCCGATCCGCCTCAATGGGTCCCAGCGGACGGCGGATCAGCACGTCGTCACGCGTCAGCTCATCGCCCGCGCGGCAGGCTCGCCGCGCGTACAGCGAACGCCTCGCGATGGCTTCAATGGGCTTCTCAGGGGCCTGCACCGTTCTCGTTCCACCCCCCAGCGTCGATTCGAGCCGCCGGATCGCCTGAATCAGGCGTTTCAATTCGCCCGGGTCATACGAAAACGAATGATCCCACCCCGGCAGGAACTTTGAGAGCGTAAAGTGTTTTTCAACCACACACGCCCCCAGCGCGACGGCGGCCAGCGCGGCTTCGTCGGTCGTGGTGTGATCCGAATAGCCGGCAAGCCCACCATATCGCTCGCGTAACACGCTTATGTTACGCACGCGGGCGTTTTCCAGAGGGCAGGGATAACTCGACACGCAGTGCATCAGCGCGAACGGCGCGGAGGCGTGTTCACGTAAGACCGCGACCGCCGCGTCGACCTGATCGAGCCCGGCCATGCCGGTCGAAAGAATCACCGGCTTGCCTTTCGACGCCACGTTTCGCAGAAAGTCGAGATGCGTCACCTCCCCCGACCCCACTTTGAACGCGGGAAGACCCAATTCGTCGAGCAGGTTCAGGCTGGCCTCGTCGAACGGCGTCGAGAGAAGAATCACGCCGCGCCGCGCCGCCAGCGTTTGCAGCGACCTGTACGTCTCATGGCCGAACTGCATGCGCTTGAAGGTATCGAACTCGGGGTGATCGGGCGCGAAAAGCTCTTCGGCGAGATAGGTTTGAAACTTGACCGCGTCGGCTCCGCAATCGGCGGCGGTCTCAATCAATTTCGCGGCGACTTCCGGATCGCCGTTATGATTCAGCCCCGCCTCAGCGATAATGAAACACGGCAAATCTTCACTGATGGTCTTTCCCTCGATCTTCATCACGATCTCAGGCATCGCGCCCCTCCGAGGTGATTTTTCACGAATAAGATACTATAGTCATTATCGTTTCAATCCATCGTGAATTAAATCCGATTCACAGCATCGATACGGCAAGGTGAATTCATGAAAAACCACCACATCGGCCCCGGCCTCGAAAAATTTCTCGGCGATGAAAAGATCGATCAGATGCAATACCTGATCGATGCGATGGGCGTTGACGATATCTGGCGCGTATTCCGCATCATGGCCGAGTTCGCCGAGTCGTTCGAAACGCTGGGCCTGCTGCCCGACGCGGTCACCGTGTTCGGCTCGGCGCGCACCGCGGAAGACCAGCCCATGTACGCCAAAGCGCGCGAACTGGGCGGGCGCATCGCTCAGGCGGGGCTGGCGACCTTTACCGGCGGCGGCCCCGGCATCATGGAAGCGGCCAACCGGGGCGCGTTTGAAAACGACGGCCTTTCGGTGGGCCTCAACATTGAGCTGCCCTTTGAACAGAAGCCCAATCCGTATATTTCGCTGGGGATGAATTTCCGCTATTTCTTCGTGCGCAAGGTCATGCTGGTGAAATACTCGGTCGCCTTCGTGATCTTTCCGGGCGGGTTCGGCACGCTTGACGAATTGTTTGAGTCGCTGACGCTGATGCAGACGCGCCGCATCAAGCCCTTTCCGGTGGTATTGTTCGGCGTGGATTACTGGAGCGGGATGATCGACTGGATCAGGGCGCGCGTGCTTGAAGAAGGCAACATCTCCGAGCCCGATCTCGATCTCTTTCACCTGACCGACAGCATCGACAAGGCGATGGAGGTTATTCTGAGTTCAAGCCAGATTCGCCCTGAGAAACAGGCCAAACGTTGAGCGGCGGCGAATCGCCTCAGGCTGTCTTGACGTCTCGATTCACGAATTTTCCAGCGCCTGGGCGTTTCTCGTTCTCGTCCTGACATACAGCGCCGTGATCGCGCAGGCCAGCGACGCGCCGGACAGATCGGCGAGCCAGTCCATCACGTCAGTGGTGCGGTTGGGCACGAAATACTGGTGGAACTCATCCGTCGCGCCGTACAACGCGGCGAGCGCGATCGCCAGCCCGGCGGCGCGCCAGGTGATCCGTGCGTACTCTCCCTTCAACAACGCCCGCAAAAACAAAAAACCCAGCAGGCCATAGAGAAAAGTATGCGCGATTTTGTCGGGATACGGGATAAACGACGGCGGTCCGGGAAACTGCTCGCGCGACGACAGGTAAAAGATCAGCGCCATGTGAGCGATCGGAGCGAGCCAATACCGCATCGTGGATTTCATCGGGTGGACCGTTCTTCCTGACGCGGCGCCATCGCGCGCTCATACGCCCAGCGCGCGCGGTACGAGCTGCGTACCAGCGGCCCTGACAACACCGCCGCGAAGCCCAGACTCTCGCCGAAACGCTCGTACTCGGCGAACTCTTCGCGCGAGACGACCCGGTCGACTTCGGCGTTGCGTTTGGAGGGGCGCATGTACTGCCCCACAGTGAGAATATCGCATCCCGTCGCGCGCATGGCGGCGATGGCGTCGAACATCTCTTCTTTTGATTCGCCCAGCCCCACAATGATTCCGCTTTTGGTGACGAAACCTCGTTCGTGAGCCCGGCGCAACACCTCCAGCGAAGTTTCCCACTTCGACCAGGGTTGAATCGACGGGTAAAGACGCGGCACGGTTTCTACGTTGTGGTTGAGTACGTCCGGTTTCGCTTCGAGAACCGCGTCAAGCGCTTCAACGTCGCCGCAAAAATCGGGAATCAACACTTCGATCAGACACTGAGGCCGCCGCGCGCGCGTCTCGCGAATGGTTTCGGCGAAGATCGACGCGCCGCCATCGGTCAGTTCATCACGATTAACGGAAGTAATCACCGCGTAATTCACGCCCAGCTCATCGATAGCCGACGCAACACGAACGGGCTCATCGCGGTCGACTTCAAGCGGACGGCCGTGCTGGACGGCGCAAAAGCGGCACGAACGCGTACAGATGTTGCCCAGCAGCATGAATGTGGCGGTGCGTTCGCCCCAGCATTCGCCCAGATTGGGGCAACGCGCGCTCTGGCAAACCGTATGCAGATCCTTACCCTCGACGATCTTGAGCACATCGTCGTACGCGGGACCGCCGGGCAATCTCAACCGGACTTTGGGAGTGGGAGCGATCGGCATTCGTTTCTCGCAATGTTGGCTTCAGCGGTGAATTTCACCGCGTTTGTTAACAGTATACCCGATGTTAAACCACGCCTCTCAGGCGGCGGATTCCTTGTCGAGATACTCGGGCAGGCGTTCCAGCGCCAGCGCTTCCATGCGGTCCGCCACGTCCCATAATGACGACACCGGACGAACGGCTTCCTCCTGCAGCGAGGTGACGTGCAGGTTGGGCATTCCACACGGGACGATGCCTGAAAACGGATCGTGTTGAGGCGAGACATTGAGCGACAGGCCATGATAAGAAAAACCCTTGCGCACGCGAACGCCCACGAAACCGATTTTGCGATGGTCGACCCACGCGCCTGACTTACCCTCGATCCGCTGGACCTTCACGCCGTAACGCTCACTCAGGCCGATCATCAGGTCTTCAAGAAAACGCAGGTGACCATGAACGGTCACGCCCCGCGCGCGCAAATTGATGATGGGATACACCACCAGCTGACCGGGACCATGATAGGTGACTTTTCCGCCGCGCGGCGATTCATGAATCGTGATCCCCTGGCTGGCGTAATATTCGATCGGCTGAAGCAGGTCTCCGGGTTCGGCCGCCGACCCCAGCGTGATGGTGGGGGGGTGTTCACACAAAATCAGGGCTTCTTCACCGTTTGAAACCCTCTCTTCCTGGCGGTGCGAAGCCTCTTCATACGACAGGTCCTGCGTCCAGCGCAGAACGGGAATTTCAGCGAAACGATCCGGCATCAATCCTGGCTCCTTGCGTCGTGCGTTCGACCGCCTTTACGCGCCGGGGCGCTGGGCGAGCATGGCCTCGGCGTCTTCGCCGGGCTTGCCGATAACCGCGATTACGGCGCCGGCGGGCAGTTCTTCACCCACCGAGGCGACGATTTTAAGCAGCGTACCGCTCTCCAGCGCTTCGAGCTCCATGGCGGCTTTGTCGGTTTCGATCTCGGCGATGGCGTCGCCTTCTTCAACCGCGTCGCCTTCCTGTTTGAGCCAGTTCAGCAGCTTGGCGGTGACCATGGTATCGCTCAATTTCGGCATTTCGAGAACCGTCGCCATGCGTAATCTCTCCTCAATAACCCGGTGAATTTTCGTTTTTTGCTGGAACGCGAGGTGAAAAAATCGTTGCTTGACACGAAGGGCTGGTTCACTATGATAACCTCAATTCCGAATTTTTCGAGCGTCGCCGGCGCGATTCATTTCCTGTTGTTTCAGGATCGGTTGAGGAAAAATCAAAGCGCAAGCTTCTGATTTTCATACTTTTATGTCAACTTCTTCCTTCGTCCATCTTCACGTCCACTCCGAGTACAGCCTGCTCGACGGGGCCTGCCGTCTCAAAGAGCTGGTTAAACAGGCCAAGTCATTGAATATGTCACACTTGGCGCTGACCGATCACGGCGTGATGCATGGTTCGCTTGA
This sequence comes from bacterium, assembly GCA_016125385.1. Classification (GTDB taxonomy): domain Bacteria; phylum Hinthialibacterota; class Hinthialibacteria; order Hinthialibacterales; family Hinthialibacteraceae; genus WGLV01. The sequence goes on from WGLV01000013.1 coordinate 119,829, forward strand.
ATTTTACAAAATGGCGAAAGCCGAGGGGATCCAGCCCATTCTGGGCATGGAAGCCTACATGGCGCCCCATAGCCGCCACGACAAAAGCGGCGGACGCGACACCTCCATCGACGACCGGTCCGACAAAACCAGTTTCCATCTCGTCCTGCTCGCGAAGGATTTTACCGGGTATCAGAACCTGATGCGCCTCGCCTCCATCGCCCAGCTGGAGGGCTTTTACTACAAACCGCGCATCGACCGCGAAATATTGCGCGAGTATTCAGAAGGGCTGATCGGTCTTTCGGCGTGCCTCAAGGGCGAAGTGGCGAACGCCATTCTTGAAGATAACTACGAACTCGCCCGCAAAAACGCGAAAGACTATCTCTCCATTTTCGATGAAGGCAATTTCTACCTCGAAGTACAACCCAACGGCCTGATCGAACAGGACATCGTCAACAAGGGACTGCGCGAGTTATCAAAAGAGCTTTCTATTCCCCTGGTGGCGACCACCGACGTGCATTATCTGAATCCCGAAGGCGCGAAAACGCAGGATTGCCTGATCTGTATCGGTACCAAGAAGACGCTCTCCGACCCGAACCGGCTCAAACTTTCCACCCAGGAGCTCTACCTCAAGTCGGGCGAAAAGATGACCGAACAGTTCCCCGATTTCGCCGACGCGGTCGAAAATACCCGGCTGGTGGCCGAGCAGTGCAACCTCGCGTTCAGTTACGACGGCTCCAAGCTCATCATGCCGTCGTTCGACATCCCTGAAGATGAAGAATCGCACGAAGATTACCTGCGCAACCTGGTGTACAAGGGAGCGAAAGAACGCTACGGCGAAGTTACGGAAGAAATCGCCGCGCGGATCGAAAAAGAACTTGAAGTCATCCTCGGGCAGGACTTCACCGGTTACTTTCTCATCGTTTGGGATTACATCAATTTCGCGCGGGAAAAGAAAATCTCCGTGGGGCCGGGGCGCGGATCGGCGGCGGGCTCGGTGGTGGCCTACTGTCTCTACATTACCGACATCGACCCCATCAAATACAACCTGCTGTTCGAACGCTTTCTCAATCCCGAACGCATCTCGCCGCCTGATATCGACACCGACTTTTCCGACAAGCGGCGTGAAGAAGTCATCCGCTACGTGCAGGAGAAATACGGTCACGACCGCGTCGCCCAGATCTGCACCTTCGGCACCATCGGCGCCAAAAACGCCGTGCGCGATGTGGCCCGCGTCATGGGCCTGCCCGCCGCCGAGGGCGACCGCATCGCCAAATTGATTCCCGACGGGCTGGGCGTCACGCTCAGTCAGGCCCTGGAAGATGTTCCCGAATTAAAAAAACTGCGCGATCAGGACAGCATCCATCAGGAGTTGTTCCGCCACGCGCTCGCCGTCGAAGGCATGGTGCGCCAGACCTCGACGCACGCCGCCGGCGTCATCATCGCGCCCGACGCGCTGTACAAGTTCACCCCGCTGATGCGCGGCGCCAACAAAGACGAAGACGTCGCGACCCAGTATGAAATGAAGTCGCTGGAGACCATCGGCCTGCTCAAGATGGACTTTCTCGGCCTCAAAAACCTCTCCGTCATCGACGGCGCGGTCGAGATCATCCGCGAGCGCTACCAGCCCGATTTCGACATCAACGACATCCCGATGGATGACGAAAAGACCTATGAGCTGTTGTGCCGCGCCAAAACCAACGGCGTGTTCCAGCTCGAATCGACCGGCATCAAAGAAGTGTTGCGCAAGCTCGAACCGCGCTATTTCACCGACGTGGTGGCGCTGCTCGCGCTCTACCGCCCCGGCCCGCTGGGCAGCGGCATGGTCGACGACTTCATCAACCGGCGTCACGGGCGCGCCGAGATCGTCTACGACCACCCTTCGCTCGAACCGATTCTGAAAGAGACCTACGGCATCATTCTCTATCAGGAACAGGTCATGCAGATCGCTAATGCCATCGGCGGCTTCACCCTCGGCCAGGCCGATATCATGCGCCGCGCGATGGGCAAGAAAAAAGAAGACCTGTTGCGCAAGATGGAAGATGAATTCAACGAGGGAGCGAAAAAGAAAAACGTCCCCCTCGCCACCGCGCAGCGCCTGTGGAACCTGATATTCAAATTCGCGGGCTACGGCTTTAACAAGTCGCACAGCGCCGCCTACGCCGTCGTCACCTACCGCACAGCCTACTTGAAGGCGAATTTTCCCGACGCGTTTCTCGCCTCGCTGCTCACCACCGATATGGGCGATTCGAACAAGGTGGTGAAATACCGCGGCGACTGCAACGATCTGGGCATCGCCCTGCTGCCCCCCGACATCAACGAATCGAACGAAAACTTCACCGCCACCGACGAAGGCATCCGCTTCGGATTGGCGGCCATTAAAAGCGTGGGCGTGGGCGCGGTGCGCGCCATCATTTACGAGCGCACGCGCAACGGCGCGTTCAAATCACTCGACGATTTCTGCACTCGGCTGGTGGGCGGCGCCATCACCAAGGCGGTGATCGAGAGCCTGATCCGGGTGGGCGCGTTCGACTCGTTCAACCAGACGCGCGCCACCATGATCGCCGCGTACCCCAACACGCTGGAACGCATTCAGGGCGAGATGCACGACCGCGCCATCGGACAGGATTCGCTCTTCGGCGATTTCGGCGACGAACCCGAGCCGGATGACGCCCCCGCCGCCGAAGACCTGCCCGAACTGGAAACGAAGGAAATTCTGAGCGATGAAAAACGCCTGCTGGGCTTCTGGCTCAGCGGCCATCCCCTGATGGATTATCAGGCGGAGATCGAACTCTTCGCCACCCATCAGGCGGGGCCTCTCAACGAACAGGAAGAACTGGGCGCGGTGAGGCTGCTCGGCATCGTCAATGAACTGAAAAAGAAGAAAACGCGCAACAACGACCGCATGGCGGTTTTTGTGCTCGCCGACATGAGCGGCGAAGTCGAAGTGGCGGTCATGCCCAACCTGCTTGAAAAATGCGAACACCTGTTGAAAGACGATGAGGTCGTCGTGCTGGAGGGTCAGGCCAGCCATCGCGGCGATCAAGTCTCGGTACGCGCCGACCGGCTACTGACGATGGACGAATGCTGGCGGCAATCGGTGCGCGAGATGCAGCTCTACGTCACCCCGGAACGCTTCGACGAGCAACGCATGATGCAGCTCAAGGGCCGGCTGCTGGGGTCGAGCGGCTCCGTGCCGGTGGTGATGTTCATCAAGGTTCCTGAACTGGGCACGGTCAAATACGAATTGGAACAGTCGTTCAACATCGAACCCAGCCGCGACCTCAAAACCGCGCTGGAAGAGATTCTTGAATCGGGTTCGGTGCGCTTCGCCGGCGGCGGCATGCCGCGCGCCAGCGCGGGCGGCAATGGGCGCGGTTACGGCAACGGCCGCGGGTATAACGGCGGCCCACGCCGCAATGGCAACGGCGGCAACGGATAATGCGCGCGGTGCTCGCCCTGACAATCTCTTTCGTTGCGGTGTGGCTCACCGCCTGCTCATCCAAACCGGATGCGCCCTCCGCTTCCGCGCGATCCAATACCACCTACGTTGAAATCTTTCACGACGTATCACCCGATAAACTGAATGGTCTCAGCATTTCGCCCGATTATCTGCGCGACGTATTGCGCATGATCGAACTGGGCGGGCGTAAAACCATCTTCGCCAGCCTGCTCGCCGAATGGATCAAGCAGGGCGTCATCCCTGACAACGATTCCATCGTTCTCTGCTTCGACGACGGCGAACCGGGCGCACTCGATTACGCGGAACCCATCCTTCGCGAGTTCGGCATGCAAGCCACGGCGTTCGTGTTCACCAGTGGAATCGATGACGGACGCCCGCGGCACATGGGGTGGGACGATCTGCTTCAGCTCGTCGCGCGCGGCGCCTGGGAAGTTCACTCCCACAGCCATACGCACCCCATTCTGTACCAGCAGAGCGATGACGCGATTCGAGAGGAGCTGATCACCTCGCTCGACAGGCTTCAGCGCCACGATCTCGCGTTATACGCTCCCCTGTTCGCGTATCCCAGCGGGACCAACGACCCGCGCGTTCAACAGGCGGTTCGCGACGCGGGGTATTTCGCCGCCTTCAAAGCCGGCCCCATCCCCTCCGCCACGTCCGGCGCCGACCTCTTCGCGATTCCCCGCAATACCATCACCCAGTTTTACGATCAGGATTTAATCTGCCGCAAGCTCGGAGTCGATCTGAAAGAAATCCGCAAAAAACTCATCATTCTTGAAGAATCGGAAGGCTCATTCGACGGCGGCTGGAGCCAGATCCAGTGCACTCCCGACGCGCCTCGCGGCCAGCATGGCAAAGGGTACGCCGCGTCAAAAGCCGGGAACGCAAAATGGCAAGTGGAAATCGAAATTCAGGAGGCGGGATTTTATGCGATCGGTATCTGGCTTCCCCCGATCGGCATGAAAGACGCTCCCTTTGAACTGCGCATTCAGCAAGAAGGTCTGGACGGCTCGTTCAAAAACGAATCGCTCCCCGGCGTTCGGAACGGCTGGAACCGGCTTGGCGGCCTCGACCTGAATGCCGGAAAACTCACGCTATCCATACAATCGCTTGGCGAACAGCCTCTCATACTCGACGCCGTTCGCCTCATGCGAACGGAAGAGCCGCGCCCCCGGAGGCGGCTTCTCAATAATCACAACCCCGCGCTCCGCCGCACCACGCGCATCGTTTCTTCATGCCGTGCGGCGACTTTCTCCATCGCGGCGGCCAGATATCTCGCCGCGCCCTCGGGATCGCGATACGCCTTCATCACCCGATCGGCGATTTGCGAGCCTTCGGTTTGATCGATTTCAAACACCCAGTCATCCAGCCCAATGTCGTAATACATTTGTCCCTTGATGGTGTCTTCGGGCTGCCGAACGTATAAACATGGCGTTCCCTGCGACGCCGCGATGATGGGTGAATGACACTCAAGGCTGATTACGGCGAACGCGCGGCGATATACCGACGCCGCTTCATTGGGAAGCCAGTACGTCTCTCTCAGCACGACGTGATCTTTCACGTCATCGGGCAGCGGATCGAACAGCAGCGGACGCAGCAGATCGATCTGGTAGGTCATTTCCGGACAAAGCAAAACCCGGCCGCCCGTTTCACGCACCCAGCGGACGATCGCCTCGCGCAGTTTGGCGTGATCGATTTCTTTATACTTTTCATTCACCGTCATGACCTGGTGAATTTTTTCGTCGCTCCAGTTCACCTTTTTCAACAGATGGTACGGCGTATACCGAAGGCGGGGCACAACGCAGACAAAGCGCTTCTCGCCAAGTTGATTGCGTTTTAGAAAATCGGCGGCTCGTTCTTCATCAAGCGACGTCATAGCGAACACCGCATCGGGAGTAAAACCGAGCTCGGCCGCCTTGACGCCCGCTTCGTTCAGATTGGCTACCGATTTCGTTTCACGGCAATACACGAACGACGCGCCATCCAGCAGAGCGCGCAGGTCCTCCGATACGCTCGACGCCGTCACGCCATAAACGCCGTACGGTTTACCCGTCACGCCATGCCGTCATCTGGCGCTGGGCGATCACGCCCGGCCCTGAACCGTGCAAAAAGAGATCGGCTCGTTCCCACGCCCGGCTGAGTTCATTCGACGCCGGCTTTCCATCACCGCCAACGGAGCCGTACACGATCTCAACATCTGGAAAATCGGCGGCGATCATGGCGGTTTCATCTTCGCCCGCGTCGGCGGGCCAGAAGATCACTCTCGCGTCCGGCGCATACCGGCGCAACAGCGCCAGCATCCCCAGCGTATGCGCCACGTCGCCGATGTTGATGCGCTGCCATCCCGAACGAAGAAGAATGGTTCCAGCAGCCTCCGCCGAGCGGGCGGCTCCGCCGCTGAACCCCGACGCCGCGATGAACTGAAGAAACGTTCTTCGTTGTATAAACCCGTTCATCCGATCGCTCACTTTCGTATGGATTTCAGACTGCATTACACGCCGCTGATGCACGCGCCATGAACGTGTACAATACGCCCATGCCCTGGTTAACCATTACGTGCCCATATTGCGCCGCGACGATTCCCTTGAGCGCCGACCGTTGTCCCCGGTGCCGCTCGATCATTCCCCATGAAGCGGGCGATCGGGTGCGCAACCGATTTTTCGCTTCGCTGATCGCCCTGTTCTTCTTACTCGTTCTTCTCGTTCTCGGCGGGTGCGGCTGGCTGTTCTACAACTGGTTCACCGGCTGATCCGCTCACTCCGATTTTCAATTCACCACGCCGATACCGCACGCGGGCGCCCTGGGGCATGACGATCGCCTGAATAAAACCGTTACGGCTCAACTGCAGCGCGGCGCTGGCGCCTTCGACCACCGCGACGGCGCTTTTGTCGGGCGCACCGCGCCACTCAGATGCGTTTACGTCATAACGAATCTCCGCCTGATATGACGGCCAGCCCGCTTTTACCGGATGCTCAGGCGTCGGGGCGTAATTCAGATCGATGAAGTCAACTCGGCCGAAGCGATCCATCAGAAGGAGTTGATTCGACGCGGGGTCGAGCGCGAGGTCCTGCATAACCGGGCGTTTTGGATCCCAGAAGGGCGACAGCTCGCGCTTGAAGACCGATGGATCGTGGTAATATACCCCCCCGTTGCTGGCGAGAATCGTACACCCCATCGTCTCTTCATCCATCAACATCGCCATCGCCGCATCGTCCTGCTTCCACAACGCGGGATACAACGGCCTCAGAAAGCGCCACCGCCCCCCCGCCTCGCGGATGTATTCTTCCACCTCGGCGTCGCCGCGAAGCAGGTAGACGCGGTCGCCAGCGCGATTGAGAGCCAGATCGGCGTATCGCGACGCGGTCGCCGGGCCAAAGCGTTCAACCGCCTCGCCGGGCGCGTGAATTTCAACCTCGGGCGTTTCGTTCAGCACGGCCGCCACACCTTCGGAATTCACCGAAAGCGCGCTGAACGGCGCATCGGCCTTGATCCGCTCGGTCAGCGATTCGCCTTTCATGAGTAACACGCGGCGATCGGTCAGAATGTATAGCGATTGCGATTCGGGCTGGACGCAAAAATCCAACGCCGCTTCGCCCGAGACCAGCTGGATCTGAGCGCCATAACAGATCGTCATAAAAAACAGTGGAGGCTGTTCTTCATACTCATCACGCATAGCCTTGATAAAACGCGTTTTATCGAGATGACGCCATTGCATGCGCGTGTAGCCAACCGCCTCGCTCCAACGCCCCGCGTCCAGCATCTCTCTGACCGCCCGGGCCGTCTCCTCACAGCCAAGCGGCGCGTATCCCGCCGCGAAGGCCTGCTCCGCGGCGTCGCGCGGGTCGCCATCGTACTCGAACAACATCCAGGCGCGCACGCCGTGCGCCGCCATCATCGTGACCGCGAGCATGGCCAGCGCCACGCGCGCGTTTTTGCCTCGAAGGCGATCCAAGCCGTCGCCGCCCGCAAGCCAGAACCCCAGCGGCAAAGCGGCCGAGGCGATCGCCGCCGGTCCCCACCACACGATCGCGAACGGCTTGTCCAGCAGATGATTCACGCCCGCATGCAGGGCCAGCGCCAGCCCGAATAATCCGGCGCCGAACAGACACAGAACTGAATACGCGGGGGCGCGTTCAAAGGGCCGCGCGCTTTCGCTCACCGCCGCCGCGATCAGCCCAGCCGCCGCCACGGCGGCCACGGCGCCCAGCGTCCAGACCAGACCCCACACGGATGTGAAAGCGCTCGCCGCCAGCCAGAGAGACAATCCCGCCGCCGCCGCCAGTGTCATCCGCATCCAGCGAGGCGGAATCCAACCATTGCCCGCCGCCAGCATGACGAACGCCAGCGCCTCCGCCTTCGCCCATTCCCACCGGAAGAGCGCGGCGACCGCACCCAACGCCAGCGCGATCCATAAAATGACGTAGCGCGCGCGGTTCATGATGAACCTTCTCGTTCGGCGCGATGCTCGGCGATGAAAATCAGCCCCAGCATGGCCAGAAACAGGTTGCCCTGCGTGATGGAGAACATGAATAACTGATGCGTCATCAGCCCCAACCCGCCCGCCGCCAGCGCGGCGCGCTCAACCGGAGGGCATCGGCGAATCAACCCACCCGCGATCCACGCCAGCCAGATCAGCGCGAACAATCCCGGCAATCCGCTTGATAACAAAAGCGCGAGGTACAGGCTATGCGGACCCCATTGCGACAGTGGCAGGTGCGTCTCGGGCGCGGTGGCGATCCAGTTATTGAGGCGGTCCTGCAGAATGGGGCCCATCCCTTCGCCGAAATACGGCAAGGCGTGCGCCGTGCTGTCGAGCAGCCCCGACCAGATGAACAACCGGGAATCGCCGCCCGTGGCTGACGCCCCGCTGAAGAGTTCCATAAAGCGCGGCCCCACCCAGGGCAGCGTGGCGATCATCCCCAACGCCGCCAGCCCCGCGAACGCGAGACACACGCGGCGTTGCGCCGAATCGCCCCATACGAAATACACCACGCCGCAGACGGCCAGCCCGAGACAGGCCGCTCGCGACATCGACAACAGCGCGGCGCCGCAAACGCCCGCCGTCGCAGCACCCGTGAGGATGGATTGCCATTTCGCCCGGCTTCGTGACGCCAGCCATGCCAGCAGCGGGACGCCCAGCACGGCGTACGCGCCTAACTGGTTGGGGTGATCGAAAGCGGCGTGAATGCGCGGCAGACCATCGCCGCCGCCGGATAGCAGCCATTGCTGAACCGCTTTGCCACAGAGATAGAAATTGCCCGCCACGAACGCCCCCCCCAGCCAGCCAACATGAAGCCGCCCCCAGGGCAGATCGCAGAGAATCAGGTAAAACAACACATAGCAGAGCAGTTCAAGGCTTTCGGTCAGCGCCTGATACCCGTCGATCGACGCCGCGCCGCCCAGAATCGAGCACACCAGCAGAAACACGAGCGGCTCCAGACAGCGGGCTTCCGCCCAGGGTTTGCGCTCGCCGCGCCGCCAGAAAAACCAGGTCAGAAATAGCAGGGGGAACATCTTGTAAGCGTCGTGACCGGTGGTAAACCGATAAAATCCCAGATCGACCTGAAAGCGCCCGGCAGGGATGAAAAAACAGACCGCCGCCAGTTCCAGATTCAGCAGCGTCAACCAAATGCTGTACGGCTTTCCAGTCTTTGGGGATTCATTCATGATCGATTCATTGTTTAATGAAAATCGCCGGATCGCGCCCGTCATGATCCATCGGGTTCCATTGTCATGATAAACGCCGCCGCAGGCAATCCAGAGATTTTATGAGAGATCGTCCGCCCCGTATTCGCACGGTTCATATTGACGAGTTAGACGCCAAGGGTTTTGGCGCCGGCCCCGTCAACACGGAAGGCCGCCTCTCCATCCCTTTCACCGCGCCCGGCGACGCCGTCGAAGTGGAAAAACGGCGCAAAGGTCAGGGCCGCCTGCTTCGGCTGCTTGAACCCTCGCCGAATCGGATCGCTCCCACTTGCCGTCATTTCGGCGCGTGCGGCGGTTGTTTATGGCAGCATATCGCCTATGAGGATCAGTTGGAACATAAGCGGCGATCCGTCGAACGGCTGTTAATTCGCCGCGAACTGGATTACGACGCCTCCCGCCTGCCCATCACGCCCTCGCCGCATTTCGGCTACCGCAACCGGATGGATTTCGTCTGGCGTTTTGATGGACGGTTCGGTCTGCGCGAACTGGGCCGCTGGTATTCGATCATCCAACTGGAGGAATGCCGCCTGATCGCGCCCGAAGCGACGGAAATCGCATTTGAAATCAATCGCCGCGCTCATGCGATGGGGCTTCGCTACCGCGACCAGAAAAAACGCATCCCCGGCCTGCGCTATGTTATCATGCGGCGTGGCGTCTTTACCGGGCGCATGATGGCGCTCATCGTCAGCGATGAGATGGAGATACCCGCCTCCCTCTATGAGGGGCTGCCGCTCGACAGCGTGTATCAGTTGATCAACGACAATCTGGAAAACGACGGCTCTGACGGACGCCCGGTTCACCTGAGCGGCGAAACAACGCTGCGCGAGCGCGTGTTGAATCGCGAGTTTGAGATCGGCCCCCGTTCATTTTTTCAGCCCAATCCCGCCGTCGCCGCGCAAATGGCGCTTCACGTCAGGCGCGAATTTGAAGCACGGCCGGGCCGCCGGCTGCTGGACCTGTATTGCGGCGTCGGTTTTTTCAGCGCGATGCTTGCCGATCGCTTTGAGCGAGCGCTCGGCGTCGAGATCGAAGCGGAAGCCGTCAACCTGGCGCGGCGTAACGTGCCCGAAACCAATGCCGAATTCGTATGTATGGAAGCGGAAAACTCGAGCGATCTCGACGCCAGCGGCTTTGACGCGCTGTTGATCGACCCGCCACGCAACGGTCTACATCCCAAGACGCTCAAGTGGATACTTAACCAGAACTTCGAGCGCATCGTCTACGTTTCGTGCAACCCCAAACGCGGCTGCGAAGACATCGGCCTGATGAAATCGCACTATCGCATCGCGGACGCCGAGTTATTCGACCAGTTCCCTCAGACCCCCCATGTCGAGTTGATCGCTACGCTGGTCCGGCGCTGAACCCCCATCACTTTCCCAATACCGCGCCGCTTCCGCGTCCATCGCTGTACCCCGCCAACACGCCGTCATCCATGCGCTGAATGCCGCAGGCGAAACCGATCTCACCGCGATCGTATAGCGTGTAGCCCATCGCCTCCAGCGCGGCGCGAGCGTCGGCTGAAAACGTATAGGTTTCCATATCGATTCGGTCGGGCAGCCACTGATGATGAAAGCGCTTCGCGTCGATGGCCTCGCGGATGTTCATGCCGAACTCGACGACGTTTAACACGATCTGAAGGTTGGTGGTGATGATGGTGGGTCCGCCCGGCGTTCCGGCGGTAAAAACGAAACGCCCGTCTTTTAATACGATCGTGGGCGTCATGGACGAAAGCATACGCTTGCCCGGCTCGATCCGGTTCGCCGACGATTGCACCAGCCCGAACATATTGGGGGCGCCGGGTTTGGCGGTGAAATCATCCATCTCATCGTTCAGCAGAACGCCCGTCCCTTCCGCCACCGCGCCCATGCCGAACGTGTTATTGAGCGTATAGGTAATGGCCGCGACGTTACCCATCGCGTCGGCCACGCAGAAATGAGTGGTCTGATCGGATTCATGAATCCCCGCCGAAACGCCCCTGCTGTCGCCCGCGCCGCTCTCGGGCATCAACGCGCGGCGCTGCTCGATATACGCGTCAGAGGTCAGACGTTCTACTGGAACTTCTACGAAATCCGGATCGGCCAGCAGTTCGTTGCGGTCGGCGAACGCCAGCCGTTCGGCTTCGGTTAACCGTTGCGCGTAAGCCGCTGAATTATGCCCCAGCGTTTTGAGATCGTATGGCGCCAGTAATTTCAGCGCCTGCGCCATCACGATTCCACCTGAACTGGGCAAAGGGAGCGTCATCACTTCATAGCCTTTATACTGAAACGTAAATGGTTTGCGCCATATCGACTGATACCCGCTCAAATCGTCTTCCGTAACGATGCCGCCGCCCGCGCGCATAAAGGCGGCGATCATCGCCGCCGTTTCTCCCTGATAAAAACCCGCAACGCCGCGATCGCGTATCCGCCGCAAGGTCGCAGCCAGATCGGGCAGATGAAGATGGTCGCCGAATCGCGGCGCCCGGCCCTCGGGGTAATACAACCGCGCGGTGGAGGCATGCGCGGTGAGGCGATCTTCCTCGTCCTTCAACGCGCGGGAGAGAGTATACGAAACCTCAAAGCCCTCCTCGGCCAGTTTTACGGCGGGTTCAACCACCGCCGCGCGCGGCAGCAGGCCATACTCTTTCTGCATGACCAGCAGGCCGTGCGGCGTACCCGGCACGCCCACCGCCAGCAACGATTCCTGGCTCAAATCAGGGTCTGCCTCTCCAGCCGCGTTCAGAAACATATCCGCCGCGGCCGCCCCCGGGGCGACCTCGCGAAAATCGAGCGCGATCCGTTCACCGTCCGCCTTCAACCCCACCAGAAATCCTCCACCGCCCAGGTTGCCGGCCTGCGGGTATGTCACCGCCAGCGCGAACCCGACCGCCGCCGCCGCATCGAACGCGTTTCCACCCAGTTCAAGCGCGCGTACTCCCGCCCGAGCGGCCTGAATCTCCGGCGCGGCGACCAGATACGACCGCGCGTAGACGGGCTCCAGCCCCGCCCAGGCGGCTGGAAGCGCCGCGCAAAGCGTCACACCCACAAACACTCGCAACAGCGACCGTAACTTCGTCATCAGGCGAATCAATTCCATACGGGACTCCTTTGGCGGACTCACGTCTTCTTTCGAAACGCGTTTCCTTTATTGCCGTCAGATTAGCGGTAGTATGGTGACGCCGCAATTCTATAGCGGCTCTGGTTTTCCATATAAAATTCAGGTAATGGGCAAAATCGGTAACATTCACAGAGAAACCATGATTTCCGCTTCATTCAGCCGGAACACTACTCTGGCGATAATAAACTGAGGACGAATGGCATGATTTACGATGGGACGCTCGGCCTGCTGTGGTACCTGACGCTGACCGTGTTCGGCCTCGCCGCGCTGCCGGTTTCGATGCGCGTATTTTACCGCATGCCCGATAAAGGGATCGTTCTCGCGCGCCCCCTGGGCTGGCTGCTGGTAGGTTTTACCGCGTGGGTACTGGCGTTCATCGGTCTTCCGTTCACCCGCATGGGCCTCGTGCTCGTTATCGCGTTAATCGCCGGCTTATCAGGCTGGGTCGTGCGTTCACGTAAGGCGTGGGTGATTCGTCAATGGAAAAAGGGATGGCGCACCGCGCTGAACGGCGAGATTCTCACGCTGGCGGTGTATGCGCTCGTGCTGTTCATCCGGCGCGGCAACCCCAACATCGACCATACCGAAAAGCCGATGGACCTGACCTTTCTCAGCGGGCTGATCAACGCGGTCAAGATGCCGCCGCCCGATCCATGGCTGGCGGGCGGAACGATCAATTACCATTACGGCGGTTACCTGCTTCATTCCATCCCCGCCAAACTGCTCGGCGTATTGCCCGAATACGCGTACAACCTCTCCATCGCGGCGGTTGCGGCGATGGCGGCCGCGTGTGCGTTTTCGCTGGGCCGCGCCTTGTTCGGCCGCTGCCGCTGGGGCGCGCTGAGCGTGGCGGCGGTGTTGTTCGCGGGTAACCTGGCGCTGGCGGCGGTGTCGATCGACCGCGATCACGCGCCCCAATCGGTATATGAATGGCGTTTTCAATTGCTCTGGAACTCGTCGCGCGTGATTTATGACGGTCCGCGAACTCCCGAAAACCAGACCATCAATGAATCCCCCTTCTTTTCAACGATGTGGGCCGATCTGCATCCCCATTTTTCCGACATTCCCTTCTTCTTGTTGTTTCTGTGCATCGCCTACAACCTGTATCTGGCGCTGTGCCGTCTGTCGGCGAAACGATTTTACGATATGGAATGGCCTCTGCTCACCGCCGGGGTCATTTCATGCGCGTATCTGATGCCGACGAACCTGTTCGATTTCCCCATCGCGTCGGCGTTGTACGGCGCGTTGATCTGCGCGGGCCTGTTGTACGTCTATTTCGCGCGCAAGCGTTCGGTCAAAGATACGCTGATGCTGGCGACTTCGATCGCGCTGCCCGTTATGGCGCTCGCCGCCGCGACGCCCTTCCGCCTGTATTTCAAATCGCCGATCACCAAAAACGTTCTCATCGCCGCTCCCCATCAGAGCGGCCTGTTTGATTTCTGCCTGGTGTTCGGCGTGCCGCTGGCCCTGTCGCTGATCTATCTCGCCGCGCGCATCGGTCCGCTGTTCGCGAATCGCAGCAAAGAAGAAACCGGCTTCATCGCTTCCAGCGTGGGCATCCTGTTCGTACTGCTCTGGACGGCGACGGGGCATATCGTCGCCTCACTGACGCCCATGCTGGCGCTGCTGTTTTTCGGCGTGGCGGCGATGACGCTGCTGGTCAAACAGGGGCCGATGAAAATCGCGGGCGAAGCCGGGCGCAAAGAAGCGTTTTGTCTCATCGCGGTGGGGCTTGCGTGGAGCCTCGCGGCGGCCTGCGAGTATATTTGCCTGAATGACGGCTACGGCTCAAAACGGCTGAACACGCTGTTCAAATTTCATTTCCCCGCATGGCTGATTTTCGGCGTGGCGCTGCCTCCGATGATGGTGTGGGCCGTGCGGCGAGCGCGTTCGATCTCCACCCGGGCGGCGATCGCCGTGCCTTCCCTGCTGCTGGCGGCGGCGACGTTTTTCGGCCCGTTGTATACGCTGTACGCCTTCTGGGGAATCAGCGAGCAACGGTTGATCACCCTCGACGGCCTCGCCTATATGAAAACGTACCAGCCTAACGAGTTCCGCCTCATCGAATGGATTCGTGAAAACGCGCCGCGCGACGCCGTGCTGATGGAGATTCCCGGTGCGGCCTACACGCTCGACAGCAGGATCTCCGCCTCCACCGGCCGCCCCTCCGTGATCGGCTGGGAAGGGCACGAGCGGCTCTGGCGCGGCGACCACGCGCTGATCGACGAACGCCGCAACGACGTCCTGAGCGCGCTAACCACTCAGAACTGGGACGCGGCGAAACGCGTGCTCGACAAGTACAATGTCAGTTACATCGCTCTCGTCCGGCCCAATAACGAAGCCTATCAGCGAATGATTCCCCAGTTTCTGCTGGGCGAATACCGGCGCCATACCGAACCGGTTCTTCAGGCGGCGGGTCCATACGAACTGTTTAAAGTAAAACGCGGCAAGGCGGATTCATGAAAGGAATACTCGTCGAGATCATCGAGCATAAACGCGCCGAGGTCGAAGAACGCAGGCGAAGCGTTCCGCTTGAAACACTCAGGCGGCGCGCCGCAGAGGCTCCGCCCTGCCGAGATTTCACCACGGCTCTACGCCGCACGAATGGGCTGAAACTGCTCGCTGAAATCAAAGCCGCTTCGCCCTCGGCGGGGACGCTGCGTGATGAATTCGACCCCGCTGAATACGCCTCGGCCTTCTATCAGAGCGGCGCTTCGGCCATCTCCGTATTAACCGATTTCAAGTATTTCAAAGGGACCGACTCCCATCTCGTCGCGGCGCGCCAGGCGACTCCGCTGCCGGTGTTACGCAAAGATTTCACCATTGATGAATACCAGCTGGTTGAAAGCCGCGCAATCGGCGCCGACGCCGTGCTGCTCATGGCGCAGGTTCTCGCGCCCGATGACTACAAACGCCTGTACGACCTCGCCCGCGAGTTGGGGCTATACGTCCTCGCCGAAGGGCATACCCCGGAGCAGTTGGAATTTCTCGTCTCGCTGGGCGCGGAGACCATCGGAATCAATAACCGCGACTTCGAAACCATGACGGTCGATCTCAACACAACGGTTGAACGGCGCGCGATCGTCCCCCTCGATCGCGTACTGGTCAGCCAGAGCGGCGTGTTTACCCGCGATGACGTACTGAAACTGGAGACTGTCAGGCCCGACGCCATTCAGGTAGGGTCGTCGATCATGCGGCACGGCGACGCCGCCGAGCAGATCGCCCTGCTGATGGGGCCGCGAACCTGAAAACCCGCCGCCGTCTTCGTGGCTCATCCGGCATACTCCGCCTTCCGAAATTTCAGGCTTTCCCCCATAATGAAGCGCTGTTTTTTTTATTTTCGGCGCCAAAGTAATGTAAGAGCTGGCTGCCGCGAAAATCGCTTTTTTTTTTGACTTAAGAACCATTGCACGAACTTGCCCGTTCGGTTTCATCACGACGATACGAAAACCCCGCCGGATGAGCGATCAATCATTCCTGGGTCACGAACACGCGGGAGGAATTTGATGAAAGCTGGGTATCATTGGATCATGAACAGGTTGGGCTTTCCAACACGCGGGCGCGGCGCCGGCGCATCCTCCAGCATCCGCCTCACATCGCTGGCTCTCGCCGCGCTCTGCCTGGCGGCGTGCGGCGTCGTGGGCAACGTGGGCAATACGATCAAGGACGTCTTCAAGGGTAAACGCAAAACCCTGGAAACCATCCGTCTCGCCTACGTCGATTATGAAGCGGCGGTGAGAGGCGCCCTGGCCGGCAAAATGATCGGCGCCGCGTATGGCGCCGCCATTGAACTCCAACCGAACGTCTCTCCCTCCGACGTCTCGTTACCCGCGTGGGACGCGGAATCGCTGGCGGGAAGCCTGAACGCGGAAGTCATGCTGCCCGCGATCACGTTTCTGGAAGCGCTGCAGGCGAAAGGCTTCGCCATCAACGGCCCCGAAGCGGGCGATATTTTCGCGCACGCGGTCTACCCGCTTTCCGGAGCGGACGACGCAGCCCGCCGCAACATCCGCGCGGGCGTCATGCCGCCGCAATCGGGCGAACCCCGCATGAACCCGCAAGCGGGCGACTACGATTTCATGTGCGCCGTCGACTATATCGCGCTGATCGCGCCGGGCATGCCGCAGACGGCGATTCGCCTGTTGCAGCCCTTCTCTGAGATCATGTCATACGGCGATGGAACCTACGGCGCTTACTTTATCGCGGGGCTGTACGCATCGGCTCCGTTTCAGACCGATCCCGCCGCCGCCGTGAATGAGGCGTATCGGTCGCTCCCTTCCGGCAGCGGTCCCGCCGAAGCGGTTGGAGCGGTTCTCCGTCATTATGAATCTTCTCCCGATGACTGGACGGGCGCGTGGCGGGCTCTCAGCGACCGTTTCGGCTCCAATCCCAAAAGCGCCTCTCTGCTCAGCGGTTCAGTGGCGCTCAGCCTGCTGTATGGCAAGAGCGATTTTGAGACGACCCTGTATCTCTCGGCCCGCTGCGGGCGCGGCGACGCCGCGTTTTGCGCGATGGCCTGCGGCGCGTTAGGCGCGATCGGCGGCTATGACCATATCCCCGAGTCGTTCCGCTCTGCCGTTCCGCTGATTCAGAACAAGCCGTTTGAATACACCAACCACACTTTCGCCTCCATCATGGAAGCCTGCGAAACTCAAGCGGAACGCCTGGTGCAACGCCGGGGAGGTTCCACCGATCAGCTGGGCCAGCGGTATTACTACATCGTTCCGATCGAGCCTCCCTTCGCACAACAGCGCCGTGAATCGTACTCGGGCGGAGCGGCGGCGGGCGATCTGGATTCGTTGCGCGCACAGGGCATTCAGAAACGGGTTCAGGACGAACTGACCCAGTGGGACGCGGGCTGGACGATCGAAAACTGCGGCGATGGCGTCTATGCGGGCCGCTGGGAGGATTACGAAGGGCGCTCAAACGTATTCGTCACCCAGCCGCTGAACGACGATACGCCCTGCCGGTTGCAAAAACGCGTCAGTGTTCCGGCGGGCCGGCCCGTGCTCAGCGTCGTGGCGGGCGCGTCAAACCGTGACGATCAAACCGGATGGATCTTCCGCATCCTGATCGACAATCAGATCGTGTTTGAACAGGCCGTCATTGGCGAAAGCCGTCAGGCCAAATGGCAGGATTTTAACCTTGATCTCTCCAGTTACGCGGGACGCGACGTCACCATCGGGCTGGAAAACGCCGCCAGCGTATGGGATCTCGACGCGGCGTACTGGTCGAAGGCGGTTATTCAGAACGCGACGCAATAACGTGCGCCGCGCGGCTTAAGCGGATCAACGAAAATTTGATTCGTGGTGCTGAACAAAACAAAACCGGGGCGGTCGTCCGCCCCGGTTTTTTTATCTTCCATTCACTCCGCCCAGCCAGGCCGGCCGTTATTCAATTTCTTCACCGACCGGCAGCGTATCCGGCGTCTCCTTCGCGGTTTCGGCGAAGACGTCGTCCGTAGTGACGCGGACGACTTCTTCAATCGACGTAACGCCCGAATGAATCTTGAACACGCCCTCGGTGCGCAGCGTCTTCATGCCCGATTTCATCGACGCCTGGCGCAGTTCCATCGTGCTTCCGCCCACTTCGATCAGGTTTCGCACCGTCTTGTCGGGAATCAACAGTTCATAAATGCCGGTTCTACCGATATAGCCCGTGCCCAGGCATTCTTTACAGCCGCGCGGGCGGTAAATCGGCTTGTTTTCAAGCATGGAGCCTTCCTGCCCCAGCTGAGCGATCTCTTTCGCCGTGGCCGTCGATTTCTTTTTGCAATGCGGACACAGCTTGCGAACCAGACGTTGAGCCACGATGCCCAGCAGCGCCGAACTGATCAGCTTCACGTCGACGCCGATGTCGATCAGGCGCGAGATCGCCGTCGAGGTATCGATGGTGTGCAGAGTTGAAAAAACCAGGTGACCGGTCAGCGCCGCATTCACCGAGATGCCGGCGGTTTCAAGGTCGCGAATCTCGCCGACCATGATCACGTCGGGGTCCTGGCGCAGAATCGAACGCAACGCGGTGGCGAAGGTCAGCCCCGTTTTTGTGTTGTGCTGAATCTGGTTGATGCCGTCGAGTTCATACTCGATCGGGTCTTCAACGGTGACGATGTTTTTCGAGCCGTCGTTGATGTATTGCAGCGAGGCGTAATGCAGCGTGGTCTTGCCGCTGCCGGTCGGGCCGGTGGCGAGAATCAGGCCGTGCGGCGCGACGATGGCGCGGCGGTATTTTTCGAGCGGTTCATCGCGCATCCCCAGAGAGTCGATCGCCACGCTGGCCAGTTTCTGATCGAGCAGACGCATAACCACCTTTTCGCCCATGCGCGTCGGAATCGTCGAAACGCGCACGTTGATTTCTTCTTTCAGAATCATGCGGCGAAAGTGGCCGTCCTGCGGCAGGCGGCGCTCGGCGATATTGAGGTTGCTCAGAATCTTGATGCAGCTGCTGAACAGTTGAACCAGCGCGCCATCCAGCGGGATCGATTCAGTGATGACGCCGTCGACGCGGTACCGCACGAGGATGCGTCCTTCTTCCGGTTCGACGTGGATGTCGCTGGCGCGAATCTTCCGCGCGTGAACCATGATCAGGTTCAGCAGGTTGATCATTTCCTCGCGCTGCGCTTCATCCTGCGAGCCGCCCGACAGCCGCCGCGAAACCGCGATCATTTGAGAGCGTTGTTGAATGATCTCGGGCAGGGTGAAGGGCGGTTTGATCACCGCCTCGCAATAGGGGCATTTTTCGAATTCATAATTCTCGAAAATATCCGGATTGTTGACGCTGCGGTTGCACTTGGGGCATCGCTTGGTGGGTTCTTCACGGTACCAGCGGTCGATGTAGTAAGCGACCAACCCGACGACACCGGTAAAGTTGACGATCTTTCGCCAGTTGTAATACACCACGCGCCGGTTGGGCAGGTCTTTAAGCACCAGCTTCATCGGGATGTACCACAGCACGATCAGCGCGGCGATCAGAATCAGCAGGTTCTGGCCCCAATGCCACAGGCTCCCCATCGCCTTCCCGGGCGAAGAGAAAAAGTCCTGCAGCGCTTTCGACGTGTTCTTCCAGCCGCCGTTCATCCAGTCACGCGTACGTTGCAGCATCGACTTGGGCGGCTCCGGCGTCGGCGTGGGCTGCGGCGCGGGGCGGGTGATGCGCGGCGCTTCAGGCTGCTGGGTGAGCCGGTCGATGCGCTCCAGCATCTGGGCGCGCTCCTGCATTTCGCGGTTGTTCAGCCCGTTGATGTTGACTTTATCGAGCAGTTCGCGCGCTTTCTGATAATTCTTATCGTCCAGCTCCATCCGCCCCAGGTAAAACAGCGCCTTGGGGTTATCGGGAGAGCGCTGCAACGCCTCGCTGAAGGCGGCCCGCGCCTGCGCCGATGGCATGTACGAATTGTTTTTGTAAGCCTGCTCGCCTGATAGCAGGTACAGATCGAGAATCTTGCGATCGAGATTTTTTGAAAGCGGATGATTGGGGTAATGTTCAAGAACCACCCGGTAATGTTCAATCGCCGGCTCGAGTTCGCCGTTGGTCTCAAGGCGCTTGGCTTCGTCGTAATACGCCTGCGCCACCTGGGCGTCGAGCGTTTTCTTTTTCGCCTGAAGCAGATCGAGCAAGACCGGGTTAGAGAGAATCGTCTTGATTTTTTCAATACGGGCGATGTCGTCGAGCCCGTTGGTGAGTGGATCGCGCCGCCCCACCGTGGAGAGAAAATCGCGGATGGCTTCTTCCTGCTGCTTGAGAATCTCGTTTTTCTTCGCCGCCGCGTCCGGCATCTTCAGGGCGTCGGCGTATAGTGAAACCGCTTCGTAAAAGTCGCCCTGATTGCGTTCGGTTTGGGCGCGCAACAGCGTGTTTTCAAGCTTCGAGCTTTCTTCAATGCGGGCGATGTCGCTTCGTTTGAAGGTCATCACGCCGCTGGCGGTCTCCACCTGAACCTCGCCCCCGCCCGAGTCGACCACCGTTCCAACGAATTTCGTCCCGTTATTCAGATAGACCACGTCGCCGCGCACGCCGGACGCGAGACCCAGGACAGCGACAATCAATAATCCGGCGAAATAAACAGATTGAAAACGAAACTTCACGCCGTTCTCCTCAGTGAAAACGCCTTGCGACCGCCTTTGCGGATCGGCAAGAAGGATATGAGCAAGCCGCCCTTCCGATTCAGGAGGATTTACAGTAGCAGTAAAAAACCGGCCGTCCAGCACGTTCAATATCGGCCGTCTACCCCGCGTTCGCAGCGAACTCCGGGGCAACCGTCTAAAATCGCAAAATAAGCGTGACTTCCACCGCGTTTAAACCGTGCGATGCCCTGGCGGCGAATTATATAATACAACGATTCATATCGCGTTATGGTTCGAGCGGTTGCGCGTTTCGCGCCAGTCTCATCCCGAACGACCGGCTGCGTTCGCCGCCGGGCCGCGCCAGCCTCATCGAACAGCGAGCGTAATACTGGTTGAAGTTCCATGACCCGCCGCGCAACACGCGGTAATGAGTCTTGGACTCGCTGATTTTATAGGATGAGCCGGGGTACGCCGTAAAAAAGCTCGACGTCCATTCAAACACGTTTCCCGCCATGTCTTCCACGCCGAACGGGCTCGCTCCAAACGGATAGCTCCCGACCGGCGCGGTATTCTCGCGCTTCGCTTCCCACGTGTTGGCGCGGTTTACGTCAAACTTGTCGCCCCACGGATAGGTGCGCAGGCGATCGCTTTTGGCCGCGTACTCCCACTCTTCCTCGGTGGGCAACCGGCCGCCTTTCCACTGACAATACGCCTCGGCGTCTTCAAACGAGATAAACGAAACGGGGTGTTTCTCCAACCCGATGGGAATCTCCCCATCGATCCAGTTCAAGGGAGGGCGATGGCCCTCGGCTTTGACAAAATCCATATATTCCTGATTGGTGACTTCATACTTGCCGAGGTAAAACGCTTCGAGATCGACGGTATGAACCGGCTGTTCGACGACGTCGCCATCGTTAGAGCCGATAACGCACTGCCCGGCGGGAATGTAAATCATACCGGGGTATTTATTCAAAACCTCTTTCGGGATCGCCTGCTTTTCGGCCGCCGGTTCGGCGGGAGTTTGCGCCGCGTCGAATACTCCGGGATCGATATCGAGCGCTTCCGCGATCAGGTTTTCACCCCAATCGCCCAAAAGGGCTTCCTGAGACAACGTGGGCGGGTTGCGATACGCCGTTCTGATAATCAACCCTTTGTTGACATCGACCAGCCGCAACGTGAGTTCGATCAGCCCCTGTTTACGATGAAGATGCCCGGCCAGCACCTGATCGGCGCCCAGCAGGCGGCCCATGCGGACGAAACACGGTAATTCATAACAGGGATAACTGAACTTCTTCGCCTTAAAAACGGCCAGCATTGAGTTTTTGGTGATGATGCGGAATGCGCCGGTGCGCTCGACCTCCGTGCGGATGAATTCGCTGAAAGCCTGGGCTTCGGCGACCGAAGCCTCATCGCCCAGCGTTCTCAGATCGGTAATCACCAGCAACGGCGGCGGCGTGGTTGACTGCGCCCAAACCGGCACGATGAGAAACAGGCATAGAAACAGGATGGAAATGATTCGTTGTATCTTCATGAGAGATGGCTTTGGCCCCGATGTTAAAGCCCATACTCGCGTCTCCGCGCTTTGCCCGGCTCGCGGAACAGCCGCCCCGCGCCCCTGTCGGCGTTGGAAATCCCATTCCGCTCGTCCCTGAATTGTTTAAGCGGCTTCAAACCGCGTCAGCGATAAAAACGCCCGTTCGCCGATTCAACCAACTCATTCAGATGCGTACGCGCGCCGGTGTGATTCGGGTTGATTTCAAGCGCCCGCTCATACTCGAGCCGGGCCTGTTCATAATTTCGCGCATGGTGATGGATACGAGCCAGCACGTAGTATATTTCAGCGCTGTTTGGATTCAGTTCTTCCGCCTTGGTCAGTTCAACGATGGCGTCTTCTTCATAGCAGTGGTTGAAATACTGAAACGCGATGCGGGTATAAACGTCGCTCATCTGTTTGACGACATCCTGAGCGAGTTGATCTTCGGGGTCCATCTCCAGCACACGCTGAAACGACGCCAGCGCCTGGCGGTAGTTCTGGCTGGCGATCTGTTGATTGGCTTTTTCGAGATTCTGGTTCCAGACTTCCTGCTTGCGCTGATGAAAGATCGCGTCGCGTTCCTGCTGGGCGCCCTGGTGGTTCGGGTTACGGCGCAGGGTTTCCATAAAGTCGAGCAGCGCCAGCTGATCGTCGCCCTTGGATAGATAGTATTCGCCTCGGCGATAATAAAATTCTTCTTCCGGTTCGTTTTGGATCGACTTGATCTCGCTTTTGTCGAGAACCAGGTATTCGCCTTTGATCGATTCGATCACGATCACTTTGGCGGAATTTTCAAGAATCCGCCCTTCGATCTGGCTTTTTTCTTTGACGACGACGTCCGCATGCGCCACCGGCGCGGCGGCGAGCATCAAAACGCCGGTCAAGGCGAAAATTCCCATGAACGTTACATTTACATTACGGTTGGTCCTGTTCATCATGGCGGCCATCCCCTTCGTCCTAAGTAGCCAGAAATCAAGAAAATGCAAGATGCCGTACTTTATAGTATACCGCGAAGGTCAACCCGTCGTCAAAGTTTTCTTTCACTCCGGAGTCAACGCGGCGAATCACAGGAACAACGCAGCACAAGTCTACAAAACTAAACGGTATCATAACCGGGTTGATTCGTCCGGTGAAAATTGACCGGCGATTCTGATAATTTTCAAAAGGATTCAACCGATACATCCCTCGCGTATGTAAAACCGAATCAAAGCCCATCATCTGACTTTAAACCTGACTCAGGATTCGATTGACCTTTTCAAGCGCATGCCTTACCATGAGGATTGGCTTTGTTCGCAGTCATCCTCATGAGTCGCCGTCTGGGGAACAACATTCATACCGAATGGGAGTAACTGATATGTCGAATTCCGATTCACGAAGAGGCTTTTTAAAGAAGACCGGCGTCGCGGCCACAGCGGGCCTGCTGATTAAAACCAGCGCCTGGGCCGCCGCCAATGATACGTTTCGCGTCGCCGTCACCGGCCTGCATGGACGCGGACAGGATCACGTCTCGGGCTACGCGCACCTGAAAGACAAAAACGTAAAGATCGTGGCGGTGTGCGATGTCGATGAAAACGTACTGAATGAACGTATCGGTGAATTCGTTAAAGAAAACAAAATCGACGCCAACATCAAAAAGTACACCGATTTCCGTAAATTGCTCGAAGACAAGGAAATCGACGCGGTCTCATGCGCCACGCCGAATCACTGGCATTCGCTGATGGGCATATGGGCTTGCGAGGCTGGCAAGGACGCCTATATCGAAAAACCGATCTCACACAATATCCGTGAAGGCCGCGAACTGGTCGAAGCCGCCCGCAAATACAAGCGCATCGTTCAGCACGGAACCCAGATCCGCAGCAGCAAGGCGATTCAGGAAGCCATGCAGTTGCTGAAAGACGGCGAAATCGGTGAAGTCTACTACGCCAAGGGAACCTGCTACAAATGGCGTAACACCATCGGCCATAAAGAACCCTCCCCCGTGCCGCCCGGCGTGCATTACGACGAATGGCTTGGACCGGCGCCCGAGCGCCCCTTCACCGAAAACCGCTTCCATTACAACTGGCACTGGCACTGGGATTACGGCAACGGCGACATCGGCAACCAGGGCGTTCACCAGATCGACGTCTGCCGCTGGGGTCTCGGCCAGACCTGGCCCGATCTCACCACCACCCTCGGCGGACACTTCATGTTTGAAGACGATCAGGAAACCCCCAACACCATGGTCACCACCTACAAGTGGAACGACGTCAACAAGATGATGGTGTTCGAAGTGCGCCACTGGATCACCAACGACGAACTGGTTGAAGGCGACAAGGGCAACGTAGTCGGCTGCCTCTTCCTTGGTTCGGAAGGCTATATGGTCATCCCCAGTTATTCGCGTTATAAATGCTACATGGGCCGTGAACGCGAACCCGGCAAGGAAGGCAATGAAGGCGGCGACCATTTCCTGAACTTTGTAGAAGCCTGCCGCAGCCGCAATCATGAAGATCTCAACGCCGACGTGCTCGAAGGCCACATCTCCGCCGGTATGGCTCATCTGGCGAACGCCTCATACAAAATCGAACGCACCATTCGCTTCGATCCGAAAAAAGAAGTCGCCATCGACGACAAAGAGGCTGACGATCTTCTGCATGAACGTGACCGCGGCTATCGCGCGCCCTATTCGCTTCCCGCCAAGGTCTGAGCCAGCCGAACACGATCTTCTCAGGGCCCGGGGAAAATTCCCCGGGCCTTTCTGCTTTTCAGCAGGCGTTTTTTTTGTTACAGTTCTGCAAATCGATCGCCTGCTTACACGAGACGATTCGCCGATATCGATTGATATGCACTGAAATCCCCGTCACGGATCAACGGATTCGCCGCGAAAAACGAAGAAACAACGCCATGACGCGAGCTTGACAGCTCCTCATCGATCGGGAAAACCAGCCGGTTCATCGGTTTATCAAAATCCATGAAAGAAAATTCCGGTGATCGCCGTATAGTTCAGTAACGGGCACGAAGGTATGGAACCACAAGCGATATTTCCGATATTGATCGTTCTGCTCGTCGCCGTGATCGGGATCTTTGCATACCTGCAGGCGATGAAGCGTAGAAAAGAGCTCCGCGAGTGGGCCGAATCGCGCGGCTACCGGTTTACGCCTGACGCCGACAGGTCGTTCGACTCGCAGTTCTCTGAGTTTCACGCGTTTCGCCGCGGGCACAGCCGCAGGGCGTACAACATCATCTGGGGCGAAGAAGATCATTGCTGGTTGTGCGTGTTCGATTATCAGTTCACCGTCGGCAGCGGAAAAAACCAGCACACGCATTATTTCACCGGCGTGATGTACGATCCCAAACTGCCGCTGAAGCCATTGCACATCCGGCCGGAGAATTTTTTCGACAAGTTGACCGAATTCGCCGGTTTTGATGACATCGACTTCGAGTCGATCGAGTTCAGCAAAGAGTTTTACGTCACCTCGCCCGATAAAAAATGGGCGTATGACGTGCTGCATCAGGGCGCCATTGAGTTTTTGATGAATTCGCCCCGTTACACCATCGACATGCAGCCGCGCCGGATCCTCGTCATGAACGACCGGACATGGAGCATCGCTGAAATTGAAACGGGGCTGGCATTGGTGGAAGGCTTAGTCAAACTCTTTCCAGCCTACTTGATTGAAGAATTGAAAGGAGCGGCCGTCTAAAATGGAACTGTTGATCATCCCCCTGCTTGTCCCGCTGGCGATCATTCTGGTGGTGGGTTTGTGGATCGCCTTCATGTACAACAACCTGGTGCGGGCGCGCAACAACGTCGATGAGTCATGGTCCGACATCGACACCGAGCTCAAGCGCCGCTACAACCTGATCCCCAACCTGGTCGAGACGGTCAAAGGCTACGCCTCGCACGAAAAAGAGACGCTGGACAACGTGATTCAGGCGCGCAACAAGGCGATGGCCAATAACGGGACGCCCGCCGAACAGGCGCAGGACGAGAATGTGCTGGTCGGCGGCCTGCGGCAGTTGTTCGCTCTGGCGGAAAGCTATCCCGACCTGAAGGCCAACCAGAATTTTCTGGAGTTGCAGCAGGAGCTCTCCAACACTGAAGACCGCATCCAGCGCTCGCGCCGCTTCTACAACGGCAACGTACGCGATATGAACAACATGGTTCAGACGTTCCCCTCCAACGTCATCGCCAATATGTTCAACTTTCAGACGCGCGAGTATTTCGAACTGGAAGACGAAGCCATGCGCGAGGTTCCCAAAGTAGCGTTTTAAGTTTCCTTCGCGCCAACACCCCATAACAACACCCCCCGCTTATGCCGGTCAACGAGCACAAGCGGGGGCTTTTATTATGTGTGAATCAAATAAAAGCAATAAAGCATCCGGATCAACGATCAGGGGCGTATCCGATTTATCTGGGAGGGAACCGACGCATCCGAAGTCGAAATCGTCGATTATCATTGAGAGGATAATTGCAATGGCTCTGCTGAAGAATCCACACCCGGGCGATATATTGCTCGAAGAGTTTTTAGCCCCCTCAGGGTTGTCTCAAAACGCATTAGCAAAAGCAATCGGCGTCCCCGCGAACCGCATTAATGCAATCGTCCGAGGTCAACGAAGCATTACCGCGGATACGGACTTACGCCTCTCGCGCTTTTTTGGTTTATCTGAAGGATACTGGCTGCGCTTGCAGAACGCCTGCGATATCATGGAAGCGCAACGTATATCTGGAGATTCGATCCGCCGCATTAAACCTCAGGCTGAACCTACAGCCCACGCATGACTCGTTGAGTAAAATTATGTTTCTCGCAAAGCAACGTTCGTCTTAATAACGCCCTCACTCACCCCTTCGCGCGTTGTTGAAGCGCGGTGAGCACGCCCAGCGCGGCCCCGCTTTCAAGCGACTGTCGCGCCAGTACGACTCCCTCGCGCAATGACGGCGCCCGCTCCGCCACGGTCAGCGCCGCCCCCGCGTTCAGCAGCGACGCGGCGCACATGGGGCCGTGCTCTTCGTTGCGTAAAATCGCCATCGTAATCGCCGCGTTTCGCTCGGGGTCGCCGCCCTGTAATTCCTGAATATCGCAGACCGGCAATCCGGCTTCATCAGGGTGAATGTCAAACACACGCACCGCGCCGTTCGAGACTTCGGCGATTCGGCTTGCGCCGGTGAGCGAGACTTCATCGAGGCCGCCCGCGCCGTGAGCCACCCAGGCGCGCTTGACGCCCAGGCGCAGCAGGCAGTTGGCGTAGAGCTCCAGCCGGGCGCCGTCTCCCACGCCCACCAGTTGGTAATCGGGCCGCGCCGGGTTGGTCAGCGGTCCGAGAAAGTTGAAGATGGTGCGAAAACCGAGTTCAGCCCGCACCGGCCCGGCGAACTTCATCGCGGGATGAACCACGCGGGCGAACAGAACCGCCATGCCGGTTTCGTCCAACGTCGCGGCGATGTTTTCGGGCTCCTGATTGATGTCGACGCCCAGCCGCTCCAGCAGATCGATGCTTCCGCACCGGCTTGACGCGGATCGATTGCCATGCTTGGCCACCGGAGCCCCGGCTCCCGCGACGATAAACGCCGTGGTGGTCGAGATGTTAAACGTCCCGCTGCCGTCTCCGCCGGTTCCGCAGGTATCGATCACGCCCTCGCGATGATGCGCGACCGCCAGCGCGTGTGAGCGCATTGCGCGCGCCGCCCCCACGATCTCGTCAAGCGTTTCGCCTCTGGCTCGCAGAGCGGTGAGCAGCGCGCCAACCTGCACCGGCGTCAGTTCGCCGGACATGATCGACGAAATCGCTTCACCGGATTGATCTTCACTGAGCGCTTCGCCCGCCAGCAGACGGTTCATGACTTCGGCGAATGACATGGGCATCCTCTTTTCGTCAATACGGAAATATCCACGCCGGACCGTCCGGCGTAGAATACGATGATTTGATCTGGTTTGGGAATTGGTATATCGGATTATCCGCGCCGCTTCAAGTGAAACAGCAGGCGTCCACAGCTGTGAACCGCGAATCCAAAGGCGAGCAGACTGGCGGCGAGAAGAATCTGGACATTCAACACCATCAGCAGAAAGCCGACAAACGCGATCGCCGCGCCCAGCACCTGAAGCCCAGCGCGGTGATACAGCACGATCAACATGCCTGAAACCCACACCGCCGCGCTGCCGAAAACCGCCGTCATGCCAGGCCCGTAGGCTTGAGTTACGTTGTCCAGAATCATGGTGATACCCTCATGGATATCATATCACAAAATCTCCCGGGCGGCTGAGAGTCAATTCGATATTCCGTATTTCCGTCTGGATGAAAATCAGGAGTTTAATACGCGCCTTTGCCAAAGAGGACCACGGGGATGGTTTTGAGCAGGATAATGATATCGAAAAGCAACGACTGGTTCTGAATATAGTAAAAATCGTATTCCAGATTGGTATGCAGAGGCAGGTCCTTGCGTCCGCTGATCTGCCACAGGCCGGTGATGCCGGGCAGCACCGAAAGCCGCTGACGTTGCCACGGTTCATAGTTATTGACGATAAACGGCATCTCGGGCCGCGGCCCCACCATGCTCATCTCGCCGCGTAATACATTCCATAGTTGGGGAAGCTCGTCGAGACTCGTCCTGCGCAGAAAACGCCCGATGTAGGGCAACACGCGCGGATCATCCTTGCGGATCGGCGCTTCAGCGTACTCGTTCACATTACGGAACATGGTGCGGAATTTGAACATGATGAATGGCTTACCGTCCTTACCGATCCGCTCGTGACGAAAGATGGTCGTCCCGTTTGAACTGAACCGGATCAGCAGACAGATCACCGGAAAGAACGGCAACGTCATCAACAGCAATCCGCTGGCCAGCGCGATGTCGAGCGCGCGTTTACAGCTTGTCTCAAAGCCTGAAAGAGTCCGTTTGCGAAGCGCCTTGAAGGGGATGTCGTCGTCGCTGTCGAACAGGGCGCCGTCGGTGATCATGCCGAACATATCGGTCAGGATGTTGTACTGTCGAACCGAGGTGGTCTCGCCGCACGAAACCACCAGATTCAGCAGGTCGCGTTTGTCCATGCGCTGTTCGGCGAAAAACACTTCATCCACCGCCAGGTTTTTCGCCCACTCGGCCAGTTGCGCCACCGGGCCCAGAATCGGCGCGCCCGCCAGCGCGGCGCCCGGAGCCGCGTCGTCGGCCAGTACGCCCAACACCTCGTACTTGCCGCGCGGCTGCATCTTGAGCCGCTGAATCACCTTGCCGGCGTGATCGCCGCCGCCCACGACCAGAGCGCGCACCCGGCCGATGCCTTCTTCGTACAGTTTGCGCTCCATATACGACCAGGTCATGCGCGAAGCCAGAATCAACACGAATGCGATCGCGGCGGACAGCAAAAGCACCGCCCGGCCCGGATCGAGTTCCTTTAACAGAAACGCGATGGCCATTGAAGAAATCAGAAACAGAAAAACCATCTTGACAATGTTAGATAGTTCATCGAGCGCGGCGGTCAGATACTGCCGCCGGTAGAGATCGAGCGAGGCGCAGATCACGATCCAGACCGTCACCACGATGGGCAACGCGTACAGATAATTCATGAAGGGGTTGAGCGGCTTCTGAAGCGCGGAAGGCAGAAACCCTAATGTGGGGAAGATTTCAGCGCGAACGAAATACGCCGAGATCCACGCCAGCGACACCATCAGCGCGTCGGTGATAACCAGCGCGCCCACACGGAACGTGAATAGGATGTTGCCCAACAGATAACGCTTCCACAAGCGGCGGGGTTCGAGACACAGTCGCCAGAGCCACTCCAGACCGGCTTTTCTCATCCACACCGGCGCTCGCTGAATTCCCCGTGCGGTGTAGTCGAGCAGTCCGCCCACGCCCCACGCGACCGATACGCCCAGTTCCTTGAGATGCTCGCGGATCCAGAGCTCCTGTTTGGGAGCGCCCATGCCGACGATAAGAATATCGGGTTGCGCCGCTTTGATCTCTTCGATCACGGCGGCCTCATCTTCATCTTTGAAATAACCGTGATGGCTGCCGACGATGTTGAGCCCGGGGTGACGCTCGACGAAGGCTTCCGCCGCGCCCTGAGCCACGCCGGGTTCGCCCCCCAGCAGGAAAATGCGGTACTGTTTTTCGACCGCCCGGCGGCAGAACTCGGGCAACAGGTCGTTCGCGTTCAACCGTTCGGGCAGCGGGTGGCCAAACAGGCGAGACGCCCACACCACGCCCATTCCATCGGCGTAAACCAGATCCGATCCGGCGATGGTTTCACGATAGGCGCGATCAGACCAGCATTTATTCAGACAGTCGGCGTTAAGGTATGAAACCTGATGAGGTATGCGGGAATGAACGAATTCATCGATACGGCCCAGAAATTCATCGGCCGTCAACGAATCGATATCAATGCCCATCAAACGGCTTCGCACCATGGCGAAAACAACTCCAGAGCCTCATCGGGCTCGCGGGTTTCAGATTAAAGGATTGCAAGTGGTTTAGTATATTACGCTTCCACTCGTGTTGAAGCGCCGCGAGGCCTGAATGGCTCTCACACCACTCCGGGGAAGTTCCTTGACTCATGCCTCATGGACGGTATGATGAATGTTGCTGCCTATGAGGGAGAAAGCGTTTCTTTTTAAACGCCAATCCGTTATCACCGCGTACAGCGGGCGCAGTCGCCGCAGTGGCAACCCCTCATCAGCAAGGAGACGAATCATGCCGTGGAACATGGGACCTTGGGAACTCGCGATTATTCTCGTCATTGTGCTTCTTCTTTTTGGAGCCAAACGACTGCCTGAAATGGGCAAATCGCTCGGAACAGGCATCCGCGAGTTCAAAAAATCGCTCAGCGCGATTAATGAAGACGACGAAAAAGACAAGAAGGAAGCCTCATCGCAGATTGAGGACAAAAAAGAAGCCTGAGCCCGTTGACGCAGGTTACAACGTTGAAACACGACAACAAAACCCCTGGCTGGTTCGCCAGGGGTTTTTCTCGTTCTTGTACGATGTTCTGAGAAGCGCTTCAATCTGCTTGAAGCATCTTTGATATTTCAGACCCCGAATCCCCGATAAGCCAAAGGCTATTTGAATGTTCCAAGTCGATTGGGTGGATTCAAGACCGCTGATTTGAGTAAGGGGCCCATGCGATGGCGATCAAGATACAAACGATGCAGATTGGCGACGTCGCCGTGATAACCATCACTGGCGATTTCGACTCGCGAAGCAATCAACATCTTGATAAAACCCTCAAGACGCTTTCGATCAGCGGCGTCTGCAAAATCGTTCTGGACGTCTCGTCGTTGCGATTCATCGGAAACCAGACCGTCAGCGTTCTGATCTCGAATCTCAAAGAGTTGCGCGCCGCCGGCGGCAATATCAAAATCCTCAATCCGCAGCGCCAGGTCATCGATTATCTCAAACAGAATCGCATCTTCGAGATTTTTGAGATATTCCCGTCACGCGCTGAAGCGGTAAATTCATACAAGACCGGTAAAGGCGCTCTCTCCGCCGAAGAGCTCGACAAAACCGCGCCCGCCAGGGCCGGCGAGGCGCCGTCTTTCTCCGAAGCCCCATCGCCCAGGCCAAGCGCGGCGGCGCGATTCGCTTCAACGGGTCCACAGCCGCCCGCTCAGGATGCCACAAGCGCGCGCGCAAAATTTGAAACCGATGAAGTGCTCTACGCCAACAGCTGCATGCTGACCGCTCTGGTGAAACTGCTTGAAAAGAAAAAAGTGATCACCGCCGGCGAAGCCAGGGAGCTGCTTCAATTCGAACCCATGGCTCAGGCCAATGACGAAAACCCCGACGCCTCCTCTCAATAATCACCCGCACCGGTCTTTCACGAACGAAAATCGATGCAAGGCGGAAAAAAGGGCTTGTAAGACTCTCGCGAGAACAATACCATTGAAACCGTTTTGCGGCGGACCATCCGCCGCCGCGGCGCCGGAGCCAGCCGCTTCAGGCGATTCCCAGGTGGAAGGAATATCGAAACGATGAGTGTATTGATTCCCAAACGGATGTTTTTCACCAAAGGCGTCGGCTTTCACAAAGAAGAGCTGCGTTCGTATGAATTGGCTTTGCGCGACGCCGGTATCGCGGTATGCAATCTGGTGAGCGTTTCCAGCATTTTCCCGCCTGGGTGCAAAATCATCTCCAAGGCGGTTGGCGTAAAAGAGTTAAACCCCGGCGCGATCACGTTCGCCGTACAGGCGCGTTGTTCAACCAACGAACCCCGGCGGCAACTGGCGGCCTCAATCGGCCTCGCTCTTCCCGCTCAAAAAGATCATTACGGCTACTTGAGCGAGTTTCACGGGTTCGGTCTCAGCAGCAGAGAAGCGGGCGACTACGCCGAAGACCTCGCCGCCGCCATGCTGGCCACCACGCTGGGCGTTGAGTTCGACGAAAACAAATCGTGGGACGAAAAAGAAGAAGTCTTCAAATTCAGCGGCAAGATCGTTCAAACCCGAAATATCACCCAGACGGCGGTCAACAAGCCGGGTGGTTATACCACCGTCGTCGCGGCGGCCATTCTGCTGTTAGACTGACCCGTCATTTTCTTTCGGCGAAAGGGCGCTTCGGGGCTGACCGCTTCGAAGCGCTTTCTATTTCCATCGCCGGACGGCGCACGCGAGGTTGCAATGACAGTTCTTATCACCGGGGCGGCCGGTTATCTGGGCCAGGCGATACTGCGGGCGGGCGCCGCGCGCGGCGCCGCCATGCGAGGCCTGATCCATCACGAACCGCCGCCTGAATCCATTCAGGGCGTTGAATGGATCAAGGGCGACGTTACCGATCCGGAATCGATGCGGCGCGCGGTGGATGGATGCCGGGCGGTGATCCACGCGGCGGCGTTGGTTTCGATCTGGCGCCGCGACCCCGCCGATTTTTTTCGCGTCAACGCCGATGGAACTCGCAACGTCTTTCAAGCCGCGTTTAACGCGAGCGTTGAGCGCGTTGTGTTTACCTCATCTTTTTTCGCGCTGGGGCCAGGAACAGGCGCGGCGGCCAGTGAAGACCACTGGACGAGTGAAGAACCTCCCACCGCGTATGGACGTTCGAAACGCGAAGCGGAACTGATCGCGCGCGAGTGGGCGCGCCATCACGATATCGTCACCGTCTATCCGGCGGTGATTTTCGGCCCCGGCCGAAAAACGCAAGGCAACTATATCACACGGGTGGTTCAGGATTTCCGCCGCAGGCGCATCCCCGGCCTGCTGGGGCCGGGCGACCGCGTCATGACCTTTTCTTACGTCGCTGACGTCGCCGAAGGACACTGGCTGGCGCTGGAAAAGAGCGAACCGGCGGAGCGCTACATTCTTGGCGGCGAAGACGCATCATTGACTGATTTTTTTGGCATTCTCGAAGAGTTCAGCGGCGTAAAAGCGCCTCGCTGGGAGATTCCCTACCCCGCCGCGTGGCTGGCCGCCATGCTGGATGAACAGCGCGCGGCGGCGTTCGGCGCGCTTCCCCGCCTGACCCGTGAAACGCTTCGCGTATATCAACATCACTGGCGATATTCGAGCGCGCGCGCCATGGATAAACTGGGCTACACTCGCACGCCGCTCAAGATGGGCCTGCTTCAGTTGTTTGACGCCCTGGGATGCCCCGTCCCCGGCGCGCCGGAACGAATCCGTTAAATCAGCGGCTCGGCCAATCGGTCATCGCGTCTCACTCCGTGAGTTTTTTTGAGTCACGATGCGCGGGCGTTCCCAATTGGTATCGCGAAACACTTTGTCCGTTGTAAGCCGATCGGCCAGTACACTGACCGCTTCCGCGCCCCACTCCGCCGGTGGCTTCCCCACCAGCGCGGCGATTCGGCCATCCAAAATCCAATCGTTCCATTCCGGCAGGTTGCCCATCGTCACTACAGTCAGGCCATTCAGCGCATCCAGCGGCGGGTCGCCCATACAGAGCGGCGCCGGACTCAACCAGATCCACGCGTTGCACTCGGGGTGCTCCTGCTGATAATTACGAATCGCATCCCACACGGGCGCATCGTCTCCGCCGAACTCCACCACGCCGAGCATGCTCATCAGCCCCCCGCGCGTCTCCATCTCGCGGCGCACCCCGCCGAGCCGTTGCCGCATGACCGGGTCATCGCCTTTGGGCGCGAGCACGGCGAATCGGACGGCGTCTTCACGCAGCGTCTTGAGCGTACGCACCAGCGCCGTGCCGCATTGTTCATGGTTGTAGCCAAAATACGCGAGACGAGACGAACCCGGCGCGTCGGAGAGAAACGTTACCACATCGACTCCCGCGCTCGACGCCTCATTGATGGCGGGCCCCGCCAGAGCGGGATCGTCAACCATCACCACCGCGCCCTGTACGGAACGCCCCGCCAGCGAACGGATCATCTCCGCCTGTTCGGCGGCGTCTTCCGGTTCAAGCCAGATCAGATGAATATCGGCGATGGCCGCTTTCAATTGTTCAACCGCCTGCTCGGCTCCACCGCGCAGTTCTCGATAAAACGGTTCGTAGTCACGGTCAAAGCCCGAGCACGGACCGGTCACTACCGCCAGCGTCAGGCTGGGCGGCGGAGTGGGTTTCGGCGCAGGGGGAGGGGCGCTTTCACCGCCGCAAGACGCCAGCCAGACCAGAACCGCAACCGCAATAAGGGGAATTCCAGATGCCCGTTTCATAAAAACAATCCCGTCCTCATGATATCGTCAGCGGGCGATCATACACCGCTCGCCTTTTTTCATACAGAATTTATCGCTCTTTTCAAACGGCGGGTCAAAAAAATGATTGAATCCCCTTCAGCCATAATTGACATCCGGCGTGACGATTGGTATGTTTGATTCTCGCGCTGTTTATAGAAAATAGCGAATCCTGGCTTTATCATGAGATATTCTGTCTCTTGGAGGATGTAAATCGTGGATATCCTTCGTAATGAACGAACCGGTCAATCGTCTCCCGCGACGGCGTCGAGCGGTTCTCGATTTGACGAACGCCCGTACACCACCCTTGGAAAAGATACTGAATTCGAGGGTACTCTAAAATTTAAAGACGGGCTTCGGATTGAAGGCAAGTTTAATGGCGATATTTCCACAGACGGCTATCTGATTATTGGCGACACCGGTCAGGTCACCGCCGAAATTTCCGTGGGAAGCATCATCGTTGAGGGCAAAGTAACCGGCAATATTCAAGCGAAAGACCTGGTTGAGTTGCGCAGTTCCGCTGAAATGCGCGGCGATATCTCCGCCTCCAAACTGAAGATTGAAGAAGGCGTGGTCTTCGTGGGTAAATCCGACGTTCAGCCTCGCGACAATCGAGGCGGCAACTCGCCCGCTCCCCGACAACCAAATAAGCCTGACGATGACAAAAGCGATAAGAAAGACAACAAGGATCAGGGCAACAAGTAAGCGCGGCGATTTGATGGTATTGACGGAATCCACCCATCCTCTGGATGGGTGTTTTCGTTTTTACCGGGCTGGCATAATCCAGTTCACACAAAGTTCCGATCCGTTCTTGAAAAGGAGCGCCCTATGAAATCGCTTCCCCGGAAACTCGATCTCGCCCAAAAGCCGACTCCTTTACAAAAATTACCCCACCTGAGCCGCGAGTGGGGCGTCGACCTGCGAGTCAAGCGAGATGATCTGACCGGAGCGGCGCTATCTGGAAACAAGATCCGCAAATTGGAATACCTGCTGGGCGAAGCGCTCGATCTAGGCTGTGACACAGTTATTACCTGTGGCGCGGTCACATCGAATCACGCCCGCGCCACCGCGCTGGCCGCGCGTGGGCAGGGGCTTGATTCGGTACTCGTGCTGGCGGGCGATGAACCCGAATGGGCGCTGGGCAACCTGCAACTCGATCTGCTGGCCGGTGCGGAAGTGCGCTACATCACGCGTCAGGATTACTCGGCGCGGGTCGAAATCATTCTCGAAGAAACCGCTGAAGAACTGCGGCGCGCGGGTAAAAAACCCTACGTCATCCCGACTGGCGGCTCGAATGAAGTCGGCCTGCTGGGGTACGTCGACGCGGTGGAAGAAATGTTGGGCCAGTGCGGCGAACAGAACTGGCGGCCCGACGCGATCGTCTGCGCCGTCGGCTCAGGCGGGACCTACGCGGGCCTGTCGCTGGGATGCGCGGTTCATCGCGGCCCGGCGGTTTGGGGCGTGCTGGTCTGTGGATCGGTCGCGACATTCACCGAAAAAGCGCAGTCGGATATCGATCTTGCCTGCGAACGATTCTCCATCGACGAGCCGGTCGATTCCGCACCACGCCGCCTGGTCGACGGCTATATAGCGGGGGGCTACGCCCTGACGAACTCCGAACAACTCAACTTCTTGCGAAAAACGGCTCAAACCGAGGCCCTCATCCTCGACCCGGTTTATACCAATAAGGCCTTTTTCGGCCTTCACGGTGAGATTCAGGCGGGACGCCTCCCGGCCGGATCGAATGTACTGTTCGTCCACACCGGCGGAATCTTCGGCCTGTCGGCGTTTGGCGAGGCGATGACGCGGGAATGGGGCGGCGTCAGATGTTGGACCGGCGCCTGATTGTGGAGCCGCCGGAAGGCCCCCTCACATAATTTTCACGCTTTTCTTCACCCATTTTCTGCATAACCACGTATAATCTTCTTCCGTTGAAAAGGGATTGACAAACGGGAAGCGCGAACGTATGGTTGCTTTCCCAACTGGAAATCTATTCACCCGGCGTCGCTCAAACCAGAAACAACACCTTGATTTTCATAAGCTTAATCGCAATTCAGAGCGCCGCCGCATCAATAGGGTCTGGATAAAACGTTATGGTGAAATCGAAGAAGAAAACCCCGGCCAAACCCGCCCGCTCCCCCAAAAAGAACGCCCGGCTCGATGAGCTGAAAGTTAAATTGCAACAGGAACGGGACAATCTGGTCAGCTCGCTGGACAGCGATTCCGGCAGGTTGGCTGAAATGAGCGGTCAAGGCGATCTGGTCGACCAGAGCAACGATTTTCGTGAACGCGAATTATTGATGGGCATGGCGGAACACGATCGTGAACGCCTGATGGCCATCAATGAAGCGCTGGCGATGATCGATCAGGGTACGTATGGAGTCTGCGCCATGTGCGAAGAGGAGATTCCCGAGGCGCGCCTGCTGGCCGTACCCACCGCGAAATACTGCGTAAAGTGTCAGTCGATCGTTGAATCGAAAAAACTGGACTGAATAATCTCCGGCGGGGGCTCGCGCCGCGCGCTCCCGTCATGCTCCCACCCGCCTCAGCCTGTTCGGAATTGCTTCCGTTTTTATCTCGCTTCGTCCATAATCGCGCAAACCGGCTTATATTTATTCGAACCGTTTTGATTCGTATCGGATGGTTTGAAAAATCCGTTTTTGATACAAACGCCGCCAGTTGGTTTCGTCTTTACTGAAAACCACCATAACCGGAACCGTTTACGTGGAAATCGATTTTTTACGTCACTTTGGGTTCAAGTCAGAGCACATCGCCGTCTTACGTAAGGCGTATGGCGACGATTTGCTTCCCTTGCAAGAGCGCGTCATTCAGGAAGGACGCCTGTTTGAAGGCGAGAGCCTGCTGATCTGCGCACCCACTTCAGCCGGCAAGACTTTTCTGGCCGAAGCGCTCTTTCTGCATCACGCCCTGCAAGGCCGGAACGCCGTATTGCTCGCCCCGACCAAGGCGCTCGCCAGCCAGCGCTATCAGGAATGGCGCGAACGGTATCAGCCGCTCGGGTATCGCGTCCTGCTTTCGACTCGCGACCACGCCATCGACGATGAATCCATCCGCTCCGGCGATTTTCATCTCGCGGTCGTCATCTATGAAAAAATGCGAGCGTTGCTGCAAAATGGGGCGGCGCTGGCCAATACTCTTGGCGCCTGCCTGGCTGATGAAATTCATTATCTCTACGATCCACGCCGCGGCCCCGCGATTGAAACCCTTCTGACCCGGCTTCGCCAGCGCGAAAGTCTGCAAATGGTGGGGCTTTCAGCGATGGTGAAAGACCCCCGCGCGGCTGAATGGCTGGGCGCCCGGCTGATCGAAGAAGACCGCCGCCCGGTTGAACTGAGGCAAGGAGTTTTGTGCCAGGGAACGTTTTCCTACCGGAATTTCAATGATGGAGAAGAAGGCGTCGAGAAGTTTCCCCTGCCACCGGACGGCGATGAAGGCGAGGCCATGCTGTCGGCCGCGAAGTATTTCGCTGAGCGCGGTGAAACCACGCTGCTCTTCTGGCCGCGCCGCGACTTGTGCTACACCGCCGCCAAACGGCTGGCGCAGTGTTACGACCCCGATGAAAGCGTCAAACCGCCCCAGGATCTTCGCCTCGAACCCACCGCCATGAGTTCGCTGTTACGTGAAATTCTTCCCCGCCGCATCGCGGTTCACACCAGCGACCTGACGCCGGATGAACGAACCTGGGTTGAACGCGCCGCCCGCTCGGGCGAGGCGGCCATTATCTGCGCCACCAGTACGCTGGCCGAAGGCGTCAACTTTCCCGTCGTCAACGCGCTGACCACGCGGCGGATGTACGCCTCTCAACCCGAAGACCTGCAGGCGAAACGCCCCCCCGCTCCCGCTCCGATTCCTCCCGACCGGTTGATGAATATGATCGGCCGCGCCGGACGTCTGGGGCATAGCGAATTCGGACGAGGCATGGTGGTCGCCGCGTCTCCCGGCGACGTCGATGGCCTTCACCATCTATATACGAAAACGCCGCCTGATATCTCGCCCCCGGTGCTGCATCGGTACCCCATCGAAAGCGTGCTGTTATCGTGCGTCGCGTTGCAGGGCGATTTCACGGGGGATTCTCTGGTTGATTTTCTTCACGCGACGCTGAGCGGACGCTGGGGACTCTGGCCCGGCGATCTCGAAAACAAAATCAAACAAACCCTGCGCCGGTTTACCGAAGACGGGCTGGTGAATGAAGAATATGGTTCTTATGCGTTGACGCCGCTGGGCAAGGCGGTGGCGGCGGGTGGACTCTCGCTTGAAACGGCGCTGAAGATGCGTGATTTCATCCGCGAATACTGGACGTCTTCTCCTCCTGAAGCGGCTCTGCTTCTGCGTGTGTGTCTCTCAACCGAGATCGACGAAACCTACGTCGCGGTTTCACGCGGCGAACTCGCCGCGCACGACTGGCCGAACGCGATTCACCAGTGGGTGGAGGAAGCCGGAGTCTCGACGCACCCCTTCATTCAGGCTCTGTTGGCCCGGCCCGAGCGGCTCACCGAGAGCCATCACCGCGCCATGAAAAAAGCGCTGCTAATCCACCAATGGTGCGATGGCGCGTCCATGACCGAGCTTGAGCAGGCCTTCAAAATTCATGCGGGAGCGATTCAACGGCTGGGCGAAGAAGCCGCGTGGCTGCTCGGCGTTCTGGCCGACGCCGCCGCCGCGTTCGCACAGCCGCCCGAGAGCATTCGCCAGACGCGCACGCTGCGCGAGCAGGCGTTGTATGGCCTCAAGGCGCGCAACATGGGCTGGGCGGGCTTTTTACGGCGGGGGTTGCTCACCCGGCGAGAGATTCATCAGCTCGATTCGATGGAGTACCACGCGCCCGCCGCCGTGCATGGCGCCGATGAGGATTACCTGAAGCGCTTCTTGCCCAAAGCCGCCGTTGAGGCGATCATGGCGTCCGCGCGCACGCCGCTTGAAGACGCCACACAACGTGAGTCAAACGACTTCGTCATCCAGTTCGACATGGCGCGCCCTCACCTGATTGCATTGAACGGGCATGATATTGAATTAACCCGGTTGCAAGCGGGGTTGTTACGATGCCTTGCGCGCCGTGCCGGCGTTTGCGTATCGTATGACGTCATGCTGGATGAAATCTGGCCCGGCGCGGCGAGCGAACGCAAACAGATATCCCGTCTCAAAAACCAGATCATTGAAAAAGCGGGCAAGGCGCTCGGCGCGAAACCGGCGTCGCTCATCCAGACTACGCCCGGCGAGGGGATGGCTCTCGTCGCCCGCGTCGAAGGACTCAACGAACTACCCAGCTGAAACGCCCTCCGGTTTTATTTGACCTCAATCGGAAAATCGCGATACGCCTCGCCTTGCGACCAGCGGATTCGATACGCGCCGGGCGCCACGCCGTCGTGATCCCAGTCAACCACCAGTACGCGCGCGGGCTCGTTTTCTTTCGCCGCGCGGATCGTCTGAATCTCGCGATCTCCGTCGCTCGAACGCAGCGTAATTGTCACGCCGCCCGGCGTGCGCGTCGAACAGACCAGCTTCACTGCTTCATCCTCGCGGGGCGCGGCGGGCAACGAAGCCGCCATGATAAAATGGCTGTCGTCGTGATAGGGGAACTCAAACACGGTCACCGGCAGATCGCTATACTTGCGGTCAAACGTCGCGGGCAGGGCGGGTTGCGCCTTCGCCAGCTCACGCAAGGTTTCATCAAAATCGATCAACCCGCGCCACAGCGTCCCGGCGAGACGGGGAAACTCGCCCCCCGGCGCCTCGGTGATTGAAGGCCCGCCCAGCGCCTCGGTCTCGACCGCGAAGTTGGAGTTATGCCATTGCGGATTTTCGCGATCCCCGTTCCACATCACTTTCAGGTTGGTATTGATGATTCGTTGCAGATCGTCTTTGCTGAACGTCAGGCCTGATTGATACGCTTCGGAAATCTGTTCGACCTCGACGGCCTGATAATCGCGGTAGGGATGTACGTTGACCCAATGGCGAAGCGTGTTCGGCTTGCCGGGATCGACGTCCCACGGACCGAACGGCTCCCAGTAGTTCCACACCATGTGATCGCGAAAGTGCGTCATGCGGCTTTTCATGAAATTGAAGATCTTCAGCGCCTTGTCGCGATAGGCTTCATCGCCGCCGATGCGATACAGCCGCAGACAGGCGAGCGCCATCGCGTTCTGTTTGTTAAAAGGCAGCGACAAGTTTGATTTATCAACCGGAAGTATGCGCCATTCAGCCAGGTTGTCTTCCGTCAGATAATGATCCCACGAGACGTAAGCGCCATAGGGGCCATCTTCATGCCATGTGCCGCGCTTGTCCCACTTTTCGATCAGGTCGTGACTGGCGAGTTCGATGTACTGTTTCGCTTGCTTTTCATAGCGCTCGCGGATTTCATCCGGGCTCTGGCGCAGAACGATTTCACTGAACTCCAGCATCGGGTTGATCAGAATCGCGTCGCCGATGTGGACGTCGCAGATATAGTTTTCGTCGTAAATGAACGGCCCCACCCAGCCCTTGTAGCCATCGGGCGAAACGTGCAGTTTACCAATCAGCGCTTCATAGTAGGTCACCGCCGCATCGAGAAAGGCGGGATCTTTCGTCTTCTGATATTCATCCATGAATCGGCTCATGTCATAGGCGGCGTGCCAGCAGACGCCTTCACCGGTGATATCGCCTTCCAGTTTCAACATGGGCGTGTTCATACGGCCGCGCAACAGGTCTTGTGCGCTGGGACCGCCCATCGCGGCGTGAGTACATGCAAAAATCGCCAGAACGGCGAATATCATGGTTCGAATCGAGTAAACATCGCGTCTCATATCTATATCCTCCCGGCTCAAGTATTGATGACCTCGGCGCAACGCCGGACATTCGCCAGAATACCAGACAGACTACGCCATGAACAGGAACCCGTACTCAATAAATTCGGCTTCGAACCGTTGGTACCTATAGTGAAAATAATCAGCACGATCATCGATATGAACGAAAAAAAACCAATTGAAAGCGAGGATCATACGTGAAGAATCCTTTTTTTGTTTCAATAGCGCTCACATTTTTTCTGGCCGCACCGATACAGAGCCTTCATGCGGACGTGATTGAATTCACCATCTTCGCCGATCAAACCGCCGGTGGCGTAAAACCGCTCCTTGGCGTCAACGCGGGACCGTATCAGATTGGCGACCTCGCCAACCCCAGCGTCGAATCACAGTACCGCGATCTGGGCGTTAACTGGATCAGGACGCATGATTTTTACGGTCCCCTCGACATGAAAGTCATGTATCCTGACGATTCCGCCGATCCCGATTCACCGTCCAGCTACGACTTCAGTGAAAGTGACGCGCGCATGGAAGCGATCGTCAACAACGGCCACTCGATCTATTTTCGGCTGGGCGACAGTTATAACGAAGAGCCCACACCGCCCGCCAATCTCGCCCATTACGTCAAAGCCGCGGTCAACGTGATTCGTCATTACACGGAAGGCCTGTGGAATGGCTATTCGTACGACATTCCCTACATCGAAATTGGCAACGAGCCGGGCAATGCGGAGTTCTGGTCGGGTACGCGGATCGAATTTTTTCAGCTTTACCATCAAACCGCCTCCGCGTTAAAAACTCGCTTTCCCCAAATCAAGATCGGCGGCTGCGGGTTTCTGCCCCTCGGGTATTACGTTCAGGATGAAACCAACTACCCGCGTGCGTTTCTCGAATATTGTCAGGCGAACGGTTCTCCGCTCGATTTTCTTTCATGGCATCTGTATACGAACACGCCCGCCGATTATCGTGAAGCCGCGCGGTTTTACCGGAACCTGCTCGACTCATACGGATACACAAACGCTGAGAACCACATCACCGAATGGAACACGGAAGAGGGCCCGCTGCGATATAACGCGCAGGGCGCCGCCGCGATGACCGGCGCATGGATCGGCCTGCAGGATGGAGGAGTCGATCTCTCCACGTTTTACCGGGGGCAGGATACGTCGATGGATCTGCCTACGTTTTTCGGGTTGTTGTACGCGGATGGGACGTACAAGAAAGTCGCCTATGCGTTTAAAGCCTGGTCAAGACTGGCGCATAATTCCATAAGGGTTCAACTGGATGGAACCACGGAAACCACCAGCGCGATCGCGGCGAAGAATGAAAGCGAAGATTCGATTCGCGTGTTATTGACTCATTATTCCATCGAAGACGCCACGGATACGATCGACCGGCGCCAGATCACCATACAAAACCTTCCGCCGGACTTCAGAACATTTCGTATTCAGCGATCTCTGGTGTCCAGTTCACAAGACCTGACGCCGGTCGAAGATCGCGTAGTGAATCTTCCCCCCGCGGCGCCAAACGTCATTGTTCTGCCCGCAATGCCGTTTCCAGTAAATTCGGTTGAATTGATCGAAATTACAAAAAGCGAGGCGGCCTCCATCGAAGACTGGCTCCTGAGAGATCGATAACAACAAAGGGGCGGGTATCAAACCCGCCCCTTCGGCTTGTCATTTCTATTTTTTAATAAGATTAAGAGCTGTGTTTCTTCATCAATAAAACATCAGCGCCAACGAGTGCGCTAAACACGCACATTCTCAGAGACAGGCCTCAAGCCCCGCCAGGCTGAACGTGGACGAATCGGCGGAGCTGGCGCTTGGCGAGAAACTTGAACGTGTGCCATGAATGCCGGGGACGCTTCATCAGGCGGCGCAGATGGCGGTAATCGCGCAGTGGCCGCATCAATTTGTGCCAGTCCCATTCGTTGTAGGCCATTCGGAGCGCTTTTTCGAGGTCCTCGCCGGAGAGATCGTCGGTACGGACCACAGAGGTCGTTCCGCCGTCGTACTTCGACCAGTCTTTGGTCAATAATTTGCCCGCCTCTTCCTGCATGCGGTAAAAACTGGAGCCGGGGAACGGCGTCATGATGGAGAATTGCAGCGTCTCGGGATCGAGATGTTTGGCGAAGTTGATCGTCTTGCGAACCGTCTCCCATGTTTCGCCGGGCAAGCCGAAGCTGAAGGTCAGATGGACGTTGATCCCCAGGCTGTGGCAGAGAGCGACGGATTCTTCCACTTTTTTCAGATCGAGATTCTTTTGAGCGCCGTCGACGAGGTCCTGCGAACCCGACTCGACGCCGAACTTGATCGCCATCAGGCCCGCGTCGCGCATCGCTTTGAAGGTATCGTGGTCTGAGGTGTCGGCGCGCGACATGGCCGCCCAGGGCAGGCCGATTTTACGGCGGTTGAGCTCATCGCAAAACGTTTTGATGCGCTTGTTGCCGATATTGAAGGTGTCGTCATCGAAATAGAACGAACGGAAGCCATACTCTTTGACGCACCACTCAATCTCGTCGGCGATGTCTTTGGGATCGCGCGTGCGGTATTTGTTGTTGCCGTACATGATTTGCGGCCAGGCGCAGAAGATGCATTTAAAGGGGCAGCCCCGGCTGGCCCAGAGTTGCAGACTGGGCTCGGGGATGCCGCCGGGCAGATCCCAATAACTGAGCATGGGCAGATCGCGGCGCAACGGCCAAGGCAACGCGTCGAGGTCCATGATGATCTCGCCGCGCTCGGTCTCGCGGGCCGAACCGCTCGCGTCACGGTACACCAGATTCGGCACGGCGGAAAAATCGCCGTTCGACTCAATGGCGTCAACCAGTTGAACCGCCACCAGGTCAT
Source organism: bacterium (assembly GCA_016125385.1). Classification (GTDB taxonomy): domain Bacteria; phylum Hinthialibacterota; class Hinthialibacteria; order Hinthialibacterales; family Hinthialibacteraceae; genus WGLV01. The sequence goes on from WGLV01000013.1 coordinate 163,907, forward strand.
ACTCGCCCTTCAATACAAAATCGACGGTCGGGTTTTCATCGAGAAAACCAGGGCGGTACATATCGAGGTGGATTCCGCAGAACACGATCTTCGTATGGGGGCAAGCCTGTTTGATGCGCTGAGCCTGGCGCAAATCGATGGGCATCGAGGCGGTGGAGGCCTCCATGATGCAGACGTCAGGCTGAAACGCGATGGCGCGTTTGACGTACTCGTCTTCCTGAATGCGCTCGGCCACGCCGTCGATCGTCAGCGTCTGGTGACCGCTCTTTTCGAGAATCGCGGCGGCGTAAGCAAGGTAAAAAGGGAACGGGAGATACTGGTTGCCCTCTTCTTCAAGATGAGGCCAGCGAGATCCGGCGCGAACACCGTAGTACCCTTTCACCAGCCAGGGGCCGTTCCCGAGAAAGACCTTCTTAACCATTACGTCAACCTCCAGACGCCAAAACGCAAACTTGTTTGATCCTGTGATATTCGCCCGTTGAGTGGGTAATCGTGCAAAGATTCGCCATCAATCCAATACACAAGACGACCGGCGCGGTTCACAGCCGCCGCTTCACACAACGCATCCTCAACCGGATTCAGTGAATATGACTCGAAAGGTCATGTTACATCGCAAAGGTTACAACGAACAAGTAGAGTATAGTCGGAACCAGCGCGACGAGAAACGCTTTGGTTCGGGGCAGGCCCTGCGCGATGTGAAAACCGTGGGAACTGATGATCAGCGAACCCAACTCGGCTAATATGAAGCCCGCCAGCGGGATGAACCACAAACACTGCGAGATCATGGCGTAACAGCGGATCTGAAGCGTGGTTCCATAGCCGTGGCGCCCATGAAAAAGACGGATCATAAACTGCTGAATGAGCGACGTCAGAATGAAACTGTTGATCAAAACCACCAGCGGAGCGAGATAGATATCCAGAGGGCCGAGCGATTCGTAGCGCGCCTGGGCGGTCTGCAGCATGGCGATCGTGGCGGAATCGTCGGCCATTTTGTTCATCATTTCAAGCACTGGTGGAAAGAAATACTTGATATAAAACAGGTTGACCGGGTACCAGAACAGCATCACGCACAGCGCCGCGAAAGCCAGCGCGGCTGACACCCCCGCTCGAGAGTTGATCTTCGTAAAAAACAGTTGCGGTTGAAGCAGGGTTTGTATAGCGGTCTGGTAGAACGCGTTGACCGGGCCAAGCTCACGCCAGTGATTCCACGGAACACTGGTTACGTATTGCACCTGCGGGTCGGGCGCGAGAGGCCGGGCCTCTGAAAGATGACGTTCCCAGCAGAGTTCACAAATGGACTCGCCTTCCACCATGGTAATGCAGGCGACGCAAAAGGGCCGTCCGCATTCCGTGCAGGTAAACGCGGATTCTTTATTGCCATGAATAAAACAATGAGTCATCGTTGTTTCCATCGTCGATTCAACCAAAAGTCCCTATAGGAGTAGGATAACACAAAAAATACCCTGCGTTATGCTGATCACCCGGCCGTCTCTGTAAATCTCCCCCGCAAATTAATCTCCTGAAGATGCGGTTCTCTTCTCTCCAGTAGACGCGCGATTTTTATACCGCTCTGGAGGAACCCGATATGTTGAGACGGATTCGTGAATGGCTCGGGATGGACAGTGAAACACAATCGGCGGCGATCGCCCGCGCACGCTGGCTGCCAAGGATGGACCTGCCCGCCACGCCTTTGTCAAAGCCATTCACCGATGAGCGGCTGCCTTTCTGGGAGCGCGAAGACGGGCTGATCCCGCCGCCGGGCGTCGACCCGCGCGCGCTGTTTCCATTATTGCGCGACCTGAGAGATTACATTCCCGATGTGTCGGCGGGCGTCTGGGCCTGGGTCAGGCTGTGCGCGACGCCAATGGCGCGAACGCTGTCCGGAAACGAGGCGGATCGCGATGAGGCGAATGAAATCCTCAACGAGCTGGATGCGCGCGTATATGGCGGCTTTCGCGAGCAGGAACGCGGGGTGGAATCACTCACCCGGGCGTTGTTTCTCTCGGCGTTCACCTATGGCGCATTCTGCGGCGAGATCGTTCTAACCGAAAATCGCCGCCGTATCGACCGCTTCATCGTGATCGATCCCGCCACCATCCGTTTCCGGCTCGATCCGGTCTCACGCCGGCACGTTCCATACCAGATACAACCCGGAGGCGGTTTGACCGCTCTCAATCCTGCATCCTTCTATTATTACGGGCTCGACGCCGACGGTCTGTCGCCTTACGGGCGTTCGCCGCTGTTATCGCTGCCGCTGGTCATCAAACTGCAACAACAGATGATTCGCGACATGGCCAAAGCCCAGCGCAACGCGGGCTACCCGACCATCCATTTCAAGATCAAACCCGCCCCTCGCGAACGCGGCGAGTCGCTCAACGACTATCACGAGCGCCTGCAAACCGAAATGGACGCGCTACGCGGTGAAATCGAATGCAAACAGAGCGACAGCAACCTGCTCACCTACGACAACGTCGAGGTTCAATACATCGGGCCTGGAGGGCGCGGCCTGCAATGGACGGAAAGCATGCAGGCGGTCAGCGAGCAGGTGGTCTCGGCGCTGCACCTCGCGCCCTTTATGATCGGCCGCAACTGGGGGACCACCGAAAGCTGGGGCGCGGCGCAATACCAGCTCGTCGTCAACAACGCGCGCACCGTACAGGAAGGCGGCCGTCAGCTGGCCGGCTGGCTGATGAATCTCGAACTGGCGCTGCATGGCTCGCCGGTGCGGGCTGAAACGCATTTCGCGCCGCATCACCACGTCGACCTGACCCAGCGCGCGAAGGCCTTTGAAGCGTTTTCCCGCGCGCTGGTTTCATTACGCGACAATGGGCTGCTGGCGCCGGACGCCGCTCAAAGCCGGGTGGACGCGATCATGCGGTTCATGTGATACGGCGCGCTTGCAGCGCCTCAAAACAAAAAGAGCGGGAAACATCCCCGCTCTTTTTTTTGTTCCGGTTCAATCGGAATGTTCAGGCCGAGGCGGCCTCTTTTTTCTTCTTGCGTTCTTCTTTCTTTTTCAACTTCATGTAGTACTCGGGAAGGTCGGTCGAGGTCGGTACGGTGTCGGGGGCCTCGCCCGGCCACGTCATGCCTCGCCGGAACCATTCGTCTTTCTTCTCCAGAGGAACCAGCAGGCGTTCTTTGGTGTAGATAAAGTCATCGCGGTGGGTGCTGGCGGCCTCCCAGTTGGGGCCGAGCACGATGGCGTCTTCGGGGCATGCCTCTTCGCAGAATCCGCAGAAAATGCAGCGCAGCATGTCGATCTGGTAAAAACGCGCATGGCGTTCGCCGTGCGAAACCATATTATCGGGCGTGTTTTCAGCCGCTTCCAGATAAATCGCGTTCGATGGGCACACGACCGAACAGAGACCGCATCCCACGCAACGTTCCTTGCCGTCGGAATAGCGCTGCAGACGATGAACTCCGCGAAAGCGGGGCGACTGGGCGCGCTTCTGATTGGGGTAATCAAAGGTCACCGGTTTACGGAACAGGTGACGCCAGGTCATCGACATGCCCTTCACCACCGCCCAGAGCACCTGGAACGATCGTTTCCAGCCCAGTTTGCTGATATCGCGCACGTTCAGATGGACGCGGACTTTCGCCTGCCTGGGTTCGGCGGGAATGGGACGAAAAACAGCCTCTTGCATAACGCCGTCCTTTAGATTCGGTCTTGATGCGCCTCGCGGGCGAATCGGCATGAATACATATTATTCCGGATTATAAGAGCGACGGGGTGAATAAACAACGATGAAAGGACGCAACGCCGGACCTCCGGCAACGAACCGGCGCTTGATATTCAAAACGCACGCCCATCAAAAGCCAAGCCCTGCGGTCTATAACCTCCAGCGGGCGCCGCCCCGCTGTTTCATTCAGGAAACATGGCGGATTGCCGGAATGGACGGCCGCGAGAGCGCGCCACGAACTACGCTGACCAATACTCCAATCCGATCAATTTGACATTTTTAGTGCGGCAATCATGCATGCATTTTCGCCGCACTACACTGGGATAAAAGTGCGGCGAAATGGTATTGAAAAAGCCTTTGCTTTAAAAAGAAATGATGGTGAAGGTTATATTCAAACTCAATAATATCAGCATGAAATCAAATGATATCAAAATAATGAACTTCCTTTTTCAGGTTTGCATGATTATTGCATCTTCGTTTCATAGCTTTTTAGGCAACAATCAGAGAGAGCAGTCATTCATTACGATGGTCTGGTCACAATCGGCGAAACGAGTCAAAACAGGTAGACGGGAAAACATGAATCAGCGCACTGAACCTTCAGCCAGTCACTTCATCGTCCTGAGTTTTAATCATCAGAAATTGTCCCTTCAGGACCTGCGCCGCTTTCTTCTGGAAGAATCGGAAATCCAGCCGTTTCTCAATCACCTCAGACAATATTGCTGGTGCGACGAAGCGCTCGGGTTGCGTACCTGCAACCGCATCGAGTTTTACGTCGTGGTCAGCGCCATTCACGAGGGTCTCGCCGGCCTGCTCAACGCCATCGCCGAGCGTTTTCAGACCACGGTGGAAGAGCTGCTTTCGGTGCTGAGCGTCCAGATCGACAGCGACGCCGTCGCTCACGTTACCCGCCTCGCATCGGGTCTTGAATCGATGGTGATCGGCGACGGTCAGATTCTCGGCCAGCTCAAAAAAGCCTATCAGGATTCACAAAACGAGGGCGATCTTCACCCCTCGGTCAACGTCCTCTTTCAAAAAGTCTTCTCCATCGCCAAACGCGTGCGCAACGAAACCGGCCTCGGCAAGGGCCGCGTCTCGATCAGCGCGCTGGCGGTTGAATTCGCCAAAGAACATTTCGGCTCGCTGCACGGCGTGCGCGCCGCGGTGATCGGCGCCGGCAAGATGAGCGGCCTCGCGGCGCGGTACCTGCGCCAGGCGGGCGTCAAGGAACTGCGCATCGTCAACCGCACCCTCGACAGCGCGCTCGATCTCGCCAAAGAGGTCAACGGCTCGGTGTATGGTCTCGACGAGCTCGATCGCGCGGTGGCCGAGTCGGATCTCGTCATCAGCGGCACCGCCGCCAGCGAACCCATCATCACCCCGGCGCTGTTTGAATCGCCGCGCCTGCGGGACGGCAAGCCGCGCATGCTGATCGACATCGCGCTGCCATCGGACGTCGACCCGGCCGTGGCCGAGCTTGAAGGCGTCACGCTGGTTCATCTCGACGACCTGCGCTCCTGCGCCCGCCGCAATGAAGCTAACCGCGCCGATGAACTGACCCGCGCCGAAGCCATCGTCGAAGAAGAACTGAACAAACTCGGCCCCTGGCCGCTGACCTTTCACCTGAACAAAATCGCCAAACACCTGGGCGATTTCGCCGACCGGATCTATCAGGAAGAGCTCGACGAGCTGTTCGGCGAGGCGCCCGGCCTGACCGCCGAACAGCAGGAAGCCATCGCCGCGCGCATGAAGCGCATGGCCGAGCGCATCGTGCTGGCGCCGCGCCGCAACCTGCGCAAGGGCGAAACGTTGCGCGCCTGCCCCGACGCCCTCAAGTGCCTGGCCGAAGTGTTCCGCGAATCGAGCGGGGCGCGCTCGTTGCCGGTGGTTCAGATCGAACCGGCTCCGGTCAAGTCTGAATAATCATTAAATCAATGCAGGATCAATCCGCCTCGCGGCTGACGCCGCGAGGGCGATCAAGCGCTACCGAAATTACACCATCGATCATGCACCCTGGACGGAGACTCCCGTGACGCAAACCCGAACCACCCTCACCAAAAAAGAACGATTTCTCGGCGCGGTGAATGGAACCCCGATCGACCGCCCTCCACTATGGATGATGCGGCAGGCGGGCCGATACCTGCCCGAATATCAGGCGGTCAAAAAAGAATTCAGTTTTCACGAGATGTGCCGGCTGCCCGACGTCGCCGCTGAAGTCTCGATCCAGCCGATCGATATTTTCGACGTCGACGCCATCATCACCTTCAACGATATTCTCATCCCGCTGCAGAACATGGGCTTTGAAGTTGAATACGCCGAAGGCGGGCCGCGCGTATCGCCGGCGGTACGCGGCCCCGAAGCGCTGAGCCGCGTCAAACCCGCGCGTTTTGACGAAACCCCGGCGGTGTACGACTCGATTCGCGAGATCCGCCGCCGCGCCGGAGACGACATCCCGGTGCTGGGCTTCGCGGGCGCGCCCTTCACAATGGCCGCTTATCTGGCGGAAGGCGTCACCAGTAAAAACCTGCGCCACATCAAAACCCTGGTCTTCGCGCAACCGGACCTGCTGTCGCGCATGCTCGAAGCGATTACCCAAACCGTGATCGACTACCTGCGGGTTCAGATTCGCGCGGGGGCTGACGCCGTGCAGATTTTCGACACATGGGGCGGCTCGCTGTCGCGCGAGGATTACCGCCGTTTCGCCCTGCCCTGGCAGAAACAGGTGATCGATACGATTCAGGGCGAGGGCACGCCGGTTATACTGTACGTCAAAGGGTCGGCCCACGTGCTCGACGAAATGAAAGGAACCGGCGCGAAGGTCGCCAGCATCGACTGGCTCACCCCGCTCGCCGAAGCGGGCGAGCGGCTCGGCGCCGGCGTCGCGCTGCAGGGCAATCTCGACCCCACCGCGCTCTACGCTCCGCCCGAGGCGGTACGCGAAGCGGCGCGGCGCATGCTGGACGGCGTTGGACGCACGACCGGCTATATCTGCAACCTGGGCCACGGCATTCTGCCCGAAACGCCGGTGGAAAGCGTCCGGGCCTTCGTGGAAACGGTGAAGAACCATGACTACAACGCCCCTTCACGCTAAGCCCGAAATCGACCGCGGCCTGATTCAGAAATACAGCATGCGCGGGCCGCGCTACACCAGCTACCCCACCGCGCCCGAGTGGAAAGAAGACGTGGGCGAGGCGGCGTATTGGCGTCATATCGAAGAGACCAATCACGACGGCGCCACCGAACCCATCTCGCTTTATATACACGTCCCCTTCTGTTCAGAGCGCTGTTACTTCTGCGGCTGCAACGTCATCATCACCAGCCGCGACGACATCCACAACAACTACGTCGATCTGGTCACCCTGGAGGCGAGCCGGGTAGCGGAACGCATCAACAAGAACCGCCCCGTCACCCAGTTTCACCTCGGCGGCGGCACCCCCACCGAAATCTCGCCCGCCGCGCTGGAACGGCTGCTCAACAACGTGAAGGGCCATTTCCGCTTCACCGAAGACGCCGAGCTTTCCATTGAGGTCGATCTGCGCGTCACCACGGAAGCGCATCTCGACGCATTGCGGCGCTGTGGATTCAACCGCATTTCGATGGGCGTTCAGGATTTTTCCGAACAGACACAGACCGCCATCAACCGCATCCAGAGCGCCGAGGCCACCCGCGACTTCGTCCGCATGTCGCGCGACAAGGGCTTTATCAGCGTCAACATCGACCTGGTTTATGGGCTGCCCCATCAGAGCACGGCCACTTTCGGCCGCACGCTCGACACCATCTTCGAGATCGATCCCGACCGCATCGCGCTGTATAACTACGCCTACCTGCCGAGCAAGCTGGGCCACCAGCGGCGCATTCTCGAAGAATGGCTGCCCTCGGCGGAAGAGCGTTTCAACATCTTCCAGCTCGCCGTCGACCGCTTCACTGAAAACGGCTTCGTCTATATTGGCATGGATCACTTCGCCAAACCCGGCGACGAACTGACCATCGCTCAGCGCGAGGGCACGCTGCAACGCAATTTCATGGGCTTCACCACCCGCGCCGGCGCCGATATGTATTCTTTCGGCGTGTCGTCGATCAGCAGCCTGCCCGCGCTCTACATTCAGAACATCAAAAAGCTTCACAGTTACGAAAAGATCGTGCGCGAGGGCGCGTTGCCCATCGAACGCGGTTGCGAACTCTCGCTCGACGACCGTATGCGCCGCTGGGTCATCATGGAACTGATGTGCAACCTGCGGCTGCCGATCGCGCGCTTCAACCAGACGTGGGGCGTCGATTTCCACGAATATTTCGCGGAAGAGATTCCCCGCCTGAAGCCCTTCATCGAAGACGGGCTGCTCGACCCGAACCTGAGCGAAGAACTTCGCGTGCTCGATCTGGGGCGTATCATCATCCGTCCCATCGCGATGACCTTCGATTACTATCTGACCCAGGCTCGCAAGACCGGGCGTCAGACGCCCACGTTTTCAAAGACGCTGTAAAACAAAGAAAAACACATCATGGCGAAATGCATCATCATTGGAGCGGGAATCTCGGGCCTCAGCGCCGCGCACGCGATGCAGCGCGCGGGGCATGACGTCACCGTGCTGGAGTCGTCTTCACGCGCGGGCGGATCGATCCAGACGGAACGCGACGGCGAATGGCTGTTTGAACGCGGCCCCAACTCGTTTCTCGATAACGAGCCCGCCACGCTTGAATTGATCCGCGAACTGAAACTCGATAACCGGGTGTTGCGCGCCTCCATGCGCGCCAACAAGCGTTTCATCTACCTCAAGGACGCGCTTCAGGAAGTTCCGATGGGCCCCGGCGGTTTATACTCAACGCCGCTGCTCTCAGCCCAGGCGAAACGCGGCCTGCTGATGGAACCGTTTCGTCAGGCGAACCGCTCCAAAGACGACGAGCCCTTGGCCGCGTTTATCCGGCGGCGGCTGGGCGATGAGATTCTCGCCAATCTGGTGACGCCCTTCGTCTCGGGCGTCTACGCCGGCGACCCCGAAAAACTCAGCCTGCGCGCCAGTTTTCCCGCGCTGTACGACTTGGAACGCGAAAGCGGCGGGCTGCTGCTGGGCGGGCTGGGCCGCGCGTTTCGCAAAAAGAAAGACGACGGAAAACCAAAAAAGCCCCGCGCCAGACACCTTGGCTCGTTCGTCGAGGGAATGGATGAACTGCCGCGCGCCATCGCCGCTGAACTGGGCGATCGCCTCAAACTGAACGCGCGCGCCGCCGCGGTCGAACGCACGGAAACAGGCGCATACTCCATCCGCATGGAAAACGGCGAAACGCTGCAATGCGACACGCTCATCGCCGCCGCGCCGTCTTACGTGCTGGGCGATCTGCTGGGGCCCATGCTGCCGCGTTCGGCGGAGTATCTCAAATCGATTCCATACAACAAGGTCGTCGTCAGCGGGCTGGGCTACGATCGGGACAACGTTGAGAACGACTGCGACGGCTTCGGCTTTCTCGTTCCACGCAATCAGCCGGTGCGTTTTCTGGGCAGCATCTGGAGTTCGAGCCTGTTCCCTCTTCGCGCGCCCGGGGGTAAGCTTGCCTTTACCGTCTTTATGGGCGGCGCGCTTGATTCGGGCGCATACGATCTCAGCGACGACGATCTGCGCGCCACGCTCGAACGTGACCTGCGCGTCACGGTCGGAGCGCGCGGCGAAGCGGAAAAAGAAATCATCGCGAGGTGGGAGAAGGCGATCCCGCAATATCCGGTCGGTCACGTCGAACGCATCGACGCGCTCGAAGACGAATTGACCTCGCTGCCGGGGTTGTACCTGACCGGAAACTTCATGCGCGGCGTCTCGGTGAACGATTGCATCCGAACCGCGCGCGAAACCGCGCAAAAAGCGGCGAAGTATCTCAGTCAGCGATAGACGAATTTCTTCTGAATTTTATATTTGCGTATCGGGTGGGTTGGCCGTGAATTCGGATTCTGAATCGGGCTAATCCCGAACAAGTAAGGAGACGGATCAATGAAGGTCGACGTATTGGTGGTGACGTATGGCGAACCGCCCGAACCCCGATTCGGCCCTCAGCGCGAATACTCCAAGCGAATCCTCAACAAGTTGACTCGGCTGGTGGCCCCGATCCCCGCCTTCGCCGTGCCGCTGCTGGCGGCGTGGCGCGGCTATCTGCGGATGAAAACCTGGCGCGAGATGAACTACTCATCGCCGCTGGAATCGATCACCGAATGTCAGGCGGGCGGTCTGCTCGCCGAACTGAAACAACTGGCCCCCGAGATCGACTGGCGGGTTCACGTGGCGTTCGAGTTTCGCGAACCGTCGCAGACTGAGATGCTTAACCGGCTGCGCGATCAGGGTTGCGAACATCTGGTGACGCTGCCGATGTACGCCGCCGAGGCCGATTTCACCGACGGCATCACCAAACGTGATTACAACGCGTGGCGCGCGAAGAATTCAGGCGCGACGCCCGAAGCGAAGTTCGTCACCTTTCGCCCCCATCAGCGGGAACTCGCCGATCTGATGGCGCAATACGTGCGTGACGAGGCGCAAAAACGCGGATACTCGCCCGAAGACATGAAACAGACCGGCCTTCTGCTGGGATGTCACGGTACGGTGATTCACCCTCCCAAGGGGATCCGCGACACCGGCTATACGGACACCTTCGCGATCTATCAACTATTGGAAGAACGGTTGCGCGATGATTTCCGCATGGTGCGCATCGGCTGGTTCAACCACCAGCTGGGCGGCGACTGGACGACGCCGACCGCCGACGATTCATTAAAAGAAATGCGCGACGCGGGCGTCGAGCGCTTCATTTATTATCCGTTCGGCTTCGTCGCCGACAACGCGGAAACGCAGATGGAACCGCGCGGCGTGTTTGAAGCGCAGGATCAGCCTTACGATCACCTCGCGGCGCTGAATGTGTATCCGCCGTTTCTCGCCATGCTGGCGCGCGTGGTCCGCGCCCGGCTCGAACAAAATGAAGGAACCGCCGCCGATTCAAGTGAGGCGGCGTAGCCAATCACCATGAACGAACGAGTTTTCAAACTGGGCACGCGCGGCAGCCCGCTGGCGTTGTGGCAGGCCGAACGCGTAAAGGCCCTGCTGGCCGAGCGCCGCCCCGAATCGCGCATCGAGATTGAAATCATCCACACCATCGGCGACAAGATTCTCGATAAACCGCTGGTGCAGGTGGGCGGAAAAGGCGTGTTCACCAAAGAGATCGAAACCGCGCTGCAGGAGGGTTCGATCGATTTCGCGGTGCACAGTTTTAAAGACTTGCCCACCGTTCAGCCCGAAGGGCTGGGCGTGGTCGCCATACCCGAGCGTGAATCGCCTTTCGATGCGCTGTTCTCGCGCAAGTACAAATCGCTGGGCGACATGCCCGAGCGTCCCGTCATCGCCACCGGCAGCCTGCGCCGCCGCGCTCAGATTCTCGCCCTGCGGCCTGAAGCCGAGGTCATCGATCTGCGCGGCAACGTCAACACCCGGCTGAAAAAATTCGAAGAATCAAAATGGGACGGCATGATCATGGCCAGCGCCGCCATCCGCCGCATGGAGTGGGAAGGTCAGTCCGCCACGCCTCTCTCGCCCGCCGAGATGTTGCCCGCGCCCGCGCAGGGCGCGCTGGCGATCGAGGCGCGGCTTGACGACGAGAGCGTGATCGAGCTGCTCTCATCGCTGCATGACGAGAGCGCGGCCGTCAGCGTCGCGGCCGAGCGCGCTTTTCTGGCCGAACTCGAGGGCGGATGCCAGGTTCCGATGGCGGCGTACTCGGTGGTAACGGGCGATAAAGTCACGCTCGACGGTCTCGTCGCCGCGTTGAACGGTACGCCGCTGTTGCGCGGCAACCTGACCGGCCTTCTCTCCGAATCCGCCGAGCTGGGCGTGCGCCTGGCGAACCGTCTTCTTGAAACGGGCGGCGCGGAGATCATCGAATCGCTGAAAGAACTCAACGAATCGAAGGCGTGATCCAACCGGGAGAAAATATTGGTCCGTCAGAATCAGGAAGGCCCGGATTAAGCGGTTTTCGATTCTCCCCCCGAAGACCGGGGGGGAGTCAGGGGGGGTGAACGCCTTGCGCGGACATTCCGTTTCATCGGTCAACCCCCTCCTTCGCCTCCCCAAAACTTTGAGGGGGGAAAACGACGTTCAATCCCACTCGCGCCAGCGACCAACGGGAGCGCTTGAAACGCAGAACCCAAATACCAGGCTGCGGGCACTGCCCGCCTCCCCCAAACTTTGGGGGAGGGAAACATCGCTCGATCTCACGAACATCAGGCCCCAGCGAGGCCGATAGCCGCGTACGGCCCCAAACCCCTCACTTCACCTGAATCAAAAAAACAAACCCGGACAAATTGTCCAAATACACCCCATTGCGCTTGCGCGCAAACTTAAAGATATGCATACTAAACAAATGAAACATAACAAATACCACAGGAACACGAACAAACTTATTGTAACAAAACTAAAATTCCGTATTGGAGCGAAACTTCCATGGCGCACTCACCCAAACATCAAGGATTCACCCTCATTGAATTATTGATTGTCGTGGCGATCATCGGAATTCTGGCGGCGATCGCCGTTCCCAACTTTCTGAACGCCCGATCGCGCGCTCAAGTAGCACGAGTACAAGGGGACATGGATGCTATTTTCAAAGCATGCATGACGTTTCGGCTGGATCATCCTCATTTTCCTAAAGCGACTGACGCCATTGGTGAAACCTATGTCAGCGGAAGAATCGGCACAGAGCATATCGGGGAGTATTACTCTTTTCAAACCAATAAAGCCGGCCAGTTTGTACCGCACTTGACTTCACCGGTCGCCTACATCGGGTTCGCGCCAATCGACGTTTTTTCAAATGATCCCCAACTCCCCTATAGCTATGCGGGAGGGAAAAAAGGATTTATCTGCACCAGTTTTGGCCCTGACCGCGATCAAAATGAGGGCGTGAACGACTTCGTTCACCGTGGTGATATTGATGAGCCAACCGCCTATCTTGGCGCTGGTGACGAAAATAGTGACAGCAGTTTGCTTGGCTCATTCTTTGGCTTGAACAAACGTTCTTCATCACCCGAGCGGTTGCGCATGTATTTGACTTCCCGCACCTATTCGCCCACAAATGGTCTCAACAGCAACGGAGACATTTGGCGCGGCAACATCTGACGACTTCATTTTTCAAACGCCCACCGGCGTTCATCAATCACTTTATTACAGGAAAGGAACAGTCATGAGCAAAAAAGCATTACTACTGATCTTCTGTGGGCTTATCGGGTTAGCCGTGCTCCCTATGCAGATTCATGCGCAGAAAGCGCTGTTTTACGAAACCTTTGAAGAGTTTGGCGTCCGTAATGGAGGAAACATACTGCCCGCGGGGGAAGAACGCACCCGCTTCGGAGGCCGACTGCCATCCACTGAAATGGAAATTGAGGCGCCGGCTGGAGTCAATACTGTTACCACAAGTCTGGCGCGGTGGATTCCCGATCCAACCGGTTTAAGTCTTACAGCTCTGTTTCTGGACGACCAGGACGAATCGCCCGGCGATAACTCGAATGGCGCGGATGGAGCCGTTTCTCTTTTTGAATCCATTCTATTAGATCGGGGCGATATTTCGGGCCACGCCGTCGTATCGTGGATGGCTATTGCTCGGCAAACGGATCAACCGGGCGGGGCGATGTTTCCAGAAACGGACACCCGTATAGACCGAGGGCCGGAAGGGTTGAACTTGATTGGCTTTGGCGGCGTGTTTCGTGATTTTGACACGGGTGAACCGTTGCGGGATTTCAGTGGCGAATTAACTTTAAACGCCGGGGCGAACGCTCAACTGGAAAGTCTTGGCGTCTCCTATGAGGCGGGGGCGCCGGTGTTTTTCACCTTGGATTTCAACCTTGAGCGATCGCTCTACGATCTATACATCAATGGCGTGCTTGTTCGAGAATCCATCCCATTCTTTGGTATAGATGGCGAATCAGGTTCAACGTTGCGAGAGTTGGAATTGATTTCTACGGCCCGAGGTATGGGAGCATTCATTTACGACAATATTTTCCAAATCGATCCGGATTCCGAATACCAACCGGTTCCGTTTCAAACTCCCGCCATTGCGGAAGACGCCCCGTTCATTCCATTGTATATAGAAGAATTCGACGACGATCAGTTAGGAACAATCGCAGCCGAAGAAAAGGCGGACCTGTATGGGAGCAGGACGTTGACCACGGGCGTGGTCGAAGTCGCCGTTGATGAGTCTCAACTCAGCCTGGCGCGATCTCACCTGTTCGCCGGCAGTTCAATTACCGCACAATTTACTCTCCCTGACAATTTAAATGATGATTTGCGCTATTCATTTGTGATTACTCCCGGCATGGACAGCTCAACCACGGTTTCGCTTGGCGGCCACGATCTGTTGCATTTGGCTGGAGACGGTCAACTATCGATCGATACGAATGCTGACGACTCGCTTGAATCACAAGATCGCAGTGTGATTGCGGGGTTGCCCCATTGGATTGTTATCGGCCACTCTCCCCTGGATGGCCGTTACAACGTGACCGTATACCGGGCTCAATCAGAATCCGATGCGCAAACCGCTGTTCTTGAGTTCAGTGGACGAACAACCAGCGGCGCTTTTAATGAACTTACGTTTGATGTTGCAGGTAATTCCGTCTATTTGGATAATATCACTGTTGTTGAAAACAATGAGAATCCAAATGGCGATGAAGCCAACGTGTACCGCGCGATCGTGCATGAAAACCTGGAGAGCGCGGCACGGGGAGAATCCCGTTTTGGCGGTACGGTTGGCGAGGATCCCACGCAATGGAGTCTCAATGCACTGCAAGCCGGTACGGAGACTGAAATATCGCTGTTAAGCGGCGCCGCGATTTCTCGCAGCGCACGCATCGCCTGGTCGGTCATTCCCAACCAGACTTCGATTGAATGCAGCGTCTTGTCCGTTCGATTCGGTGATGAAACCAGACGCCTTGCCGCCTTGCTCGCCGATGGCACATTTGGGATCGACACAGACGGTGATGGCTTATTGGAAAGCACCGGTTTATCGTATACCCAAGGCATACACAACACCGTACAAGTCATCATGGACTTGGAAGCCGGCGTATTTCAAGCCTCTGTTAATTCCAGCGACACGCTGCATGGCGCACTCACGGGTAATACGCTGACATTGACCGGCGCCGCACTTTCAGGTCAACCAGGCGGCGGCGTTCTGTATGATGATTTGCTCGTAGTCGCCGACCATTATGCAGCCGAATTCGCGCCAGAAGAATACACGGAACCCATTCTTCCCGGAAACGTGAAATTATTGTTTCAGGAAAATTTCGAGAATAATCCAGCCATGTCCGACCGCCGCATCAATGAATTTAACTCACGGTTGTCTGGATTGCCGATTCCAACCCAGTCGAATGGCGTTTCAGATATGGCAATGACGGATATCCCCGGTACATTCTTGACGGTGGGGTCTCCATCCGCCGACGCGATATATGTCGCCGACCCTGACGGTGGAAGTCTTTACAGTCTTTTGGTGAACGATGATTTTAAGCCCACCGGGTTCACCGATTTTGAATTGGCCTTGCCCATCGATCCGATCTCCACTTTGCGGACGGTCCCTTACTCCCTGGTGATACCCGAGTTAGGTCAATCTCTGGAAAGCCGTTATGTGACGCTGCAATGGTCGGCTCAGGCCAAGCAAACCAATGCAGTGGGACTGACCTTGTTTACCGATACGCAAGTCGTGGATGTTCCCGTCCCTCGGGGGCCATTTCAATTTCCCGCTCCGGACGGCGCCGCATTGGTTGGATTTGGCGGCGACGGGACTCTTTGGATCAATAACAATGGCGTGTTCGGCTCATCTGGCATGGCATACGAAGCGAACAGAACCTATCGCTTCATTCTGAACGTCGATCGTCAAAGCAATACGTATTCGTTACGCGTAAACGAAAACACGGTACTTTCAGACTATCCACTTTCTGTTGATGCCTCAGCGGAAGGGTTTCTCCAAACCTTCGGATGGTTCAGTACGCTTGTATCCGACGGTGACGGAACCGCCCTGCAGCAGTCCGTGGTTGGCGGCGGCGCTTATATAATTGACGATATTAGCGTTTGGGAAAGCGATCGATTCACTGAAATCAGAGATTTCCGGCTGTACTGAAAACCATCAACAATGTACTGTTGACGCAAAAAAATCTCTGTTATTTCTTACCCCCCCTGCCTTTGCGGCGGGGGGGATTTTTTCGCCCAGAACTGTTTTAAACCATGATTTATCGAATTCATAAACTCGTTCACCCGATTTCTAAAAATCCTTCTCGATCGTATCTCATCAGTAAGCAGATGAAATGCTGATCCCCCAAATACCCGCTCCGGCCGCCGTCTCGCGGCTGACGGTGACATTTCGTGCATATTTGGATCCAGAAAAAAGCCGATATTCATGAAATTCGCGTCTGTACGCGTGTTCGTGATTCAAGGCAAGATAAAGAGATCCTCGAGTGATCTCACGGACATCACAATGATTGAAGCGGCCGACTCCGTCCACCCGCTAGCGGGAGGATTGGGGGAGGTTCCACGCGGCGGGCGTTTTTCCGGCGAGGGCGAGGCAGAGCCCCCACACCGCCCCCGCGTGCATCAGCAGGAAATGCCCCAGCAGGGTGAACGGCTTGTTCCAGCCTTCGTCGAGTTTGAGCGCGATCATCCCCACGCCTGACAACGCCGCCGCCAGAATGAGCAATCCCGTCCAGTACACCACGTCCGCGAGCCAGAACCCGCGCAGCGCCGCCGCGCCGATCAACAGCCCGATGCACATGGGCAGCGTGAACCAGCGCAACATCTTGTGAGAGACAAATTGCCACAGCCTCAACGGCGAACGCGCCATCAACGGCGCCAGCGTTATGAAGCCGCGCAATCCACGCGATACGATGCGCGATGTACGCCTGACTTCCTCCCACAGATCGGTATGCGGCTTCTCGTAGCCGATGCACTCCGGCTCGAACAATACGCTCAGCCCGCGCGCCCCGATCCGCATCGGGATTTCAAAATCGTTGGCCACGCGCGGGTCTAAACAGCCGATCAGCTCGCGCCGCGCCGCCAGCAACGAGCCACTGCCCACCAGCACCGATCCCATGCGGTTTTCCGCGCGTTTGATGCTGTTTTCATAGAGCCAGTACGCGCCGGTCCCCCGCCCCACCGCGTTATCGTCTTCGCCCCGGGTGAAGATCAGCCGTCCGGTCACCATGCCGACCGCCGGGTCGCTGAAATGGCGCGTCGCGGCTCGCAATCCAGCGGGATCGAGCAGCGTGTTGGCGTCGGTGAAAAAAAGGACCTCGCCGGAGGCATGGGGCAGCATGGCGTTCAGCGCGGCGTTTTTTCCGCCGCGTTCGCTGGTTATAAAAGCCTGGACGTCCGGCTGCGCTTGCAGAAATTCGCTGGTCCCGTCGCCGGAGGCGTCGGACGCGGCGAGAATTTGAAGGCGCTCGCGCGGGTAATCGAGCGCGCGCAGATTTTCGATCTTCTCGGGCAGAGAGGCGATTTCGTTATACGCCGAAAAGAGGATCGTCACCGATGGCGTATACGCTTCATCGGGCTGATGACGAATGGGCCGTAGCGCGGCGATGAAACTCAACGCAAGGTGATATCCGGCGTAGACGTAAATCAATCCGCCGAGGCAGAGCCAGAAAATCGCTTCCATCGCCGTGTACATGCCCGGTTATGCGCTCACTTTTGTTGGGAATGCGCGCCCCCGCGTCAGGGGAGAATCAGTATAGCGTAGCGAGATCCGTGCGAATGTGAAACCGAATCACCCGCGGCGGCGCGACATAACGGCGATCGGAACGCCGCTCTTGTTGAATTCCCGGCGCAATCGATTCGACCGTTGCCTGAGTGGAAAAAATCCGGCCCATGAGAGGGGTTCATGGGCCGGAGGTTTTGACGCATGGCTTTGCGCCGCTCTATTTTGCGACGAGGTTCGAAAGCGTATGACACGCTCCCTTGATTCCGCCGTACAGATCGCGATAGACGGCGTAATAGTCATCATACTCTTTCGCGCGCGCTGGATCGGGCGCGACGCGCTCTTTCACCTGGATGATGGCGTCGCACGCCTCGGGGATGGAGTTATACACACCCGCCCCCACGCTCGCCATGATGGCCGCGCCGAACGCCGGCCCCTGATCGGAGGCCAGCGTGGTGATCTCGGCGCCGAAGACATCGGCCTGCAACTGACGCCAGAAGGGGCTTTTCGCGCCCCCGCCGGTCGCGCGGATTTCATCGATCTTCACTCCCAGTCCTCGCGCGATCTCCAGCGAATCGCGTAACGCGAAGGTGATGCCTTCCAGCACGGCGCGGATCAGGTGTTCGCGCTGATGACGAATCGTCAGTCCGATGAAGGCGCCGCGAGCGAAGGGGTCTTTGTGCGGGGTGCGTTCGCCGGTCAGGTAGGGTAAAAAGATCAGCCCTTCCGAGCCCACCGGCGCCGTGGCGGCCAGCGCGGTCAACACATCGTACGGGTCTAGCCCAGACTGGCTCGCCTGAGCGCGCTCATCGCCCGCGATGACGTCGCGATACCAGCGCAGCGACATACCCGCCGACAGGATGACGCCCATCAGATACCACATATTGGGTACGGAATGGCAAAAGGTATGCGCGCGGCCCCGCGGATCGGTGCTGGGCGCTTTGGACGGAGCGAGAATAACGCCGCTGGTGCCGAGCGACGACAACACGCGGCCTTCAACCACCACGCCCGTTCCGGTGGCGCCGCAGGCGTTATCGGCGCCGCCGCCCACCACGGGGGTTCCTTCGGCGAGGCCGGTCTCGGCGGCGAAGGCGGCGGTGACGCGCCCGCACACATCGGTCGACTCGCGCATGGGCGGCATCCATTCGCGCGGAACGCCCAGCGCGTCGAGCACCTCGTTACACCAGCCGCGCTGTTTCACGTTGAACAGCAGCGTGCCCGCGCCATCGGATACCTCCATCGCCAGTTCGCCGATCATGCAATAGCGCACGTAATCTTTGGGCAGAACCAGCGTTTTCGTCTTTTTGAAGTGGTCGGGTTCATGATTTTTGAGCCACAGCGCCTTGGGCGCGGTGAATCCGGTCAACGCGGGATTCGAACAGAGTTCGAGCAGTTTCGCTTCGCCGATGGTTTGAGTGATTTCATCGCATTCGGCGGCGGTGCGGCCGTCGTTCCATAAAATGGCGGGACGCACGACGTTATTATTTTCATCCAGAAAAACCGAGCCGTGCATCTGGCCCGACAGCCCGATGCCTTTCACTTCGGCGGGGTTTACCCCGCTCTGGGCGAGCACCGCTTTGAGAGTGGCGGCGGCGGCGCGGCGCCAGTCGGCGGGGTCCTGTTCGGTCCAGCCCGGTTTGGGCGTGTGCAGCGGATATTCTTCGGTGACGCTGGCCAGCGCCTTGCCGTTTTCATCAAACAGAACCGTCTTGGTTCCAGACGTGCCGACGTCCAATCCAATCAGATAAGCCATGAGTCTTTCCCCCTTTGAGCGATAGCGGTTGCAAAATCAGGGTCGTATTCAATTCAGAATAAAAATGCGATTGCAACGGTTGACGCCGCGCGGCGCCGGTCAGACACGGTATCATACATGAACGAGGGGGGAGAATTCGAGCGGGACGGGCCGGTCAGGCTGACGAGAGTACGTCGCGGATCGTTTTCAACAGCGCGCTTTGATTGAACGGCTTTTGCAGAAACGCGCATCCCTTCACCGACAGGTCTTTTTCACTCAGCTGATTATCCGTATAGCCGGACATATAAACGATTTTGATTCCCGGAATCAGCCGGCGGACCTCCTCAGCCAGACGTTTGCCGCTGATGCCGGGCATAACGATGTCTGTCAGCACCAGATCGATATTGTGCGGTCCCGAGCCGAAAAATTGCAGCGCTTCGGCGCCGTTTTCCATCTCGATGACGCGGTAGCGGTATGCTTCAAGGCTTTTCCGAGTCAACGCTCTGACGTTGGGGTCGTCTTCAACGAGAAGAATGGTTTCGCTGCCCTGATAGCGTTCAACATTGACCTCAATCTTCTCGAATCCGTTCGCCGGGTGATCGATCGAAGGGAAATACAGACTGAAAATCGAACCGCGCCCCGGTTCACTCTCGACCCGAACTCCTCCGCCGCACTTTTGCAGGAAGCCGTACACGGTCGAAAGCCCCAGCCCCGTTCCTTTTCCCTTGGGCTTGGTGGTGAAAAACGGATCGAAGATCCGCTCCCGATTTTCAGGAACGATCCCCACGCCTTCGTCTTCCACCTCGATCACCGAATAATCGCCCGGCTCAATCAAAATCCCAGCCGGTTTCGATGAAGCGGTCACGGCTTGAGCGTACGACCGGATCGTCAAACGCCCGCCCTCGGGCATGGCGTCGCGCGCATTGAGCGCCAGGTTGAGAATCGCCTGTTCGAGCAGCCCCGGATCGGCCAGAATGGGTTTGACTTCCTCGTCAGGCTCGACGATCACCTTGATGTTTTCGCCGATCAACCGGGGGAGAAACTTTCGCTGGATAGCCAGAATATCATTTACATGCAATATCTGAGGATTGTTGACCTGTTTTCGGCTGAAGGTCAGCAACTGTTTCGTAAGCGAGGCGGCGCGTTCGCCGGCTTCCTTGATGGCTTTGAAATGATCCACGGCGGGGTCGCCGGGATCGATCGTCGCCAGCGCGAGTTCGCTATGCCCGTTGATGGTCATCAGAAAATTATTGAAATCATGAGCGACGCCGCTCGCCAGCAGGCCGATGGCCTCCATCTTCTGGGCGTGGCGCAGTTCCTCTTCCAACGTTTCTTTTTCAATCGTAACCGCGTTATGTTGCTGTTTGAGTTCGTCGTATTCCAGACGCGACGCGCTCTGATGATGCCACGACGCCCACGCCAGCGCCACCAGAAAAGCCAGCATGCTCGACACGATCGCCGTGACGCCGCCGGGCAGTATGATTGAATTGTGAAAAACCGCGCTGAACAGCCCCATGTATACGACCGATGTCACCACCTCGCGCAGTTCAAGCGTACCAAGCATTGGTAAACACGCCGCCATAAAGAATACAAACATCAGAGGGGTTTGTACTCCCAGAACAGTAAAGAGCGCGGGGACGTACCAGGGGCTGATATAAGCAATCAGTTGTCTGGTGAATGGTTTTACCGGATAAAACCATCTTATTGCGATTTCAGTGATTGCGATTCCAGCCAGAGCGACAATCGGAAAATAGGGATCACGGGAGGCATGCCGCATGATTCCCGG
>WGLV01000005.1 GCA_016125385.1 bacterium
AAGGAATGAACAATAAGGCCAAAGTCATCAGTCATCGTTGCTATGGATTCAGGACGGCGAAAACTTACATCCTGGCTCTATACCATGGACTCGGAAACCTTCCCGAACCAAAACTCGTGCACAAATTCTTGTGAGGAGCCTCATATTATATACAGCAAGGTTCTCCTATTCCGGAATTTCCAAATTTTATTGAGTTTTTTATGGGAGAAAGCTGTCCAGAAGATGATATATCGCAAATTTTAAGAGAAAAATATAATATCACAACAGCATCATTAGATGATGATCCAGAATGTGCAGATCAAGAATTGCGCGCTCACGTTAAAGAATATTGGTCGGAAGTTCATGATATCCGATGTAAGAAACGAGGTCTTGATGCGGATTCTTCTATTGTTGAAAGGCTTATTCGGCATGATATGGAAAGCTATTTAGGGGTTTTGTATAAACGAAAAAATGAAGAAAGAGGTGATACTGGATATAAGACTTGGTGGCTTACAATTGATACTGCTGCATTTAAGATAGAGCAGTCGCTAAAAGATAGGTTGGTAAATTATAAACAGGTTTCCCCGATTATGAGTTTGGATTTCTTGTCTAATTATGTTTCGTTGTATCCGCACAAAAATCTGAGTAGCAAAGAAAATTTTATATCACCTATTTTTTTGGATAAGAATTTTTGTGAGTACATTCCTAAAGAGTTAATTGCTATTGCGGAGGTTATCCGTAAAGAATGCGCAAATCTTCCTCCGCATATTGTTAAGAGGAGAATTAGAGACAAGTTGGATGAACAGAAAAGACGTGTGGGAAGTTTGGTCTCAGGTGGGTTAAGAGTATTATCTGATGAATTTGAAGAAAACATTGAAGATGTGAATTAGCACTTGTAGATACGCGCGCGGGGCCGGTCCCTTTCGGAACCGGCCCCCAATCTATTGCCAACCGCTTGCGCGGGGTTTGGCGGATTGTGCGTAATTAGCCTGGCTTAGAAGTCGCCGTAGCCGCCGCCCATGTCACCGCCGCCCGGAGCCGGGGCCGGTTTATCCTTTTCAGGAATCTCCGTGATGAGCGTTTCGGTGGTCAGCAGCAGGCCGGCGATCGACGCCGCGTTCTGCAGAGCCGAACGGGTGACCTTGGTCGGATCGATGACGCCTTCCGCCACCAGGTCGACGTATTCGCCCGTCGCGACGTTCAGGCCGCGCGTGCCTTTTTCCGACTTGACCTGTTCGACCACGATCGAACCTTCCAGACCGGCGTTCTTCGACAGCTGGCGCAGGGGTTCTTCCAGCGCGCGCTTGACGATGTTGACGCCCATCTGCTGGTCTTCGTTATCGACTTTCACGCCGTCCAGCGCCTTCTGCGAGCGGATCAGCGCTACGCCGCCGCCCGGTACGATGCCTTCTTCGACGGCAGCGCGGGTCGCGTGCAGCGCGTCTTCGACGCGGGCTTTCTTTTCTTTCATTTCGGTTTCGGTCGCCGCGCCGACTTTAATTACGGCCACGCCGCCCGCCAGTTTCGCCAGACGTTCCTGCAGTTTTTCGCGATCGTAGTCCGAGGTGGTTTCCTCGATCTGGTTGCGAATCTGCGCGATCCGGCCCTGGATGTCCGATTTCTTGCCGGCGCCTTCCACGATGGTGGTGTTGTCTTTATCCACCTGAACGCGTTTTGCCTGGCCGAGATCGTCCATTGAAATGTTTTCCAGCTTGATGCCCAGGTCTTCGGTGATGCAACGGCCGCCGGTCAGAATGGCGATGTCTTTCAACATCTCCTTACGGCGGTCGCCGAAGCCCGGCGCCTTCACCGCGCACACCTTCAGCGTGCCGCGGATCTTATTGACGACCAGCGTCGCCAGCGCTTCGCCTTCGATGTCTTCCGCGATGATCAGCAGAGGACGGCCCGACTGCGCGATCTTTTCGAGAATCGGCAGCATGTCGCGCATGTTGGAGATCTTCTTCTCGTTAATGAGAATGAAGGGATCTTCCAGCACGCATTCCAGCGTCTGCGCGTCGGTGGCGAAGTAAGGGGAGAGATAACCCTTGTCGAACTGCATGCCTTCAACCACGTCCAGCGTGGTTTCGAGCGATTTGGCTTCTTCAACGGTGATGACGCCGTCTTTACCGACTTTGTCCATCGCGTCGGCGATGATCTCGCCAATGCTCTTTTCGCCGTTGGCCGAGATGGTGGCGACGTTCGCGATTTCGCTGCGGTCCTTCACCTTGCGGCTCAGCGACTGCAGGCTCTTCACGATCGCTTCGGTCGCGACCAGAATGCCGCGCTGCACGTTGATCGGGCTGGCGCCCGAGGTCACGTACTTCAGGCCTTCGCGGTAAATTGCTTCGGCCAGCACGGTCGCGGTGGTGGTGCCGTCGCCAGCGATGTCGCTGGTCTTCGACGCCACTTCACGCACCATCTGTGCGCCCATGTTTTCATACTTGTCTTCGAGTTCGATTTCTTTTGCGACGGAAACGCCGTCTTTCGTCACTGTGGGCGAGCCCCACTTCTTGTCGATGACGACGTTGCGGCCCTTCGGACCGAGGGTGACTTTCACCGCGCGAGCGAGTTTTTCAACGCCTTTCAAAATCTTCGCGCGGGCTTCTTCATTAAATACGAGCTGTTTCGCAGCCATTTTCGCTTAAACCTCCACTTCGCGAAATCTGTGATTTGTCTTATTCGATGACGCCAAGGATGTCATCTTCACGAAGAATGACGTATTCCGCGCCGTTGATCTTCACGTCCGTGCCGCCGTACTTGCTGATCAGCACTTTGTCGCCCTTTTTCACGTCCGGAGCCATGCGATCGCCTTTGTCTCCGCGTTTGCCGGGACCCACCGCGACCACTTCAGCCTCTTGGGGCTTTTCTTTGGCCGTGTCCGGAATAATGATCCCCCCTTGTTTTTCCTCTTTTTCTTCGAGCCGTTTAACCAGCACTCTGTCCGCAAGAGGTCGTACAGCCATTGGTTTTAAACTCCTTTCAACAAGCTAAAGCAAAGTTTGATTAAAGAATGACTCCCTCGGTATTTGCAATCACGGCGCCAATGGAGAAATGCACAAACGGCCTAAACAAAAATCGCGTCGTTTTATGCTTTAATTGCTGGATTTATATGCTTTTATCTAGAAAAAAAATTAAGTCTTTCCATCCAAAACAACGCCAAGGTTATTGTGATTGAAAAAACATTGCGCCAAAATGACCCCTTTCCTGCGGACAGGTAAAAATCAGGTGTGCCAGGTTGACCAACCCATCTGAGTGGTAACGAGATTCAGTCTGGCGGGAACATCCTTGATTTACGCCCAATGTGATACGATAGTCATTTCACCCGGGCTGGATTGTATGAAACCGGCATTCTATAACAAGTTGTAAATTACAATCGGATGATTATTTCCATACTCATCGCCGCAGGCTTTATCGCCACCGTCTTGCGCCCGCGTGAAATGCTGACCGCATTGCTTGCGTGCTCCGTGATCGCTGGAATCCGATTGCATTTCACCGGCGTCGAATCGTCCATCTCATGGATCGCCGCGCTGATGACTATACCTGGCTTTCTCACACGCTACTCCTTTGCCTCGCATAAAAATGATCCGCCGCACATAATCGCGTTGTTTACGCTGCTGGCCGCCTGCCTGCTCGCTTCCCTCTCGTCGCTGAATTCGGCGGAAACCGCTTTCGCGATGGCAAGAATGCTTCTCTCAATATTCACTGCCCTGGTCTTTTTGTATGAATGTGGCCGAACGGAATCGTCATTCATGCTGAAAAGAGATATTCAGGGGATTATGGCGCTTTCAGTAGCGATTGCGTTCGTCCAGTCCTTTTTGCAGCCGGCGGGGAACTTTCACCTGAGCGGCGGCTTCTCCGATTCCAATTATTTCCCCGTAATGCTCGCGTCTCTGCTGCCACTTCTGATCGCTCGCTCGATCCATGAGCGGTCACGTCCTCTCGCCATCCTGTCCGCCGCCGGATTTCTCGCGGCGCTTGGTTCTTTTTCCAACAGCGGCTGGCTGGTGCTGGCGCTTTCGCTTTCATTATTCGTGTGCCTGACGCTTTGGAAATCAAACCCGCGGCGGTTTGGCGTACTATTATTCATTGCACCAATGGCGGTTTTTATCGTATTCATTGCGATTCTCACGGCATTTCACGCTCGCCTCCTCTCTGTTTTGGCTTCGCCGCGCTTGCATGAGCGAATTCTGAACCTGCAACTTTATCTCACGGAATTTTTCACTCACCCGGTCTTGGGCGTCGGCGCAGGACAATACGCCGCGATGGCGCAACCGTTCGCGCCGGATGCGCCTCTCTCGCGGGAATATTCAACGGTGTTATTGATGTTTACGGAATCTGGCGTCTTTGGCGGGATCGCGTTGATCGTATTTCTTACGCTTACTCTCCGTGGATTCCTGGATCAATCGCGTAACGATATGGATGAGCTGAAACGTGCGGCGCTGCTGACCAGCGCCTCAGCCCTGATCGTGGGCATGCTGATCTCCAATGCGGGCGATTTCCTCTTCACATGGTGCTGGCT
Organism: bacterium; assembly: GCA_016125385.1. Taxonomy (GTDB): domain Bacteria; phylum Hinthialibacterota; class Hinthialibacteria; order Hinthialibacterales; family Hinthialibacteraceae; genus WGLV01. The sequence continues at coordinate 4,499 of WGLV01000005.1, forward strand.
GGGCTGGTTGGCGGCGCAATCGGCTCAACCGGATGAGTTAAACGCTGACTTTACCGCTTCCCTCGAATCGGAGCCCGCCCGATCGGTTTAAATCGTCGCGTCGATTCTTTGCTTTCATCCACCGTAAATTCGTTCGAGACCGACTGCACCGGCGCGCCGGTGGCTGATTCGATCAGTTCCTTGGGTATTTCAGGGACGAAAGTCTGATTGGATGACGAGTTCGATTGCGCCGAATCATCGCTTTGCGGAGGCGCCGAACCCGATGAAGCGTCGTTTGATGGCGTCTTGGGCGGCTCGATGATGACTTCCTTGGTCGACTCATCGCCCAGAATCTTGTCAAATCCGGTCAATTGCGTTGAAAGCCCCGCCCCGGGAGCGCGGATGGTTGGCGTAATCTGAAACATGGTTTCGGATGTCCCGCGCTTTTTGTTGAAGCCGCGCAGGAAAAACCCGATCACCGGCAGATCGCCCACAATGGGGACCTTGCGCGTGATGTCGCCAGTCGTTCGTGAATACAGCCCGCCGATGTAAAAGCGCTGTCCGGAGGGAATAATCACTACCGTTTGCACCGTCCGGCTCGAAATCACCGGTAACTCATACCGCTGCCCGTCGCCACGGTCGAATACGACGAATCGAACCACGTCGTTAGAAGAAATCTCCAGATCGAGAAGCACGTTATTGCCCGGCATGATGTACGGTGTTACGTTCAGGCTGATGCCGGTGGGTTTTTCTTCCAGCGCCAGCGTGGTACGGGTTCCCTTCACCTGCACGGTGGTGTATGGAATCTGCTCGCCACTGTGAATATTGGCCGTGATGCCGTTTGCGGTGGTCAGGGTCGGGTTGCTGATCACCGTGCCCCATCCCTCGTCGATGGCGGCTTTTACGTTGAAGTCGATCGAGCCGTAGCTGAGTTTCGCGAAACTGCCGCTCAGATCGAGCGCCCCGATGGGGGCGTCCGTGCTGGGGTTTTCCGTTCCGTGCAGAAATACGTCGCTGTCCTGCAGGGCGCTGTCGTCGCTGTTGAATTGATAAAAAATCCCGAACTGGGTTTCAGTATCGTATCGAAATTCGAATATCTTCGCTGAAATTTCCACCATGGGGCCGATCGACGGCTGCGCCGAAGCCCACGCGGCCCCCGCGATCACGGCCGCCAGCATCAGAAACGAACGTCGGGTTGACCAGTAAGTTGCTTTCATGATTACTGCTCCGGAGCGGAATTATCGAGGAACAGGTCGCGGATCTCGCCGAGGGGATCCGGCTTCGGCTCCAGATCGAGCGTCTTCTGATTGAGAAATTCACGGATCATCTTGGATTGCTGTTCCAACGGAATCAGGCTCGACGTGTTGTCCCAGATATTCAGCACCGCCGGGCGGATCATCACGAACAGCTGTGAAATCGTCGTCGATTCCGTCGTCCCTCGAAACAGGCGTCCAAGAATGGGGATATCCATCAGCAGGGGAATCCCGCGAATCTTGTCCAACTTCGTATCCTTGAACAGGCTGCCGATCAGAATCCGCTCGCCCGCCTTCAGCCAGACCGACGATTTATACTGCCGCGTGTCGGTGATCGGTTGCAGGAATCCTTCTTCTTCACGATACCGGGTGATGGAGTTCAACTCGGCGTCGATCGTCACGTAGATGAACGGGTTTTTCTTCTCAACGTCCGTTTCCAGAAATTGCACCCACGGCGTAATCTCCAGATTGACGCCGGTCTCCCTGAATTTCGTCTCCAGCGTAATCGCGTCGCCGATGTTGATACGCGACAGAAATGGAATATCATCGCCCGCTTTCAACTTGGCGGGATATCCTGAAATCGTCAACAGAATCGGATTGGCGTGAACCCGAACCATCTGGTCCTGCGCCAGCGCCTGAATGGTCGCCAGCACTTCGCTTTCATTCCCGTCGAATACTCGCGCCACGACGTTCGCGCCGGAGGGCAGAAGTTGATTCCGGTTCCCCGGCTGCAGAACGCTCAGGTCGCTCTCCGTGACTGGGTCTCCGGAAAGGCTCGTCCCGCGAAAGTCGCCCGCTTCGCCAAGAAGATCGTAAACAAAACCGATATCAAGTTGATTCGTCAGCAAAACTTCGAATATATTGACTTCGAGAAACACCTGCAACGGGTGGGTCGCGCTGCGGATCGCGCTCACCTGGTCGCCGTTGAGCATTTTGCCTCCGGTCGATCCCTTGTCCTGAGCCCAGGCTTCGGGGGTGAAAAATCCGCTGAGCGCGATCAGAGAAAAAACGGCGATGAGCGTGATCGGAAGCGCCAGCAGCGCGTACGGCGTCTTGTCATGCTTCATGGTGGGTTCCCGTTCGGGCCGATGCATGATCACTCGTAAAAGACCTGCGTCGTGAATTTTTTGATATCGATCGCCTGATCGGTGATCTGGTCGAAAACGGTGGAAAAGGCGCGGGCGCCGCCGGCGGGCAAAACCCCGATCATGACGGTTTGTGTTCCCTGCACCTTGTTATAAAAATCGTAAATCGTCACTTCTACCTGAACGCTGCGCACGTCTTTCAGCCCGTTGTTTTTCACCTGGCCCGATACCTTCACCGCTTCGTAATCGCCCAGCCAGTTGCTGCGGTAAATCCGGTCCAGCTTGGCGTCGACCTGAATGTCACCTTGAGGACCATTGGGTTCGAACAGAGGGTTACGGATGACGAAATCGCCCTGCTGCGTCACACGGACGCGTTGCTTGATGGTATCCGCCTGCATCAGCGCGGGATTCAGTTCGGCTGCTTTTTTGTATTGTGCGACCGCTTCGTCGTACCGCCCCGCCTCCCAGTAGTAATCGCCCAGTTGATAGTGTGCGTTGGCGTCTTGCGGGTTCGCTTCAATCAGCGCCTCGACTTTGCTGATGTTTTGTTGAAGGGTGTTGTTTCGTTCAGTCAGCTGTTCTTTCGCCTGAGTCAGCTTGGTCTGGCATTTGGCGATGATCTCTTCCGCTTCAGGATTCTGAGGGTAACTGGGGTTGCTTTTTACCAGTTCGCTTAATGTGGTGTAGGCGTCCTGATATTCACCCATCAGATAGTGGGTCAGCCCTAACCGGTAGCGGGCGTAATCGATCTGCGTCTGGTTTGGAAAGGAAGAATAGACGTAACTGCTGTAGAGCAATTGTGCGCGCTGGTAATTCCGCAGTTCAAAATAGTGATCCGCCTGGCTGATCAGCGAGTCGAACGAACGGTCGTTCAGGTTTTCCGATCCGGTTGTCACGCATGAGATCATGACTGAAGTCAGCGCGATCCCAAGCAAAATAAAAACGGTTTCTCTCCAGGTTCTCGTCATCACCGCAGGGAGCCTTTGCATTCAATCTGGGTTGTCGTGATTTCCATTCCCCTATTTAAGAGTAGATCGTTACGGAAATCGAGGGGACTAGGATTTTTTTCTGCCCATTAAATGATTCATAACGTTACATATACCAGAATCGGATTCATGTTACTTTTGAACTGGATTCACTCGAATGTAATTTGTGGAATTCGCGTCCATCGTGAACTTCAGTCCATCCAGTAGATCGGCACCTCTTATTTTGACCGTATTCTCATGGTTGATCGTCACTTCGTACACGATGTTTTCATCAATGGTGAACCACTCTGGAAATTGATTGATACGGGGGTAATCGCTCGGCAGGTGCATGTAATCGCGATGCCGAGGGCGGTCAAACAGAATTTTGCCTCTCCAGTTCCAGTCGCCGCGCAACGCCAGATAAAGCGCGCCGTTTTCAACAACGCCGCCGAAAGCCAGATCGGCGCGCCAGGGCTGCATCCTGACTCCTTGCGTCTTCATTAGGGCGTACATCAGCGCGGTCCGGGCGAAGTTCCCATCCCCGTGCCAGCCTTCGATGACGCCGTCATCTCGTTGTTTGGCCAGCAGAATATCCATGCTGTCATCGACCCAGCCGAAGCCGCTGTCGTCCGGCAGGCGGTTCAACAGGTTGATCCCGCCTTCAATGGCGTCGGCGTATCCATCCGCCCCGTTGCCTTCCCAGGGATAGTGAACGTACTTGTGAATGTTGGCCAGCACGTGCTTGACGGCGTCGATGTAATCCTCCCGGTGGTCCAGCATTCCGACGTTTAAGTAAGCGTTATAATCATACCCCCAGTTATCCGTCAATTCGTCTCTCAAAACCTCGCCCGTCTGGGGATTCACGAACATGTGAAACAGCCCGTCTTCATTGGTTGCGATTTCCAGCAAACGGTCCAGCATGGCGTAAACCGGTTTCCTGTAGTCTTCCCGCCGCTGCTGATCGGTGTGCGAGGCCAGATAATACCCCGCCGCGAGTCCGCTGATGATCTCGCAACCGTGGTCGTCCAGGCTGAGCTTCTCGCCTGAAATCGGCGAATGCCCCAGCAGGTAGTAGTCCGCGATGCGAAACGCCCATTCCCGGTACCTTTCGTCGCGTGTGGTCCAGTACAGGCGGCATAACACCTGCAACTGTTCGCCGTTAATTTCGAAATCATCCGAGGGCAGTTTTCCGAAAGGTGTTTCGACTGGAGCGTATTTCCAGATCGATTCCTCGATTCCCATCATGCGCTGCGACCAGTCGCTGGGGCCAAGCCATTCCGTTAATGGAATCAGGCCGTCTTTTACATATTCCGAGCCGCCGAAAATCAGGTCGTGAAGGTTGTACTCATCCGTCCGGAAACCCTGCTTGGCGAAATCGTAATCGTCGGGCAGGTTGTCCAGCCGGTTGGTAAGCCGCTGTTCCGTCTCCAGCATCTGTTTCATGGTGGTTTCGAAGCGCGGTTCATCAAGCATCGAAGTCGTCAGTACCATGAAGGGGTAGTTGTCCGCCGCTGAATCTTTTGCGTTCCAGAAATTCGATTGCGTCAGGTTGCGTGGAATCAGTCCGGTCGCTGGATCGCGATGCGCCAGCCAGCCGTTCACGAAGTCGAGACAGTCGCGAAATGCTTTTTGCGCCTGCCAGCCATTCCGTTGCGCCTGAAGATACAATTCACTGCTTGTTGAATCGCTGGCGCCAGCCTCCATTGAAAAACAGGCCAATGCCATGACGCTTATCATGAATACAATCGATTTCATAAAACCTGCTCCCCTGATGCGTTATGACGATTGTCAGAACTGAGTTTCGAACTATCGCTGAAAAATCACAAGGAAACGTGATTTCCGGCTCGTTCAATCTGAACTTGGCTTTGGCGATAAGAATAAAAAAAATGAATGTGGGCGGCGATAGTCTCGTCTGCTTCCATTCGTGTAGTGATTGTCTCAAATTGGAGATACAATGCAAGGATTAAATAATCGAGCGGCACGCCCAATCCATGCGCATTGATTCAAAATAGCATGGGCGGGGATTTATTAAGCCTGATTTGCAGGTAAGATTCATTCTTATATTCGCCGCTGGCTCCAATGAATTGAATCGCCTGGCGATAATCTTGAAACCTTCAAGGTGAAAAACCATGACTGCAACGCAATACGATTCCGTCATCATCGGCGCCGGTCCCGCCGGACTCGCGGCCGCCCTGTACACCTCCCGAGGCAACCTCAGTACGCTGGTCATCGAAAAAGGCCCTAGCGGTGGTCAGATATCGTTGACCGAAGCGGTGGAGAATTACCCTGGTTTTCCCGAGCCGGTCACGGGGCCCGAGCTCGCTGACCGCTTTCAGGCCCAGTGCGAAAAGTTCGGCGCTCAGGTCAAAAATGGAACCGTAACTGAAATCCGGCGGAATGATGATAAAACCTTCACCATCATTCTGGATGGCAAAACCGAGATCAATGCGATCACGGTGATCTGCGCGATGGGCGCCGATCCACGTAAACTCGGCGTCCCCGGCGAAGAGAAAAACGTGGGAACCGGTGTTTCATATTGCGCGACTTGCGACGGCGCTTTTTTCCGCAATAAAAAAGTCGTTGTTGTCGGTGGAGGCGACGCGGCGGTTGAAGAGGGTATCTTCCTTACCCGCTATGCGTCCTCTGTGACCGTCATCCATCGCCGTGACGAACTCCGCGCCACCAAGGTTCTGCAGGAACGTGCTTTCAATAATGAAAAGATGAATTTCATCTGGGATACCGTGGTGGATGAAATCGTCAGCGAAGGCGTGGTCAAGGCCGTCAAATTACGCAACATCAAGACGGATGAAGTCAGCGATTTCCAGACCGACGGCGTCTTTATTTTCGTCGGTCACGTCCCCAATACCAAACTCGTCGCCGGCATGGTCAAAATGGACGATCATCACCTGATCGACGTCGACCTCTGGATGCGCACCTCGGTTGAAGGCCTCTTCGCATGCGGAGACTGCCGCACCGAAGCCGCGCGCCAGCTCGCCAGTTCGGCGGGCGACGGCGTCACCGCCGCCATCGCCGCGACGCGCTACGTCGATGAATTCAAACTGGCGGCTGCGTCGGCCTGATCGCATCCTGTTAATGCACATGAAATCAATCCGCGCGGGGTTGGAGTTTATTCAGCCCCGCGCGGCTGTATAATCGGGCGAAATACAACCGCTTGGTGAAAGCGGATTCGAACGGGACGCTTATGACCGAACCTGTCGCCACCTTTTCCGTCACGCGCAATCTGAATGCGCTCCTGGCTGGTATCGGCGGATTTGTTCTTGATATGATCGAGGGGGCCGGACGGCTGGCGTCTCTCTTTCTTCAGACCGTTTATCTCTCCTTTCGCCCTCCCTTCCGCATGCGTCTCATCGTTGAACAGATGGTGTTGATCGGAATCATGTCGATCCCCATCGCGCTGTTGACCTCGACGTTCACGGGGATGGTCCTCGTCCTGCAGACCGGCATACAGCTCAAACCGCTGGGCATGAAAATATACGCCAGCGGCATCTCCGCCATCAGTTTCGCGCGTGAGATCGGCCCGGTGCTGACCTCCGTCGTCCTCGCTGGACGCGTCGCCGCCGGCATCGCCGCCGAAATCGGCACCATGAAGGTCACCGAACAGATTGACGCGCTCAAAACACTGGGTACAAGCCCGGTCAGTTATCTTGTGGTCCCGCGCTTCATTGCCGCCACCATCATGTTCCCCATGCTGGCCGTGCTGGCCATCGCGGTGGGCATCGTGGGCGGTTTCATTGTGGGCGTCACGATTCTCAACATCGCGCCCAACCAGTACATCGCCAATATCTGGAAATTCCTCACCCTGCAGGATTACCTCAGCGGATTGTTCAAAACAATCTTCTTCGGCATGATCGTCGCCATCGTCGGCTGCCAGAAAGGTTTTGACGCGGGTTTTGGCGCTCAGGGCGTGGGTGAATCCACCACCAGTGCGGTGGTGACGTCCTCGATATTGATTCTGATCGCCAATTTCTTCTTAACGACATGGATCATTCAACTGCTGCCCTGAAATTCGCCTCGTCCACGCTGGATGCGCCTGACGCCGCTCCGAGCGGGCGTTATATGATTCAGTTGGTTGATGTCTACAAAAATCTAGGCGGAAAACAGATTCTCAACGGCGCTTCGATGGATATCGAAGACGGCGAGACGCGCGTGATTCTTGGCCGTAGCGGCGAGGGCAAGAGCGTCTGCATTAAACACATTTGCCGCCTGATGCAGCCTGACCGCGGCGAAGTCTGGGTGAACGGCGCTGATATCTCGCGTCTGAAAGAAAGTGAACTTGGCGAGCTGCGGAAAACAGTGGGCCTGCTGTTTCAGTACGCCGCGCTGTTCGATTCCATGAACGTGCTTGAAAACGTCGGCTTTACGCTCTTTGAACGGAAAGTCCCCGTCGATGAAATTCGCGAACGGGTTCGAGAGACCCTCAAGATGGTGCGGCTCGGCGATATTCTCGACAAGATGCCGTCCGAACTTTCCGGCGGAATGAAAAAACGCGTCGGTCTGGCTCGTTCGATTATTCAGAAGCCCAAAATTCTTCTGTACGACGAGCCTACGACCGGCCTCGATCCGGTGACGTCTGATGCGATTAACGATCTCATTATCCATCTGGCGAAGCAGTTGAAAGTCACGTCGGTGGTGATTACTCATGACATGGTCAGCGCGTTCAAAATCGCGACTAAAATCTCGTTTTTATATCAGGGACGGTTCATTTTTACCGGAACGCCTGAAGAAACGCGCGAATCCGATGACCCCATCATCCAGCAATTCATCCATGGACGGTCGGACGGCCCTTTGTCGAATATGTAACCAATGGAGCAACCCTGATGAATAATGAAGCGAAACTCGGCCTCTTCGTCGTCGTCGTCGGCGTGGTGTTTTTCATTTTTACCATCAACATGGGCTCCTTCCTGCTTCAGGGCGAACACGAGTCGTATTACATCTATTTCGACAAAGTCCAGTTGCTCGAACGAGGCGCCCCGGTCTTGCAGTCCGGCATCGACATCGGCTTCGTCGAAAAAATCTCTCGCGACGTGATCTGGGAGCCCACCATGATCGTCCACACCGTCGTCGAGGTAAAACTCAACGATCAGGCCATCGTGACCAAGGGCTCGGTCGCTTCGATCGGCACGGTGGGGCTTATGGGAGAAAAATACATCGAAATCTCATACGGCCAGGGCGATCTCGTGCCGCCCGGGTCGAAAATCAAGGGCGAAAGTCCCTATGCGCTCGATCAGGTGATTGAAAACGCAAACGATCTCTCCGCCGAAATCAAAAAGACGATCGAATCTTTCAACAAGATTATCGGCGATGAATCGCTTCAGACCAACATGGTCCAGTTGATCAAAAATCTCGAAGAATTCTCTTCTGATATCAATACCATGCTGGGCGGCGAACAATCCCGCATGCAGACCATTATCGCCAACGCCGCCGTGGCCTCCGATCACTTGCGAAACCTGATGGCGACCGCTGAATTTTTCATGGACGACCTGCACGGCGTTATGCTTGACGTCCGCGCCGACCTCAAACAGACCATTCACAACACCAGTGAACTGACCGGTTCGCTGAAAAAACCGTTTCATGATGACCTGCCTGAAATCGCGGCCAACCTGAAGGAATTCTCCAGTAAACTGAATACCGCCATTGAGCGCGTCGACCGGCTCGCCGCCAAGTTCGAAGACACGATGGATTCCAACCGGCCTCATATCGATGAGGCGATGAAGAACGTCAATGAGTTCACCTCGACCGCAAAACAGGCGGCGCAGCGCGTTGACCGTATGCTGGATGACATCAAGCAGGAACAGGGACTGATCGGAACCCTGATCTATGACAAGGAGATGGCGCAATCCGCCAAGGCGTCCGTCACGGAAGTCTCCAACGCCCTCGCCAATATCTCCGATATCCCCAATCGTTTCTCTTTTCAGGCCGAGTTGCTCGCCTTTACGGAAGATGAACGGTTTAATCGGGATCAATCCTTCTTGCGCGCCGATATGGGCATACAGTATGACATCACCGATGATGTCTATATCTATGGTGGAGGAAACGATCTCGGCGCCGATACGGGCCTCGAATTACAGATGGGCTACCGGTATGGCGATTTCACGTTCCACGGCGGAATGATCGAAACCGAGTTGGGGCTGGGAGTCGACTGGCAGGTGATCCACCCGCTGGCGCTCCAACTCGAAACCGTGGGGATCACCGACAGCGACAAAACCCGTCTCGACGCGTATGTGCAGTTCATGGTCTGGAAAAACCTCTACATCAAGGGGGGCGTTCAAGACGTGACCGATGAATTCTTCCCTGCTCTGGGGATGCGCGTCAGCTTCTGACGGTATTCGATAATAAAGGGATCTTCGTGCCTCCGTCCAAAAAGAAAACCATATACGCCTGTCAGGAATGCGGGCATTCGCAAAGCAAATGGTTCGGACGATGTCCCGCCTGTGGTGAATGGAACACCGCCGCCGAAGAGCGGATCCGTGAGGAAACTGCTCGCGACGCAGCGATGCAAACCCCCGCACCGCAGACCAAAGCTCAACCGCTGCACGAGATTTCCGTCGAGGATTCTCAGCGTTTACAAACCGGCTTCCCTGAAGTCGATCGCGTATTGGGCGGCGGCCTGCTGCCTGGCGCGGCGATTCTGCTCGGGGGTGAACCCGGTATTGGTAAGTCCACCTTGTTGCTTCAGGTGGCCGACCGGGTCAGCGCCAATTACGGCCGCGTTCTGTATCTCAGCGGCGAGGAATCGCCCGCCCAGATCAAATTGCGCGCTGAACGTCTCGGCTCCGCCTCGCCTGAATTGCTGATCAAATCCGAAACCAGCGTGGAAGAAATGATCGCCGATATCCGCGAGATTCGCCCGTTTCTCGCGATCGTTGACTCGATTCAAACCACTCACTGGTCCGAACTGACCTCAGCGCCCGGCAGCGTGGCCCAGGTGCGCGATTGCGCCTCTTTGCTGATCCGTCTCGCTAAAGAAACCGCCACTCCTATCGTGCTCGTCGGACACGTCACCAAAGAGGGCCAGATCGCCGGCCCGCGTGTGCTTGAACACCTTGTTGACGTCGTCCTCTACTTCGAGGGCGATTCTCACCAGCTGTATCGGTTGTTACGCGGCGTCAAAAATCGTTTCGGCGCGACCCATGAAATCGGCGTTTTTGAAATGACCGGAACCGGTTTGCATGAAGTCGCCAATCCCGCCGCGATTTTTTGCGGCGCTTCCGGTCAGCGCGCCGCTGGAACGGCGGTCACCGTCATTATGGAGGGCGCCCGCCCCATGCTGATCGAGGTGCAGGCTCTCGCGGCGCCTTTTCATGGACACGGCTTCCCGCGCCGCGCTTCATCCGGCGTGGACGTAAACCGTCTCGCCATGATTTTGGCTGTTTTGGAAAAACGCCTGGAGACGCCGCTGGGAACTCGTGATATATTTGTGAATGTAACAGGGGGAATCACGGTGGATGAACCGGCCGGCGATTTGGGAATCGCCGTCGCGATACTTTCCAGTTTTTTTGATATTCCCGTTCCCCCTCATTCAATCATGTTTGGCGAGATCGGCCTGACGGGCGAGATCCGCGCCGCGCCCGGCGCGGAGCAGCGCTTGCGCGAAGCGTCTCAATTAGGGTATACCAATGCAATCGTGCCGGACGCCAACGCGCGCGACCTGCTGCGGCAGGGCGTCTCGATGGATGGACGCAACCGGGTTTCGAAAATCGATGAAGTCAGATCGCTTCTATTCTCATCATGACCAACGAATTTAAATACAAACCGTCGGCGACGGACAACGAAACCCCATTTCTGTTCGTGGTGCGGATCATTTTCGTGATCCTGTTCACGTACATCGTCTACACCTTTGCCCAGGTCATTAACATATACATTCCCGATAACGACTTGTGGATTTACAGCCTCTGCGGATTCCTTTTTTCAAGCATGTTCGTCGTGTTTGAAAGCCAGGTCCGCTATTTTTATCCTCAATCGCTGTTTTTCGGGCTGTTTGGCCTGTGCTGCGGTCTGGCCGCGTCACTGCTGATCGTGGCGGCGCTGCCCAGCGGCATGAGTCCAATCTCCCGCGACTTGACCCGCCTCAGTCTCCATCTGTTTCTCGGTTATTTTGGCGTTACGACCGGTTTGCGTTACGCGAACCGCATTGACCTCACGGCGACGAAATTGCTCACGCGCTCCGAAGATCGCCTCTACGGCAGCAAGATCATCGATACCAGCGTCCTCATCGATGGGCGAATTAACGAGATCAAGGAAGCGGGTTTTCTCGAAGGCCATTTCGTCATCCCATCATTCGTTTTGAATGAATTGCAGACCCTGTCTGATTCAGAGGATCACAATAAGCGCGCCAAGGGACGCCGGGGCCTCGATTTTTCCAAGCGCCTGCTGAACGCCAGCGACGGAGAAGTAGAAGTGCTGGAAGAAGATTTCCCCAATTTCGCCGACGTCGACAAAAAACTGATCGCCCTCGCCAAAAAATATGAAGGAATACTGTTGACGCTTGACTTCAATCTCAGCAAGGTCGCCGAGATTGAAAATCTGTCGGTGCTCAACATCAATAAACTGGCCGCGTCGCTGAAAACCGTGGTTCTGCCCGGCGACGAATTGCGAATTCAGGTCCTCAAAGAAGGCAAAGAAGCCAACCAGGGCGTGGGGTATCTCGATGATGGAACCATGGTCGTCATCGACAATGGCCGAAAGTTGATCGGTCAGACCGTCCATGTCAATGTATCCTCCATTCTCGAAACCAGCGCGGGACGCCTCGTTTTCAGCAAACCTAAAGAACTCGACCACCACCAACAGGAAACCGCCTGATCGTGCAGTCATCACCGCTCGTATCCGTCATCATACTCAATTACAACGGCATGGAGTTCGTTCAAAACTGCCTTGAATCCGTTCTGAACGACGACTATACCCCTAAAGAAATCATCCTTGCCGATAACGGGTCTCGAGATGGCTCAATGACCTTCGCGCGCCGTTATGAAGACCGCGTAACCCTGATGGAACACGGCGCGAATTACGGCTTCCCCAAGGGGTGCAACCTCGCCATTCAACAGGCTCGTGGTGATTTCATCGTCCTGCTGAACATCGACACCGTGGTTCGTCCCGGTTGGCTGCGTGAATTAATCGCGCCCATGCTTGATGATCCACGTGTGGGAATCACCGGATCGAAACTTCTCTTTTTCGATGGAAAAACGGTCCAGTTCGCCGGTGGTGAAATCTCTCCCAATGGCCTGACTCATCATCGTGGCTACAACCAGCCCGACGATACCTGTTGGGACGTTTCCTACGACGCGGAGTACATAACTGGAGCTTCGATGGCGTTTCGTACCAGCGCCTTGCTAGCCCTGGGGGGGCTGGATGAGGGCTTCCCTCTCTATTTTGAAGACGTGGATATCAGCATGCGCTTCAAACAGGCCGGTTATCAGACCTTATATCAACCCGCCTCGGTAGTCTGCCATTACGAGACTTTCGGCACAAAAAAACGCAGTTGGAAATACTTTTATAAATACCATCGCGGCCGCGTTCGCCTGATACTGAAAAACTTCGGCGCGAGTTATTTCTTCAAAACATTTCTCCCCGCTGAATTCGATTGGATTCGCCGTTTCGCATGGCGTCATCAACTCTCCCCCCTGCTCTGTGCGTACGCCGCCCAGTTCTACAAAGCGCCCGGTTTCTGGCTGATCGGCGCCCTCCGGCGAAGAAATTCTATGAAATCATTTCAATAACAAGGCATCGTTTTCAATATTGATTGAAAAGGATGAGCATTTTTGATTCAACTTCGCTGGTTGAAATAGATCATGCGGATGCGGCGAATGGCCTGGCGCCGTCCGAGCGGCAATAGTTTGATCCATCGATGCGTTATAATTCTTCAGGAATCCATACACAGCATACCGCATTGGAGTTTTTCTTTATGTACAAACCCGCCTATTATCATTGGACCGATCAAACCCTCGCCGCGAAAAGGCAGCACGCCGAAATCGCCCGTCTGACCGGCGTAGGCATCGGCCGCGTTCTTGAGATTGGCTCCGGCGATGGTTCCTGGCTCCATCATTTTCAGGAAAAAGGGTGGGAATGTCTGGGCGTCGAGGATGATGAACAACAGTTCGCCCGTTCGATGGAACGTCAGGTGCTCTGCTTACAGGCGCCTCTCAGCGAAGTAAACCTCCCTCGCAATTCCTATGACCTCGTCCGCGTTCATGGTTTCTTCGGTGGTGATATGGAATTGGATGCTGCTCTCGCCAAAATCGTCGAATCGATCCACTCCACCGGCTACCTGATCCTCGATGCCTGGAACGCATCGGGCTGGCCCATGCGTCCTTCGTTTGATGCTCCCCCGCAATCCATAAAGCGCAACGATTTGCTCGCTTCCCTCGAACGCGCCGGCCTGAGCGTGGGGGGAATCATCGCGCCCGGGGTGGGAGACGAAATCTGGGCGCCATTAAAATCGGACGCGCCTTCTCGGCCATCGTGGCTATTTCGGATGATGGACGGTTTGCTTTCATTTTTCGATAATGGTTCTCTGCTGGTCGCCTTCGCTCAAAAACCTCCGCGCTCCTGATAAAAATGTATTAACGCATCAAAAGTGATGCTTGGTTTGAAATATACGGCTAAAATAGAAAACAACAAACGATTTGGCTTTTGTGTGAATTCATTTTTAATAAAAAAAACTGATGGCCGAAGGCGAAGAGGCCAAACCCGAAATTGGGATAGGGTGGGAGGGTGAAAATGATTCACACTTATATTGCCCACTCCGATCCGCATAATCTATTTTAAGATTGTGCTGTTGAACGAATTAAAAATTGTAAAACAATGCCCCTTTTCGAAAAAACATCCGAATTTCCCGTTTCATCCGAAGCTCTGTTTGAATGGCACAAACGGCCTGGAGCGTTGGAACGCCTGAGCCCTCCCTGGGAAGACCTCTCCGTCCTGTCGCGTGAGGGAGGTATTGATGCGGGGACCGTGACGCTTCTCTTGCGAAAAGCGGGGGTTTCATTTGAATGGCGCTCTCGTCACGTTGATTACATCGAAGGAAAGCAATTCTGTGATGTGTTGGAAAAAGGACCCTTCGCCGAGTGGCGTCATCAGCATCTCGTGGAACCTGTGGATGAATCCGTCTCGTGCTTGCGTGACCGCGTCGAATACCGCTTGTCTAATATTTCTTCGCTGAATGCTCTCGCTGACGGCGCTCTCCAGAACATGCTGGATCGTATGTTCGCCTTTCGTCATCTGCGCACTGCACTCGACCTTCAGCGCCATCAAAAATACGCCGCTCATGCTCGCCTCAAAATCGCGATCGCCGGCGCAAGCGGCCTGATCGGCTCACAACTTTCCAGTTTTCTTACCACCGGTGGGCATACCGTATATCGCCTCGTTCGGCGCGCGCCCGATAAGAATGAAAATGAAATCTATTGGAATCCATCATCCGAAAAAATCGATGCGGATTCGCTGGAGGGACTCGACGCCGTCATCAACCTCGCCGGTGAAAACATCGCTTCCGGCCGATGGACCGAACCCCGCAAACACCGCATCTACCAGAGCCGCGTCGATGGAACCGGATTACTCGCCCGCACTCTGGCGTCGCTTCAAAATCCGCCTCGCGTGTTTATCTCCGCCTCAGCCATCGGTTTTTATGGAACCCGGGCGGATGAGACTTTGGATGAAAGTTCTTCTCAGGGAAAAGGCTTTCTCGCTAAAGTCTGCCGCGCGTGGGAAAACGCCGCGCAGCCCGCTGTGGATGCCGGAGTGCGCGTGGTCCATCCTCGCATCGGCGTTGTTCTCAGCGCCCGTGGCGGCGCGTTGCGAGCGATGTTGACACCTTTCCGCCTTGGAGTGGGCGGCCCCATCGCCAATGGCGCCGCCTGGATGAGTTGGATCTCGCTTGACGATCTGCTTGGCGTCTTTTATGAATGCCTGTTCGATGAAGAACTTTGCGGCCCCGTAAACGCCGTCTCGCCCAACCCGATGTCTAATCGCGAGTTCACCCGAACGCTGGCTCGTGTTCTGTCTCGCCCCGCGTTTCTGCCCGTCCCGGCGGTCGTCATCCGCGCCATTCTCGGTGAGATGGGTGACGAATTGCTCTTAACCAGCGCTCGTGTGGTCCCTCAAAAATTATCCGGGAAGCGATTTGATTGGCATCACGCCGATCTCGAATCCGCTTTGCGTTTTGAATTGGGAAAGTGAGTAATATGTCTCATCCCGGCGTCATAGTATGGTTTCGTCATGACCTCCGTCTGGCCGATAATCCGGCTCTCCATGAAGCCGTTCAATTGGGTGGACCCGTTTATCCAGTCATCATTTTTGCGCCTCGTGAGGAAGGTGATTGGCCGCCCGGCGCGGCCAGCCGCGTTTGGCTCCATCACTCGCTGGCGTCTCTTGATGCTTCATTGCGCGACAATAACTCGCGCCTGCTGATTCGTGCAGGCGAATCGCTCGAAGCGCTCCAGTCCTTACTGCATGAAACCGGCGCGCGGGCGGTTTATTGGAACCGCCGTTATGAGCCGGCCGCCATTGAACGCGATGCCAGCGTAAAATCACGCTTGAAAGAATCCGGCGTCGACGCTCGATCCTTCAACGCTTCACTGCTTGTCGAACCGTGGAATCTCCAGACCAAAACCGGTGGACCGTATAAAGTCTTTACGCCCTTCTGGAAAGCCGTGCTGGATCGCGTTTCGCCTCCCGCGCCGTTGCCTGCGCCCGATCGAATACACACTCCAGAAAAATGGCCTGCGTCTCAACAGCTTGATTCCTTATCGCTGAAGCCCTCCATCCCGTGGGACGAAGGCGTCCGTTCGGCTTGGCGATTCGGTGAACAGGCCGCGCTTGATCGGTTGGATCATTTCCTTGCCGCGCTGATTCGCAAGTATGATGTTCAACGCGATCTACCTTCTCTCGCCGCCACGTCGCGCATGTCTCCCCATCTGCGATTTGGCGAAATCACTCCCTGTCAGATATGGAAAGCCGTTCATCAAGCCATCGACGGCTTTACGGATAATGAAGCCGTTAAGAATGCGTGGTCGTTTCTTCGTGAGGTCGCCTGGCGAGAGTTTGCGTATCACTTGCTCTACCATTTTCCACACACCCCTTCAGCGCCATTGCGAGAAGATTTCACGAATTTCCCCTGGCGGGATGATGCGGAAAAACTGAACGCATGGAAAAAAGGCCTCACCGGCTATCCCATCGTCGACGCCGGAATGCGCGAACTCTGGACGACCGGCTGGATGCATAATCGCGTCCGCATGATCGCCGCCTCGTTTCTGATAAAGGATTTGAATATCTCGTGGCGGCAAGGCGCCGCCTGGTTTTGGGATACGCTGGTTGACGCCGATCTGGCGAACAACACGCTCGGCTGGCAATGGACGGCGGGGTGCGGCGCCGACGCTGCGCCATATTTCCGCATTTTCAATCCCGTTTCGCAGGGTGAAAAATTCGACGCTTCTGGTGAATACGTTCGCCGCTGGGTTCCTGAATTATCCCGGCTTGACGACCGTTATCTGCACAAACCCTGGACCGCGCCGGCGGCTGAATTAAAACGCGCGGGCGTTGTGTTGGGCGAATCTTATCCCGAACCGATCGTCGATCACGCCGTCGCCCGTCAACAGGCTCTCGACGCGTACCAGTCGATCAAAAAATAAACTCTCTGAAGGCGGCAATAATATGCTCTCGATCCTGTTAACAGGCGCCACGGGGTACATTGGCGGACGATTATTATACAAACTGCATGAACGGGGACATGCGATCCGCTGTTTGTGTCGAAATCCTGATTTCATCAGGTCGCGAGCGCCTCAAAATGTCGAAATACATCCCGGCGACGTCAGGAACAAAGATTCGATCGTTCCCGCGATGCAAGGGATGGATGTAGCGGTATATCTGATTCACTCCATGGCGTCTCATGAGAATTTTGCGGAAGCCGATCGGCTCGCCGCTCGGAATTTTGCCGAGGCCGTCAAAAACAGTTCGATCGGAAAAATCATTTATGTTGGGGGATTGGGAGAATCGGATGACGACCTGTCGCCGCATTTAAAAAGCCGTCAGGAAGTAGGCGCCATTCTGCGTGAAAGCGGTGTGGATGTGATTGAGTTACGTGCTTCCATCGTGATCGGTTCGGGCAGCCTGTCTTTTGAAATGATACGTTCACTGGTTGAAAGACTCCCGGTAATGATCACGCCGAGGTGGGTATCCGTTCCCGCTCAACCCATCGCCATAAATGATTTGTTGGACTATCTCGTTGAATCGATTGAATGCGAAGCGCCTGGCTCCCGAATTTATGAAATCGGTGGAGCAGAAATCGTTTCGTATGGTGGAATAATGAAAGAATACGCTCGCCAGCGCGGGTTGAAACGCTTTATGATTCCAGTCCCCTTTCTGACGCCTTTTCTTTCCAGTCTCTGGCTAGGTTTGGTTACCCCGATATATGCTCGAGTTGGGCGTAAATTGATTGATAGCATTCGTCATCCAACGGTTGTAAAACAAAATAGTGCACTCACTGATTTTTCAATTAAACCGGTTGGCATTCAGCAGGCGATTCAACAGGCTTTGCTGAACGAAGACCTTGAAATCGCACGGACTCGTTGGTGTGACGCCCTTTCCAGTGGGGGGGATATCGTCGATTGGAGAGGCGTGCGCTTTGGATCGCGAATCATCGACACGCGGTCGAGATTAACCTCGGCCGATCTTGAAACGGTTTTTTCGATGATCGAATCGATTGGTGGAGAAACCGGTTGGTTTTACGGCAACTGGCTATGGCGAGTTCGAGGCGCGATCGATCTCCTGGTTGGTGGAGTTGGGATGAGGCGAGGCAGGCGTGATCCTCGTAAGATGCTCGTTGGAGATGCGGTGGATTTTTGGCGGGTGGAAGACATCATCCCTGCTCAACGCATCCGGCTGCGTGCTGAAATGAAACTGCCGGGGAGAGCATGGCTGCAGTTTGAATTGGAGACGAAAGAGCATCTGACGGAAATCCATCAAACCGCGATTTTTGATCCGGTTGGCTTGGGCGGCTTGGCCTATTGGTATGCTCTGTATCCGATACATCAGTTCATATTCGATGGAATGCTGCGCAATATTGCAATTGCGGCTGAAAAACGCTGAATGATAAACGGGTGATACATGAAAGTGGATATAGCAAAACATTGGAAATCGTTTGCGTTGATCTTTATCTTCCACGCGGCCGTACAGGCGTTCGGCGCGTGGTGTACGTTTACTTCGGTGTCAGATTGGTATCCATCGCTTAATCGGCCTGAATGGCGCCCGCCCAATTGGGTTTTCGGACCGGTCTGGACCCTGCTCTACATCATGATGGCGGTCGCCGTCTGGCGCGTTTGGGCTCGCCGCTCGCAACGCCCCGTCCAGTTTGCCCTTGGCGCGTATGGGGTGCAGCTGCTGCTCAATTCGCTATGGTCTGTTTGTTTTTTCTATTGCCGGAGCGTCTCGGTGGGGTTGATCGATATCGCGCTGTTGTGGATCGCGATCGGCGTCACGCTGGCCGCCTTCTGGCGTGTTGATCGCACCGCATCCCTTTTACTGGCCCCCTATTGGGCGTGGGTGTCCTTCGCCTCAGCCCTCAACTTTGCTATCTGGAGATTGAATTAATCGGTGTCGGATTAACCGCTTTCCCCTGAATGGACTTGATCGGTTTGCTGGCCATATAGAGCGTATCAAAACTGAAATCCTGTTCATTCGGCCATTCTATTCCACGGGCGACGATTCGAACGGTTCTGAAATAATCCAGTTTTTGTAGTTCGATAAAAATTCCTTTATCAAGATAAGGCTTTACATCGAATTCTCGAACTTCATCATTATCAAATTCGAGAAGAATTGTATGATTATCCGTGGGAATGATCCGAATAACGTTTGGATTCATGGTTCACCGTAGTGGTTCAATGGAATATATTTTTTGCCCTTCTGTAGCTAACTGCTAGTTTGCGAGTAATTCGTCTTGATGTATTTCAATCCAGGCGCTCACAAGTTTCGACTTATTTGATTTTAATACTCCTTCAAGTATTTTTCCATCGGGTATTTGAATTACTACGTGCTGATCGCCGTACTGAACATGAATATGAGGAGTTTGATGCTTCTGCGTATCAAAATAGTACATTCTGATTATCAAGCCATAAAACATGGATATCACTGGCATAATGGTTCCTCACATCTTCTCTCATGCCTTCACATCCACCCCTCGCGGCGTAGCGGGAGCCTCAAACTCATCCTCCGGCTTGAGCGTTTCAGGAACCGAACCCGTTTGCACCCGCATCGCATCAACCTGAAAGCCGAGTTCGCCCAGCCGCTTTGCGACGCCGTCTACTCCCGGCTCAATCATCGACTTCGCCTCGTCCGACGAAACCGTCAGCATGATCTTCAGCGAAGGTTTTCTCCACAGCAGGTTGGCGCACACCGGGCCCAGCGCTGACATGGTCACCCTCATGTCGAACGCGGCGTAGTCGCCATCGTGCTTCGCCTTGCGGTAACGAAGTTCCAGGCCGCCGGCCTCATCCTGTTCGCGTAGTGGAACCTCGGCGAACAGCGTCGGCGCCTGCGCCGTGCTCTGTGGCGGAACGTTTCGAAACGCCTGCGCGTCGGCGTGTTCGTGCGCCTGCTGAGCGGCGTCAACCAGGGTACGTAATGCCTTCATCGTGGCGGAATCCTTCACGAAAGGCTCCATCTCACGCATCAGTTTCAATAATTTCATCAGCGGTTCGCTTGAGCCGTCCCCGCCGCCGCGCAGCCTCCCCGCCACCGTGGAAAGCAGCCGTTGAATCAGCGCCTCCAATTCGTCGGCGTCACCGCTTTTCATCGCCAGTGTTGATTGCTCCAAATCCTGCCTCAACTGCGTAAGCCGCTCCACGAGATGCCTGGGGATGTCTTCTCTACCCGCCAGCCGCTCCAACAGCGCGTCGATGGCTCTTCGTGTGGTCTGGATCGAATCTCCCAGCTTCCCGCGTGGTTTTAACAGATACGCAGCCCAGGCGGTTAATGAATCGTTGATCGGCAGCCCCCGGCTGATCAGAAACGCCAGCGCCGACACCTGCCCGCCGCTCAATTGGGGCAACAGTTGAGTGAGTTCTTTCAATGCGGCGTGATCGAGCGGCGCCCCGGCGCGTAATAGCGCTTCCGCCGCGTGCTGTGCGGCCGGTCCCTGCAATCCGAGTTGCTGCAACGCGGTCGCCAGCGATGAAGCCGAATTGCCATGCGTGGGAGCGGGTTGCAGGGTGATCTTTCCACCGAGAATTTTCGCCTGAACCGCGTCGCCCGCTTTAAACGTTTGCCCTTTCACGTCGACGGTATAGGTTTTCCCTCCGATCAATACCTCCGCCTGTCCGCGCGACGACGAAATCACCCGCCCGCTCTGCGGACCGCCTTGCAGTAGTTTCGCCAGAGCGCCGGCCGTTGCTTTTTGCGCGATCCATTGCGCGGACTGATTCGATACGGGATCAGGCATTTCGCCTCCGGAGAGTCGTTGTCAGGAAAACGCTTCAATCCATTTTCGGCTGTTTTTTATTGTTGCTTCACCATAGATCAAAAAAAGGGGCCATCGGCTCGGCGCCGAAAGCCCCTTTCGTGATGAGCAATCATACCCTTACGCAAACAGTTTTCTTGCGAATTCGATGTTATCGTGCGTGTCTTCGATGAATTTCTTGTCCCGGCCGCTGGTTTCCAGAACATACCACTTGTCGTAGCCGATGTCTTTACACGCCTGCGCGATCGCCGCGAAGTCGACCATCCCCTCGCCGGAGGGAAAATACGGCGTCTTCCAGTCTTTCAGGTGTATCTCGCAGATCATGTCGTTGCCCAGCATGCGCAATTCTTCCGGCACGTTGTAACCGTTGCCCGTCGAGTTGCCCACGTCGTAAAAGACTTTGACCATGTCCGAGCCGATGCGGTCGATGATTTCCATGTTCTGTTTGGCGGTGATGGTGTTTTCCAGCCCGAGATAAACGCCGTGATCCTTGGCTCGCGGCGCGATCTGCTTCATAACCGCGACGACGCGTTCAACCGCTTGTGAATCGAGTTCGAATTCCTTGTACTTCCCTTCGCTGATGTTGCGCGTCCGCTCGCGCGCGTCTCGCAGCATCAGGTCGCCGTCGCCGAAAAATGCGATCAGGATGTTGTCCGCGCCCAGCGCCGCCGCCGCCTCGACCGCGTCGATTACGTACACCGCCGATTCCGGCTCCGATTTCAGGGGAATCTCGTTCAGAATGCTTCCCGCTGCGACGGAGCACACCTTCAGTCCGTTTTCTTCGCACATTTTCAGGTACTCTTCGCGAACGCTCTTTTCCCGCAGCGGGATGTTTTCAGGGTTCGTCCCCACGCTCACCTGAACGCCCTTCAGATTGGCTTCCTTCGCCCGGGGGAACAGCTCCGGCTTGCACGAACCGCCCAGGTTCCAGTCGCACATCCCGATTTTAAACTCGTCCCCAGCGGCTTGCGTCAGAGTCTGGGCTACGCTGGCGGCGGCCAGAGTCATTCCGGTGCTTTGAATGAAAGAACGGCGATTCAACTCCATAATCAACTCCTTCTCAAAAGACAATCGCTTTGATTTTGTTTCAGTTACAATCCGATGGTGTAAATTGATTATCGGGGATTAAAGGGGCTAGCGCAAGCGCGAACGGGTGTTATAATCCGAATTCGTCAGATCGAGCCAAAACAGCGTCGGGGCGTAGCGCAGTCTGGTAGCGTACCTGAATGGGGTTCAGGTGGTCGCTGGTTCGAATCCAGTCGCCCCGACCATGTCTCTTTCTTTCCTACCACAAAAGAACATCTCTCGGTGTGATCCGTCCCCTGATCCTTCATTGGTGAATATCATTGAGACGCCGTTGAAAAACGGAAAGAACATCGCTTCGGGTATTATTCCTTTTAACTGGTGCGTTCCTCTCCCCAATACCGGCAATCTTCCTATGGAATGATTGACCATATGATCCGCTGCTTGCCGTACCGTACTATCCTCATACACGAATTTAACGGGCTTGATGGCGATATCTCCAATGGTTGCATCTGAACAACCATCGGCTCGCATCAAGTCTTTTCGGGTAATCATACCCGACAGAAATCCCTGTTGATTGATGATTGGGTAGCCCTGGTGTGAATAATCCCCGCTGTCGCCGGAAACCTTGTTTCTGACTGCTGTGAGGCTTTCCGTTGAATGGAAACTTTTGACATGCCTTGTGGCTGCGTCACGGACTAACACCTGGTCGAGCAGATCCGCGCTGTATTCTTCTGGAGCGCGAACGCCGCGCCGAGCGATTTTTTCCGTCATAATCGAAGTTTGCATGAGATAGGCCGATACGAGATAAGATGCGGCGCATCCGCCTAACAGAGGCAACAGGCCAAAGGGTTGTAATGTGGTTTCAAAAGCGAATACCACCGATGTCAACATCGCCCTTGATGCCCCGGCGAATATGGCGGCCATTCCGACTAACGCGGCGATTCGAGGATCGATCCCGATCGCGGGGAAAAAATGCGCACCTGCGATTCCCATGAGCAATCCAACTCCACCGCCGATCGTAAACAGGGGAGCCAATGTGCCGCCGGAAGTTCCACTGCTTAATGATATTGACCACGAGATAAATTTGTACAAGCAGAGCGAGACCGCCGCCCAGAAGGGCAATTGAGCCGAGAGAATACTGCTGATGTTGTAATACCCCACCCCAAGCGTATCTGGTTCCAGTACGCCGATGACGCCGACGGCGGCTGAGCCGATCGCCGGCCACCACATCCAGTGAATCGGCGCCTTTTCAAATTGGTCCTCGATCCAGTAGACCGATCGGGTGACAAAAGTAGAGAAAACACCCATCACTCCACCCATGACGAGATAGGCGAACAAGGCGGTTAGCGAGGGTTGATGTAATTCCGTCATGGCGAAAACCGGCGCCGTGCCTTCTATCGACATCCTGATTCCGGCGGCGATGCAGGATGCGAGGGCGACAGGAATGATGGATTGCGGGCGGAATTCGAAGAGTAGCAATTCAATCGCGATCAACACGGCGGATACAGGACTCCCAAAAATGGCGGCCATCCCGGCGGCGGCCCCCGCCGCAAGCATGGTCTTTCGTTCGGAAGCCGTCATTTGGATGGATTGACCGACGACGGAGCCCAATGCGCTCCCTGTAGCGATGATCGGACCTTCCGCTCCAAACGGGCCTCCCGTACCGATTGCGATTGCGGATGAGATCGGCTTCAAAAACATCACTCGCATAGGGATTTTGCTGTCGTTGGTAAGTACTTGTTCCATTGCTTCGGGAATGCCATGCCCCCGTATCGCTTGCGATCCGTATCGGGCCATGAATCCCACCAGAACCGCGCCCAGGATGGGAATAGGAACTGAATACCATCCCAACCCGCCTATGGCGTCGGCGGGCGCCCGAAAAACAAATGAAAATTGGCCGAAATATGCCAGGTTCGTAATCACCGCGATCAGCTTGACTAAAAATTGAGCGACGAGCGCCGCCGCGGCGCCAAGCCCTATGGCGATGCCGCAGAGGAACAAAACGCGATGATTGATCAAAGCCGTTTGGCTGGGGATTTGCGTCGCTTCGATAATGAAGTCGAGAGCGGGTGAAAGCGTTAAGCCATTGGTTGTCTGCGATTTAGCCGGTTCTTTTTGAGTCATGTTTTCCATTCGTTCTGAGATTGATGAACATCATGGGGCCATCAGGGATAATTAAAAGTATATATTACATGCAAGTATTTTGGAACTTTTGAGAACCGATAAAATCCGCGAGAAGAAGCTTCCCCATCTAGCCATAGCCCGGCCTGTTCTTTACCATCGATCGTCACTTTTTTTGTCGAGGAGATCAGGGGATGAGTCATGTGGCTCGTTTATTCGTCCTGCTGGCGATTTGTGTATTATCTCTTCACGTTTTTTCAGCCGAACCGATCGAATTCAGCGGCTTGTATCCCCGCCTCGCCATGTATAACCAGGAAGGCGAGTGCGGAACCGGCGCCGTTGTCCCGTGGGCTGACCGTCTCTGGGTGATTTCCTACGGTCCTCACCTCCCCTTCGGCTCATCCGATAAGTTGTATGAGATCGATTCAGAACTGAATCGCGCCATCCGCCCCGAAAGCATCGGGGGAACTCATGCCAACCGAATGATCCACCGTGAATCGAATCAGCTGTTCATTGGCCCTTATGTCATTGACGCCAATCGCAACATCCGTTCGATCGATTCCAGAGTCATGCCCGGCCGCCTGACGGGAAACGCGCGTCATCTCGTCGACCCGGCGCATAAAATTTATTTCGCCAGCATGGAAGAAGGATTTTACGAAGTTGACGTCGACACCCTTGCCGTCAAAACCATCAACCTCGACGGCAACGCGATGAAACCCGCCGATATCTCCGGCCCGCTTCTACCCGGTTACCACGGCAAAGGGCTGTACTCCGCGCAGGGGCGTCTCGTCTATGCCAACAACGGCGAAAATTCCGCCGAAGCCCGGCGCGGTTTCGACGCCGTATCTGGTTGTCTGGCTGAGTGGGATGGCGCCGATTGGAATGTGGTCCGCCGCAATCAGTTCACGGAAGTAACCGGTCCCGGTGGAATCCTGGGCAATGAAAAAGAATCCGATCCGCTATGGTCCATCGGCTGGGATGACCGCTCACTGATCCTGATGCTGCTTGATGGCGGCTGCTGGAGCGAATTTCGCCTCCCCAAGGCGGCGCACACCTATGACGGCGCCCATGGCTGGAACACCGAATGGCCCCGCATTCGCGAAATTCAACCCGGTTTCACTCTGATGACCATGCACGGCATGTTCTGGCGCTTTCCCAAAACCTTCTCCGCGCATAACTCCGCGGGTATCGAACCGCTTTCGTCTTATCTGAAGGTGATCGGCGATTTCTGCGGTTGGCGTGGTAATGTGGTTTTCGGCTGTGATGACGCCGCCAAGTCCGAGTTTCTCACCGCCGATGTCTTTAACGCGCCGGTCTCGTTCGTCGGGCAATCCAACTCCAACCTCTGGTTCGTCGATCCCGCACGCCTCGATGATCTCGGCCCGGTGATAGGACGCGGCGGACCGTGGAAAAGTGATCCCGTCCGCGCTGGCGAATACTCCACGCCCTTCCTGTTCAATGGATTCGATCGCCGTATGGTTCACCTGCAGCATGACGCCGGACGCCCCGTCGAGTTTACTTTTGAGATTGACGCGGAGGGAACCGGAGACTGGAAGCCGCTGCAATCCGTGACGGTTCCCGCGTCCGGTTACGCGTACCGCATTTTCGACCCAGACATCCATGCGCAATGGATCCGCGTCAAAACCGATTTCGATTGTCCCCACGCCACCGCGTGGTTTCAATACGCGAATCGAGACCCGCGTCCCGTCGAATCCGATCCCCTCTTCAAAGGACTTGCGCGGTTCGGTGAAAAGTATTCTTGGGGGCTGATCCGCCCGCGCGGCGACGACTTGGGGACGCTTCATTTCTCCGCCAGCCGCCTCGCGCCGGATGGCTCAGTTGAAAAACTGGGCTATTACGAAATCGGTCCCGATATGTCGCTTCATCCCGTCGATGATCCGGAGGCTGACGCATGGATGAACAAAACTCTCCCTCTCGGCGAGCCGTTGTTCACCAGCGATGACGCCTCGGTGCTGGTGATTGACGCGCGCGGCGCCCGTTATCGCCTGCCATTCGGCGATGAATCCTTGCGTGAGGCTCAGCCCGGCGGCTGGCCGCGCACCCTGCGTGAAGCCGTCACCGAGCGCAGCCTGTTTCAATGTCAGGGAAACTGGTTCGAACTCCCGCGCCAGAACGCCGGCGGCTTCATCAAAATCCGTCCCATCGCCTCGGCTGATTTTGCAGTGATGGATTTCTGTTCGTGGCGTGGGATGCTGGTGCTATCCGGCGTCAAGGATGAAAACGCGGCGAATCCTCACATCGTGCGATCCAGCGATGGACGTTGCGCGTTATGGTTCGGCGTGATTGATGATTTGTGGAAGTTGGGCAAACCGCGCGGCGCCGGCGCCGTGTGGAGAAACCAGACCGTCGCCGCGGGTGAGACCTCCGATCCGTATCTGATGACCGGCTATGACCGGAAACAGGTTCGGATGGAAAATCATTCCGGGAACAAAGCCGAAATCCGTATTGAAGTCGATTACACCGGCGATGGCCGATGGGCGCCGTATGAGACGTTTGCGTTCAATCCGGGCGAGTCGTTGGACCGCCAGTTCCCCGAAGGCTTCAACGCCTATTGGGTCCGCGCCGTCTCCATTCATCCAGCCGCTCTCACATGCGAGTTTGTTTATGAATGAATGATAGGTGTTGAAACAACCCCTCTGCAACGAAAACTGGCTAGGATTTTTACATGAATTTCAGTTTCAGATCGATCAGCGTTTCGGCGAATTGGAGGTCATTCTTATTCTTGAACGTTACGGTCAGACCGCGAATTTTGTTGTAGTATTTCCCTGTGCGAAACTGTTCTTTCAGTTCCTCTGAAATTGAACTTTCCAGAATGGCGGATTCGGCCTTGTCCGTAAAATAAAAGGTCGTTCTGAATGCTTTGGAGATCACGCTGAGCCAGAAAACCGTTTTTGATTTTCGGGTGACTTTCATCAACCAGCTTTTCCCGTCTTTATAATATTTCCATTCTTCGCTCAGATCGGGATGATGTTCATGAAGGGATTGAAACATGGCCTTCCACAGCGTCTTCGAACGGCCAAGATGAGAAAAAAGAATTTCTTCCGACGGAAATTCATCCTGATTGGTTAAAACGGGCGTTTCCATCTGCGTTTCTCCATGCTGAGTTTAAACCCCGCCGCGAAACGCCTGATGAGAGACCATTTCGATCCAAAAGTCAACAGAAAATAGAATAATCGTTATCGGATTTCCCGATCCATTTGCTTCGCTTCCAGCCCATACCGCTCCATTGAGTATTCGTGTTTTACCCGCCGTTTACGAGACTCCGCCCCTGCGTGTTCACGCAGGCGCATGTCGAAGGCGTCCGTGTAATTCAATCCGAAATGCTGGTAAATCCACTGAACCAGCTCAACCGGAGCGTGAATCAGATCGTCATATTCCACATCCAGTATTTGTCCGTTTCCTGCTCCTGATTTCGCTTTCATTCCCGCTTCAAATTCATGGCGCCGATGCTCCATACACAGCCGCCCGATTCGATGGAGGTCGATCTCGTCCGACACGATGCGCCGCGCCGTCTCGCTCAGGCTGCACAGCGAAGGCGCCGCCTGCGCCGCGTCGCGATGCGTCCAGATCACCGGGGCTTCGGGATATTCGTTCAGCAACGCCTCCAGACAGAACAGGTGCCTCGGCGCCTTCAACACGAAACGCTCGAACTCCCATCCCCGGGCGTAATGCTTGAGCATTGCGTGATGAAAGCGGTACGACGGCGCCGGATCGTGCTTCAGGTAATATGCGATGTATTGTGGAACGTCGAAGACCGGGTGATGAATGCTGTCGAGAAACAGGTGATCGAAAATAAAACAACACTCCTCCGCGCTTTCCGCCCGCAGAGGATGAATCCGCGCCAGTTTGGGGGCCAGCACGTCGATTCCCTTCGTGAAATACCTCGCTTTTCGTATTCGGGGATCATTGGCGTAAGTCATGGGCTTTGGAGCCGGTGAGGGAAACAGTAGCTCCCAGTATCGCAACGCCCGGTTCTCCGGGTCAAGTGAAAGCAGCGTATGCAGGTAAGTCGTCCCCGTTCGAGGCAGGCCGATAACGAACAGCGGCGGTGTGATCTCTGTTTGCTGAATCGCGGGATTCCGTTTCCATTCTTCGGCAAGCAGGAGCAAGTTTCGCAACAGGCGTGAAAAATGGTGAGATAGGGTGAATCGCCCCTGATGGCTTAGTTTTGCTTCCCGTTCCAGAGATTCCAGCAGAATATAAAACGGCTCCTCGAACGGCGCCCCGCCCCAGTCGCTCAAACCGGTGCTCGCCATCGCGTCATCCATCAGCCGCTTAGCGTCGAGCCCGCCTCGATGCCGGTTGATGCAATAAAAAAACGATTCCCGTAACGTCATTCTCATTCGACTCATCGCTCGGCTGGATTCGGCCCAAAATCCCGTGGATTTGATTTCAAACCATTGAATAACAAAAACCATTTATGAGAAGATGAACTATCGCAAATTGATGAATCGGGGAACGCACATGAATCAATCCACGTCCAACGTCAAATCCCGTTACGCCCTCGCGTGTGAGCAATTCGCCGAGTGGGGCGTCGATGTTTCCGCCGCCTTAAAACGCCTTGGCTCCGTGCCCATCTCTCTGCATTGTTGGCAGGGAGACGACGTCGGCGGCTTTGAAAACGCGGGAGAAGAAATCGGCGGCGGCCTCGCCGTCACCGGCAATTATCCCGGCAAGGCGCGTACGCCGGATGAGTTGCGGCGCGACGCCGAAAAAGCCCTTTCGCTTATCCCCGGCCGTCACCGCTTTAATCTCCACGCCAGTTACGCCGAAACCGGCGGCGTCAAAATCGACCGCGACCAGATCGAACCCTCTCATTTTCAGGGCTGGATCGATTGGGCCAAAGCGAATGGACTTGGCCTCGATTTTAATCCGACTTATTTCGCCCATCCCAAGGCTGAAGATGGTTTTACGCTCGCTCACGCCGACGAGGGCGTCCGCGGCTTCTGGATCGAACACGGCGTTCGGTGTCGCCGCATCGGCGCCGCGATGGGCAAAGCGCTTGGCGCGCCCTGCGTCACCAATGTGTGGATCCCCGATGGCATGAAAGACACGCCCGCCGACCGTAAAGGCCCGCGTGAACGCCTCAGCAATTCGCTCGACGCGATCTTCGCCGAACCGCTCGACCCCGCCCACAATCTCGACGCGGTCGAGTCAAAACTCTTCGGCATCGGTTCCGAAAGTTACGTGGTCGGCTCCCATGAGTTTTATCTGGGCTACGCCATCAAAAACAAAAAGGTCCTCACGCTCGACACCGGCCATTTTCATCCCACCGAAACCGTCTCCGACAAAATCAGCGCGGTCATGCCGTGGATCGGCGACCTGCTGC
The DNA here is from genome assembly GCA_016125385.1 of bacterium. Lineage (GTDB taxonomy): Bacteria > Hinthialibacterota > Hinthialibacteria > Hinthialibacterales > Hinthialibacteraceae > WGLV01. Next base: position 33,739 of record WGLV01000005.1, read on the forward strand.
TTCACGTCAGCCGCGGCATTCGCTGGGACAGCGATCACGTTGTCATCCTCGGCGATGAACTTCAGGCGCTCGCTCGTGAACTGGTGCGCGGCGAGTATCTGAGCCGGACCCACGTCGGGCTCGATTTCTTCGACGCCTCCATCAACCGCGTCGCCGCCTGGGTGATCGGGACGCGCGCCATGATCAAGGCGTTGCTCACCGCCATGCTCGAGCCCGCCGGCGATCTCCGCCAAAGCGAGTCTCAAGGCGATTTCACCACCCGCCTCGCCCTGATGGAAGAAGCCAAATCGCTGCCCTATGGCGCCGTGTGGGATTACTACTGCGAGACATCCGGCGTCCCGGCGGGCCGCGCATGGCTTGGCGAAGTCAAGCAATATGAAAAAGACGTCTTGTCAAAACGCTGAAAGTTGATTCTGTATTAATTGACACCGCGAACCTTTGGGGAAGGAGTTTGTTATCCCATGCCGAAGCAATGTTTTCTTGGAGTCGATCTCGGGGCGGAAAGCGGCCGCGTTATGGCGGGGTTGTTCGATGGAGAACGCGTTGAACTGCATGAGCTGCATCGATTCGCCAATGGTCCCGCCATGTGGGATGGAACCCTGCGCTGGGATATCCTGCGGCTGTGGTATGAAATAAAAACCGGCCTGACCGCCGCCGCCGATCGATTCGGCGACTCCGTCATATCGGTGGGAGTCGACACGTGGGGCGTTGATTTTGTCCTCCTTTCGAAACAGAACGAATTGCTCGGCCTGCCCTATCATTACCGCGACGCGCGCACCCAGGGCATGATGGATGAAGCCTTTACGCGGGTGCCCCGCGATGAGGTCTTCGCCAACAGCGGCATCCAGTTCATGGAACTGAACACCCTGTATCAGCTGCTCGCCTTCAAGAAGAAAAACCCGGAGCTGCTCGACGCCGCCCACCGTTTTCTGCTGATGCCCGATTATCTTCACTGGCGCTTGTCTGGCGCTCAGGTCGATGAATTCACCATCGCCACAACCACCCAGTTCTACCATCCGGCGAATCATGACTGGTCGCATGAAATGCTCAACCGTTTTGGAATTCCCGGCGCGATCTTCCCTGAAGTTGTTCGCCCCGGAATGCGTGTGGGAGGTCTGCTCAATGAAGTCGCACGCGAAACCGGGCTGAAAAACGCGGGCGTGGTCGTTCCCGCCGCCCATGACACCGGTTCCGCCGTCGCGGCGGTTCCCACGCAGAATACGGGAACACCCAATTGGGCGTATATCAGTTCAGGAACCTGGTCGCTGGTCGGCGCCGAGGTGCAAAACGCCATCGTGAATCAGACCGCGCTCGACCTCAATTTCACCAACGAAGGCGGCGTCGATGGAACCTACCGCCTGCTGAAAAACATCATGGGTCTGTGGCTGGTTCAGCAGTGCAAACGATCTTTTGAGCGTGCGGGGAACTCGCTCGATTACGCCCAACTGACCCAACTCGCCGCCGAAGCGCCCGCGTTCCGCTCGCTGGTGAACCCCGACGACGCCCGCTTTTTGAATCCGCCCGATATGCCCGAAGCCATCCGCGCGGTTTGCCGCGAAACTGGACAGCCCGAGCCGCAAGACGAAGGTCAGCTGGTGCGATGCGCGCTGGAGAGCCTGGCGTTGCGCTATGACGCCGTCATCCGCTCGGTCGAAACGCTCACCGGCGTACCCATTGAGGTGATTCACATCGTCGGCGGCGGAACCCAGAACCGCCTGCTCAACCAGTTCACCGCCGACGCCTGCGGAAAGCCGGTGTATACCGGCCCCGTCGAGGCGACCGTCCTTGGCAACGTGCTCGTCCAGGCCCGCGCGTCGGGAAGCATCGGCTCCCTCGCCGACATCCGCTCGGTTGTCCGCGCCTCGTGCGAAATGGATTCTTACGAGCCTTCCAACGCGGATGCGTGGCATGAGGCGAAAGCACGATTCGCAAAACTGGCTGGATGATATATACGCCTGATTCCGGTTTGAGTGTGTAAACCGTGTGATTTAGTTTGACTTGATTGCATTATGCGGTCGAAGACAGAACACTAGGCCTTGAGGTGTGAATAGATGTGCCTACCGGTAATCTTCGAGAGTATGTGTCGTGGAGAATACTGATCAATTCCTTTAGGAGTTTTTATTGGAGCGTAGCACGGGCGAAGCCATAAAACTTCAGCTTTAGCCATGGATAACTATCATGCGGTTTTTTTGTGAAAAAATAGGAAAATTTCAAAAAACAAATGGGAAATACCGGCTCATGTTTAAATTATCGTTCAGAATACTAATATTATTTTTACATGGTTTATTTTTCCAGGTTACATCCTCCTCCGCTCGACCGCAGGATCCGGTACCGCCTTTCCCGTATCACATTGAAGAAGTCACATTCTATAACGAAGTGGACAGCATCCATCTTGCAGGGACGCTTACCTACCCGGACACGAATGGACCATTCACAGCAGCGATTTTGATTAGCGGTTCCGGTCAGCAGGATCGTGACGAAACGATAGCTGGTCATAAGCCATTTTGGATTATCGCCGATTGTTTAACCCGCCGTGGAATCGCCGTGCTCCGATATGATGACCGGGGAGTTTATGGATCGGAAGGTGATCCCACAAATGATACTAGCGAAGATTTTTCTCGCGATGTCATTGCGGCTGTCGAATATCTAAATACACGTCATGAGATTGATCCTGGCAAGATAGGATTGATCGGCCATAGCGAAGGGGGATTGATCGCCCCTATGGTGGCGAATCAGTGGAACGATATTGCCTTTATTGTCATGATGGCTGGACCGGGCTTACCGGGAGATGAAATACTTATTCTCCAGGGTGAACTCTTGGAGCGAGCGTCCGGTGTTCCGGAAACGGTGATTCAGCAGACCAAAAAACTTCGCCAAGGTATTTATAACATTGCGAAAACAGAATCCAATGATTCGGTCGCTTTCAGCAAAATAAAAACCTTCATCCGAAATTTCTATCCCGGAATAACAGAAACTCAAGTGAATGCGATAGCCAACGAGTTCTCAGTCGTATTGATGCCGTGGTTTCGATTCTATTTAGCCTATGATCCACGCCCTGCGCTTCAATCAATCCATTGCCCGGTCTTGGCAATAAACGGCGGCAAGGATTTGCAAGTTCCCGCAAAAGAAAACCTAAGCGAAATCGAAAAAGCACTTACCAGTGGGGGCAACACAGATTTCACCGTACATGAGTTCTCCAACCTCAATCATCTCTTTCAAAATGCCGTTACCGGCTCAGTAACCGAATATGAACAGATTGATGAAACAATAGAGCCAGCAATATTGGATATGATGGGAAATTGGATAGTTCAACAAATGTTTGATACCTCAACTAACCGGTGGTATCTCTATTAGTATAGGTGATTGTGATTTTTTCGCAGACTGATCTCCAAGTTTAATTTAATCATTTTTGATGAACGCACCAAATTTCCAGTTGTCACCTATCTCTGTAAACGTCAAGGCCGAACGCTTGAATAATTTCTTCCCGCTAATACCCTATTCACCTTATAGACATTCGGTTTTCCCCGCCGGGGAATCCCGTGAATCAGGAAGGATTCGGCATGCGCGTAGAAACCAAAGCCGTTCACACCGGCGTCAACATCGACGGCTCCTACAATTCGGTCATTACCCCGATTTACCCCTCTTCGACCTTCATGTTCGACGAGATCGGCAAGAATCGCGGCTTCGATTACACCCGCTCGGGCAACCCCACCCGCTCCGCGCTGGCGGATAACATCTGCGCGCTTGAGGGTGGAACCGCCGCATGGATCACTTGCACCGGCATGGCGGCTATCACCACCACCCTGTTCATATTCAAACCCGGCGATCACATCATTACTGGCGACGACATTTACGGTGGAACCTACCGCCTGTTTTTCGATGTTTTTACGCGCATGGGCCTGCGTTTCTCGTTCGTCAACATGCGGGATGAAGCCGCCATCCGCGCTGCAATCACGCCCGAAACCAAGGCGGTCTGGATCGAAACGCCGTCCAATCCGCTGCTCAACCTGGTCGATGTTGCGGCGGTGACGAAAATCGCCAGAGAACACGATCTCGTCTCCATCGCGGACAATACCTTCCTGTCGCCCTGCCTGTTCAACCCGTTTGAACACGGCGTCGACGTGATCGTCCATTCCACCACCAAATATATCAACGGCCACAGCGATGTGGTGGGTGGCGCCATCGTTGTCCGCAACGATAAACACGCCGAAACCATCAGCTATTACGTGAATGCGCTGGGAACGGGCGCCTCACCGTTCGATTCCTGGCTCGTGCTGCGTGGCATCAAAACCATGCCCCAGCGCATGGAAGCCCACATGCGCGGCGCGATGGCCGTCGCTCGTTTTCTCGAATCGTGCCCGCGCGTCAAGCGGGTCTATTATCCGGGACTGGAAAGCCATCCCCAGCACGAACTCGCCAAGCGCCAGTTTCGCGGCTTCGGCGGCATGGTCAGCTTCGACCTCGACGTGGATCAACTCACGCCACAGGAGTTTTTCTCTAAATTGAAACTGTTCGTTCTGGCCGAGTCACTGGGCGGCGTTGAATCGCTCATCGAACAGCCCTGGACCATGAGCCACGCTTCCATGCCCGAAGAAGCGCGCATTCAGGCGGGCCTCTCACAGGGGACTGTCCGTATCTCGATCGGCATCGAACACCCCGACGACCTCGTCGAAGACCTGAAAAACGCGCTGGCCTGAGATTTCCATCCCATGAAAATTCCGAGGACGCCGGAAACGGCGTCCTCTTTTTATTTCATATATGAAATGATAAAGAGGCTAAAATAGGTGAATAGGAGAAACCCGAGAGATCATAATCTTAGATATATATTTATCCTGTTTTGGAATGTATGAATGAATAGTACACAATGAACATTAAGAATAAAATAGTTTTTCTTTGATTGAACGATAGGATATGGATAGACAAATAACCAAAACGGGATTTAATAAAAGAACAGAACAATCTGATTTTTAACGACAACAAAAATGGCTCCGGCGCCGCCGGCTTTGAATTCGCACCTTGTGTATTTGGTATGAAAGGAGCCGTCCATGCGGACTGATTTCAGCAAGCCCGCCCCCCCATCCAATGACAAGCGTTGGAAGATGATCGATGCGGCCATGCGCCGTTATGGCCACAAACCCCACGCGCTGATCGAAACCCTTCACACCGTACAGAGCGTTTTCGGCTATCTCGACGATGACGCCTTTCGCTACGTCGCCGCCAGTTTACGTGTTCCGCTCAGTAAGGTGTACGGCGTTGCGACCTTTTATCATTTCTTCCGCTTGAAACCCAAGGGCGAGCATACCTGCGTGGTCTGCACGGGAACCGCCTGCTATATCAAGGGCGCCAATCAGATCATGAAAGCCCTTGAAGATGAGCTTGGGCTGCGCGCCGGCGAAACGACGCCCGACAACAAGGTTTCGCTGATGACGGCTCGCTGCGTTGGCGCCTGCGGTTTGGCGCCTGTGGTGGTGATGGATGAAGAAGTCGTCGGCCAGATGACCCCGGATAAGGTTCTTGAACGCGTACAGGCCTGGAGAGAATCATGACGCCCGATGAAATCAGAGTCTCCGCGAAAAAATACCGAGCCGAGCGCACGAAGAAAAAACACCATGTCTGCGTGTGCATGGCGGCGGGCTGCCTGTCCGCGGGCAGCGACGTCGTCAAAACCGCGTTGGAAGAAAACATCGAAAAAGAAGGTCTGGGCGACTCCTGCGAAGTGCGCGGCGTCGGGTGCCTCGGTTTGTGCTCGGCGGGGCCGCTGGTCTCGCTCGATAAGGAGCGCGTCCTCTATCAGAACGTGAAACCACACCACGCCGGCGACATAATCAAATCGCTGGGCAAAGAACCGGTGAAAGAGATTCAGTGCGATCTCGATCAGCCGTTTTTCATCTCTCAAAAAAAGGTCGTTCTTGAAAACAGCGGCCGCATTGACCCCGAACGCATTGAAGATTACCTGGCTGTCGGCGGATACAGCGCGCTCATTGAAGTCCTGACCAACTGGACGTCGTCTGAAGTCGTGGATGAAGTGACCCAGAGCGGGTTGCGCGGGCGCGGCGGCGGCGGATACCCCACCGGCCTCAAATGGAGCACGGTCGCCAAAGCCGATGGAACCGAAAAATACGTCGTCTGTAACGCGGATGAGGGCGACCCGGGCGCTTTCATGGATCGCTGCATCCTCGAAAGCGATCCACATCGCGTCATTGAGGGCATGACCATCGCCAGCTTCGCCGTTGGCGCCAAATTGGGTTACGTCTACGTTCGCGCTGAATATCCACTGGCGATTGATCGCCTGCGCAAGGCGATTCAGCAGGCGAAAAAATTCGATCTGCTCGGCGCCAACATACTGGGCATGCCCTTCAGCTTCGATATCGAAATCCGCCTCGGCGCCGGCGCATTCGTCTGCGGCGAAGAGACCGCCCTGATCGCCTCCATCGAAGGCAAACGCGGCAATCCGCGCCCGCGGCCTCCCTATCCCGCCGAGCGCGGCGTCCGTAACCAGCCCACGCTCATTAACAACGTCGAAACCTACGCCAACATCGCGCCCATCATCCGCCACGGCGCCGAATGGTATTCGGGCATGGGAACCGAATCCAGCAAGGGGACAAAAGTCTTCGCGCTCGCGGGCCAGATCAAAAACACTGGCCTGATCGAAGTCCCGATGGGGATCTCGCTCAGCGAAATCATTTATGAAATCGGCGGTGGAATCCCCGGCGGCAAAAAGTGCAAAGCCGTCCAGACCGGCGGCCCCTCCGGCGGCTGCATTCCCGAAGAACACCTGAATATCTCCGTCGATTACGAATCTCTCAAATCGCTGGGCTCCATTATGGGTTCCGGTGGCATGATCGTCATCGACGAAACAGCCAACATGGTCGACGTCGCCCAGTATTTCATGGAGTTCTGCCGGTCCGAATCATGCGGTAAGTGCGTCCCCTGCCGCGTCGGAACCGTACAGATGCACAAACTCCTCGAAAAAATTTCGGCGGGTGATGCGACGGTCGACGATCTCACTCTACTGATCGATTTGTGCGATCTGGTGCGCAACACCAGCCTGTGTGGGCTCGGCCAGACCGCGCCCAACCCGGTGCTCAGTACGCTGCGTTTCTTCCGCGATGAATACGCCGCGTTGCTCAAACCATCCAGCGCCACCGCCGCGGCGGATGAATAGGAGGCTTGACCATGACCCCATCCAGCCGGGTAAAAACCCTGACCATCGACGGCAGGCCGGTCAGCGCGCGTTCCGGCGAGACTATTCTCAAGGTCGCGCGTGAAAACAACATCTTCATCCCGACCCTGTGCCACATGGACGGCCTCTCGCCGGTCGGCGCCTGCCGCCTCTGCCTGGTCGAGATCAAAGGCAGCAGCAAACTCGTACCGGCGTGCATCACCAGCATCTTCGAAGGCATGGAAGTCAGCACGAAATCCGAACAGCTCGACAAATACCGCAAAATGATCCTCGCGCTGCTGTTCTCTGAGCGCAACCACGTCTGTTCGGTTTGCGTTTCAAACGGCCATTGCGAGTTGCAGACTCTCGCCCAGACGCTCGGCTTGGAGCATGTCCACGTGCCGTACCTCTACCCGGTGATGGACGTCGACGCCTCACACGAGCGTTTCGTCAGCGATCACAGCCGCTGCGTCCTTTGTACGCGGTGCGTCCGCGTCTGTGAAGAAATCGAAGGCGCTCATACCTGGGATATCATGGGGCGCGGCGCGGAAGCGAAAATCATCAGCGACCTGAACCAGCCGTGGGGCTTTTCCGAGAGTTGCACCTCGTGCGGAAAATGCGTCCACGTCTGCCCCACCGGCGCGCTCTTTGAAGCGGGCAAATCCACCGCCGAAATGACCAAGCGTCAGTTCCTGCCTTATCTGTCGCTGATGCGTGGAGAAAAAAATGACTAAACTTCGCCTCGCCACAACCTGGCTCGACGGCTGTTCGGGATGTCACATGTCGTTTCTCGACATGGATGAACTTCTCGTCGATCTGGCCGGTCAGATCGAGGTCGTCTACGGGCCGTTGGTCGACCGGAAGGACGTCCCTGAAGAGATCGACATCGCGCTCGTGGAAGGTGCGGTCAGCAGCGAACACGATCTCGAACTCGTCCGCAAACTGCGCGCCAACAGCCGCATCCTCGTCTCGCTGGGCGATTGCGCGGTGACCAGCAACGTTCCGGCCATGCGCAACCATTTCCCCGTCAAACAGGTGCTTGAATGCGGATATCAGCAAAACGCCGATCGCAATCAGTCGATCCCGTCGGATGTGATCCCCGCCCTGTTGCCTCAAACCCGGCCCATTCATGAATACATCCCGGTCGATGTATTCATTCCCGGCTGTCCGCCCTGCGCGAAGGCGATTCACTTTGCCCTCGCCGCGCTGCTCAAGGGCGAGACGCCCGACGTACACGAACTGACCCGCTTCGGAGCCTAGGAGATTTCTCATGCCCAAGACGATTCACATCGACCCGGTCACCCGCATCGAAGGGCACGCCAAAATCACCATCCACCTTGATGACAAGGGCCGCGTCAACGATGCGCGCTTTCACGTGACCCAATTCCGCGGCTTCGAAAAAATGGTCGAAGGCCGTCCCTTTACTGAAATGCCGTCGGTTATGGCGCGCATCTGTGGAATCTGCCCGGTGAGCCACCTCATCGCGTCTTCCAAAGCATGCGACCGCATTCTCGCCGTCCAGATCCCCACCACGGCGATTTTGTTGCGCCGTGTTCTCAATCTCGCTCAGCTGGTTCAGTCGCACGCGCTCAATTTCTTCCATCTCAGCGCCCCCGACCTGCTTCTCGGTATGGACGCCCCCGTCGATGAGCGCAACGTCTTCGGCGTCATGCAGAAACACCCCGAGCTCGCGAAAAAGGGAATCTGGCTGCGCAAGTTCGGTCAGGAAATCATCGAATGGTTGGGCGGAAAGCGCATCCATCCCGCATGGGTGGTCCCCGGAGGCGTTAACGCGCCGCTCGCTTCCGACAAGCGCGACGCCATCCTCAAACGCATCCCGGAAGCGATTCAGATCACCCGTGACGCTCTCGATTTATACAAGCGCATCCTCGACGATTTCCCCGAAGAAACCCGCACCTTCGCCAACTTCCCGTCGCTTTTCATGGGCCTGGTGAACGATAAAAACGAACTGGAGCATTACAGCGGTACGTTCCGTTTCATCGACGCCGCCGGGCATATCGTCGCCGATCGCGTTTCGCCGCGCGACTACGCCCGATACATCGCCGAATCGGTCGAACCCGATTCATACCTCAAATCGCCGTATTACAAACCAATGGGGTATGAAAACGGCATGTACCGCGTCGGTCCTCTCGCCCGCCTTAACATCGTCGACCGCTGCGGTACGCCGCTGGCCGATGAAGAATGGGCCGAGTTCCGCTCTCTGGGACGCGGCGCGGTGCTCAGTTCGTTCCATTATCACTTCGCCCGGTTGATCGAAATCCTCTTTGGAATCGAAATGATCGAGCGTCTCCTCAACGAACCCGATATCCTCAGCAAAGACGTGCGCGCCGTCGCCCGCGTCAACAATCATGAGGGCATAGGCGTATCCGAGGCGCCACGCGGCACGCTCATCCACCATTACAAGGTCGATGAACACGGCCTGATGACATGGGCGAATCTCATTATCGCCACCGGTCACAACAACCTCGCCATGAATCGCGGCGTGTTGCAGGTCGCCAAGCATTTCGTCGATGGAAAGAACATTCAGGAGGGCATGCTCAATCGCGTTGAGGCGGTGGTGCGCGCTTTCGACCCCTGCCTCAGTTGTTCGACCCACGCCGTCGGCCAGATGCCTCTGCGCGTCGAACTCTACGGCGCCGAAGGCGAATTGCTTGACCGTAAGGAGCGCGCCTCATGAACCTCGCCGTGATCGGGTATGGAAACCCCTTGCGTGGAGACGACGGCTTCGGATGGCGCGTCATCGATATGTTACGTTCGGAGGGGGGAGCGTCGGACGCGCTGCTTGAAAGCCACCACCAGCTGACGCCCGAAATGGCCGAATTGCTGTCGCGTCTCGATCGAGTGATTTTCGTAGACGTCAGCCTGACAGGCGAGCCGGGCGAGGTGACCCATCGCGAACTCGTTGCGCCTCCCAAACTCAACCTCGCCAATATCCACCAGTTCACCGTTGAAACCCTGCTGGCGTATTCATCGCAGTTGTTCGGCCGCGCGCCGGAGGCCTATCTGGTCACCACGGTCGGCGCTTCGTTCGATTATGAAGAAGTTTTGTCGGATGCGGCGTCACGCGCCGTCCCTGCCGCCGTGCGATGCGTGCGTGACTTGCTCCAGTTCCCTTTTCCCGCCTCCGCGGGATCAATATAAATAACCGCCGGGCGCAATACTTCTTCACTCAATCGTGGCCCCCGGCCTGATTGAACTCATAATTGGGGGTAATGTACTATCAGCCCTGTTGTGTCATGCCGTTTTTTTATTCTTGATTTTCCGCGATCGAGATAGTGCCTTTTGTTTTACACAATCCCATGGGCAACCCGTGCAGGTTGACTTTTGTCGCGGTTAGGTTGAATTCACAGTCTTCCGGTTTCAATTCAAACAAACCTGCAGGCGTCCACGTGTTTTCTTCTTCATTGTACATCAGCCCTTTGCTGTTAACGTCAAGTCCCTGTATGGTGACGTTTCTCACGCCGCCATGACCGCGTTCCCAGGTCAGTGGAGCCATATTGTATCGGTCGTCGGGGGCTACTCCTTCGATGGTCAGGTTCTTGATCGCCGCGTTAGCTACACCCGGTTCCCCTCCCCAGCCGAACTGCAATGGAGCGCCGTTTCTGTGATGCCTGATTGTGACATTTTCAATCGTGATGTCGTTATAGATTTTGATGCCGTCATCGGAAGTGCTGATCAGACTGTTTTTGATGGATGAGCCCGCGGCCCCCGCGAACCCGTCGCTGTTATTCTGATCGCCATCGCGCGTGTCCAGCAGGGTGCATGAATCAACGTGAAGCACGGCTCGGCTCGCGTACCCTGAAAAGATGTAGCCGCGTGGATTCAAGGCGGTCAGATTCGAGATATAGACGATGGAATCTTCAATGAGACTGACGGAACTGTACATCCATTTATCGTTTTCTGCGATGTTGTTCCTGTCCGTCCAAGACTCCTCATCCGTGCCATAAATAACCGATGTGTTTCTGCTTTTCCCGGTGATGGTGAGCGGATTCCAGTCCTCTCTGAATAAGACGCGAAAGCCGCCTGTTACGCGCACGTTGGATTCGATCACGATCTTTTTCACGGACGATGGAACCTTCCAGAAGAACCCCTCTCGCGTATTGGGCATGGATCCGCTGGTGAGAAAGGTGAAGGTCGCGGTTTTGGAGTCCCACTCGGTCTTGCCCGTATACTCAACAGCTGGCTGCGCTGAAACAAGCGTCTGCATAAACAGAATTAGAAGGACCGGCGAAATGATTCTGGTATAGAGTCTCATCGTAAGCGCTCAATGCATCCTGTGTATTTCACGATTATATGGGGATATCCGCAAAAGTCGCGCGGATAGTATAGAAAAACCGTCAATAGAAATAGAGGCGGAACGACATTAATCATCTCGAATTGCGGCGTCTTCACCATCTTTGAAGCGCTTCAATGCAAGAACCGTTGCACGGACCTTCTGACCCGTTCGTCTCGCACGGCGGGTTGGTTCGTTTCGTATTCCGCACGCGCATAAAAGGAACGTCCGGTGAAAGGACGAATGCACGGGAACATCAACGCTTTCAAACGCGTTGGGCCCAACGCATCAGAATTTTCAAAAAGAAAATGAAACGGTCACAGTTAGATAATACGGCGTATGTATCTGGCGAATGGAAGGTTCAAAACAATCCTGAATATCCTCTCTTTACTGTTCATCTTGATTCAGGCAAAAAGAATTCAACCAAGCTTAATCAGATCATATCAGCGCCAACGAGCGCGCTGGATTCGCACAACCCAAAGACTCGGCGGCGGACACTGTCCGCATCCAGATTAAGACGAATGGGCAAACCTTGAATAGGCTGTTACTCTTTCGGTTTATGAGTGCGCCAGGAGGGATGCTGAATATTATATTTCCGCACGCGTGAGTGCATGCGATCGGGCGAAATCTTGAGCAGCCTCGCGGCTTCGCTCTGCACCCAGTTCGATTCCTCCAGTGCGCGGACGATGGCGTCTCGCTCCATGTCTTCCAGCGAGAGCGAACCCGCGCGTCCATCCGCTTCCACCCCGTTGTCGTCCAGCCGCAACCCTTCGCGGGTGAGCAGCGTTTCATCAACCACGCGGCAATCGCGGTTACGGATCACGACGCGCTCGACCAGGTTTTTCAGCTCGCGAACGTTACCGGGCCAGGCGTATCCTTCCAGCAGCCGCCGCGCCCCGCCGTCGATCTCCGGCGCCGTGCGGTTATACTTGCGCGCGTAGGCGTCGAAAAAGTGCCGCGCCAGCGGCATGATGTCTTCCACTCGCTCCCGCAGCGGCGGAATCGTCAGCCGGATGATATCCAGCCGGTACAGCAGGTCTTGCCTGAACCGTCCCGTTTTGACTTCTTCGTTAAGGTCTTTGTTGGTGGCGGCGATGACGTTGATATCGACGCGGATCTTCTGGCTTCCGCCAAGCCGTTCAAATTCGCGCGTCTCCAGCGCCCGTAAAATCTTCCCCTGGCTCTCCAGTGGCATGTCGCCGATCTCGTCGAGAAACAGCGTCCCTCCGTCGGCCAGTTCCAGTTTGCCACGCTTGCGCGCCGAGGCGCCGGTGAATGCGCCCTTCTCATGCCCGAATACTTCCGATTGAAACATGTTGTCGCTGGGCAGCGCCGCGCAGTTCACATCGATGAAGGTTGAGTTCGCGCGCGGCCCTCGCCGGTGTATGTATCGGGCGATCACTTCTTTCCCCGCTCCCGTTTCTCCCACGATCAGGATGCCCGCGCCCGAGTCGGCGACCGAATCGATTTCATCCAGCATGGCCTTCATCGGCGCCGATTCCGCGACGAAGGCGTTCGAGTCGTACACGTCCTGAATATGGCGTTGCAGGTTCCGGTGCGCGGCTTTGGCCTTGGCGCCGCTCAGCACCTTGTCGATGCGCAAAATGATCTCGTCCCGGTCCGCGTCCTTGGTGATATAATCCGACGCGCCCTCTTTCATCGCTTCGACGGCGACCCGCACCGAATCGACCGAAGTCAGCATGACCACCGGTGTTTCATGATCTTCATCCGTGCGCTCGGCGGCGATTCGGCGCAAAAACTCGACCCCGTCGATGCCCGGCAGTTTGATGTCAGAGAGAATCAGGTCATACGCCCGCTCCGCCGCCATGCGCAAGCCGTCTTCGCCCGATTCGGCCATATCGACCTCATGACCTTCCAGCGTCAGGTTTTTGCGGATTCGAGCCGCGTATCGTGAATCGTCTTCAATCAGAAGAATGCTGGCGCTCATGTTGAGTAAATTCCGTTTCGTCTCCTGTCATGGAATCAATATTCAGTATAACGATTCAGAATGAAAAAAGGGCGAGCCTTTCGGCCCGCCCCCGGTGTTTTTTATCAGGATTGGTCTCAGCCCGCCGCCTGAGCCGCTGCGTCGCCTGCTTTTTCAGTCGCGATGCCCAGCATGTTGAGAATGGGGTCGATCATCCACGCGAGGTAATTCTGATAGATGGCCGACTGCGAGATCTGATCCCAGAAGAGCACCAGCGCGCCGACGATCGCCACGATGATGACGATGTTGATCACCAGTTTGATCGTGCCCGCGCTGCTGCCGCCTTCGCTTTTCTGATGCTTGCGCGCTTCCTTCGATCGCTTCTGCGCAATGCCGCGCATTTCCAGATCGCGCTGACATTCCAGCGAACCCAGCGTTTCGTTCAACAGAATGTTGGCGTCGTGCCATTCGATCAGCGTCTTGCGAATTTCAAGATCGGAGAGGTTCATGAAGCCTTCCAGCGAGATGGTGCGCTTGACGGTGGTCATGATCGACTGGCCGATGTGAAAATCTTTCTTGATCACCTTCATGAAGTGACCGTGATGCTCGGCGATGATCTGTTTGATCCGCTGAAATTCACGGTCAAGATTTTTGATATCCGCGTCTTTATCAAAAAAGGTGGTGGTCAGAATCCGGTAAAACTGGTTCCAGATTTTCATAAGCATCTGGATTTCTTCCATTTCCGTTTCGATCGCTTTTACGTCGGCCACGGTCATCCTCCATGCGGCGCAATGGCGCGCCCTGATTCAGTCCTGTAATCCGGCGAACGGAGAGTCCCGGCCGCCAAAACCGCTAATAATAGTAGTCATTTGCGTGAAAAGTGAAAAGTGGTTCACAAGATAAAGTTCTGATTGCTTTTCTCTCAGATTAATTTGTATAATTGTTTCGGACATATGGACGAATTTATCATTGCGTCCAAATGATTTTTCAGATGAATTTCTGGAGGACATGCGATGAAAAAAAGTGCGTTCACTCTGATCGAACTTCTCATTGTCGTCGCCATTATCGGAATTCTAGCCGCGATCGCCGTCCCCAATTTCCTCAACGCTCAGTTCAGAGCGAAAATGGCCCGCACGTATGCTGACCTCCGCTCCGTCCAGACCGCTATCGCTACCTATCAGGTCGATCGAGGATGGGCGCCGCCGGATCTGGGAACCGAAACGGTTGACGGAAGCAGCTACGTCGCCCTGACCACGCCCGTCGCCTATCTGGGCAGTATCGATGCCTGCCGCGATCCCTTCTTCTCTAAAATGGATGAAAGCGGTTATGCGTTCTGCGATTATGGAGCGCCGTTACGCAAAGGAGCCTCTGAATCGGCGGTTGCAGAACGTAAAAAAGAGTATGGCGGAGCGGGAGTAACCTACGTCATGGTTTCGCTCGGGCCGGATCGGGATACCGATTGGCAGTGGACCAACTGGGTGGGTGGGCTTCGCGCTTTGAAGAATCCATCCATGGCGGGCGCGAATGGCGATGGCGGATGCTTTTACTCAATCTCGAATGGTCTTAACTCCAGCGGCGATATCGTTTCAAGCAGCGCCCGCATTTTTCAGTAAACGATCCGCCAAATCAATCCGTTATGGAAAGGATGGTTCTCGTGGAGCCATCCTTTCTTTTTTTGAATTCCGTTAACAGCATTCCGTTCGCGATGAACCTTGGTACAATCGGCGGAAATCTTCAGGCGCTTTTGATTTTCGCTACGATGAATCCAATTGTGCCTTTAGCGGCAAATATCATCCATCATGAAACCAATCGTCCTCTTGTGTCGTATCGATGGAAACTTCGGCGGAGTAGAGCGCACGCTTCTCCATCTGGCCGCCCATCTGCTCGAGTTCCATCCTGTCATCGTTCCGATCGCCAATCATGGAGAACTGGAAAGGAGCGCGCGGGAAGACGGCCTGACGGTTGATTTCTTGCCCATGCCGAGCCGTCTCTCTATTCTTGCGGCGCGCCGCTCCCTGATTGAGATCGCCCGTCGACATTCCGCCCGCATCATTCACACTTTCGGAATCCGGTCTAACCTGTTGGCTTGCCTGTCCCGCAAGCGATTGAACGTCCCCTGGGTAGCGCGTGTTCCAAACGTTTCATCAACGGATTACGCCAATCCCCTGCTCGGCCGATTATCGCATGTCATCAACAACCAGTTGCTGAGCCGTGCGGATGCGGTTCAAGTCATCTCACCGCAATTACGCGATTACTACGCCGCTCTCACTCGCCCTCCCGCTCGAATCGATCTGATTCCGAATGGCGTCGACGCCGAGTTTTTTTCGCCCGTTGAATCGAACGCACAACGGCGCGCCTCGCTTGGACTGCCCGAACATGGTCACATCATTGGTTCCGTGGGCAGGCTCGATCCGGTAAAAGGCTTCAAAAAATTGATTGACGCTTTCGCCTCGTTGAAATTATCCTGGCCAGATGCGTCATTACTGATCGCCGGCGATGGCCCCGAACGCGATGAATTACTGCGAACCGCTCGCGAATACGGCGTCGCGGATTCGCTTTACCTGCCGGGATTCATTCAGGACGTCCGTTCCTGTCTCGCCGTGATGGATGTCTACGTATGCTCATCGATTTCGGAAGGCGTCCCGAATGCCATGCTTGAAGCCATGTCGATGAGCCGGTGCGTCCTGTCGACTCGAGTCGGCGGTGTGGAGAGCATATTGCGTGACGGCTGCGAAGGCGTTTTACTGCACGAAGCCTCCGCGCGGGAAATCAGGGAACGGCTGCATGAGCTTCTCTCTGATCCCGATGAGCGGAAGCGGTTGGGCGCCAACGCGCGCGACCGCGTGATTAACGAGTTTACCTTGCGGAACATGGCGCAGTCAGTAGAAGCCATGTATCGGGAACTGATCGATCGATGAGCATGAACGCGGCCTTCTCCATTGTGATTCCCGTCTACAACGGCGAGAGCACCTTACCTGACACGCTGAAAAGCATTCAGCGGGTCGAGGGCGATTTTGAATTCATCGTGGTTGACGACGGCTCTACGGATCGCACCGCCGAACTGGCTCGCGAAGCAGGAGCGCGCGTGGTTTCGATGGAAAAGAATTCAGGGCCAGCCACCGCCCGCAACCGGGGAGGACGCGAAGCGAAAAACGATATCATCGTCTTCACGGACAGCGACGTCCTTGTACCCAGATCGCTGCTGCAAATGCTCGGGAAGCAGTTCGAAACCAGCGGCGCCGATTGCGTTCAGGGCGTGTTTTCCGATGTCTGCCCTTTTTCCAACTACTTTTCGCAATACAAAAATCTGTATAACCGCTACGTGCTTGTCCAGTTGCCGGATTGGATCGATACCACCTTCACTTCTCTCACCGCGGTGAAGAAGAGCGCTTTTATCGCATGCGGCGGATTTGATGACAATATTCGCGGCGCTTCGATTGAAGACCGCACTCTCGGCCGCCGCCTGGTTCGGGCTGGTTACCGCATCCGGCTCGATCGATCCATCGAAGTGGTCCACAACAAACGCCTGACGGTCAGAGGGTTTATTCGCAACCAGTTTCGCCGCTCGCGTGATCTGGCTAAATTTCTTCTTCGTAACAAGTTTGATTCTCCTCCTGCGAAAACCGCCGTTCAGCACGCTGAAAAAGGCCGTTTTGGCACGAATTCACTCTCAACCATGCTGCGTTTGCCGCTGGTATATCTCATCCTGTTATTCATCGCGATCGGATGCTTTCAGCCGGTGTTCTTTTCGCTGGGAGTGGCTTTCGCTTGTCTTTATCTGTACCTCATTTTGCCATTTGAGATGCACCTGCTTCGCCAACGCGGGCTCTGGTTCGCCATGAAGGGGATCCCGGTGAATGCGCTTGACGCCGTGGTCAGTGGATTCGGCGTGGGTTTGGGAATGGTTGAGTATTTGATTCTCAAGCGAAAATATTGAGCGAGTCCGCTCCGGTCCGGTTTCGGATCAGGCGCCGTAATTCTATAATCAGCCGAGTTAAAGAACCGATTTGAACTCTCGATATCAGCGCCCATAGCTCAATGGATAGAGCACCTGCCTTCTAAGCAGGTGGTTGCAGGTTCGAGTCCTGCTGGGCGTGATGATTTTTTCTGTTGCATTCATCGTTCGATCCTGTTTTTTTGTTCCTTCTCCGATCGCTTTAATGACAAAAATAATTCCCATCTCTCATCGCTGAAAGATGGGAATCATGCAATCGTTTCCGGTTGTTGAGAAATTAGAATTTATAAATCAGTGATGTCTGCAAACGCAGCGCGTCGCCGTCATCAATGTCTTTGTAATCCGTCTGCCAGTAAGAAACCTCCAAACCAACCAGCATTGATGGATTCAGCATGTAAATCGCATTGCCGAAATACGCGATGTTTCGGGTTCGTCCCCCGGAGACGACGTAATAATCCTCTGGATTGTCGAACCCGGCGCCCACGTTAAAGTTCCACTGCTCGACCGGCGTGTACGAAAGAGAAGCCCAGCCTCCATTCGCGGGAATTTCCCGGCCGAGGAGCGAATTGACTCCCTGTCCGATGCCGCCGTAATACGCATCAAGATTTTCACCAGTGAACAACTCGCCGCGAAAAGTAAGTTGGGTGAATAAAGGAATCGCGAGATCGAGATTGAGAGACCATGAATCGTAATCCTGATTGTCCTTATCGTTTTCTTCCTGACCGTAATGTCCAGACAACCCGACTTCCGTCTTCTTATCGGCCAATCCTGGGAACGAATACGCGACGCGGCTCTGCATGGTTGGAAAGCCGGAATCGGAACCCGTATCGTTGCCAAGCACATCGTCGCCAATGGTACGGGTAAGCGCGTTTTCAAAAGTCAGTTTTGAATCGCCGCCCAGATCAAACCCTTTGGTGACTCGCAACTGAGGGCGGCGATAGCCGATGTTGCCCGCGTCCCAGAGCGGAAGAAAATTCAACATGGTTGGGTATGACGGCGAAATCACGTCCCACGTCTGCCCGGCGAGAACCGCCAGATCGTAATCCGGCCATTCGATTTGAGCGTAGGCGTGGCGCAGGCGAAGGTGCGGTTTGTTTTCCGCGCCGCCTCCATAAAAATCGACTTCAATCTTCCCGCTGGTTTTGGCGTTTCCCAGTTCGGGCCCCTTCAGGTTCAAGCCAAAACGCGACTGATTCGCGGTAATGTTGAATTGTGAATCATCCGCTCCGCCCAATTCAGGCATGACATACGTTGCGTAATTTCCTGGCGACACGTGCGAGTCGTCGTACGAGGCGTCCAGTTTCAGATACCCATACAACTCGGCGCCGTATTTGGAAGTGATGGAGTTTTGTGCGGTGTTTGCTGTAGCCGCCACCGTTTCGGTTAAGGTTGAAACCTGTTCGCTCGCCTGCTGAATCGTTTCCTGCGATTGAGCGACTTTCTGTTCGAGACGGGCGTTTTGCGACTCAAGCGTATCGACGCGCTGCATGAGCAGCTTGATCTGTTCTTTCAACTGTTGAATTTCGGTTTGGGAATTTTGAGCCTGAGAAGGGTATGCCGCCAATACACACACACATACAACTAACGTCCCGAATGATCCGATCGATTTCATGACAGTCTCCAATGATGTAAACTCAAAGTTGCAGCAATACACGAAAACGCTGCAATTCACATGAAAATACAGGCGAATTTGAAAACCAACACATCAGCGCAAGTGAAAAGAATCGAAAGGAACATCCAGCATTTATAAAAAGTGTATCTGGAATAGAGCGATCCGCAATCCTCAGAAAAAAATATATTGATTTCTTTAACTGTAAAGCATATCAAATGACCACTCATTCAGAGGAGTAAATAAAGATGGGTCGATTTCGATATCGAATCCGAATGGAGAGGATCGGACGGAATTCAGATTGATTCGGCCCGATTGAATTCGTAATGTGGGGAAACCGTCCCGGGAGGGTTCATACAAATCGTTGTGTTTTGACAGAACGGAGTTTTGAACGGAAAGAGGCCACATCCCAAGCCCGGAGAAATAATGGTGTCCGTTACGCTCAACGTGTTCCACGCCCAGAAGCGACATAATCGCGAGGTCCTGAAGCAACGCGATCGGCCCGACGTTGGCCAGATCTTCGCCGCTGAGTATGTAGCGTTTGCCGATCGAGTTCTGGTTGCGGCAGGCGATATAACAGGCGTTCGCGATTCCCTTCATCACGCCCTTGCAGTTTTTATGGCTGGTTCCCACGTATCCGGTTTGGAGCGCGTTTCTCAGGCTGTCGATTGAGCCGTCCGCTTCATCGATGATGGTGGGGGGAGCATCCGGCCAGTTAACCCAATCCGCCTGAGTCGTTTCGGTTAGAGCGGAGTCGCGGTGAATCGGTTGTTCGACAAAAATCATTCTTTCAAGAAAATCAGTCAGGGTTGAATCGGAAGTTATCGCTTCCCAGAACGCGCGAAACGCGGCGACGTCATGAAATTGCTCGTTCCCGTCAAGAGTGAACTCGAACCGGCCATCCGTGGTTTGTTGAAGAAGCCGGGCGATTTGATGAAGCCGGGGCGCGTCTATCGCGGGATCGCCGCAGACTTTGATTTTGAAATGAGAAAGACCATACCGGTTTATGCAGTCTTGAAGCGATTGAGGAAGGCCGTCGTCGATTTTTTCTCCGTCTGGAATATCGCTTACATCGAGGGGATCGGCCAACCCGACGGTATGGCGAGCGATAACGGACTGTAATGGCGCCTCCGGCAACCAGTCTCCGGGAGTCGAGCCTTTCAGTTCAGGATGGATGTCTCCAAGTTCGACGCCCAGCAAATTCTGATGAACGGCATGGGAGATCGTCGTGTTATTCGCTCTGCAAAAGGCGTCGAGCAGGGCGCGTTCAACGAGGCTGACTCCGAATCCCCAGAGCAAAGGGGGATGAGCGGATTGCGTTTCAGCCTGGCGTAACATGGTCTCACGCCATAGATGATAGGGCGATTGTGCTTCTCCCGCATCAATTGCATGACCGCATGCGGAGCGGATTACGCCGAACATATCCTGCAGATCGTCTTCGAAACTCGTATCAGGGTTTTTTGTGAACCACTTCGGCGGCAGGCCTTCCGCCGCGAGTCCACTCTGATGAACGCCATTTATGACCGCGTTGACTCGCACGAGAATATGCGGAACGGCGGTCAGGACCGCGATGCCGTATTTGAAAGGCATTCGGGTCCGCATGGCAAGCACGTGAAAGTCGCATGATTCAATACGAAGGGGCATTCTCAATCAACCAATCATTACCGGGGAAAAACACGATCGACGATTCCATTGACGCATTTCTCGACATCTTTCGTCATGTGTAGTTGAACGTGTTGTAAATCCAGACACAAATCGACGAGGGGGGAGATTTCTTCCTGTGAGGCGTTATTGGCGCGGGCGTCTTCGATCATATTTTCAACTTTGCCCAGAATCGCCTGGCAGTCGGCAAGCCGGGTATGGATGTCTTTCATCAATTGGAGCAGGCTCGCGGACAGGTATTCGGAGCTGCCCTTCTGAACCACCACCAGTTTGGATACGACGTCTTCAAAATCACCCATATAAGGCGCGCCGTCGCGGTAAAAGCGATGCAGGGTTTTTTCCTGTTCGGTTTGCGTCATGAGCGAGTCTCCCTTTGCTTCCTTATCGTTTAACCATTCTATCATGAATTCTCGCGGGATCGGCGATTATCCGTGTATTGAATCAAAAACATCTATCCAACAACCGGTTTTCATGGTATTGAATTATGCGTTTGCTTTTCATCTATTTCAATCAAACCTGTGGGAGATTTCGAAATGAAACGTAGAACCATGCTTGCTTCGCTGGCCGCGGGCGCGACGGCGTTGACCCGGCCTTCCGCCATGATGGCGCAAGCCGCCGCTTCCGGCTCCGGCGCTTCGTTTAAACTGGGGCTGGTTACCTATAACCTGGCGAAGGACTGGGATCTGGACACGATTATCGCCAACTGCTCCAAAACAGGGTTTCAGGGCGTCGAGCTCAGAACGACGCACGCCCACAAAGTGGAAGTCAATCTGAACAAAGCCCAGCGGGCGGAGGTCAAAAAGAAGTTTGAAGATTCGCCAATAGAGCTGATTGGTCTGGGGAGCGCATTTGACTTCCACACGCCCGATCAGGACAAACTGAAGCGTGATATCGAGGCGACCAAGGAATACATCGTCCTTGCTCATGACGTAGGCGGCGGCGGCGTCAAAGTCAGGCCCAATGGCTTGCCCGATGGAATCCCCAAAGAAAAAACCATCGCGCAAATCGGCTCGTCACTGCGTGAAATCGGCGCTTTCGCCTCCGATTACGGGATTCAAATTCGGGTAGAGATGCACGGCAGCAAAACCTCCGAACCGCCGAACATGCGGGCGATCATGGATGCGGCCGATCATCCAAACGTGGGATTGTGCTGGAACTCAAACGCGCTGGACGTTGACGGACAGGGTTGGGATTATAATTTCAACCTGTGCAAGGACAAAATTTTCAGCGCGCATATGCGCGATTTGTACGATGAAGAGTATCCCTACCGCAAGTTGTACCAGGGGCTGAAAGGCGTCGGTTTTACGGGATTCACCATGGCTGAAATTCAGGAAAGCAGCGATCCGATCCGGGTGATGAATTATTACCGCGGGATGTGGAAAGCGCTTCAGAATCTCTTGTAATCGCAAAAAAACAATTGACGGATGATTTGTTTGGGGGTTTAGTTTATTTTCCTGATCCCAAAACGCAGGTAAAAGCAGGATGTGTCTGGATCGAAGCGCGATTACTCGAATAGAACAGGTGGGCGGCGCTGAGCTCGTCGTCAAGATGATTCATCTTTTTTCGGCGAATGCGCCGGATAAGTTGAACAAGGCGAAAGAGGCCCGCGAGTCAGGCGACCTGAAGGCCTTGAGCGAAGCCGCCCACTCGATTAAATCCAGTTCCGGAAACTTTGGAGCCAGCGACCTTTTTAAAAAAGCCGAGCTGGTAGAGCGTCTCGCACGGGAGCAGAACCAGGCGGAAGCGTATCAGGAACTGGACGTACTTGAGAGAGTTTTGATACAGACGCTGGCCGCACTGAATGAGGTGTTATCCGAGTATCAACCATGAAAACCATCGCGGTTATTGAAGACAACCCAGACAATCGCCTGCTCGTCCACGCCATTCTTGAGGACGCCTATTCAATCGTTGAATATGAATCGGGGCCTGAAGCCCTGGAGGGCATGGCGACGTCTCATCCCGATCTGATTCTGCTGGACATCTCCCTACCGGAGATGGACGGCGTGGAAGTTCTGTCGTGCATCCGCACAAGCGAAACGCTTAAGAATATTCCCGTCATCGCGTTGACGGCGCACGCCATGTCGGGCGACCGGGAAAAATATCTGGCTCAGGGATTCAACGAGTACATCACCAAGCCGATCGTGGATGAAGACATTCTCATTCAGGCGATTCAGAGCTGGTTGCCGGAGAATGAATAAGTCTCCCCTGCTCTCGAAATAAACAATCCTCTCGATGATTCGTGATAATCAATCCGTTCGCCATATCCGCTTCGTCAATCGAATGAAATGACGTCCATCAACCCATTCGCCGTAAACGGCCTCATCGACGGCGTTGTGGATGATGTAGACGCCAAAACCGGATGAGCGGGTTCCATCAAAGGCGGGCCTGATTTCCATCGAGGGATCAAACGGATCTCCGTGATGCAACAAGGTCGCAAGCAAATGATCATCGGCTCGTTCAAGAATCAGTTCCAGCGAGTGATCCGGCTCTTGAGCGTAGGCATGTTGAATAATGTTGGCGGCTGCTTCATTCACGGCGAGCACCATCTGATGAAGAAACATTTCGACCGGTTTCGACTCATGATCCAACAGGCAGAATTCGGTTACGAACATCCGCGTCCGTTCAAGTTCGGAAAGCCGGCTTTCAATCAAGACCGATTGGGTTCGGTTACGAGTGGTCATTGAATAACTCGATGGATTCAATTCTATCCGATGTAAAAAACAACTCGGCACTATCGCATGGAATGCGTTAAAACACCAGTGATTTTGCGAAATCGCGAAAGTGGTGTAAGATTAAACATACCGCCACGGTATGTTCTGGTTCTTTCCCCATGACGAAACGGATTTACGGGAAAAATGATCCCATAACCATAGTTCTTTTCTGAAGAGTTGTAGTAATATAGGAATCAAGGCATTAACTACGGTTTGTTTTTTCTGGTCTCGATAATTTTACTGAAATAAAAAACATCCTGGGGCATCGGGTATATGAAAAATCGAATTCTGATCACTGACGATGACGAAACAACACGTTTGTTGTTGGAGACTCATCTGAAAAATTCGGGGTATGAGGTCCGTTGTGAAGAAAGCGCGGCTTCGTTACGCGTCGCGCTGACCGAAGACGATTTTCATGCCCTGCTGCTGGATATCAATCTGCCTGACGGCGATGGAATCGAACTCATCGAAGAAGTAAAAGAGACGGCTCCCTCTACCCCGGTTATCATGATTACCGCGCATAGCAGCGTTGAACGAGCCGTCGAAGCGATGAGGCGGGGCGCGTATGACTTCTGCCCCAAGCCCATCGAACTCAACCGGCTTACTGTTTCCGTCAAAAACGCGATCGAAAAATACATGCTGCAGGAGAAGGTCACGCAGTTCGAGCGCGCCAAACGCAACCAGTATTGCGAAATGATCGGCGGAAGCGGCGCCATGCAGGTGATCTATCACATCATCGATAACGTCTCGCCCACGAACGCGAACGTACTCATCACTGGAGAAAGCGGCACGGGTAAAGAACTGGTGGCCCGAGCGGTGCATCAACTTTCAAGCCGCCGCGCGAAAGAGATGATCGACGTCAACTGCGCCGCGATTCCCAAAGACCTGTTGGAGAGCGAACTGTTCGGTCATGAAAAAAACGCGTTCACCGGCGCGGCGAAACGAAACACGGGCCGGTGTGAACAGGCCCATCAATCGACTCTTTTTCTGGATGAAATCACGGAAATGAACATGAACCTGCAACCCAAATTGCTCCGCTTTTTGCAGGATCGTTCGTTTTACCGGGTTGGCGGCAAAGATAAAATCAATGTCGACGTACGGGTCATTTCGGCTTCGAATCGCGATCCGCTTGAGGCGATTCAGCAGAATCGTCTTCGTGAAGATCTCTACTACCGGTTGAACGTGGTCAACGTGAATATTCCTCCGTTGCGCGACCGGCGGGAGGACATTCCCGAAATCGCGGAGATGTTTCTGCAGCGCTATGCAAAGGAAACCAGCAAATCGTTTCAGGAAATCTCCTCATCGGCGCTGGAGGTCTTGTGCGATTACGATTGGCCAGGAAATGTACGCCAGTTGCAGAATTGCGTTCATCAATGCGTCGTGCTGTATGACTCGCCCACGCTGGAAGTCGAGATGCTGCCCGAAATCATTCGTAAGAACGCCGTAATGGAATCGGTTTTGTTTGAGAAAGAATCCGATGAACACGCCGCCTCCACCCCGGCGCCTGCCTCGCCCGCCACGGCTGCGAAAGTGGAATCCAAACCCGCCACTAAAGTGCGGCCGCTGATTGAAATGGAACAGGAAGCCATCGATGAGGCTCTGGAGATGACGCATGGCAATGTCGCCGCGGCCGCGACGGCGCTGCAGATCAGTACGGCCACGCTATATCGCAAAATCCGCGATTACGGTTTTCAGATCAAAAAATACAAGGAATCGGCGCTGGAAGCGTAGCGGGCCCGCACGTGTATATTCATCTGGAGAGGAGGGATTGAGTGAAGGTCATCATCACCGGAGCCAGCAAAGGAATCGGACGGGGCATCGCCGCCGTTTTGGGACGAGCCGGATTTTCCGTCGGATTGCTGGCGCGATCGACGGAATTATTGGAAAGCCTGCAAGCGTCGATCCAGCGTGAGGGCGGAACCGCCTTTTTCAGGACCGTCGATCTGAGACGGTATGAATCAGTGGAAGAAGCGATTCATGGATTGGCGGGTGATCTTGGCGGATTAGACGCGCTGATCAATAACGCGGGGCTGGTGATTCGCAAGGACGTGTTCACGATTTCTCAAGAAGAATGGAAGGCATTGATTGAGACGAACGTGAACGGGCTGTTTTACGCCACCCGAGCCGCCCTCTCCCATTTCGTACAACAAAAATCCGGGCATATCATCAATGTTTCTTCGATATCCGGGTATGTCCCTTTACCCGGCGGCAGCGCCTACGCGGCTTCAAAGTACGCGGTAACGGGATTTTCTGAATCGCTGTTCCACGAAGTCCGGAATCACAACATCAAGGTGACTACGGTTTTCCCCGGTTCAGTGGATTCTGAATCGCACCGGCACGATCCCGATGAAGATCATTCATGGAAAGTGACGCCGGAAGAAGTCGGTGAAGCCTGTCTCGGCGCGTTGAGAACCGCTCCGGGGAACTGCATCAGCCGGATTGAAATCAGACCCTTGAATCGAAATTCTCGCAAATAGACGTTTTTCCCTGCCAAAATCTTTGATTCACACTCGCTTAATTCAAACAACGGATTATAATCTTCATTTATTATATAATCGCAATTAAATCGATCCGGAGATTTCAATTCCATGAACAGCGACGCCAAGCCGCTGATTTTGCGCGGCGCGACCGCGATCACTCCCTTCCGCCGCGAAGAGAACGTTACTCTGGTTCTGAAGGATGGAAAAATCGATCAGATGGGGCATCTGGAAGATATCGAGCGCCCCGAGAACTCTGAAGAGATCGATTTACGCGGACATTATGTGCTGGCTGGATTTATCGATATCCACATCCACGGTGGGATGGGATACGACTTTTGCGATAACAAAATAGATGGTTATGAGGCCATCGGCGGTTTTCACGCCCGGCATGGAACCACCTCGATTATTGCGACGATCTACCCCCAGCCAAGAGATCCTTTTCTGGAATCGATTCAGTGTCTGCGGAAGTATTGCGAATCCTCCGGTCCCGATCGGATTATTGAGGGGATCCATCTGGAGGGCCCGTTTTTGAATCCCATGATGCATGGGGCGATCCGCAAGGATTATATGTGGCCCGCGACCGAAGACAGCTTTGAAGAATTGTGCGAGACGGGCGGCCCGTGGATTAAAGTGATGACGATCGCTCCTGAAATTGAGGGCGCGATTGAGGTTTTGCGCGCGGCGTCACTGAGAGAAGTCAAACAGAAATCGTATTCACCGCTTCATCTTTCCATCGGGCATTCGAACGCCGACTACGAACAGATCGCGGAAGCGATTGACAACGGACTTGAGGGCGTGACGCATATATTCAATGCAATGCCTAGTTTGCATCATCGTCGCCCGGGCATTCTTGGGGGGACTCTCTTGCGCGATGAGTTGTTTGTCGAAGTGATCGCGGACGCGGTTCACGTTCATCCGGTTATCCTGCAGCTATTGCTCAAAGTGAAGAAATACGACCGGATTATTCTGGTTTCGGACGCGATTCGCGCGGCGGGACAGCCTGATGGCGTCTTCGATTTCAGCGGTCAGCGCGTTCTGATGAAATGCGGCCGCGCCTATCTCGAACATTCGCCGGACACGCTGGCTGGCAGCACGCTGACAATGGACAAGGCTCTTCGCACCATGGTGAAACACGGCGGCGCGAAACTGGAGGAAGCGGCGCAGATGGCCAGCCTGAACGCGGCGCGTATTCTGGAATGGAAATACCGCCGAGGCATTCTCGCCGTTGGTAAGGACGCGGACCTGGCCATTCTGGATGAGAACCTCTATAACCAGATGACCATCAAAGCCGGCACCATCGTCTGGCGGTCTGATCGGGTTTGAGTCCGCGACATAACAAGACGTCTTCAAGCCCGGCTCAGAGCAGCCGGGCTTTCTGTTATTCGGAAATTCGCGCCGGGCGCCGCCCGGGAAATCAGCCTCAGTCAGGTTATACTTTTGAAGTCAGCGAAGTTACAGTATTCAGAGTCTCAGAAACGCTGTGAACCAGAATTTTCGACATGGCGAGCGTCTTTATCACTTTACGCCCGCCCGACCCTGCTGACTCGCGACCATACAAACAAAATACAAAATGGATACTCCTCAAAACAACGTAACGGCTCCCACCACGACCGGTTTTCTTTCACTTTTCACTCGCTCGGAAAATATCGCCCTCGGTTTCGGCATGACCGTCGCCATGTGGGCGATCGGGTACGTGTTCCACCTGCCGGGGATTCAGTTGCCGAGTCCCGTCATGTTCGGGGGCTTTCTATTATGCCTGCTGATTGGCGGATATATCGCCGCACGGCGGACTCCATACGGCTGGAAAGCCGGTTTTGTGTCGGGGGCGATCTCATCCATCCTCAATTTTCTGGTGCTGGGCAGCGTTCTTTCAAATCCGGATACGCCCAACAAGATTCCTCACGCAATGATCTATATCCCGGGCTTTCTGGCGGCGGGCGCGATTCTGGCTGCGATCGGCGGATTGATCGGTTCCGGGGTTGGACGGTCGAACAAGCCGCCTTTGCGAGGAGCGTCCGCTCTGGCGAACGTCGCCTGTTGTGCGACGTTCATTCTGCTGATCGCGGGCGGACTGGTCACCAGCTACGACGCCGGTCTGGCGGTGGTCGACTGGCCGAATACATTTGGCTACAACATGTTTCTGTACCCGCTCTCGCGCATGACCGGCGGGATTTATTATGAACACACGCACCGTTTAATCGGCTCGCTGGTAGGACTGACGACCCTTACGCTGTGTTGCGTGGTCTGGGCGAGCGAGACGCGCGGCTGGGTGAAAAAATATGCGGCCGGCGCCCTCGCTCTGGTCATTATTCAGGGCATTATGGGCGGCTTGCGCGTCACGGGGAAATTCACCTTGTCGACGTCACCCAACGACGTCGCCCCCAGCATCGCTCTGGCGATCGTGCATGGCGTCACCGGTCAGTTGTTTTTCGCCATGCTGATCGGTCTCGCGGCGGCGGTGTCCACACGCTGGAAATCCAATGAAGCGCCGCAGATTCGTTCGAGCGCGGCGGTGGATCGTTGGCTGGGAGCGGTTCTGATCGCTCTGATCGTCTTTCAACTGACGCTGGGCGCTGTATTACGGCATATCTCGGAAATGCTGATGGCGCACATCACGTTCGCGGGAATCGTGTATTGCGCCGCGCTGATTTTCGGCGTGAGAATCTGGGGATTTTACTCGGAAAAGCGCATCCTCGGGCGGCTTGGGCTGGGATTATGCGCGATCGTTTCCATTCAGTTGCTGCTTGGATTCGGCGCCCTCTGGGCGATCAAACAACCGGGACAGCAGGCGTATTCCGCGCTGGAAGTTTTGTTACCCACCCTGCATCAGGGCGTCGGCGCACTGACGCTGGGCGCGGTTGTTCTGGCATACGCCTGGACGTTGCGGTTGACCGCCAGCCCTGAGTCGGATTCATAACGAATCGCCGAATGAACATCGCCAAGGCCGGCCGTTCACGGTTCGTTCAGTCCATTACCTGGGTATGACCGCCACGGCGTCCATCTCGACCTCGACGCCCTTGGGCAACGCCGCGACCTGCACCGTCGCGCGTGCGGGGCGGCTTTCGCCGAAATACTCTTCATAAATCGCGTTCAGGTCGCCAAAACGGGCGATATCGGTCATGAAGATTCCAACCTTGACGACATCCTTAAGGGACGCGCCACCGACTTCGATCACGGATTTCAAATTCTCGAGCGTGCGTCGAACCTGCGCTTCAAAACTGTCCAGCACCAACTCCCCCGACGCGGGATCGAGTGGAATCTGCCCCGATACGAAGAGGAAGCCGTTCGCTTCCACCGCGGGCGAGTAAGGGCCGACCGCTTTGGGGCCTGTTTCGGGAACAATTAATTTTTTCGACATGGGTTTCCTCCCGATCTGTCGTGTAATTTGGTTTCAATTAATAATCCTCTATCAAACAACCTCACCGCATGATAGACATTAGTTCCAAATCGGAAAATGCCAACTTGTCCATCTGAATTCAACGGGAGAAGCAAAGCCTATGAACCGTCTTGCCATTGTCGCAATAGCGATCGCCCTGCTTTTTTCAGCCGCCGCTGCGGCGTTCTCATCTCCAGAGTATCCATTGAAAGCAAGTTCGAATCATCGGTATCTGGCCGATCAGAACGACGCGCCCGTTTTCATCAATGGCGATACGCCCTGGTCGCTCGCGGCCCAGGTCAGCGATGAGGACGTGGTGTTCTATCTGGAAAACAGGAAAGCGCTGGGAGTGAACTCGATCATTGTGACAATTCCCGAAGGCTATTACTGCGATGGGTGCCGCGATGAAGATGGACCGCAGGATTATTACGGCAACAAGCCATTCACCACGAAAAACAAATTCACCACGCCCAATGAAGAATACTTCGAGCACGCGGACTGGATGATTCATAAAGCGGGAGAATATGGCATCCAGGTATTGCTGTGCCCCATGTACACTGGCTATAACCAGGGAGAAGACAAAGCAACCGATGGATGGTATCTGCCCCTTTTTCAAAATAACAGCGTGGAGGATTGCCGCTGGTATGGAGAATGGATCGGCGAGCGATATCGGGATTTCCCCAACCTGATTTACGTAATCGGAAACGACCGGGAGCCGGGCGCACTGAGGGAAAAGATGAACGCCATCGCGGAAGGGATCCGAGCGCAGGACGGCGGAACTCACCTGATGACCTATCACGCCAGACCCGGTTTATCCGCGACCGAAGCCTGGCCTCCTAACGAATACCCCTGGATGACGGTGAACTGTACCTATCAGTACGGCGATGTGTGGAAAAAATCGCTTGAAGACTATAACCGAAAACCCACCATGCCATTCTTTTTATTCGAATCGCGGTATGAAAACGAAAAGTTCGGCTCGAACCCGATTGTTGGTACCGTGCTTCAGGTTCGGCGGCAGGCCTATGAATCGGTTCTGAGCGGATCATGCGGGCATCACTATGGCAACAGTCCAGTCTGGGCAATGAACGCCGCCCCCTGGTACCCCAACGGAAAAGCGCCCTGGAAGGAAAGTTTGAACGATCCGGGAGCGACGAGCCTTCTTCCCAACATCAAGACGCTGTTTGAATCGCGGAGATGGTATGATCTGGTTCCCGATCAGGGCCATACGGTGGTTACGAAGGGGTATGATACTGACGGGAATTACGTCCCCGCCGCGAGAACAGAACACGGAGAAACGGTGATCGCCTATTTTCCCGGTAAGCAGACGGTTTCGGTTGATATGGGGAGGATTTCAGGGGAGCTTGCTCAATGTGGATGGTTCAGTCCACGCGATGGCGGATATGAATCGATTGGAGTCTTTCCCGCGGAGGGATCGAAAGAGTTCACGCCACCCACGGAGGATGACTGGGTATTGTTGATCGATGACGCATCGAAGCATTTCCCTGCACCGGGCGAGTAAACCAATGCAGGGTTAGAGAGTTCGTCCGAATTCAACCCTAGAGAGACGGGCTGAGGTTTGGTTAGATCTCCGTGTTGTTTCTAAAAATGGGTGGATTCGGTGGAATATGCAAAGATTTTTGTTTGTGATTCTGGAAAAATCCTATTGATTTTGTGATTCAATCGCGAGATAATAACGACTTGTAACTTATCATGGTTTCGGGGAGCAGGTCATGAAAAAAGGGTTTACACTGATTGAATTGTTGATTGTTGTAGCCATTATCGGAATTCTCGCCGCCATCGCCGTTCCAAACTTTCTGAACGCGCAGACGAGAGCGAGAGTCGCTCAGGTTGAAGCGAATTTCAAAGCGCTATCGACCGCGTTTGAACTTTACCGAGTCGATCATAATTCATATCCGCTCCATGACCCGGCGCACGCGTACAATATTCTCAACAACTCGTTAACCACACCCGTCGGTTATATCGCCCGGGTTCCCATCGATATTTTCCAGCAAGCGACAATTTCCGTTACTAAAAGCATGGCGTCAAACGCGCCCATGGAACTGCACCCTGAGCCATTGTACGCTCCCGCTTACGGTAACGTCGCGATGGATAAAGAGAAATACACCAGCATTCCAAAACGTGGCAGCGGCGGCGATTTGACGATTCGCTTTAAAGATGATGCTGAGCAATACGCCAAGGCGCAGGGGATGTACCCCGAGGGACGATACGCGGTCAGCGTTGGCCCCGACCTCGAACATACCTACCCCGGCGTCTATAACGTGTCGAATGGTTTGACCAGTCGGGGCGACATCATCCGCGTGTTCCCCTGATTGGTGAAGCATAACGCGATCCTGAGGGCGTCTCGGTTGAGACGCCCTTTTTTGTTCTCAGGCCCGATCAGCCCAGACTTGAAAGGCTGAGCTATAAGCATCCGTCCCTTCGGGACGTCGGCTGGACTTTGGAATAGGATTTTGATTGTCTGAATCAGGATGGACAGGATTGGAAGGATGAACAGGATAAATGCCTCTGCATAGAAATTAGTGTCGGATTGAATCACGAAAACGACAAAAAACACGAAAATAGGGCAAGCCGGAATTAGCCTCAGCCGGAGTTATAAGCACACGTCCAATTACGCCGGCGAGGGAGCACATATTCGGAATGTGCGTATTATTGCGCGCATGTTGGCTCGGAAACGGTGAGATTGAGATACGCTTTTCGGAATCCTGATTCTTCAGGCAGGCGAAACAGGCGATTGGATGGTTGGGCCGGCAAGACGAGTGGTTCGTAAATGAAAAAGGGCCTGACGAGTCAGGCCCTTGGTAGTTCGGCGAAAAGCAGGAGACGGGGTTCGAACCCGCGACCTTCTCGTTGGCAACGAGATGCTCTACCAGCTGAGCTACTCCTGCGTTTATTCGGCTGCCAACCGAAAGAGAATATTAATCAAATCACCCTGAAAGTCAAGTTAACAGACGGTGGATTGTTTCTTTTTTCATATTTTTTCTTCTGTAATTTGATCCAGAAACCCGAGCAGAGCCCGGCGAGGCAAAAGGTTCAAAAAAATCAAGCGATTACGACGCTTCCATCACACTTCGGGATAGGTCCAAGGAGCTCGGTATTCGCGGCGAAGCATTTGGTTGGCTTCTTCATCGCCAATGACTCTTTCTTTCTCTCCATCCCACTCGATGCCGCGGCCCAGTTTGTACGACAACATGCCCAGCATACTCAGGCTGGTCGATCGATGGCCGATTTCGATGTCGGAGACGGAGCGGCGCTGGTTACGAATGCTGTCGGTGAAGTTCGCCCACAGTTCCGGGATGTTCTGTTGATCCGGTTCATGGAGCTGAGGGGGAACGTTGATGATCTCGCGGTTTTTATTGGCCGGGTAGAAGGTGGTTCCATCGCCGACCCAGCCGATGTGAAGAGTTCCCTCGGTTCCGTAGAAATAGATGCCGAGCGGATGTTTTTCCGCATTGTTGGCGGCGTACTGGCGGTGTTCCCATACAGCGGTGAAACCATCGAACTCAAACTGAACGGTTTGAGTATCGGGCGCGTCGGTGTTGTCACGCTTGATATGGCGTCCCCCCATCGACGAGATCCGTTTCGGGGTTTGATTGTCGCCGGCGAACCAGGTGATGTGATCCATCCAGTGGATGCCCCAATCGCCCAAGGTGCCGTTGGCGTAATTCAGAAAAGAGCGAAAACCTTTGGGGTGCATGCGCGGATTGTAGGGGCAAAGCGGAGCGGGACCGCACCACATATCCCAATCGAGGTATTCAGGCGGTTCTTCATCGGGAATGGGTTGTCCGGCTCCGCCTCCGGAATGGACGAAGGCGCGGATCATGCCGACCTTGCCAAGTTTGCCGCTACGGACGAAATCCATTCCCCAGACGTTGTGCGGCGAGACGCGGCGGTGAGTGCCAACCTGAACGACACGGTCATTGGCGCGGGCGGCGTTGACCATGGCGCGGCCTTCGAGCAGGGTGTGGCCGACGGGCTTTTCAACGTACACGTGGGCGCCGGCGTTGCAGGCGGCGATGGTGATGAGGGGATGCCAGTGGTCGGGCGTCCCGATGATGACGATCTCGGGTTTGGATTTTTCAAGCAGATCGCGGAAATCTAACCACATTTGTGGTTTTTTACCAGTCATGCCGGTGATTTCTTCGGCGGCGGCCTGAAGATGGCGCTTGTCGACGTCGCAGATGGCGACGAGGTCGGCGTCGCCGGACTGGATCGCGCAGCGGGTGATGTTCATACCCCACCAGCCGGTTCCGACGGTCGCGACGCGGAACTTTTTGTCACGGGGTTGAGTCATGACGGCGGGAGCCGCCAGCAAGGCGGTCACTCCAGCAGCGGATTTGACGAAATTTCTTCTTTGCAGGGTTGTGTTCATTTCAATTCTCCCCATAGGATCGCCGGAGCCATGACCGTAGGAAATCGGCGGTGATTATGAGACGATGCCGCTGGACATGATCCGTTGTGAAAGGATAACAAAATGGATACGAATCCCACAAGACGGCGGTTTATCAAAAGCGCCCTGCTCACAGCGGGGGCGGCGCTGACCATTACGCAAACCGGACAGGCCATTGAGCCGATCAAGCGATCATTCGGCGGCAAGCTGAAAAGCAGTTGTGCGGCGTATTCATACCGGAAATACCTGGGCGAAGATAAAAGCATGACGATGATGGATTTTCTGGATGAATGCGCGAAGATGGGATGCGACGCGGCGGAGCCGACTTCGTATTATTTCACGGGAAAGGAAGACGAAGCGTATTGGATGCGCTTTCGTCAGAAAGCGTTTCTTTTGGGATTGGATATTTCAGGAACGGCGATCGGCAATACGTTCACTTTCCCCGCCGGTCCCGATCGAGAGAAAAACCTGGCTTTGACGCGCATGTGGATCGATCATGCGTATTCAATGGGGGCTCCGGTGATCCGTATTTTCGCGGGGAAAGTCGATAAGGGGCAGACCCGCGAAGAAGCGATCAGGAATTCAATTGAAACGACGCGGATCGCGTGTGAATACGCGGGAACGAAGGGCGTGTATCTCGCGCTGGAGAATCACGGCGGGATCGTGGAACGTCCCGATGAGATGCTGGAGATCGTGAAGGGCGTCGATTCGGAATGGTTCGGCGTGAATCTGGATAGCGGCAATTTTCACGGCGACGACCCGTACAAGGATATGGAACAGATCGCGCCATATGCGGTCAACGCCCAAGTGAAGATTGCCATCCGACGGGCAAACGGCCAGCAGGAAGAGACGGATTACGATCGAGTGGTGGGAATTTTGATGGATAGCGGATACCGGGGCTACGCCGCGCTGGAATATGAGGGCGACGATGAGCCCAAGGAAGCGATTCCCCGCTACATGGAAAAACTGATGAAGGCGATTGAACGGGTTTGAGGATGTTGAATGCAAAGTTTCTGGTTTATTTTGAGCCGAATTTCACAATGTTGTATTTCTTTGTAAAAAATGGTATTTTCTCCATAATTTCAATTTACTTTCTGTTGGAATTTAGCTATTGTATTTAATGCTAATTTCGGGTGTAGGAAGAAGGAATGTTATGAAACGAAAAAATGCATTTACCTTGATCGAATTGCTCATTGTCGTCGCCATTATCGGAATTCTCGCCGCCATCGCCGTTCCGAACTTTCTGAACGCACAGATGAAAGCCAAGATCAGCCGTGTTTACGCCGATCAGAAAGCGGTGGCCAGCGCGCTGGAGATGTACCGGCTCGACTGGAACACCTACGTCGAGGATCACGATTACCCCAGCGATCCGAGTCAGCGGGGATTGTTCCGGTTGACTCATCCCACCGCATACATGAGCTCGCTGCCGACCGATCCATTCATTTCGGCCGCCAAACAGAACGCGGAAAATAATCCGAATTTTGAATTCGGATCGGGAAACAAAAACGGGGGGAACTGGCCCGCGCAGGCGTATATCATTATTTCGCCGGGGCCGGACCTGCAGGAACAGGTCGACGGAAATGATAATTTCCCCGTGAACGTGGTGATTTTTCAATACGATATCAGCAACGGGGTTGCGTCATCCGGCGATATCGTGCGTATGGGCGGAGATTATAATTCCGGACGGATTCGAATGGATGGAAGGTGGTTCGTCGGAGGGTGACGCTTGATAAGACGAAATATTGATATTCGAATACGGTGAGATGAATTCGTTGGTATTTATATCGACGATGGAATCGAATTATTCCGTGGAATGAGGCTCAGTCGATATACTGACGATGCCATTCTTCCAGCATCAGCAGCGACCAGAGGTAATAACCTCGGTCGCGTTTTTGTTCGTGTTCGTTCCAGAGGCGCTCGATGGCTTCGCGCCTGAAATAACCGCGCGACGCAAAGCGCTCGCCCAGCAGATAGTCTTTCGCCCACCCGCTCAGCTCTCCTAAAAACCACTCATGAATCGGGATTCCAAAGCCCATTTTGGGGAGGGTTAACAACTTTTCCGGGATGAGGTCACAGATCGCTTTTTTGAAGATGTATTTTTTTTCTCCACCGCGAAGTTTGAGATCGATGGGGATGCGGGCGGTGAGTTCCATGAAGCGGTGGTCGAGCAACGGCGAGCGGCCTTCCATCGCGTGCGCCATGGTGGCGATATCCACTTTGGCCATCAGGTCTTCAGGCAGGTAGGAATGGAAATCGGCGAACAGGGCGCGTTCCAGATCATCGCTCCCCGATCCAGTGGCGTCAAAAACCTGTTGCAGCCAGGCAAGCGGATCGACGCCCCCCACCCGAGCTCGAAACGCATCGCTGTACATTGGAGCGAAGCGTCCATAGTCGAAAAATCCGATCAGCATGAAATAAAACGGCAGCGGGTTGGATTGTAGAAGAGCCTGGCCCGCCTGAATCTTGCGGCCAAACGTGGCTGGAAGCATTCCCGCGGGAACAAGACGTGACAGCGATCCAAGACCGGTGGAACGCATGAGGCGCGTTTTATCGCGAAGCCGCTGGAAAATCGCGTAGCGCTCATAGCCCGCGAAGTTTTCATCGCCGCCGTCACCATTCAGCGCGACGGTGACGAATTTCCGGGCCATTTGAGCGAGATAGTACGTGGGTAAGGCCGAACTGTCGCAATAGGGTTCTTCATACAAATTGACGAGCGTCTGAAAAATCTCGATCAGATTCCCGGGTTCAACCACGAACTCGTGATGCTCGGTCTGATACATTTCAGATACGAGACGCGCCTGAGGGAGTTCGTTGTATTTATCGACCTTGAATCCGATGGAAAAGGTCTTGAGCGGAGTCGATGACTCTTGCGCCGCCAAGGCGACGATCGCGCTGGAATCCAGCCCGCCGGAGAGGAAGACGCCCAGAGGCACGTCGCTGATCATGCGCAGGCGGACGGATTCACGCAGCGTATCGAGAATCGCGTCACGCCATTCGTCTTCCGAGCGTTCTTCTTTTTCCGCATAAGTGAGACGCCAGTACCGCTTGATGGAAAGTTCGCCGTTTTCGAGAAGCAGGTAATGCGCGGCGGGTAGTTTGTGGATTCCATCGAAGCCGGTATACGGCGGCGGGCAGTATCCGTAATTGATGTAGTGATGAATCGCCAGATCATCGACGCGGCGCGGGACGCCGGGATGGGTCAGGATCGCTTTCAATTCGGAAGCGAAAATGAAGCGCTTGCCATCGTAGAAATATTTGAAGGGCTTTTTGCCGATGCGGTCGCGCGCGGCGAACAGGCGCCGGCGACGTGCATCCCAGATGGCGAACGAGAACATACCGCGCAGATCTTCGAGGCAGTCGATTCCCTTCTCTTCATACAGATGAAGGATGACTTCTGAATCGGTGTTGGAGACGAAACCGCGGCCTTTCGCCTGAAGACGTTCGCGGATGGACTGGAAGTTGTATATCTCCCCATTGAAGACCAGCGCCAGGCTTTTGTCATGATTGAACATGGGCTGGTTGCCGCAAGCGGAGAGGTCGATGATGGAAAGCCGACGATGGCCCAAACCGGCGGGTCCGCCGGTCCAGATTCCCTGGGCGTCGGGGCCGCGATGCGCAATACGTTTGGCCATGCGTTCCAACGCGGCGGCGTCCACCGGCTCGCCGTGGGTATGAACGATTCCACAGATTCCACACATGATTGGTTTTTACTCGGTCATCGAGGAGGAGGGCGACGAGAGTGGGAGGCTATTCAAGCGAGAAAAAGAGCATCCCGCGTTGATGGGCGATTTCTTTGAGTTCGGCGGTTTTTGAACTGGATTGTCCCTTGGATTTCAATTCAAGCAGCACGTCCGCCTGCGCGGGACCGCGCAGCCATTCGAGGTCGCGAATGACGTGATCGAGGCACTTCGCGCCTTCCGATCCGGGATCGACGATACCGGCGAGTTCCATGCCCAGTTCACGTATCGCGAGATAGGACAGCTCAGCGACTTCACCGCTTCCATAGAAGATCACGCGGCGGCAGCCGTCGTGAGAAAGCGGCGCCAGAATGTCGCGGACCCGGGAGCGGACTTCCATAATGTACTGATACGAGTATTCGAGAAATTCGTAGGTGAGGCGT
This sequence comes from bacterium, assembly GCA_016125385.1. Classification (GTDB taxonomy): domain Bacteria; phylum Hinthialibacterota; class Hinthialibacteria; order Hinthialibacterales; family Hinthialibacteraceae; genus WGLV01. The sequence goes on from WGLV01000005.1 coordinate 71,443, forward strand.
GATTTTTCACGAATACCTGTGGGAGTCAGCAGGTATTTCAGCCGGCGGCGGTCAAGCTGTTTGGTTTTGACGTATCCCTTATAGATTACGCGCTTGAGATACGAATTCACCAAACCCACCGCGACGCCCAGCCGGGTAGCGAGGTCTTTCTGGGTCGTATCGGGGCTTTCGTCAATCGCCTTGAGGAGGGTGAGGATCATCTGATCGTCACGGTCCATGACGGTGTTATCTTTATCGTTCTGGTTTTCTTTATTCACGGTAGTTTTTTTGTGAGGGAGTAACGCCGGATTCGAGGCAGGCTTCGCCCCCGTCAGCGGACCGGAAAGGGCGCGAGGGGAGCAATCAAAATTCATACTACATATTTTGATATATACGTTATATCTACTGAAATGTCAAGCGGTTTTTCGTGATCGGTCATGAAAAACGAACGCCGGGAGGGTTCAAATTCAACCTCTCCCGGCGTTAAACACTTTCGGGGATTTTCCTATTCGATCGCCAGATTGAACACGTCAGCCGTATAGGCTTCAGCCGGATCGAGCAGGAAGACTTCCAGTTTATCCACCCAGACGGTCGCGGGTTCGGTCGCAACGGCGGAGGCCGCGATCTGGATGATGGGCGTAATGGAGATTTGAGGCGTTTCCATCGAACCCGTCTGGATGTTGAGTTTCGGCGGATCAGCCGGGAACAGGGCGATTACGCGCTGAGGATGCTGACTGTAATCGACGGCGGTGGCCGGATTCGTGACAACCAGCGAGCCTTCAATGTCGAAGGTCTGGAAGTCGGCTTTCATACCCGCCAGATAGATCTGAACATCTTTCTGGTTGGCACGGCAGGTCATTCGAAGCAGGACGTGCTTGCCCTGAGTTTTTATGGCGGGCGCGCCAAAGAGGAAGGCGTATTCGAATTTTTCTCCCGCCGCGAAATTATACGGATTCACGGTGATTGCCAAGCCCTTCTTATCCAGCGTTTTCGGAATGAAGGCGTCCATGAAGTTAATCAACTGAACCTGCCCGGGCGGATTTTGTTTGATCTCGCCCCATCCGCATGAGGCCAGATCGGTCTTGTCAAATTCATACACCATCGCGGGTTCCAATTTGGCTGGTGGTTGAGGCGTCGGCGTGGAGACGATAACCGGTACGGTTGGCGTCGGGATGGGCGTTGATACCGCTACCGTCGGCGTAGGAGTCGGCGCCTGCGGCGGCAGAGTTGGAGAAGGCGTCAACGTTGGCGATCCAGGAACCGGGGTGGGAGTCGGCGTGGGGATATCACCGTCGCCATAGGGGGTCAAAGTGATCGTCTTGCCCGCGCTCTCATTGCCGAATTTGTCGTAAACGGTCAGGCGCAGGGTAAGTGCGACTCCGGGCGTGACCTGATCAGAACGATAGTAAAACACGTTTCCGAGCTGCTGTTTTTCGCCATTGACATACAAGTTGTATCCGCCGCCGTCGGAGACGTCGGGGCTGATGGAGGGCGTCCAGAACAGGTGAATGTAATGCAGGCCCACGATGCCTTTGAAGTTTTCGACATCGGCGGGCGCGGTTGAATTGGTTTCTTCGAGTACCACGTTCAACGACGTTTTTTCGCCCGGTTTGATCTCGACGGTTCGAGTAATGGGGTAATACTTTGAGCCTTTGCTGAACGAGATCGGATAGTGGCCTGGAGGCAACGCGTCAAAGAGGTATTCACCCGCGAAGTCGGTTTGCGTGGATTGTCCAAAGACGCCTACGTTCACTTCGAAGATTTCGAGATTCTTCTTGTCGTAGACGATTCCTGACAATGAGCCGGTCGCGGAACCATCGGCCGAACCGATGCGCAGCGTGTAATCGCCGTACCCGCTATTGCGGACGCAATAGACGTAGTAATCACCCACCGGTAAGGTGACGTCTTTCTGCAACACCGTTGAACGGAAATAGATGCCATCGTTAAACAGGCGCTGCATGGTCTGAGCGTTATAGATCGCAACATCGGCCCAGAGAGTCGACTCGATCTGGTAACTGACCCGGTAGGATGCTTCAGTAGGCACGGAAAGCCGATACCAGTCGTAACTGTCGAAGGCCAGACGATTATTGAAGCCTAACGAACCTTGCGCGATCTGACCGAGGTTCAGCGCAGAGGCCACTGAGGTCATATCGTTCTGAGGGACGTCGGGGTAAGCGTTGGCTGTGAAACTCGCGCCCAGATGATAACAGCCGTAACCGGAATTCCGGTTCACAAGCAGGTAATACCGGCCCGGTTTCAGGTCAGCCGCGGTCATGGTCACGGGGTCGAATTTAAAATACACGCCCGTGTTGATCACTTTTGTTCTGGCGTCGTCTTCATACAGATAGATGTCGAACCAGAGAGTGTTCTCGCTCTGAGCGTAAAGCGTCAGAGAACCTTCTTCCTGAAGATCGATGAAATACACATCGCCAGTATCGAGCCGGTAACCGCTGGTGAAACCAAGATGACCGGTCACCATGTCATTTTTGAGCAACTGATTCGCATTGAACTGAAAATCATTGGGTTCAGCGTCGGTATTGTCGATGACGGTGTAATCGACATTCAACTCATAATTGCCGTAACCGGAATTGCGCGACACGTAGAGCAGGTATGAACCGGCTTTCATGTTGGGTTGAGTGAATGACGCGGAGACGGATGGATCTTTGAAATACAGACCGGTTTTCTGTAATTGTTTCCACTGGCTGGCCTGCTGGTCGACCAGGGCGACATCGAACCAGAGGGGGGCTTCGCCGGTGAAATCGACTCGCAAGGCGCCATCGCGCGGGAGGTTGATGCGGTAATAATCCATCACATCGGTCCAGCCGTTGCCTGAATACCCGAGGTGTCCATGAATGATCTGATCGACGCCCGGCAAGGGAGCGGTCTCAGACCAGATATCGTTTGATTCCGCATCATGATACAGCGCGGACTGATGAGTACTGGTAAAGCTGAGCGCACCTTCGCCGCTGAAATGGCTGAGCATGAAGACGTAATCGCCCGCGAGAATGTTGGGAATTTCGATCGTCACGCTTTCGTCTTTGAAATATAGGCCACCGTTCTTCAAGCGGGAGACGCCATCGGAATTATATATATTGGCTTCGAACCACAACGCGGCGACGCCCTGCACGGTAAATGAGATGCTTCCATCTTCGGGCACGTTGAACTTGTAGTAGGCGGTTTTGGAATCGTTGTTCAGAATAACGCCGGATACCTGTTGACCGAGAGTGTAAGATGCCGCGGGACCGGAATAGGGAACAACGGGATCGGCGTTGGCTAGCGAGGCGGTAAGCGTATACCCGCCAAAACGATCCTGCCGGTAGAGCTCGACGTAATATTTGCCCGCGGGGAGATTAAGAGTGATCTTGTTCTCGCCGGTTCCAGCCAGATAGCGATATTGAGCGTCAAAGACACTGCACGCGAGGTCCACGTTGTTACCAGCCGCCGTCGCGGCGTAATCCAATGTGAGTGCTCCGAATTCATTCGTGGTGATGGAATAGAAATCGCGGTCATCCTGGAACTGTGAGCCGAAGTAACCAAGGCGCCCATTCACCGTCGCAGGAGATGACTTTGAAACCGTGAGCGGAACGGAACTGGTCTGTCGATTGTTGGGTTCGATGTCGGAGGCCGTCTGGCAGGGCCGGTGTTGTGAAGTCAGCGAGTAAGCGCCATACCCATCGATGACATATACGCGGATGAAGTAGGTTCCCGCCGCAAGGTTGGAATAGACGATTTTTTCGGACTGGCCTTTTCCCTTTGCGTTGACTGACGCGATAGAATCGGTTCCAGTGGAATCAAAGAGAGCGAGATAGGCGTCAAGCGTGTCATCAGGGAATACGGTGACTTCGAGTTCGCCATCGTCAGGGACGCTGACGGTGAAATAGTCATCGACGTCCGTATGCAATTGGCCGTGGAAACCGACGTTACCGACTGTCGAGCCGTTCGCCGCGATGGTATCGGCCTGGGATGGGGCGTCGTTAGGCTCGGCGTCAACCGATTCCGATTCGGAAAACCGCGCCTTGGCGGTATAGGTTCCCGAACCGGAAATCAGGTAGATCGCGCAATAATACTGACCCGCGCGGAGATTGGAATAGACGATGCCTTCGGTTGTTCCGGCGCCGCCGTCATTTTTAGAGGCGAGAACCGAATAGCCGTTGGAGTCGAGCAGTTCGACGCGAAGATCGACCGCTGGATCAGGAACGACGCCGAAGGAGAAATATCCATTCTGCGGCAATGAAACCTGAAACACGTCGATCCAGTCAAATGGCGACTGGCTGCTTAGCGAACCGGCGTCATCGCCGGGCAACGATATCACACTCGCCGTGGCGACCGTATTATTGGGCTCGGTTTCCGAGAAAACCGGAAGGCTGGCGAATAAAATTGTGAGCAGAGAAAGGCAAGCGCAGGTTGACCATCGTAGCTTCCGAACCATTGTTTTGCACCCCCGTACAAACACGTTGCAGATATAGAATTGAGTTGTTATTTCAGAACCATTTTAGTTTAAAATTAACCGGCGCTGATAATAAATTTTCCAAATAAAGGAAATAGTTTAGTAAAATTTTAAATGTTTATCTTATTTATCAATTAATATGTTTTCCATTTCCATCGGTGCTGAAAATTACGAAAAATTGATTTTTGCGGGTGCGAAAAAAACTTACATTTGATCGAGATACGGTTTGAGATCAGACGCTGTTTTTTCAAAAAGGCGTGAATGGATGCGCAGGCTATCAGCCAGATCGCGCATGAACTGGAGGTGGCGCTCCTGAGCACGGCGGCGTTCATCGAGAGTCGCGGATGGAGAAAGGCGGGCGTCATCCTGCTTAGCGGTGAGCATTAAATAGGAACGCGGATGAAGCGATAGCGCCAGATTAACGAGCGCGAAATCGTGGTGTAACGCACGTTGTGCGTTCATTAACAGGCGCTTCATCTCAGAGGGGAAAGCGGGATCGGAGGGATTGATACGCTCGACGCGTTTTTCAAGGCGGCGGATTTCAGTACGGATGCTTTCATAGCGCGCCGCCATTTGGGTGATCTGCGCTGACACCGATTCTGTATAACTGGAAAGACCAGGGCGGGCGGCGGCTTGGAGCCATTCTTTATTCAGAGGCGTTTGAGGAAGGTCATCGGCGATGTCTTCCAGCGGACGGAACGGACAACTTTCTATTGCGGCGCCATCGGGAGAAACGTTGACCGTCACGCCAGCGATATCTTTTATCAATTCGGTGAAGCCATCCAGATACAGTTTATACAAACCGTTGGTTTGAATGATGGAGCCATCGTTGGCCGGGACGTCGAGCAGTGGTTCCGTGTCGCGTTCGGGTTGATCGAGATCGTTCTGCATGGCGCCCGCCGCGTAGAACCGGCGGCCAGGGAATCCGAGGTCGTTTCCAATGAGGACGATGGGATTGCACCCCATCAAGCGGGCAAGATGGCAAGCGGCATGAGCGGTGGAGCCATACGAGATCAATTTTCCCAATGATGGAAGCGAAGTGAGGATGTCCCAGAACTGATTGGCGCCTCCACCATGGATCGACGCGGCGTGATCGTAGTAAAACGCGCGGCCTTCATATCGGAGGGGGATCGATGGATCGATCGCCGGAAAGGCAGCCAAGCAAGCGTTATGGTCTTCAACCCCTTCATAGTGACGCGCGTTCAGTTCAGTGAAATCGATGCTAACCACGAGGTCTGATTCGATTCCGTGTTTCATCAGGATGCGATGCGCGGTGTCAACCGCGATTAGCCAGACACGCGGCGCCAGTGTGCGAATCAGCGGGATGGCCCATTCAAGCGACGGCCCCGGCGCGATTACGAAGGCGGGTTCATACACCGCCCGGTTCATCAGGCGCAGGATGGGGGCGCCGCGCAATACGGCAGGGAGATTGGCGAGAGAGTTTTTCAGAATGGTCTCGGCCTGCTCTTCCCACGTGCGGAATTTGAGTTTTTCCAATTGAATGGTCAGGGATAGTTCATGGCTGAAGCGCTGGATGTAATCGGGAAGCAGTTGTTTCGCGTAGGCGGGGACGGTCATCTGGACGCCCTGCGCTTGCAGACGATGCGCGGTGGGACCGGCGGCGATGCGTTGAACGGCTGCTTTTTCGGGGATGCCAACCGCGAAATGAACGCGAGGCGATTGAAACAGCGCGGTACAATCAAGCAGGTGAAGGGCCGCCTGAAAAAGATCGAGATGAGGCTCGACGATCCAGATCGCGGTTTCAGCGTCAGAGGCGTCGAACAGGGCCAGCGGATGATAGCCGGAACCAAAACCGAGCAAGACGACATGGCCGCCGGATGTGAAACCTGATCCCAGCGACTCGACCCAATGCGCGGCTTCGTCCCGAGGCGATTGAGGGTGATTGAGGGCGACCGGTTTCGTGCCATGCGTCACAACGCCGAGCAGTGGAGAGCCATCCCCCGCCCTGCCCGCGATGTAACGGCCGGACGGCGGCGCCGAGGCGATATGAAGCGCGAGATCAGGGTCGCGAGACCGCAGAGCCTTGAGATTGTTTTGCCAGGGGGAAGGCTGCATGCTAGCGGTTCCTTTCAGAATACCGGCGAGCCTTCATCTTAACGAAAAGTGTATCCGGCGCCAAACTTTCGTTCGAACTCAGCGTAGCGAAAGTCTGTTATTTCATGTGTTTTTCAACTATTGGTTCAAGGTCCAAACCCATCCCGATCTTGATCATGGCAAACGTGAATAATTCAAAATCCGTATCGCTCGGCGTTTGGATGAAATCGGTGTAGGCTTTGGAGCGAACTTCACCCACTGAAATGAGATCATGCGCATACTGATCATTGATAAAACGGCGGGATTGGAATCCTCGCACGAACGCCATCAGGCAATCGCCCGCGTTTCAGGCGTGAACCTGCATGTTCTGGGGCCTTCGGTCTGGATCGAAAACGGACGGCGTATCGTCTGGCGTCCCCGGATTGACGCACGATACACATGCCATCTCGGCGCGGTGTGGGGTAAGGGACATTACGCCCGGGTCTTTTATCGAAGCGGTATGGCGCGGGCGATGCGCGAGGCGCAACCCGATGTGATTCAACTGCTCGAAGAGCCGTGGTCGATCACCGCCGCACAGTGTCTGGCGTATGCGGCGGTGATCGCGCCGAACGCCCGCATTTGCTTCTATACATGGGAAAACATCGAGCGCGGTTGGAACTACCCCGCACGAGCCGCCGCGCTCTACGCGGCGATTGAGAAAATCATGCAGGGCCGGGCGGCGGGGGCGGTATGCGCGACGAACGGCGCGCGAGAGGTCATGCTGAAAAAGGGATTTTCTCAACCGATGGCGGTTATCCCGTACGGGATTCCATCGTTTTTCTTTGCCGCGAACGAATTAGAAAAAAATGAAGAGAAGCCGTTCACTATTGGTTACATAGGCCGCCTGTTAACGATGAAAGGCGTTGATATTTTATTGAACGCCGCCGCAAAGCTGGATGGTATTCAGCTGATTATGATAGGTGACGGCGAAGACCGGTATGAATTTCAGAGGCTGGCGAGCGCTTTGGGAATCGAGAACCGGATACGATGGGTCGAGTCACAAGCGGAGCGAGCCATCCCGCGATGGCTGGCGCGAATGGACGCGCTGGTATTGCCCTCACGCACTACGCCGGGATGGCGGGAACAACTGGGCCGCGTCGTGATTGAAGCCATGGCGGCGCGCGTCGCGGCGATCGGTTCGAGTTCGGGAGCGATTCCCGAGGTGATCGGCGACGCGGGCCTTGTCTTTGAAGAAGGCGACGCCGCCTCGCTGTGCGCGGCGATTCAGCGCCTGCGGGAGAATTCTTCCGAGAGAGAGACGTTTCGACGGCGAGGCCGGGAACGCGCGGAGCAGATGTTTCGATGGGACGCCTTCGCCGAATCACTGATTGATTTTTACCGGAATCAAATGAATTTTGAGTCGAGCAGTCATGACTGAGAGCGTCAACGCCGGCGTCGGACGGCGCATCACCCGGTATGGGACCATTCTTGCGATCAGCGGGGCGTTGTGCCACGTTCTGCGGCTGATCTATACCGTCATGGCGATCAACGTCTTGGGCGATGAGAAATTCGGTCGAATCGAATATTTCGTCGAGATGGCGGTGATTTTCACCGTTCTACTTGACTTCGGCCTCGAACAGACGATTACACGGGAGTTCGCGCGGCGAAAAGACCGGTTGTCGATCGAACTCACTTCGCTGCTCACCTATCGCATGGCGGCGACATTAATCGGCGCCACTGTGATGACGGGCTTTCTGCTGGCGATCGCCAAGCCGACGCACACGGTATCGATCATCCTCAGCGCGGCGGTTTATTTTACGATTGTATCGATGATTATGCTGGTCAGAGCGGTTTGCCGCAGCCATGAATGGCTTTCAATGGAAGGCGCGGCGAATTTTCTCGACAAATTTCTCCATATTGGAACCGCGCTGATTCTTTTGCGGTACTATCCCAGTCTTCCATTGCTTCTGCTCTGTTACAGCCTTGGCGCCGCCGCGTCGCTCATTGTGTATTCCACCGTTCTTTTCCGGCGAGTTCATCTTGAACCGGGACGCCACATCTGGCGAGTGGGCTGGAGCTGGCAGAAACACGCCGTACCGATCGGACTTTCGGCGGCGTGCGTTCTGTTGCTGCACCGCCAGGACACCGCGATGGTGAACTGGATTCAGGGCGACGCGGAAACGGGAGTCTACCGGGCGCCCTATCGATTTCTGGAGGGGCTTTTTCTGATTCCGCAGGTGATGGCGATCTCCGCGTATCCCGTCTTTTCCAAATTGTTTCATGAGGGGCGCCCGTTTTCAAAGACGGCGGCGACTCTGATGCGCGGATTAATTCTAATGAGTCTGCCGATGGCGGTGGGCGGTGCGTGTCTGGGGCATGCGATGATGTTATGGCTGGCGCCGAACCTGGGTTTACGCGGCGGGGACGTGTTTATCGTGCTGGTTTGGTCGCTGCCGTTCATCTATGTTAATTTTCTGCTGGGGGCGATTTTGAACGCCGCCGACCGGCAGTCATTGAATTTTCGCGCCAGCGCCTGGAGCATGGCGAGCAACCTGATTCTCAACATTCCCGCGATTTATCTGTGGGGCGCGCTGGGCGCCTCGCTGATGACGGTAATTTCGCAGGGGCTTTATACCGTGATGATGCTGTATCACACGAGGGATTTTCATTTTCTACAGGATGCACGGCGTTACGCGGCCATCGCCGCCTCATGTCTTATCATGGCGTTAACGATTATCTGGACGCCGTGGAACTGGATTATTGAAGTGCTGGCGGGCGCGACGGTTTACTTCGCATGCGTGTTTATACTTCAGGGTGTTTCGAGAGAAGAAATCCGAAACTTGAGAAAAGTCTTCAATCGGTAGAAAGAACGGGAACGAATGAAAAAAGGGCGGGAATGTTCCCGCCCTTTTCAGTGGATGCGTTCTATTTGCGGTTAATGCAATTATTGCAGCGACCAGTCCGAAACCGAGGATGGAACCGGAACAAACGAGTGATCGAACAACTGCGTCGCAAGACCATCGGCGTCGCCGAAGCCTTCCAGACCCACGATCGGGATAATGTCGGGAATCGGCAGATCGTTCAGGTTGCTGGAGTCATAGATGAAGATCTGGCTTTTGGAACCAGCGGGGCCATTGTGGTTCGTGGCGATAAATCGTTCCGAGCCGTCTTCCATCAGCGTAAAATTCCAGACGCCGCCCAAGCCGTCGAGGGTGAAATCAAACGTGCCGAGGACGGTTCCTTCCATGTTGATGCGGTCCACCGCGCTGTTATTGGGCAGGATGGCGAGCAGCTCATCCGACGCAGGGAGGTAAGCCAGTGAACTATAGGCTTTTCCCGTGGTGATTTCACCAACCGGATCACCGCCGTCTTGTGAATACACCTTAATATTCACATCCGATTCGCTGGGGATGAGAATGCGGCCATCCGGCAGTTGGAGCGCCTTGCCGCTGGCCAGGCTGCCGTTTGTTTTCACCGTGGCGCTCAGGTTGAACAACGTCGTGTTGGTCAGTTCGAGACCGGAAAATCGCAGGCGATACGATTGGCTGACCGGCTGATTACGCGTGTCGTTTGACATCATGAACACTTCATTCGCATTAAAGCTGCTGACCCAGGTCGCTTTGTTGACCTCGACGGGAAGCGTTTTGAAATCGATGCTCCCATCCGAGAAAATACGAAGAACTTCACCACGGCCGGAGGGAAATTCCACCGCTTCGGTTGCCGACGTGGGTACGCCGGTGACGCCGACATAGCATGTTCCGTTCGGGTCAAAGGCGACGCCCAGAGGACGGCGGCGGCTGGTATCGCCCAATGGCCATTTGACAACCTGTTGCACAACCGCTTGAGTTTCTTCAAGTTTGACTTCGATGAGCCGATCTTCGGCGGCATCGACGAGGACCAGATTGCCAGGCGTAAACGGTTTGGATGGCTGGGCGAACACATTAGAACAAAGCACAACAAGGGTAAGGCAAAATAAGACTTTTTTCATATCTTCCTCCCAAAGGATTCACCCGAAGGTGATTCAAAATTAAAAACAATCAATTCTGGATGGAAGAAAGAATGGAATCAATTCACCATTTCCTGATTTTTATGCAGTCGCAGGAGTCGCTCCGTTCAATTTCATCAGCCGGATCGTATTTAAAAAAAGAAGAGCGGGTTTGTAACCCGCCCTCCGGTTTTATCGGCATGTATTCTATCTGAATCAAATCGTCATTCAGCGTGCGATCAGTTCAAAAACGTTTCGTAATTGTTCGGCGTTATCGGGGTGGCCGATCGCCATTGCTTCACGGGTTTTAACGCCGAGACGGAGAGACCACAAATCGACGGGATCGCCGCCGAAATAGCGCAGTTCCCCACCCGCCGACTGGACGATTACGGCGCCGCCCGCGATGTCGTACAGGTTGATCGGTTCCATGATCGCGCCCTGCACCTTGCCGCGCGCCACGAAACACAAGTGAGCGGCCGCGCTGCCAAACGCCAGAGCGCGGCCCTGAAAAGTCGAATCGAAGCGGCGGAACGTGGCGCCGGGGGCCACGATGGTCGCTCCCTTCTTTAAGGGATGGGATTCAGCGACATGAATGATCTGATCGCCCAGATAGGCCGGACTTCCCTGCACCGCCCAGTACAACTGATCTATTGCGGGCAGGTAGACGAGCCCGACTACGGCGCCCTGCTGGCATACCAGGCCGATTGAAACCGCCCACACGGGAAGTTCAAGCACGAAGGGCTCGGTTCCATCAATGGGATCGATGGCCCAGACGTAATCCGCGTTTTCGATTCCGTGACTTCCGGTTTCTTCGCCATAAAAGGCATGATCGGGGAAGCGTTTTTTGATTTCGCCGTGGAGAAAGGCTTCCACCTCCCGGTCCGCGGCGGTGACATAGCTTTTATCCGCCTTCCTCTCCGCCTGAACGTTGCGGAAGTATTTCATGGCGATCTTGCCCGCTTCCAAAATTACGGGCTTCATTTCATTGGCGATTTCAAGGTAATTCATGTGAGGATCCTTGCTCTGAGTCGTCGATCAATGCGCTCAATTCAACTCTATTCGAGAAATGTGAATTCTCAATGAGCGCGTCAGCGATTCTCAGAGACGGCCGCCGCGCACCCATTTCCAGATGGGTTCGCCGGAAGGTAAAAGAATGGATTTTTCAGGCTGAACGTGCGCGAGCTCGCCCGGGCGGGCAAGATAGAGCACGGGCGGCCCCTCATACGAATAACGTGAGTCAACGCCTACGCCCAGCGGGAGAAATTCGATGTTATCGATGCGGTGGTTGGATATCCATCGTGCGGGCGGAAATTTTCCATAAAACAGGAAGAAGACTTCCGGGTATTCCGCGATGCCCGATACAAGCGTGCGGGCGCCGGGGGCGTTTTGCTCACGCCACTGGATTGCATCCCGGTATCCGTATTCCCACGCGGGGGCGGATAACACCGGGTACCGAACGAAGAGTTGAAGGCCATACATCAGCGGTAAAAAGACAAGGCAGGCGATCCAGAATAGCGCGGCGGCGCGAACCGCTCCCGGCGAGAGGCGTGATTCGAACCATGCGCGGTTTTCAATTAGTGCGATGAGTCCATACGCCGCGAGGAGATGGACCACCGGGACCGCGTAGATCGACCGAAGCGCGTGAGGGATGCTTTCACGCGTGCAGGCGGCCGCAATGGGAAAGCAGAAGAACCACGCCAGCAACATTATGTCAATACGGGATCGTTTTCTTACGCATTGAAACAGACCCGCCAGAAGCAGAGGCGCGATGTACCAGTGAAGTTGTCCGAAGATCATTGCGTTATGGCGCGGGTTGGCATCTCCGGAAACAAAGAGAAAAACAGGCGACAGATGAAGAAGGTAATTCCAGAGGAATTCACGAATGAGGCTCAATAGCGGCTGGCCGTCAAAGATTGAAATATTGGAAAGACGCGCGCCGCTCTGTTCTGGCTGAAGGAGGAGATGTTGAAGCAGGGGCAGCGCCCCCACGGCGAGCAGAGTCCAGAAAACGGCCAACGGGGGAAGCAGTCGGAGGCGGTTTTTTGAACAGAAAATCATCACGCCGCTGAACAGGAGGCATAGCAATGGAACGGTCAGACGCGCGGTGGCGTAAGTATACAGCGCGAGCAGGAAGAAAAACGCGGAAAAGATCGCGTCTTTTTTTGAGGGCGCGTCATCACGCCGGAACAGAAAAAACACCGCGAGTGGCATCCACGCGGTGAGCAGAATCGACTGATTCGCCCAGCGGCTGAGCAGGATGCTCCAGGGAGACAATGCGACGAACAGCGCGGCCCATAACGCGGCGTTCGCGCCCCAGAATCGGCGGGCGAACAGCCATGCGGCGAAGACGGAGAGCGTTCCCGCAAGGCAGGCGGGTAACCGCACGGCGAATTCGGTTAACCCGAACAGCGCGACGATGGGGATATCGAGGTATTGATAAAGCGACGACGTGGTAACCTTGAGCGCCTGAACAAAGACGGGCCAGCGGGCGCCGGTCTGATCGGTCCCGAGCGTCATCAGACACCAGGTGGTGTAGCCCTTGTCGGCTTCATCACGGAAAAAGCCCGCCGGAATGGATGAGAGGGCGGTATAACGGAACGCGAACCCCAGAAGGACGATCGCGATCAGCAGCAAGACGCGTTGGCGGTTTTCGGAGCCGGTGGACGGCATTATGAAGTTCCAATTCATGGAGATGATTCACCCTCGTAAACACGATCAGGATATCATGACCCGGTCTGACGCGGGAGACTTTTCGAGGCGCCTGATACTGGCTCGACACGATCGTAATGCTACACTGGTACATAGAGAAAACAGGTGAACCATACGTTAAGATTATTGAAAAGCGAGGATTCAGAATGGCGGGCGACGTTTCTCCCAAACAACAGCACTACAATCAGGCCATGGATTATTATGGCGGCGGAAAATACCAGGAAGCGATTGATGAATACAAGAAGGCTCTGGAACACGACCCGGACGACGGCGAGTTGTATCTGGCGATTTCGATGGCTTACGACCGAATGAAGGAGTTGGATTCCGCACTGGAATTCGCGCGCAAGGCGGTCGATTATATGCCGCGTGAAGCGCTCGCCTATACCAACCTGTCGCGTATTTTCCAGAAGAAGGGCATGATTCCCGAAGCGGAAGACGCGATGGCGATATCCCGGCAGATTTCATCGGGGATGATGTAAGCGTAGCGGATCCGAGCAACGTTCGAGAGGCGGCGCAAGCCGCTTTTCGTTTTTATTGGCATAACCACCGCATGGCTTCAGCAAATGAGCGAAAGAGCCTGATTCTGATCGGATGTTTGTATATTTCCGTGTAATTTTCGACGATTCTTCCCACTCCGAATTCCATATCGCTGGAGGCGACCAGCGCCGTTTTTCCATCTGGCGCGCGGGTAGGAGAAAGGCTCAAAGACAGAGATAATATTTTTTTTACTTCATCGGATTTGATCTCTGACAAATCCGCATTGCGCAAATCCCACAAGAGGTTTTGGGTAGGGGTATTCTGATAGAAGCGTTTGATTTCCTCCTCAATCTGGAAAGCGGTTATATTTCCCGCGACGACATGAACGGTCAAATCTTTTTCCCGATCGGTTAACACGGTGATATCCGGCATCTGATCCTCACAGTCCGCCCGCGCGATCCAGGTTTTCTCAACGTTTTCCCATGCCTGTTGAAAGTCTTCCATTTTGAACGCAAACAATGAAACCGCCATTACGCTATAGCATAATGGCGGTTTCTGTAATGGGATGTTTTTAATTCAGGCAGTGACTTTTGCCCGGCATTTAGCCCAACAGATCAGAGATAACTGAGCAACGATTGCTGAATGATGCGGGAGGCGGCTTGCAGTGAAGCGTTAAAGGCGTTTTGCGTCAGATTCAGATCGGTGATCAACTGCGCCAGATCGGCGTCTTCCACGCGCGACAGTTCCTGCTTCATAAAATCTTCGCTTTCTTTCAAGCGTGCTTCGGATGCGTCGAGACGGTTCACTCTCGCTCCCAGTTTTGTGCGCTGGTTGAGGATCGAGCCAAGGTCGACGTCAATGTCTTCCAGCGATTGCTGAATGCCTTCGGTATTGTCGGAGCGGAGCGAGCGTTCCAGATTTTTCAACGTCTGGAAAATGTTGTGTTCTTCGACTTCATTCACGGTTCCGTTTGAGTTCAAACCGAGAATACTTGCGGTATCCTGCTGGCTAATATAAGGCTGAGGCGGATCGACGGATGTTTCGTCAACGGCGGTATACCCGGCGATGCCGGTTACGGTGGTGAACTGGCGCGTCGGGTCGGTTTCCGTCGTGTCTCTCGCGGGATCGATCACCAGCGTATGCCCGTCAAAATTGCTGACGACATTGATGACGCCATTGATGATATTCGCGGAGATGAGACCGCCGCCGGGGCCCGCCTTTCCATCCGCCGCATCAATTCGGGCGACGATATCATCGAGCGTGTCATTGGGATCGACATCGATCGCGTATTCTTCCAGCGTCGCGCCGCCGTTGTCGCGGACTTCGATCACGAATTGTCCCGCGTTGGCATTGGGGGCCACACCGTTGACGAGATCGGTTCCCGCATAACCGGGGTTGGAGCGAAGGCGAACCGGCGCGGTGGGGGCGAAAAGGCCAAGATCGCGCGCGATGGTTCCATCGCCGACATCAACGACGCTGAGCGGTTCTGAAGAAAGCGCGGTGGAAAAAATATTGATCCCGGTTCCGCTCTGGTTGATCTCCGCCTGGACGGAAACGTCGGAATTGTTAATCGCGTCAAGGACATCCTGAATGGTGGAGGCTTCACGCAGGTCGATCGTCGCCGACTGACCGTTGTTATGGATGACGATCAGGCCTTCATTGGTGTTTCGAGGTTGACCGGCGGGTGGTGGAACCGGACGGCGGATGCCAAGACTTCCGGTTCCGGCCGAATCGATCAACGCGCCGGGCAGATCGTCAAGCAGAGTTTCAGCGGTGATGGGATCCGTTCGCGTGATGGTGCGATCGCCGTTGAGAGGATCGATGGCGACCTGTGTGGTGATGTCGCGTCCAAACAGTTTACGGACATTTTCTACTTTCAAAACATCCGTGCTGTTCACCGCGGTGAAGCTGATGCCGGTTCCATCGGCGTTGATGTACGCCGTGGCGCGGCCTTTCAGGTCGGGATGATTGTTGATGAGCCCGAGCAAATCTTCGAGCGTTGAACCCGGCACATCATCAGCGTTGCCGGTGATGGCGTCAAAATCCTGGCCCTGGGTCAGGGCGCGAAGATCGATGTCAATCACCTGATCATCAATGGTCACACGGATGGCTTCAAGATCGTTGATGAATTCAGGCGTGGTGGCATTCAGGAACGCTTCCTTGCCGTTTTCATCCACGTTGGTCAGTGCGAGGTTATCGCCGATGGGGACGCGCGGGTCGTTGGCTGGCCCCGTGTTTGAGGCGGCGAACAGGAACGAATCGTTCTGGACGCGGACGACGGCGCGTTGAGGCGTGGGCACGGCGTTTGGATTGGTCAACGGATTCGTCGCCGGGTAGCCCATCGTCAGGAAACGGCTGCTATCGATGTGACGGTGCATGCCCAAGGCGCCGAGCAAATTGATTCCGAATGGCGGATCGGCTTCAAAGCCGATGGGATGGGCGCCGTCCTGAAGGTCGAGCGCGTCGGAACGTTTCGAGGTAATCACCAGCTGATTTTTATCATTGATCGAGGCTACAACGTCGCTTACTTTAGCGTTGATGCGGTCTTTGACATCCTTCAGCGAGTCAGTGGTGAGATCGACTTTGATTTCCGTGCCATGAATGGTGAAACTCGCGAGGTTGTTGGGGTCGACTCCTGGATAGTTTTTTGAATTGGGAGATGGATCGACCGCCGCACCCGGCGTTTTTTCAGCGATCGGGGGCAGATTGGGAAAGTTCGGATTCGCGATGCGCAACTGTTCGGAGAGAGGCCGGTTGATATTCTGAACGCCGACGGACGCCGTGATGGAATTGGGAGAACTCAAAAAGGTGTCGTATCCATTGAGGTTTGACGTAATACTCTGACCGTTGCTGAGTGCGACCTTTTGATTGTAGTTATCTCCCTGATAGACGACGGCTCCGTCTTTGTTGACGAACGCGGGAATTTTGGTCTGGCCGCCACCGAAGATGTATTTTCCATTGTAATTCGCGTTCGCCAGTTCCATGACCTGCTCGTACAGAATGCTGACCTGTTCGGCGATGGCCTGGCGAGATTCCGTATCAAAATCGCTGGCGCCCTGCACCGCCAGCGTGCGGATCTGCTGTATGACGTCTGTGGCGCTGCCCAGCGTGGTTTCGGTCAGTTCGAGATTCGAGCGGGCGCCCTGCGCGTTGGATTGATAGCTGCGGCCCAGTTGAAGCGAGGCGCGAAGGTTGAGATCGACGGGAAAATCAACGGGATCATCCGCCGCGCGATTGATGCGGCGTCCGGTGGAGAGTTGTTCCTGAATCGTCGACACGCGCACCATGTTGTTCTGGAGATTGAACAACGTTCTGTCATTAAGCATATTGAGCGTAACGCGCACCATGATGGTCTCCCGTATCAGCGGCCGATCTGATTTATGATGGTATTCAGCAGGTCGTCCACCGTGCTGATGACGCGGGCGGAAGCCTGAAACGCCTGTTGAAAGCGAATGATGTTGATGGATTCTTCATCGAGCGATACGCCCGAATTCTGTTCCTGGAAATTTTTCAGTTCGCGCAGCACTGAAGAATGGGTTTCATAAAACTGTTTGGCGCGGCTGCTCTCGATACCCATTTTAGAAATGGTGGAGCGGTAGTATTCGCCCAGCGTGTTTCCATCGAGAACGCTTTCCGATTCGAGATTGGCTAATTTATACGCGGCCTCGTTATTGCCAGGCGTCCCATCGCCGGAAGCCGCAAGCAGGTCGTTGTTATCAATGATGTCCTGATTGACGCGCATGGAGCGGGAGTCTGTTCCATGGAAGAGACTGTTAATACCGGCCGCCGCGAGAAAGTTGCTTGTATCGCCGGTGAAGGTGATGCGTTCTTTGTTTGATGTTTCAATGACGATCTGGCTGTTATTTTCAACGTGCGCGCGAACCAGCGCGCCGATATCGTCGCCCAGTGTGACTGGAAATTCGGCGCCCTGAATGGGGTTGTCGCCGGTGGCATCGAGTAGAGGGCCGTCAGTAAAACCCAGAGCGGAGAGGATCGAGCTGTCGTCGCTACGGAAGGTAAACTCGAAGCCATTGCTGGCGGAAACAACAAGCTGGCTGCGATTTTTATTTTTGGGATCGGCTTCAATCGAGGCGGTGATAGGGACGTTCGCCGCACCGGTAGCGGCGTTAATGGCGTCAACGACTCCCTGTAAAGTCAACACGCCGCCCACGGTCGACGGATCGGCTTTGACAGGAACTTCGACGATATGGGTCACTTTTCCATTCGCGTCGCCAACCACGATTTCGAAACTTCCGTCGGAAAACGGCTGACCACCGATGTCGCCGAATCCGTTCAAATCTTTCAGCCCGAGCGCTTTCACAAGGCCAGTCCGATCGTTCTGGAAGAAGAAGCTGCGATTATTCGACGAAGTGATCTGCAACTCGTTATTCGCGGATATCTGGACGTTCAGATTCGGATCGGCCGCCTGGATCGCGGCGGCGACGTCATCCATCGTTTCCAAGGCGCCCGCCTGGACGGTGATCGTCGTGATGGTGGGAACGTTGTTGTTGTCCAGAACAACCAGATCGAAACTGCCTTCGCTGATAACGGAAGGCGGCGGACCGGGAAACGCGGGCGAGAAAGCGGGGATGCCATTGCCGAGGAACGACTGATCGGAACGGCCAAAGAATTTTCCAGACGCTTCGGTGGCGTTTCCGCCGATGAGCGGAATGCTGGGATCGGTCGTTGGGAAATCAAAAGCCTGCATCAAACCGGAGGTGTCGTTCTGGATCGAGAAACTGGCGTTTTTGTCGATTGTTTCAATCTGAAGCACGCTGATGGCCGGGTCGGCGGCACTGGGGACGACCAGAGCGCGGATAAGACCGCCGCTGTTATTCTGGATCTGGTTCGCCAACTGATTCAGCGTCATCGTATCGTCAAAGTTGATGGTGAACGGCTCCACATCCGGCGTCGCCGAATTTGAATCGACCTCCGCTCCCGCCGCATTGTGAATGTGAATTTCCATGCTGTAGGCGCCGGGCGTTTCGGAGATCGGGGTACCGGCTGCGGCGTTGAGAGCGCCCAGACCGGTATTGGTTTCCGCCGAGGATATTCCAACCGTCGCGGTGGCGCGGCGGACATAGACGGGGTCGAACGTATACGCGGAGCGCGCGGTCTGGACAATTCCATCGGTTCGATTGATGCGCTCAACGATGTCATACAAGGTATCGGTGGTTTTTACGTTGACGTCATACAGGTCGCGCGTCTGGTTGTCTTCATCCGTCACGCGAATGGTAAAGGCGCCGTCCTGAACCGGATATGGATAACTGGAGAGCGGATCGGTGCTTTTCAGGCGCGGGTTATTGAAGACCTGATCGAGCGTCTGTGTTGAATTCGCCGCTGTGGATCCCGCCGGAATCGCAAAATGACTTTCAAGCGAAGTCTGACCGGTCAAGCCGGAAGCCTCGCTGTGGATCTTGTTGACCTCATAAATCACGCCGCGCGCCAAGGTGTCGACCTGGGTCCGCAACGAGGGAACGATCCGATCACGCGCATCGAGCACCGCACCCAGTTCGCCCTTTCGGATCATTTCATCTTTCACGTCGAGGCCATCTTTGCCGATTCGAATCTGCATGATCGGCAATTGATCCGGGGTGTCCGTGGTGATTTTTACGAGTTGAGTGTTATTGACGCCGTCGACGATCCGTTCCCCCGCGAGGTTTACATCGATCGCGCCATTACTCTGCTCGACCGTGGTGATGGGGATCAATTCGGATAATTGAGACAGCAGGCGGTCGCGCTGGTCGCGCAGGTCGTTGGCGTTTACGGCCGCGCCCACCTCGGAAACCGCGATTCGCCTGTTGAGCGAAGCGATCTCGCTTGTCATCCGATTCACTTCATCCACCATCGTGGATGCGCGTTCATTCAGATCGGATTTCATTCCACGCAATTGATCGCCGACCAGATTGAAGGTTTCAGAGAGCGAAACCGCGCTTTCAATCGCAGCGGATCGAAGCTCCGGCGCCTCGGGAGAAAGCGACAGGTCGTGCATCGACTGAAAGAAGCGGGAGAGGAGGTTATTGAGCCCCCCCGTGGAGGCGCCATCCAGAGAATCTGAAATCGATTGCAGCGGATCATTCAAGATCTGGTCGAGTTGGACGAAGATATTGTTCAGTTCCTCGTTATAGGAGGAGTCGCTGGCCGCTCCGCGAATCTGGCCTTCAAGGAAGGAATCGCGGATGCGCTCGACGGAAATCACGTCAACGCCCTGGCCGAACGCTCCGTTCGGCAGGACCAGGGGGCTGACGGCCTGCTGATCGACGCGCTGACGGGAATATCCTTCCGTATTCGCGTTCGCGATATTCTGGCCGGTGGTGTTGATCCCCGACTGCGCCGCGCTAACCCCTCGCGCTCCTAGATTTAGGATTCCGTAAAGAGAGACCATATCATCGCCCTGTTCAGCCGCCGCGCGCCGTTGGAACCGGCTTTGCGGCAATATTTTCCACTAAAAGCGTGGAAATCGGCCTTATTACCGTATATTGTGCAAAGCCTGTGCCGATCTCACATTTTGTAGACTCATTGTGCGTTGCATCCAATTCGTGTTAAATCAAATCCCGTTTCAATTTTCCTCCTGGACAAATCAAGACGTACATCGGTACGGACTGGAGTAACCATGACATTCTGGATACTGGCTTCACTGGGCGTGATTCTGATCGGGGTCGCCAAGGCGGGATTCGGCGGCGGGGTTGGGATCGCGGCGGTTCCGTTGTTTATCTTCGCGGTGGGTGATACGAAGGCGGCTTTGGGGATGATGTTGCCCATTCTATGCGCCTGCGATCTGTTTTCGATTCTGCATTACCGGAAGACGTTCGATAAAATGAACCTGTTTTATATGTTGCCGGGTGTGGTGATCGGCATCGTGATCGCCAGTTTTTTTCTCGGCAAGTTTTCAGAAACGCAGATGAAATTCGGGATCGGACTGGTTTCGATTCTGTTCGTGCTGTTTCAGGTGTGGAAGACGTGGATCCTGAAAGAAATGGGCGCGTATGTTCCGAAAGCATGGCATGGCTGGCTGTTCGGCGGCGGGGTTGGATTGACCTCGACATTCGCGCACGCGGCGGGGCCGGTGGCGACAATGTATTTGCTTCCACAAAACATGGGGCGCCAGTTATACGTTGGCACCACGGTCTGGCTGTTCACTTTTGTGAACGCAATGAAACTGATTCCCTACGCGTATCTGGGGATGCTTAACGTGAATGGACTGGAGACCAGCGCCTGGCTTTTGCCTGTGGTTCCGATCGGGACCCTGCTGGGGGCCTGGATGAACAAGCACATCAATGAATTCGCGTTTAACGCGGTGATCTACGTCATTCTGTTTCTGGTGGGCATCGAATATACCACGGGATTGAATATTTTCGGGTTTCTGCTTGGAGTGGCGGGATGAGCATTTTTGACAGCCATCTGCATCTCAATTCGCCCGAGTTTGAAGGACGAGTCAGTCAGGTATGGAATGAGGCGCGCGAAGCCGGCGTCAGCGAAGCCGTGGTGATCGGCTATAACCTGGAGACCAGCCGGAAAGCTGTGGAAATCGCGCACCAGCATGATGGGCTTTATGCGGCGGTAGGCGTTTCGCCGCACGATATGCTTGAAGCCCCGGACGATTATATCGAGCAGCTTGAAACGATGGCCAGTGACGGGAAAGTCGCGGCCATCGGCGAGGCGGGGCTGGAATATCACTATCCCGTCGGACCGCGCGGGGTTCAGATTGAACGATTCCGCGAACAGATCCGTCTGGCGAACCGGCTGGGCAAGTCGATCGTGATTCATCTTCGCGACGCGGACGCCGATTTCATGACAATTATGGATGAAGAGCCGCCGCAGTCGGCGATTCTGCATTGCTTTACCGCGACGCTCGACCTGATGCGCGCGGCGGTGAAGCGAGGCTATTTCGTCTCGTTTTCAGGGATCGTCACGTTTAAAAAGGCGGTGGAGGTTCAGGAGGCGGCGAAGCTGGTTCCAGACGATAATCTGTTGATCGAAACGGATGCGCCCTATTTGGCGCCAACGCCGTTTCGAGGGAAAACCTGCGAGCCGAAAATGATCGTTCGCACAGCGGAGTTTGTGGCGAAATTACGCGGGGTGGAGATTGAGGCGCTGGCGGAGATCACGAAACGCAACGCGAAGAGGGCGTTTCAGGTTTAGAGCAATCTATTGGAACCAGAACTCAGAGCAAGAAACCTGAAGTGAAAGAAAGCGTCAGGAGGCGCCGTTCAGGCTTTCGATGAAGATAGGGGCGCGTTCTTCAACCCGCA
Organism: bacterium; assembly: GCA_016125385.1. GTDB lineage: Bacteria > Hinthialibacterota > Hinthialibacteria > Hinthialibacterales > Hinthialibacteraceae > WGLV01. Next base: position 93,326 of record WGLV01000005.1, read on the forward strand.
ATTTGGCCTGTTCGGAAAAGATGTCGATGGAATCGCGATTGATAGCCAGCGTGTCGAGCACTTCGTCATACGCCTGGTATTTCATGGATTCAGCCTCGACGCCATACCCCAGTTGAAGGCAAATGCTGTCAGAGAGATGGACCACCGACGTCAGGAACGAAGGCGATTTGGCGGCGGATGGTTTGTGATGGTAACGGATGGCGTGAATCAGCTCATCCGGATAATTCCAGCGGTCGGCGACCACGCCGCCGAGTTCGTCGTGAGAGATGCCCACCACCTGCCGTTCGGCGTCGTATTCAGGGATGTTGTTTTCTTCCATGATATCAAGAATGGTATCGCAGGTATCCTTGATGCTCATGGCGATAATCAGCTGGCCGATGTCATGCAGCAGCGCGGCGGTGAAAGCGGCGTCGCGCAGATCGGGCCGCAGTTTTTCGCAGATCAGTTCAGCGGTAATGGCGCTGGCGACGGAGTGAAACCAGAGCCCTCCCTCGTTGTAGCCATAGATCACGCGGTCGGATTCATAGAAGTTGCGCATGGAGCAAGTCAGCACCAGGTTGCGCACCGCGTAGAAGCCGAGATACATGATGGCCTGAGAGAGCGAGGAGACCACGCGCGGCAAGCCGTAATAGGCGGAGTTGCACAGGCGCAGGATGTTGCCGGTAAGGGCTGGGTCCTGCGTGATGACGTTGGTCAGTTCTTTCGCATTCGATTCCTGATCGCGCGTCAATTGAATGACTTTCACAACCACGTCCGGCAGTGGTGGAATCTGCTCGGTGCATCGTAAGATCGCTTCAGGAATTTGCTGAGATTCGCTCATATCACCCGACCGCATTCATTTTCATTCGCAATTCAAATCACTACATTTCCGGCATGGAGGCTTCGGCGGCGCGGGCGCGCGCTTCCTGCGCCTCGGCCTCGTCGTTGATCTTCTTTTTCATTTCCTGCCCCGGCTTGAAGCTGATGTGGCGCTTGGCGGGGACGGTGATGATCTCGCTGGTTTTTGGATTGCGCGCCTTGCGCGCGGGCGTGCTTTTCACCTTGAAGATGCCGAAGTTGCGGATCTCGATGTTGCCGTCTTTGGAGAGGCCCTCGCACATCGCGTCGAACATCGTTTGGACAATGTTTTTAACGCTCGAAATATCGAACCCCGTCCGCGCGGCAACTTCTTTTACTATGTCTTTTTTCGTTGAAGTCATTACGCGCCCTCCGTCCGCGTCGATCTGGTGGTTCCGCGAGATCGTAGAGAATACGATTGAATTTAAGTGTAACGGTATCAAAACTATACTGCATCCTTGATTCACAATCAAGGCAATTTTTCATCAAAATGAGGCCAACTGCTGAAAAAAACGAGTATCCAGGAAGCCGCGAAAGCCGCTCAATTCATGCGATTGCAAAATTTCAGGTCCGTTTGTATTGAATAGCCGAATCAATTTTACATCGCAAAGCGTTTCGCATTCATGCGCCAGAAAACTCACGAGGGCTGAAAGTAATTGCGCATTAACGCTTCAACGCTGTCACGTTGTTTTGATTGTTCTAATTTCGCATCGGCTTTTTGAGTCAGCGCATGCTGGGAGAAGGTAATCAACACGCTCAGCATTCGCTTGTTTTCAGAGAAGGTGGATTCGATGCGGACTTTCAACTGGTCACGGACGCAGCGGAAAACGGAATAGCAAACGTCCCGTTCGAGGCGGTCGAGGGTGTAATGATTCCCTTTGTTGGAGTCGAACAGATCGCAGCGGTCTTCGATTACGTCCTGAATCAGCAAGGCGCGTTTCCGTGAAATAGAAGACATGGATATGGTGAGAACGGCTTTGCCGACTCCATCCACGGATGGGTGAAGGTCGACGACGTCATCCATCTCGACTTCGTCGTCGGGATAAAGACGGCCCATCATCGTAATCAGGCAGTCGATCAGTTCGGCGGCGGCTTTTTCGGGAACGCACAGATTCATATCGGAATCGCCGGGCTGAATGTTGACATTCAAGTGATCGGAGAACAGATCTTCGGCGATAAAGCGATCGCGCAGCCAGCGTGAGAAACGGACCGACACGACCGGGCCGAGTTTGTTGCGTTCCAGTTCATGGTAAAAGACAATGCGTTTCAGACAGGTTTTGAAGCGGCGTTCGGCGTCACCATCGATCAGGGCGTCGCGGTCATCTCCGTGAAGGATGGGGAAAATTTCGTTTTTACTGGACAGCATTTCACGCAAGACGCGCTCTGAGAAGTAGGAAGAGCCGGATACGTTGGGGAAACCGCTTTCTTCGCGTAAGACCACCGCGTATAGGTTTTCGTTTCCTTCAGTGGGGATCGGAACGGAACGAACGCGGCAGGAGAAAGTCCTCGTCACGCCGGGTTGAGGCCAGGAGCAGAGGTCATCGACTTTTTCCGCCGCGTTTTCGACGATCATCGGAGCGAGGCAACGGCGGAGGCGCTCGTCATCGATCAGGTTTTCGTTACGCTGAATCAGGCGGAGCAGGCGTTCGGCGGCGGAATTGGCGTAGTGAAGTTTGTATTCGGCGTCAACGATCATTACGCCGCACCAGTCCAGAGCGAAGATGGCTTTCAGCCCTTCACGCATCTCTTTCCGCATGGATTCAATGCGATCGGTTTGAAGATCGACGGTCTTGCGTGAATCGGCGTAACTTCGCTCAACGTGACGCAAGGCGTCGTCGAGCACCGCGTTTTTATTTTTCTCTTCTTCCGCTTCTTTCAGAATGCGATTGATATAGATCGAAACGTCCGCCATCACGCCGCTGAACGACTTGGGATCGATGCGCTGGGCATACCCGCCGCCCGCAGCCGTGCGAATTTCTTCAAACAGACGTTTCTGCTGGCGTTCATACGACCATTTCAGCGAAAAATAGACGAGAGTGAATACGCCGATGAACAACGCGGCGACCCCATGAAACGCGCCTTTTTTCAACAAATTGAAATATCCGGAAGTCGACTCAGGGCGCCAGCGTACCCGCAACACGCCCCAGCGCGTCTTCTCGTGAAATACGAGAGGAACAAAATATTCTCCGCTTTCCTGCGATAGTGCTGGACGGCCCGTGCTGATGATTTCATGCAGCGAAGGCGAGGCGCGTTTGACCGGCGCATGGGATGAACCTTCCTCTTCAGGGCGCGAGACTCGAACACGCATTTTGCCGAACGGATCAAGCAGCGACAGTTCTTCGAGGAACGGGTCGCCGTCGACCAGCTGATGAAAGGTGTTTTCGATGGCTTCCTGTGAGGGGGCGTCAGGCTGGTCTTCAACAAAAGCCCGAATGGCCTCATCGTCGCCGATCAACGATGCGACGTGTCCGGAATGAGAAGCCAGTTCCTGTATTCTATGTTCCTGCAGGAGCGCGATGCAGATCACGCAGAGCAGGACGAGCAATAACGACGCGCAAAGCGCGGCCAGCAGTGAGACAAAGAAACGGAGTTTCATTTCCCTCTCTTCCAAACGCCGGATATGGATTTCGCACAACTATCCAATCGGATAGAGTGAGCCACGACCCGCTATCAAAACCACGGTTTTCTGCACGTATGGAGGGAGAGTTGGAATGAAGAGAAACTCTGCCCTCAAACCCTGAAATCAGAAATTACTTCAACAACCAATGTATAATTCGTGATATTAGCACGTCTTGCAAAAGCGGTAAATAGAATTTTACAAAAAAAGGCAAGATTAGGGGAGAATCATTGATTCGACTTCGAAGGGGGGTGACTGCACCACGCTTGCAGGGGGTGTTACGAGTGTGTATCCAGACATCAGATTTAAAAAGCAGCGGGATGGAACGACGCTACATTCAATAAAAGAAGAAAAGAAAAATGAGTTATATCGCCGTGATTCATAAAGATAAAAATACGGTCTATGGGGCCAGCTTCCCTGAAGTTCCCGGCTGTACCGCCGTGGGAGATACGCTTGATGACGTGTTGAAACAGGCGCAGACCTCTCTTGCTCTCTATCTTGAAACGCTGGAGGCCAACGAGCGTCCAATCCCCAATCCGAAGGGGATCGAGTATGTAATGAAACAGTCGTATATAACGGGAATTGTTCTGACGGCGGTGATGCCCGCCCCAATAGAATAAAATAACCGTGCGGATCAACTCACGGTTCCCGAGATTGAGTTAAAGAAGATCGATGACACGGCTCAAAAGCTGAATATGCCACGTTCAGCCTATATGACGTATTCAGCACTGAAGACCGCTGAAGAAAACCATTGAATCATCTGAACTGGCGGAGAAATCGGACGTCGTTTTCGTAAAAGAGGCGGATGTCGCGAATGCCGTATTTGATCATGGCGAAGCGCTCGATCCCGAGGCCGAAAGCGAAACCGGTGACTTTGGATGAGTCATATCCCGCCGATTCGAATACGGCTGGATTCACCATGCCGCAGCCGAGAACCTCCATCCAGTCGCCTCCAGCGCGGCGCAGGTCGACTTCAGCGCTGGGTTCGGTGAACGGAAAGAAGGATGGACGCAAGCGAATCTCGATACTGTCTTCGAATACGTGTTTCAACAGGGCTTCTAGCGTTCCGATCAGGTGGCGGAAAGAGACGTCTTCGCCGACGACCAGCCCTTCGACCTGGGTGAACATGGGGGAATGGGTCACATCGGAGTCGCACCGGTAAACGCGGCCGGGCGCGATCATGCGCAACGGGGGCTGATGAGACTGCATATAGCGAATCTGAACGGGCGAGGTGTGAGTGCGCAACACGCCACCGTTTTTCATCCAGAAGGTATCCTGCATATCGCGGGCCGGGTGATCGGCGGGGATGTTCAGCGCATCGAAATTGTACCACTCCTGCTCGATCTCAGGGCCTTCAGCGATGTCATACCCCATTGAGTAGAAGAATTCTTCGATTTCTTCGAGCATCAGCGCCAGAGGATGGCGGGCGCCGCGAACCGGCCATGTTCCCGGGAAAGAGACGTCGATTGAATCCTGCGCGAGTTTCGCTTCAGATTCGGAGCGCTTGAGAACATCGAGACGCGCGTCATAGACGATTTCAAGCGCATCGGCGACTTCATTCGCGATTTGACCGATGAGAGGGCGCTCTTCAGCGGACAGACCGCCGAGACCGCGCAGAATGGCTTTGACGGCGCCTTTCTTGCCCAGATATTTCGTTTTCGCTTCGTAGAGCGTTTGAGGCGAGTCAGCGGCGGCGAAATCGGCTTCGGCCTGAGCCTGGGCCTCTCGAAGTTGTTTTTCAATTTGTTCGCGGTCGGTCATCTGTTTTCCTGTTTCAAGCGAGATCCATGGTGAGTTCGATAAACACGAAATGCGGAGCCGGAGCCCCGCATTATCGTTTCAATCAATCGGTTGGATCAGGGGATCCGGACGACGATCAGGCGGCTTGAGCCTGGCGCGCGGTTTCGACGAGAGAACGAAACGCTTCCGGATCGCTGATAGCCAGTTCAGACAGGACCTTTCGGTTGATGTCGACGCCGGCTTTGATCAGTCCGCCCATGAGAACGCTGTACGAGATGCCTTCCATTTTGGCGGCGGCGGCGATACGAGTGATCCACAGCGCGCGGAATTCACGCTTGCGGTTGCGCCGATCGCGATAGGCGTACTGAAGGCCTTTGAACACGCCGTTGCGGGCGGCGCGAATCTGAACGCGGCGGCCCTGGCGCGAGCCTTTGGCCATCTTAAGAATTTTTTTACGGCGCTTGCGCGACGTACTCTGGTTCATTGCGCGCGGCATGATGCAGCACTCCTTTTACAGGCATTCAGCCCCGCGCGGATACGCAATACGGGACCGTGGGGATTGTACTTGTCAATCGGGGGGCGAGCCACCCTTCCGAACGGAAAAATCGAACCGGCGAGGCTCAGACCACCAGCATGCGGCGGACGCGCTTTTCTTCCGAACCGGAGACGATCGTCTGGTGACGCAAACGGCGTTTCTGTTTGGCGTCTTTGCTTGAGCGCAAGTGACGCAGGTAAGCGCGTTCACGCTTGAACTTGCCCGATTTGGTTTTGCGGAACCGTTTGGCGGCGCCGCGATTGGATTTCATTTTGGGACCGGAAGCCATGTTGTACCTCGTTTATTCAGTCGGCGCCGCTTGATCTTCCTGAATTTCGCTATCCACATCATTTTCATGACTGGAATCGGCCATTTCAGGGTCGTCGGCGCCGCCGTCGGTATCTTTGGATTTCTTTTTCGGTTTGGCGCTCGGGGTCAGGATCATGTTCATGAACCGCCCCTCCTGCCGCGGCGACTGTTCAACCACCGCGAGACCTTCGAGCTCGGCGATCACTCGTTCAAGCACTTTGTGACCGAGATCTTTATGGGCCATTTCACGGCCCCGGAACTGCATAATGAAGCGAACTTTATCACCGTGTTCGAGGAACTTGATCGCGTGATTGATTTTAAACTGATAATCATGCTGATCAATGCGCGGACGCATTTTTATGTCCTTAACGACGATCTGTTTCTGTTTCTTTTTCGCTTCTTTCTGTTTTTTGGCCAATTCATACTTATATTGGCCATAGTCCATAATGCGGCAGACATGCGGCTTCGACTTGGCGCTGACTTCGACCAAGTCAAGGCCTGCTTCCTCCGCGCGTTGCAACGCGTCACGAATAGCGACCACGCCCGCGTGTTCACCCGCAGCGTCGATTAACCGCACTTCAGGTTCGCGAATGGCGTCGTTGATCCGGGTTGTGTCGCGAGGCTGCGAGCCTCGTCCAAACGCTCCTCTTTTAATACTTTTTCACGCTCCTCTCGATGCCGGCGGCGCTTTCTCTTTTATCAGACCGTATCTGGCGCCGGGGCCGCCGCTTTGGATTGTACGTATTCGATGGCCTCTTGAAGGCTCATGGTTCCAACATCCACCCGCCCCCGTTCACGAACGGAGACGAGGTTATCCGAGGCTTCTTTCTTACCAACCACCAGCATGACCGGGATTTTCTGCGCCTCGGCTTCGCGAATCTTATACCCGATTTTTTCATTGCGGTCGTCGAGTTCAACCCGAACATCGGCCGCAAGCAAGCGCTGGCGCACCTGGCGCGCATAATCAAGGGAATCGTCGGTGATAGTCATCACCTTGACCTGAACCGGCGCCAACCACATGGGGAAAGCGCCCTTGTAGTGTTCAAGCAGATTGCCCATGAATCGTTCCATCGATCCCAGTACGGTGCGATGGATCATGACGACGCGCTTCTTGTCTCCGTCGCTGTCGATGTAATCGACGTCAAAGCGCTCCGGCAGGTTGAAATCAAGCTGGAAGGTCGGGCCCTGCCAGTCACGACCCAACGCATCCACAAGCTTAACGTCAATTTTGGGTCCATAGAAGGCCCCGCCGCCGTCTTCGACTTCAAAGGGTCTTCCCAGACCTTCTAAAACCTTGCGTAACGCGGCGATGGAGAAGTCCCATACTTCGTCGGAACCGATGGATTTTTCAGGACGCGTCGCAAGGCTGAGTTTATAATCAAAGCCAAACGCGCGCATCATATAATCAGCGAGATCAATGACGCCCTGAATTTCCGCTTCGAGCTGATCGGGCCGGCAGAAGATGTGTGCGTCATCCTGCGTGAAGCCGCGAACGCGGAGCAGGCCATGCAACACGCCGGAACGTTCGTAACGATAAACCGTGCCAAGTTCGGCGTAGCGAATGGGAAGCTCACGGTAACTGTGGAGCTGGTTTTTGTAAATCAGGATATGCCCCGGGCAGTTCATCGGCTTGGCGTAATAGTTCGAGCCGTCGATCTCCATGGGGGCGTACATGTTCTCTTTGTAGTTCTCAAGGTGCCCCGACTGGCGGAACAGGTTTTCGCGCTGAACGTGAGGGCCGTAGACCAGCTCGTAACCGCGACGATAGTGTTCGGTCCGCCAGAAGTTTTCGATGATGTTGCGAACGCGGGCGCCCTTGGGATGCCAGAAGACGAGACCGGGCCCCGCTTCTTCGTGGATGCTGAACAGGTCGAGTTCCCTGCCCAGTTTGCGGTGATCGCGTTCTTTGGCTTCTTCGAGTTTGTGAAGATAAGCCTCAAGGGCTTCTTTGGAGGGGGCGGCGGTTCCATAGATGCGCTGGAGCATCGGGTTATGTTCATCACCGCGCCAGTAAGCGCCCGCGCTGTTAAGCAGCTTGAAGTGTTTCAGGTAGCCGGTATGAGGAATATGAGGCCCCCGGCAGAGGTCGGTGAACTCAGCCTGCTTGTAGAAACTCACCGTATCGTCTTCGAGTTCTTCGAGAACTTCGACCTTGTACGGATTGCCTTCTTTTTTAAAAAGTCCGATGGCGTCGAGACGAGGCATTTCAAAGCGTTCAACAGGGATTCGCTGTTCCGCTTTTTTGCGCATCCTTTTTTCGATTTTGGCGAGGTCATCCGGAGTGAACGGTTTGGGCACGTCAAAATCGTAGAAGTAACCCTCTTCAATGGGAGGGCCGATGGTCGGCTTGGCGTCAGGGAACAGTTCCATGACGGCCTGAGCCATCAGGTGAGTGCAGCTGTGATAGTAGACTTCGCGGCCGGCTGGATCGGCCCAATCGAGAAACTCAACCTGCTCGCCCGCTTCAACAGGGCGTTTGAGATCGATCACTTTGCCATCGAGCCGGATCGCCACCGCATCTTTGGGAAGATCGGGATAATCTTCAAACCAGTCAAACGCACAGGAACCGACCGCAACCTCAAGCGGCTGCTCGCGGCCCGCGACCTGTAACGTAAGTTTTTGAGTGGACGTCGTACTCATAATTTTTATCATTCTCGCCGGATCGGTTCGGCGCGACTCGCTCAAGCACGCGCAAATCGGATGCGCTCAAATCATGCGGAGTCAGGGGTCGATTCGGCGGCTTTGATACAACGACGAAAAAAGAGACAAGCCGGGTCCCTTTCGGCGACTCTCAATCGTTTGTCAGACCGGGGATTCGAGACGAAATGGGTCCTACTGGACTCGAACCAGTGACCTCTTGCATGTCAAGCAAGCGCTCTAACCAACTGAGCTAAGGACCCTCTTTGCTGACCCGTACCAGTATATTCAGCCCAGGCCCCCTGTCAACGCCAGATATCGGAACCGGGCGGCCTAAATCTTTCAAAAAGAGGGATATGGGCAGGTATTCCGGCTTTGCATACGTCCGATGGATTCATGATGGAACGCTAACCAGCGGATTACGCAAGACCGAATGAGAAGCGTAGCGCCGACCCATAGGATTCGCAAGCGGTTCGACGCGATTTTTCACAAATTTCAGGCAGTATAATCTGAAACATCGCGACTCAATGGAATCAACCGGTTATACTGGAAGAAAAGAGCCACTGATTTATCGAGAGGAGCATTTATTGATGAGCGACTGGATGACGCGGCTGAAAACGTGGTGGTCGCGCGCGATTTCCATATCAAAGGGCGACGCGTTTCTGTGCGATTCGTGTAAATGGAATTACGGCAGCATCTGCACCCGGCCAGAGAGGCCTAACGCCAAGAAGTGCCCCGATTATACAGGGAAAGGCTGAAGCACTGTTCAGTAAAACAGTAAACCTTCAGTTTAATACGAACCTCGCCCGTATCACAAATCTTCAAGAAACGCGAGGATGGTTTCGGGTTCGGGCATGCGGCCGGGGCCGACATCGCCGGAAGCCAGTTCACCCTCGTCGGGCGGGATGACATGGGCGCCGAATTCACGCAACGTATGCAGGTTGCGTTGAGTTGCGGGGTGGTTCCACATCTGGTGGTGCATGGCGGGAGCGTAAACCAGAGGGCATTGCAACGCCAGCAGGATGCTGGTCAGTAAATCATCCGCGATTCCCGCGGCGGCTTTGGCGAGAACGTTCGCGGTCGCGGGGGCGACGACCGCCATGTCCGCCCAATCAGCCCATGCAATGTGACGCACTTCGTGATGCGACGCCGGGTCGAACAGATCGAGACCGACTTCATGTTCGGATAACGCCGCCAGCGTCAGAGGGGTTATGAACTCCTGAGCCGCACGCGTCATAACGACCCGGACCTCGGCGCCCTGCTTTCGCAGCAGCCGGATCAAATGAGCCGATTTATACGCGGCGATTCCGCCGGAAACTCCAACGAGAACGTGTTTATCTTTCAATACCAATTGAGGTTCATCCCTTCTTTTCACGCCAGAACAAATCGATGGCCGCCGCGCATCATCGTTTGCGGATCAAACCGCTTTTTGCGATAATTTTATCGTCAGGCGCTCGGCGAGGCGCGCGGCGATCTCTTCTCTGCCCTGAATGGGGCCGATGCGCTGGTTGAGTTCGCGGCCTTCTATAATATAGGCGGCATGCGCCGTGGATGAAACCTGCTCCTGAAGATTGGCGACCACCAGCGCGGCTCCGGATCGGTTCATGAGGTCTGACGCGCGGGCGTGCAACTCATCCACCGTGATGCGGCTTTCGAGTTTGAAACCGACCAGCATCGCATCTGGAGCCCATTCGTGAATCCGTTCGATCAGTTTTTCGCCACGCCTGAAAACCACAGTCCATTGCTCATCGGATGAACGGCGTTTGCCTTCGACGATCTCAGCGGGGACGTAATCGAGAACGGCGGCGGCCATGAGGATAATATCCACCTGAGGCGCTTCACGCATCAACAACGCTTTGAGCTCATCCACGGTTTCAAATGAATTTACGCGATACCGGGATTCGTCGAGGCTGGAGCGCAAATCGTGAGCCGTCAGACTCTGCTCGCCTTGCAGGTGAACGACCAACGCGCCCAGGTCGAAAAAATTTAGAGCGAGCGTTGCGCCGAGGCGTCCGGATGAGCGATTGGTGATACGCCGGACGTCATCCAGAGGCGCGGAGGTTGGACCGGAGGCGATCAGGACGCGTTTTCCAACCCATGTAAATGAATACGATTCAGGTACCATAACGGCTTCCACGGCTGTCAGTCGACGGACGAACGTTCCGTTCCATGATACAGTGAATAACAATATGGGGTAATCCGTTCTGGAGTTCTTGTCATGAAACGATTTGTATTTTCCGTATTGGTTGGATTTCTGTTGACCACATTTCTTCCGCCCAGTCAGGGGCAATCGATCGATCTGGCGGCACCGCCCGCGAAGACGGTTGAAATACTGAGCGGATTCACGGTCGATAACACTCCGCTGATGGGGTATTACTTTAAAAACGTTGGAAACGCCGCGCAAAGCGGGATCGATGATTTTACCATCAGCCTGCCGTTTAATGATGATGATCTACTATTTAAAGACTCTATCTACCTGATACAGGGAGAATTTATTCTCGATAACGCCACTTTTGTGAAAATCGTGGCGGGCGTCAATGAACTGCCGTCACGTGTATTGAAGATTCATGGATACGACGATACGCGATTTGGATCCAGCGTGGAGCGCGCGGGGGATTTCGACCGCGATGGAATCAATGAAATCGCGGTACTGGCCCCGCTGGATGGTGAAGGCGGCAAGATTTATGTGATTCGGGTGGGTCTGTTGCCGCCGAATCCAGCACTGATCGATTTTGGTCTGCCCGGCGATTATGAAGAATATACCTTGCTGACGATCGAGGGCACGGTCGAAAAACCCGTCCGCGAACCTATGCAGCCCTGTGGCGATATCGATGGAGACGGATACTCGGATATTCTGATCGCCGCTCCTCCCTTCACATTCAGCAGCGACGGTTCCGAAATTCTGGGATACGTGATTTACGGCGGCGAGGATCTTTCGCGGCAGACCATCAAGATGGGCGAACTCGATTCCGAACAGACGCTGACCGTGCTGATGCCTGACGGTGACAATCCCAATATCGTATCTAAACGAATTTTCCGTAACGCGGGTGACGTAACCGGCGACGGCGTCAACGATCTGCTGATTTCTTTAGGCTACCGGAGCGTGGAACCGTACGCTTCTGAAATGCTGGTCGTTCCTGGCGGCGTCAGGCGAACCGGTATGATGAAAACCACGGACCTGGCGCAGAGTGGAGTCAAGATTCGTCTTACGTTTTTTTCAGGAGAACAGGATTCCGAGTTGAGTTCTATCGCGACCGGCGACGCGGACGGCGACTCGATCAGCGATATCGCTCTCGGATATGGAAGCGCCTCACTGATCGATTCAGCCACGCCGACCGGGGTCATCGCGCTTGTGCATGGCGGATTCACGGTTCCTTCCACGCTTGAGCTGGATGGAAGCGTGGATGAGCCGCTCACTATTCTGGGCCATTCGCAGCCCGGCGCCCGATTCGGGGCGTCCATGGCGGCTCGTAATGGTCGGTTGCTGGCAGGCGCTCCCGGCGTAACCGGAGCGTTGTTCACCCGGGAGCAAAGCGGAGCGGTGTATGAATATTATCCAGACCAGCTGAAGAAGGGATTGGTCAGCGATACGGCAGGTCCGCTTGCCCGGAGGGTGATCGTCGGGGCTTTTACCGATCAACAGATCGGTTCTTCGGTCGCTTATTTCGTCGGGCGCAACGGGATGCAGTATATTCTGACCGACGCGCTCGGAAACTCCGCCAAACCGGACCGTCTCGGGTATTTGATTCCAAACACCAGCAATACGGATATCGGCGACTGGAGCCTGTATTAAAGATTTAGCGAATATGCGGCGCCCAATTTAAACAACACAACCTACTTTTCCATCGGGAGCGACCAGATTACGTCTCCCCGGCTGACGAGCCCATTCGTGGCGTCATAGGAAGGTCCGCCGAATTTTTGATCGGGCCCCGCGCCGCGAAGTTCCACCTGTGTTGATTCGATACTCCACCGCATTCCTTGATCCTGAAACGGATCGTCGATCCGGATGGATTTCAGCGAATCAAGCGCTTCGCCCGCATCGATAACATTTATCATTCCCCGTGCGAGAGCCTGGTTGGAGCGGACGACATTGATCCGCTTGAGCACGTTATCGAAATTCGGTTCGGCGATTTTCGTCAGCATTACGCTCAGGCTGATCGGGTAGAGATTTTTCAGCGCCTCATATCGCCGATACCCGCGCGATTCATGAGAATAAAACAGCTGCATATGGGAACACTGGACGCGGAATAGAGCGAAGTGGGAAAAGCCGATCGCGATCTGGTCCGACCGTTTGGGCATCATGTTGAAGGGATTGAAATCTTTCGCATCGGAACCGGATCGATCCTGCTGTTTTAATTCTTCAGGCCACAGCGAACTGACTTTATCGAAATCAATGGATGCGAATTCGTTCAACGCATCTTTGTAACGAGACAGGTCCGCCCTGGATTCGATAAATGATTGAAGCATGGTGATAACGCGGCGGGCTTCGCCATCGAGAATTAACCAGTCCATCATGGGTTCGGGCGCGGAATCGATGACGCCGGCGAACAGACGAGTCCAGCGGGCGTGCGCGGCGATAAGTTGCGGTCCGCGCTCCTGACCGATGTAACACGACGGATCGAGTACGATGTTTTCTCTTTTGGGGTCTACTTCGCCCGGTGACGGAAAATACAGTACTTCGGCGATGTGATAAAACCGTGTCGTGTACTGCTGCGCGGCGAACAGTTCCTTCACGCGCCGGATGGTATCTTCGAGTGAAAAATCATCCGGCGTGGGGAAGCGGGTATAGACGCTCAGTGAGTTGAACAGCGCGCTTTTCCACATCCATTCATATTGACCGGAAGTCATATCTTCCTGACCGCGCGGAATCTGGAATGGTTCTTTTTTCGCGATCCCGTCCATTATCGATTGAGCGAGTTCGATGTCTTCCGGCGTAACTTCAGGCTTCGGAAAGCGGATAATCGCATCGGATGGAATGTTGGTGAACAACTGGTATAGCCGATCGAAATCCCGCGCCGGCATGGCGGCAGTTTTGACTGGCTCGCCGCGTTTGTTTAAAAGCCAGAGGCGTTCGGCTTCGGCTGGGTCATAAGGAACTCCACCCGGCATGGCGCCCATCCCTTCCGTCATGGGGGCCATGAATTCACGCCAATACGCGATCAGGATTTCGTCTTTTGTCGCGCCCGTGATTCCATCGGCGACGGCCTGTTGACGGCGGGTTTCAAGAGTCTGATTCAGCGCTTCTTCTTTTTGATGGTAATAATCATCGAGAATGGTTTGCGCCTGCTGAAGCCGGTCAAGCAGGTTGCGTGATTCATCGCCGGGTTCGATCCACTTCAGCTTAATTGGCTTGGCCTGAAATACGGCGACGACTTGATCCGCCGCGTTTTGTTTGTCGACCGCGTCCCGCCAGGCCTGAGGGATGGGATACAGCCACAGCACCCACAAATCAAAGGCTATCAGCAAGGCGAACGCGAACGCCGCGAGGACGGCGCACCATTTCAGGACGCGCATCCACCACGGAAGCCCGCCTCGGATGAACATTTTTCGCAACTTGCGCGGAGGGCCGATTTTTTCGCGCAGGGAGGCGTCAGTCCACCGATCGATTTTGTTTTCTTCAGCGGCGTCTTCGATGTGATCGAGGATCTCACGGCGGGCTTCACGGCGGCGGTTCGGCCATATCCATAATCCGCGAGTGACTTCATCGGCGAAGCGTTCTTCCGGTTGTTTGAATGTCATGACGCCGGCTCCTGTGAATGTTACGCGAACGCCGCCGCAGGCTCGGGACCAAGGACGCGCGTGATGGCCTGGCTGGTTTTGCGCCAGGTTTGTTTGCAGGATTCAAGATGTTTGAGCCCGGATTCGGTGATCTGGTAATAGCGTCGTTCTTTTCCGCTTTCAGCCGATTTACGGCTGCTTTCCACAAAGCCCTGCTCTTCGAGTTTGTAGAGCAACGGGTAGACGGTTCCCTGCCCGAACTGTAATGCGCCCGCGCTACGGTTTGCGATTTCTTTGACGATTTCGTATCCATACGCCTCTCCACCGCTGAGAATCTCCAGCAGCAGAATGGGTACGGTTCCTTTGGTAAGCGATTGTTTCAGGTCCATAGTTTGATCCTCCAGCCATAATGCTATTCTAACAATAGTATTGTGTCAAGTAATTTTTGATGAAAGATTCCGATCGCGATTGGGGTACGTTATATAAAGAGCGTGAAGCTTTTTTTGTGGGGCGGGCGTCTTATACAATAAACGCCCATACGGAAGAGTTAGCGATGAGTCTTTCAGCCAACGAGGTTTTGAACATGGATCTGAAGAAAGTCGTATTGGCGTTGGTTATTGCGGTTGCGGGCGTATCGGCGGGGAGCGTACTGTCGGACGTGCTGCTCAAGCCGCGCATTCAGCGGGCTTACTTGGGCCCGGACGCGGCTCGGCTGAGAATCGCTTCAGAGCCACGCGCGAACGATGAGAAAATGGAAAAAACTCACGGCATCAATCATGCAACACTGCAGGACGCGACGGTGGCGCAGCCGTAAGTGGTTTATACATCGGCTGGTTGCATAACCCGCCGGAAGCAGCACCAGAAGAAATTGCCAGTTATTCGCGTGAGCCCGGTTTCTATACCGGTTCCCCCAAACCCATTCCCGAGATCGGGCTTCACGCGATGTTCCATACCCACCGGGGGGGGAGCCGCCCCACGGCTCCCCCCCAAGCCCATTTAGTCTACTCACAAACAAAAAATTAATAAAAAAATGGTTGACGCATTTCATGACATATTCTTAAATATCTCAGAGTCAATTCATGACCTCTTTTTTTAGATTTTATACACATTTTATCGAGAAACAGTTCGGAAATAGCGCATCAGCAAGGGAGCGAACCATGAAACACGCCGTGCTAATTGTGAGCTTTATTGTTGGGATGGGTTGCTTGAAGGGAGATTGTACAGGAATCGCTAATCTTTGGTGCACTGTAACAAATTCTAGATATGAAGTTGTGTCTATATATGCGAAACCTGGAAGCCCACATATTACGAGTGCACAAGCAGATTCCTTGATTTCTTCCTTCGAATATAATTTGCAAATCGTCGCCCATTTAACGTGGGATTTATACGATAAGTATTTCGAAGATTCGGAACGCAACTATTTCAGTGAATCGAAGGGAATATGTGCTCTAGTAACTGTTGATCACAAAGACCTGTCATTTGATGCCATTGATAACGTTACGTTTTCAACTGGAGCAGATGTTGCCAGTATTTTGGACTCATTAGATGGTTATGATAACCCATATAAGATTCACATCTTGATTGTCAGTAACAATGAACCTGTGTTTAATGGAGGCCGTGTTGCGGTGTCATATCCATCTTATGGTGTTATTTTAATAAAGAAATCAACCGTACAAGGTGATTCAGGGTTTGCTGCATCAGTTTTAATGCATGAGTTCGGCCATTTAAAATACGACCATAACTCAATTGCTCAACCTGGACCCGGCGAGTACAGTTGGCCTACCTGGGAACATTGGCACTATGGAGAATATGGCATTTATTCTGAACCGAAAGAGTTTCTGTTCAACGCCATGTGGTGGATGTCTGGAGGCGGTTCAGATGTTGATGCTCGGTACAAGAATTCCAAATACCCATGGGATGATTTACCTTATGTGAGCAGTCGGCCCATATTCAATGATTTTGGATATTAACCCCACTTCTGTAGAGGTGATAAAATGAAAACCTTCCTGACTGTTTTTACATATTTCTCTCTTTTTCTGTTGTTTGCTACGTCAAGCGCAAATTGTCAATCAGATTCGACTACTTTAATTAATAAATATCTCGAATTGCGCGACCAGCGCATCAATTATTCACAAATTATTAATAGGCTGGAAAGTGAAAAACCTGGAGCAATAGACCGTTTGTATAATACTGTCGCAGAAAGCCCTTTGTATTCAGAGTACTTGATTGATGTTTTGTACTTAAACGCCCATAAGTATCAAGAGGATCCCAATCGTATTTTGGCATTTGCAAGTAACTTTGTTTTGAGAAAAGAATCTTCCGCAGATGATAAAATTCTCAATGGGAAAAGCGCATCTATGTTTTTCATCTATGACATTCTGCGTCCTGTCTATGTGGACAAAATGAAAAAAGCGGGGACTTATGAGTCCTTTCTTAAATCCACCGTCACGTTTTTTGACGATTTGCAACGAAAGATAGACGTCAATTATGAAGGAGACATAAAATTTTTAGCAAAGCAAGATCAAGAAAATAATTCCCCAAAAATCGGAAAATGGCTTATTGGGCTTAAACGTGAATTTCTCAAACTGGCAATAAACCTGTATTTTGTCACTGAAGACGAACATTTTCATAAAATAGTTGTTGATTATACTAACTGCAATGTTCCAGTATTAGAAAGAACAGCCGACTTTCTTTTGTCAGAAAGATATTATACATTATGGCTAAATGAGACGAGAAAATTGTATGATCATGGCGGTATAGAGTAGCAGCAATTTTGATTCACTTTTTAAAATTTAACTATGGGCACTGAAGGTGCGTTTTAAGCTAAATGGACGCACCTTTTGTTTTTTTGCTAGAAAATCAGGGCGCGGTGTCATCATGAATCCACGTGGATTATCTGAGTGGTCTTTTATATCAATTGCGGTAATATTATCTGTCCTGATCTTTGGATTTGTTTTTCTTAGTCGTAATGAAGAGAGCCAAAATTTAATTCCTCCCAAAGAGCCATTGCCCACACCTACTTTTCCCATGAATTTTTTTCAGGAATCGCAATCGCCGACTCCTTTCCCAACACTCGTGACGGTTGAAGCACCGGATGAAACGGCTCATATTTATCATTTTTTCATTTCTTTTTACGATGCGGAAGCGGAGCCGTTAGAACTCAGTCTGATGTTTTACAATACCGTTGGCGATGCTCTGTATACCGATCATGAGACCATGCAACTTGCGCTGGAACCGATTAACGTGGATATACCCGGCGAGATATCTTCGAAGATCGTTGCTTTCGAAATTTCTTCCCCGGGTTTTGTAAGTACAAAAATGAAATTCAACCCGAGCAAAAGCGAATATATTGTCCGGTTGTCCAGAAAATACTTGATTGATTGGATCCTTAACAATCGATCTCAACTTAACATTCACGACTTGTCGCTGAACGTTTCGCAAGAGGGAGCGCTGTTCGCGGTAAAAGAAAGTATTACCAGTGTGACAGGCATCGTCGCTCTGGAGCGTGAGGGCGTGTACCGCTTCGATGTGCTCGATCCTCAAGAGGTGGTAGTCTGCTCCCAGATGCAGCGGATCGATTCGAATCCCAACACACTGACTTTCACCATTGAAAATCAAGGCTTACTGGAAGGTAAATTGACGCGGGAGCGCGGCGAGGAGACGGAAGGGATTACGCTTTCCGTGTATGACGCGGCGGGCGGGTTGATTCAGGCGGCTTCGCTGGACGCGCAAGGGCGATTCCGAATTGAACACCTTCCCTACGGCGAGGCGCTTTACCAAATGACCGGCGAAGAGGGCGACGCGCTGGGAGTACGGCTCGCCAGCGATCCCGGCATGGCGGCCAATCGCGGCAAGCTGAGTCTCTTTTTCACGGCGGAGAAGCGCCGCGTGTATCTCGACCTGGTCGAGCCCGGCGCCGTGGCGATCACGGGCTACGTGGTCAGCGAAGACGGCCTACCCATACCAGACGCCGTCGTGGCCCCTTACTGGCTGGGGCCGCGCAATCATGTGGTGGGGTTCGCCGCGAAGTCCACGCACAGCGACGCCAACGGCGAGTTTCAAATCAGCGCATATCCCGAGCAGCGTAGCAACGACATCCGATTGTTCGCCGTGCATCCCGATTTTGAGGATCAATTCCTCGACGTGAAAGACGTGTTCAGCGGAGTCGGACGGCAGACCATCGTCATGAAGCAAACCGGCAAGATCAAGTTGACGTTGCATTTCGTCGATGAGGAGGGGGCGAGCCTACCGGGACTGACGTTTTATTTTTCATCCGCGGCGGCTTCGTACTTTCATGAGCCGAAAACCAGGATGGCCGCCGATGAAACGGGGACGGCGACGATTCCAATCAAGAAGGACGTGTACGTCGTCGAGCCGCACGAGAGACGGTATTCCATTCAAGAGAAGCGGATCGACGTCCGCGACGCGACGGAGAGCGCGAGCGCACGCATCATGGTCAATACCGCACGTGAAGGATTCATCGCTGGGGTCGTGTACGCGAGCGACACAACGTATCCATTACACATGGCGAACGTCACTCTCACGGATCATCAGGGGAAATTCATCTCCGCCACCAGCACGAAAGAAAACGGTTCGTTTCAACTCGCCATCCAGCGGCGGGACGACTCCAAGGAATTCACGCTGGAGGTTGGGCATCGCCTCTACCATCCCCAATCGATCGCGCTCGTCGTCGAAGATTCGACGGACGCGGTTCACGTCGTGCTGGAAAAGAAGGACAACTACACGATTTATACGACGATTATGAACAAGCAGAAGAATGAAGACGTTCAAGTCTCGCTTACCGGCCGTAGGCCACCGCAGAATTTGAGCAATCCCGTCTATTTACAACGCGATGCTCGCAGCACATCGTTTGACAATCTCGACGCCGAGATGTTCCCGTTGCAACTCTACGCGCAAGCCGGCAAGAAAGTCGGATTCAGGATCATCACACAGGACGATTTCAAAGGGGAAAAGCAGTTACAGGCCGATCTTGAACTGGGCGACTCGTTCTTCAACGAGCGCGATCTTCACTTTCTCGTCACGGACCGCGAGGGGAAGCCTATCAAGGCCGCGACGATCGAACTGCGCTTTTATGAACTGATGCCGCAGGACGCTTTTGTTCAACGGAGCAAAAAGCGGGTGACGGACGCGGAGGGGCTGCTGACAATCCCCGGATTCAAGGCGGGTTTTTTCTGGATGACGGTTACGCATCCATTTCATGAGAGCGTCACCCTGCACAGTGAAGAGATTCCCATCGAAGGGGACGTTTATCACGTCATCCTGCAATAGTTTGAATTACACGTCCGGTAAACCTTCGAATCAGCGGCCGTGGTCACCTTCGGGTTCAGGGACGGCGGGAACGCCCTTCGAGTTCCATTTGAACACGAAAAAAGTCAACGGTTCATCGCCAGTGTTGAGCAGACCGTGCATCGCCCACGGTTCGACGTATAAAACGTCGCCTTCCTTCGCCGGGAATTCCTTCCCGTTCAGGCGCCACATCCCGGAGCCTTTGGCGAGGACGAGATACTCTTCCTCCGCGTGACGATGCGCTGGGTGAACCGCCATGCCGGGCTTTACCACTGCGGCTGCCGCGAGATTCTGAGTGGTTCCGTAGGTCTCCCCTTCTCCGAAGATTCGCATTTCGCCCCAATCGCCCTCTACCACGCGCGCGTCATCCCATGAGATGACGCCAGTGGGGACGTCGAACGTGGTTTTCGCCACGCTGGCGTATACGAACACACCCAGCGAAAAGCCCGCGGCGAAGATGAGTCCGGCGCCCAGCGCCGCAATCGGTTTGATTCTCTGAAGCATGTTTTTTTCTCCCAATTTCTATGAATATAAAACAAATACATGTGAAAGCCAATTCTGTTTATACCGGGCGGGCGATAAGGCGGCCTTTGTCGACGCTTTCGACGCGCACCGTGACTTCGCCGCCGCGTTGGACGGATTCATTCGCGGGGAATTCAGCGCGGAGGTAGTTTTCGGTATACCCGGTTACGCGGTCTTCATCACGCGTTTCGCATAGCACGCGCAAAGTCCGGCCGATGTATGATGATTTAACCACGTCCGCCGTTTCACGGGCGACGCGGTCCAACTCAATGCGGCGCGATTTGATGAGCTCGGGCGGCAGGTGATTTGTCATGCGAGCGGCGGGCGCTTCATCCCGCACGGAAAACGGGAAGGAATGAACTTTGTTAAATCGGCTGATTCGGACGGCTTGAAGCGTTTGTTCAAAGTCGTCTTCGGTCTCATCCGGAAAGCCGACCATGATGTCGGTCGAGACTTCGAAGTCAGGCAGCATCCGGCGCGCTTTTTCGATCGTCTCGAAAAAGGATTCGATTTTATATGGGCGCTTCATGCGGCGCAGGATTCGATTGGAGCCGCTCTGAATGGGCAGATGAAGATGAGGACACGCGGCCTCGCTATCCGCCATGACCCTCAGCAATTCATCATCGACGTCCTGCGGTTCCAATGAAGATACGCGAATGCGCTTTACGCCGGGCAAGGCGTTCAGGCGGAGGATGAGGTCCGGCAGGCCGAAATCCAATCCGCGGCCATAGTGACCGATGCAGATGCCGCACAGAACGAGCTCGGGGTATCCACGATCGATCATGTCGCGGGCTTCATCGAGGATTTCATCGACGGGGCGGCTACGGGCTACGCCACGGCTGGCGGGGATGCTGCAGAAAGTGCATTTGAGGTCGCAACCGTCTTGAATCTTGATGAACGCTCGGGTGTGTTCCTGAAAGATTTCGATGCCCGCGCCCGGCGTCCACAAATGGCTCTGATCGGCGCACCCCCAGCCGAGCTCCTCCGCGAGGCGCGCGGCCCAGGCATCCTGATCCTGAATCGCGACGATTTCATCGACTCCTTCAATCGAGCCGATTTCAAGCGGTTTGCGTTCGGCATAGCAACCAGTCACCATAACGCGCGCTTCGGGATGGCGGCGGATCATCTTTCGGATCAGTTGGCGCCCCTTGCGGTCGCTTTCCGATGTCACCGAGCAGGTGTTGACCACGATGACGTCGGGAGAGGAGTTGTCGTCTTCGCCGAGGCTTTCAAAGCCACGTTGAAGCAAACGGGTGCGAATCCGCTCGGAATCGTATTGATTGACTTTGCAGCCCAGGGTATGAATGGAAAAGCGCGGAGCGCGCGTCTCTTTGGTCATCGGCTTTTTTATCTTTATTCATGTCAGAGGCGTTCGAGGGCGTATGATTCCGAGGAGGATGTTCGCCATTCGTCTATCACGAGGCAATAGTATAGCCGCCTGTGCGTCGTTTGATGAGTGCGAATCATATCAGCAGCACTCTACGTTTTTGTTGAATCAGCGTGGTTCCCACCACTACCGCCAGCTCGCTGCGCAGGATGCGGGCTCCCAGCCCGGACATCGGGATGCGATTTTCACGAGCCCAATCGATTTCACGTGTACTGAAACCGCCTTCCGGGCCGAAAATCAGCGTATCGACGTTCGCGTCGGCGCTCAACTCATTTTTACGACCGGCGAGGTTTTCCCAGAAAAGCAACGTGTTGGCTGGTTCGCCAGCGAAGGATTGATCCAACGGTTTATCAATCACTTGTACCTCAGGGATCGTCGACCGGCCGCTCTGGCGGCATGATTCGATCGTGATCTTATGCAGGCGTTCCTGCTGTTTGGGTTCAGGCTTTCGGACGGAACGGTCGGCGGTGAAGAAGATGAGTGCAGTGACGCCCAGCGGTGTAAGGTCGCGTACCATTCGATCGAGATTTTTCCCCTTTGAGGCGGCGATCCAGAGATTTAGCGGTCGCAGTTCGTCGGATGGGTTCGGATGAGATTCGATCAGAGAGGCGCCGATATCGTGGCGGTGTACGTCATCGATCCGGTACAGATGCTCGTTTCCATCTCCATTGAAACAGGCGATCACGTCACCCGCCGCCAGACGCAAAACCTTCGCAACGGCGCGAGCATCTTCATCATCAAGGCGTAATGGCGATGCGCCCGCACGAGGATGGTAAAGGCGAGTTCTGATTTTCATTATCAATCGCTTTCAAACCGTTTTGCCGGATATCATTCGCAAGTATCTGTATTTTCGCAGGAGGCGAAAGCGCCAACCGAATTCAAAACCAGTTTCGAGTGATAAGCAAGATGAAATCAGGATGTTTTAACCCTTGCGTATCCGGCGGTCAAACCGTATGCTAATTGGTTGCGGAACGTCGCCGCACGAATCGAACATTTCAACGAGATCAAAGGAGAGCAGCAATGGCTGAACGAGTCAGCGATGAACGCCGGATGGAGATCGTCGCCATGATCACCTCTTCCTACATCAGCGCCTTTAACGGCGAGGACATGCGTCCCCCGGACTCGATTACGGTGGCTCGTTTTATCGACGACATCGTAAACAAGATGGACGAAAAATTCCCCCGGCCCGAGTAATCGGAGCGGGGGTTTTTCAGCCGTACTCGACAGGATTTTCACCCGGTTATACGGGTGGTTTATTGAGCGAAACCAAAACGTTTTTTCAGGCAGGTTTGTATGGACCCGAGGCTTTCCCAATTACTTGAACTTCAAGAAACGCTGAGCGAACAACGCGAAATTGAAAACGAATATCAATTGATTCCCCAGCGTCAGGATGAAATCAACGCCATCCTGAATGGAATCGAGCAGCAGATCGAGGCCGCCAGGGCGAAGATTCTGGAATGTGAGACGGAGCAGAAAACCCGCGAGCTCGATCTTCAATCGAACCAGGACAAGCGACTGAAAAAAGAAGCCCAGGTCCTCACCATCAAGAATAAAAAAGAATACGACGCCTCCATGTCGGAAATCGATACGCTGGACAAAAAGAACCAGCGGATCGAAGCCCGGTTGATGGAGTTGATGGAAGAAATCGAAAAAAACAAGAAAATCATCGAAGAAAAAGAGAGCGAGCTCGAGGCCAAGCGCAACCAGTACAGCGGAGAGCTCGACCATCTCGCCAAACGCGCCGATGAGATGGGCGCCGCGCTGAATGGCGCCAAATCGGTTTCAGACGGCGTGATTCAGAAGGTTAACCCCAACCTCTATCAACGCTTCGCCCGCGTCTTCAGCATGCGGGGCGGGCTGGCGGTGGCGCCCGCCAACTCGGGGCACTGCGGCGGATGTAACATCAAGCTCACGCCGCGGCTGATGCAGCTGGTCAAGCGGGGTCAGGACATCGTTCAGTGCGAGTCTTGCCACCGCTTTCTTTACTGGGAAAACGAGACGCTCGCGGAGGATGACGACATTCTCTGAGCGCGGCGGGAGGCCGGCCCTTGTTCACCCCGCAGGATCGATGGCTATTTCGCGTCAAGCGGCTTCGAGCACTTCGCACCTGGCGGCGGTTTAACCTCGACGCCATTCTTCAGGCGACCGCCTTTCTTCTTTTACTGGTGTTTTTCTGGCTGTTGTGTTTTATCGGCGTCAGCCGGCTCTGCACCGACCTGAATTCCAAAGACGTGATCGGCCCCATCATTCTGGGCCGATTTTTGTCTTTCGGCTTTTTCGCGGCCATGCTGGTGGTCGGCATGGGGCACGTACTCACCGCCTACGGTTCGCTGTTCCGCGGATCCGAACTGCCTCTACTGGTTATCTCCCCTTACGATCAACGGCGTATATACCGGATTCAGTGCATTGAGGCGCTGTATCGCGGCGGCTGGGGGCTGGCTTTATTCTGCCTGCCCGTGCTGCTGGCGTATGGATGGACTCTGAGCGCCCCCTGGTATTATTACCCTATCGCCCTGATCGGCATGTTTGGTTTCTGGGCGATCGCGGGGCTGTATGGCGTCGTCATGATGCTGTTGATCTCGCGCTGGATTCTGGGACGCCCATGGCGGACGTTGTTCGGTTCAATGGCGGTGTTGGGATTCGGTGCGTTTACGGTGGTATACCTGGCCTATACGAACAGCGATCTGTTCGTGAACGTAGATCCTGCCCGGCTTGGCGAGCGGCTGGCCAACCTGCGCGTTTCGTCATCGGACTATCTGCCTAACCAATGGATGGCCGGACTTCTGATCGCGGCGTCGAAGGGCGATCTCTATCACGTTGGGTTGAATCTGTTGCTGTTAATCGGCGGCGCGTTTCTATTCTGGCAGATTGCGGTCGAACTGGGCGACCGGTGGTATCAGGACGCATGGCTGTGGGCTCAAGAACGAACCCGGTTCAGCCGGCCGCACGAACACAGGCCATTTCATCCGCGCGGGCTGCGGAATATTCCCCTGATGCCCAGAGCGTCCGGTTCGATTTTGCTGAAAGAACTTCGTCTTTTCTCACGCGATTTTTCGCAGTGGGGGCAGTTGGTTCTCATCATGGCGCTGGTACTGTTTTATATCGCCAACATGCAGAATTTTTCATACGATACGCCCGAGACCCGGCAGAACACGTATTATCTCGTTTTCTTTAACATGATTCTGCTGGGATTCATTCAGGCAACGCTGTCGCTGCGCTTTACGTTTCCTTGCATCAGCCTGGAAGGCCGCTCGTTCTGGCGCGTGATGAGTTCAGGCGTGGGGATGCCGCGATTTTTCTTTTCAAAGTATTACCTGCATGCGTTCGTTCTGCTGATTTTCGGCGAAAGTATGCTGTATCTGCTGAATTCAATACTGAACGCCGACGCAACGCTGTGGGTAATCAGCTCGATCGTGCTGCTATTGTTTTCGTTTGGATTCACCAGCTGGACGATGGGGCTGGGCGCGGTATTTCACAAGTTTGATGCGGTTACCGCCGCCGACGTCAGTTCTAACACCGGGGCGTTGGCCGCGATGATTCTGACAATGATCTATTTCGGCGTGAGCGCCGCGCTTCTGGCGACTTTCGCCTTCCGCCACACCCCCGGGGTGAGTTTCTCAACCCTGCTCGCCATTGAACCCAACCTGATCACCTGGGTGACGCTGTTTCTGTTATGGCAGACTTGCGCCATCCTGCTGCCTGTCGCATACGGCCTGCAAAAACTTGAAGAACTTGAGTGGTGAAGATGGATTCCCATCATCCTTATTGCTGGCCCTCCTCTTTTGCGACACGGACGATTTCGGCGATGCGGGAGGCGTCAGTCACCAGACGCTCGTATTCAGGGAGGCCGGGGGTCCCCATATAAACGTTGGGATTACGGAATCGCATGGCGCTTTCGATGCTTTTACGGCAGGAGACATGATATTCGAGGGCGCCTGTCATCCTGATAACATCCGACAGGTTGTCTTCGTTGATTCCACAACCGGGCATGATGATGATCCGCTCATTTGCTTGTTTGACCAGTTCGGCAAGCAGTTCGGCGCCCTGCGGGACGGAATCGCGCTGGCCCGAGGTCAGAACGCGATTAACGCCCAACCCGATCAGAGTTTCTAACGCGGCTTGGGGATCGAGGGTCATGTCGAACGCCCGGTGGCAGGTTACGCTCATGGGACGCGCGAGATCGATCAGCTCACGCATGCGTTCGGCGTCAATGAGTCCATCCGGTGTCAACAATCCGAACACCACGCCATCCGCCCCCAGCGATTGAGCGATCTGAACATCGCGCCGCATCATTTCGAATTCTTCATCCGAATAGTAGAAATCACCACCTCGCGGCCGAATCATCACCATCAGCCCCAAGGCTAATCGCTGACGCGCAACGGCGATAGCGCCCGCGCTGGGCGTGGTTCCACCTTCCATCAGGTTATCACAGAGCTCAACGCGATCGGCTCCACCCCGCTGGGCTTCGATGGCGGAATCGACCCCACCAACGCAGACTTCAATCTGAATTTGTTTTACGGCGTCGTTCATGCAAGATTCCTCTGTTCCGTTTCAAATCTTACAACGTCATTGATTTTATCCTGGGAACGTTGAAAGTTTATATTCTGGAATGAAAAAAGGGGGCAAGGCGTTTCGCCCTGCCCCCTTCGCAATGCGGGGTGTTTCGTTTTACTTCAACGTCTGCGCGGTGAACTCAAGGTCACGCGCGATATCGAAGCCCAGGAACGGCGTATCTTCGATGGGGGTGGCGCCATTCACTGCGTGAACTCCACCATAGCCATCAAGGATGTAATAGCCGTCATGCCAATCGATCTGGCCGTCTTCGTTTACATCGACCGGGCTCAAACGCATGTCGCGGGCGATGTCGAAGTTGAAGCCCGGAGCTTTGAACTTACCGGACAGGTTGCCACGGTTTTCAGGATCTTCAGCAGGACCGGCGCCCAACAAGCCGCCCGGAGCCGCGAAGAGCTGGCCATAGCCGTTCAAGGTAATGAAGTCGACGATCTTAGAAGAAGTCGAATCGGATTTAATGACCAGTTCCAGATCGCGGAAGATATCATCCGCCGAGAAGCCGTTGGTCAGCGTGACGTTGTTGATCACTTCTTCACCGTAACCGGAACCGAAGGTCCAGAGGACGCCGTTGCCATCAAGGATGACGTAACCAGCGACGGAACCATCCGGATTCACGACGACTTCGAGGTCGCGGGCGATATCCTGTGAGAAGCCCAAACCGATGTTAGAAGGATCGATTTTGGGTTCCTGATCCAGTTTACCGTTGCCGTTCGCATCTTCCAGATTCAGGAAGTAAGGCGGATACGGAACGCTAATCTGATCGAGCTTTCCGTTTCCATTTTCGTCTTCATTGTCATACACGCCGTTTCGGTTCAAGTCATCAAACAAGACGCTTGAGCCGGGGATACGGAGGCGAGGCGTCGTGTCCTGAACCAGGCCGCTAGGCGTGGTGGGGCTATCCGGCGAGAAAGGCTTGTTAGTGTATGACAAAGTAGAAAGGTCGCCATAGAACGGAGCGTTGCCGTAAGGAATGACCACACCGTTTCCGAGCAGGACGTAGCCGGAGAACGGACTGGATTTGACGACTTCAATGTCACGCGCGAAGCGGCCCGAGACGGTAATCTGTTCACTGGGCAGCGGCGCGTCTCCGGTCGAACCGATCTTCACAACCGCGCCATCATCGTTCAGCACATAGAGCGGTGAGCTGGCAGCCAGTTTTGACCCGGTAACGTTTTCAACGCCCGCGAACGCCTGTGCGGAATCCGACGTGGTGAGGTTGCTGGAGACGGTCTGGTTGGGAGTATGAAGCAAGCCAAAACCATCCAACATCACGTACTGCGGTTCCATGACCGGATTTTCGACTTTCAGTTTCACCGGGTTGCTGGTGTTGCCCGCGGCGTCACGCGAAAGGACATACACTTCTTTCTTCTGAATCGAGAGGCCGCCAAAGTAGAAGGCGCCCACATCGTTCGCATCCGTTGAAGCGATGCGTCCGCTCTTGTCGGCGTTTTCATACAGGACGACGTGAGAGTTTGCTTCCACCGCCGCGGTTACGCCGTAGATAGTCGTACCGGAAGCGGTAATAGCCGACTTGTCCGGATCCTGAACGGTGACGTCGAGTTCAACCGCAATGGGGTTCGGGCTCAGGTTGCCATACTGGTCGATAAGGCTGACGAAGACTACTGAATGACCGTAGACCGATTGGGTTTCGGCATCCCAATAATTGTCGCCCAGATTCAAGCCGTTGACGCCCGGAATCGGCAGCATGTTGTAGCCACCGGCATACTGGGTGTACAAGACCTGATTCAGCGGTTTGAAGTCAACGATCTGAATGTTGGGGTTGTTGACGTCAATCTGGTTATCGTCATTGTCATCCGCGAGGACGACGACGAACGGAAGAGCATCCGCCGGCAGGTTGGAAACGTAAATCCGGCCGATATTCATTATGTCGGAGGTTCCCTTGCCGCTTTCAACCAGTTGAATGTCATCCGCCAGCGGCGCAAATGAAATTGTGGGCCCCACGCGATCAAAGCCGTCAGAGGCATCAATTTTCTCAAAGCTGAGAACGAAAACCGTGTCATCCGGCAAAATGCCCAGCGCTACGACAAAGCAGTCAGCGACAAATTCGCCCCCCAGCTGGTCGTAATTGGGGACCCGCAGGCTAAAGGCGCCAGTTGACGGAGTCTGGCCAATGGTCAGTTCATTAATGAATGGGAATGGTGCAGAGGGATTGGGATCCGCAGTTTTGTAGGCGGTAACGACTACGTCAATCACCGTGCCGTTGGTTAAGGTGTATGTTCCGGTTGATGGTGTTTCGGAACCATCCGCATTGACCTGGTACAATGTTCCGTTCACGAGGTCAACCGAGGTTGCTCCACCACGCAGGTTGTTGGTGATTGAATTAACCGCAATACGCCACGGACCGCCCGTGTCAGGCGTGGAGCCGGGTTCGACACCGCGAAGGTCAACAACGACGTACTGACTTTTGTGACCATAGGAATCGATGGCGTCCACTGCAACGAGGCGGCTGATGCCGGTAGGCAGTTTGAAAGAGAAAGTACCGTCGGCGGCCGCTTTGACTCCTGCGTAGAAATACGCTTCCGCAGGGAGATCATCCAACGTTTCTGGAAGTTGATCCGGAATCTGGTAATCGCTCGGAACCGCCCACAAGCGGATATTGGCGCGGCTTTCGGCGACGCCTGAAACCTGGAAGCCGGAGGGGAAGACGGCGGTTTTGGAGGTAATCTGAGGATTAACCGTGCCATCGTCGATCACAACTTCGATCAGGTTCGCGTTGGAATTATTGAAAGGATCCTGCACGAGGACGTATACGCTGCTCTGCATAACCGGGAACCCGTCCGCGTCGTAAGCGGGGGGAACCAGCATGGAGAAGGAGCCGTCCGCGCCGGCGCGAACGCTGGCCAGAACCGCGGAGGTTTTATCATTAGCGGCATAGGCCGTCACGATCGCATACGGATCAGCGGTTCCATTCACGATGGCGTTATTGACGCCGTTGGGGGAATGGATGACTTCGGTCACGTTGAATTCGACTTCAACGTCGCTGGTGATCTGAGCCCAGAAGGGCTGGAAGGCGACGGGGCTTTTCGTGCTGGTGACGCGCATGCTGATCACCGGGCTGAAGGTCGCCGTGTTTCCGCTATTGGAGTCACCCACGCCGAAC
This sequence comes from bacterium, assembly GCA_016125385.1. GTDB lineage: Bacteria > Hinthialibacterota > Hinthialibacteria > Hinthialibacterales > Hinthialibacteraceae > WGLV01. The sequence goes on from WGLV01000005.1 coordinate 122,628, forward strand.
GGGAAGAAATAGCCGTTACTGACGATAATCGGGTTGCCATTGGCGTCACGAGCCGCTTTGCCGGTTCCGTCGGTAAGGAGTCCTTCGGTGCGGATCACCTGGACGAGTTTTCCGGCGGGAGCGGGATTGTTCGCGTCATAAGCGCCGCGATAAACCTCGATCTGGGCGAAATCGGGCAAACTCTGCTTGACCGAACCCGCGTCGCTGGCGATGCCCTCGTATTCATCAATGATCGAGGTGGAGCCACCAGACGAATTCAATTTTTGAGAAAGAAGAACATGCCCGACCAGCGATTCGTTATCAGGATTGGTCGCCTTGATATCGAGAATCTTGCTGGGTGGGATGGTCTTTTTTTCAAGCGCGGTTAAGACGGAGGCGTCCTGCACGTTCAGCGTGAAGGTTCCGTTGGCAATCGAGCCGTTAGGCCGCGCCACCGTCACGCTGGCGACCATTTCGGAGAGGCCGGCGACATTGAACTGAAGCGACTCGCCGCTCACGATGGGGAAATTGCCGAAGGCGGACGCGGTGGTGGAGCGGGTCTGGGTTCCCGCCGCAATGGTCACGACGCTGTAAGGAGGCACTGCACTGGCCAACCCGTAAACCGTCACGTTGTCGCCGTCTTTGATCAAAAGCACCTGTTTCAGCGATGAGGTGGAGCTGTTAATCGCAACGCGAGCGGAAGTGTCGCTCTGTGCGAAAACAGCACCTGGCAGGGCCAACAACAGAAGCAAAACAGCCAATGCTTTGAACAAAGACAAAAGCCCTTGAGTTTTGAACATCATGCATCCTCCTCTATTGGCGCCGACCGCGGCGTTCCGCGAGACGGTTTTTAGAAGGTTTTTTAGTCTTGATTACCAACCGAAATCCGGATCGGAGACCCGGGATGATTGTCGACTTTTTTCAGATGAAACTATAACAAAACCAGCCGAAACATCCGGCTTAATTCACTTTTTCGTTCGCGTCACGAGGGAGGAATCAGTTCCGCCTCGGCGGCGGCCGGCTGGAGATCGGCGACCAGAATGTTAACGCTCTGGACGCTTTGCCCCGTCATTTCTTCCACGACGCTTTTCACTTCCCGCTGTATGTGTTCGGCGACCTGGGGGATCGGGAACCCTTCTTTCATGATGACGGTCATGTCGATCGCGACGTCGTCTTCAATGGTTGTGACTTTTACGCCGCGAGCGGCTTCGCCACGGCCCCAGACCTTTGACAAACTGTCAACCAGACCTTCTGAACTTTCGATCCCCACAACACCGGCGATCTTTTGAGTGCATATCAAGGCGATGCTTTCAAAGACTTCGTTTGAAACGCCTATATCGCCCCACTCTTTCGATGCCTGCCCTGATGACGTCATGGTTGAGCGGGTTCCTCTTTCGCCACCAGTTCTTTCATGTATTTACCCGCCTTGAACTGGATGATGTTGCGAGCGGGCACGTCCGCCGCTTCTTTGGTGACGGGATTTCTGCCGACGCGCGCCGGCGTCCGCTTGACTTTAAAAACGCCGAAGTTTCGCACCTCGATGCGCTTTTCCTGAGCCAGAATTTCGATGAATACATCCAAAACGCACTCAACAATCGCCTTGGTGAGGTTTTTGTTGAGGTTTGTGCGTTCCGCGACGATTTCGATAATTTCTTTCTTAGTCACGCGGCTCGTCTCCCGATCGTTTACAAAAACAGATTTAAACGCCTGTTCAGCTTATTACACTAACGCGGCGCAGGCCGATCCATCGCCCTGTTCGCCGCGGGACGTCGCCTCGTATATTGCGGGGATGGGATTCGAACCCATGACCTCCGGGTTATGAGCCCGACGAGCTACCACTGCTCCACCCCGCGTCATTTCCCATTTATTTGACACAACAAGCCTTATAAGCCCAAGCTACGTTAACCGATCCCTTGTAGGTTGTCAAGGAAATTTCAATGTTTTTATCAAAATCACGCTCTGAAACCTGTTGGTTTCACCATAGTTGAGAATTCGAAGACGAAATGCGGCCGAATCTCAATATTTATCAAATTTACAGGGTCTCACTGGGGCGCGAACGTCACCAAGACTTCATCGGGGCCCAGATAATTCATTTTTTCACGCGCGACCTGTTCCCAAGCAGAAGGATCGGTTTGAAGCCGCTCGAGCCAGGCGTCTTTCTGATCTTTTTCCAGTTGGAGTGCGACGAGGTCGCACTCCAACTGGTAGAGCTTAAGTTTATACTGATCAACCCTGTCGTATCGATGAACGAGCATCGATGCGCAGGCCGCGAGCGTCATGCAGAGGGAGAAAAGCAACCCCCAGGAAATCGGATCACGCAAAAACGCCCGCATCAGTCTCATGACGGTTTCCGTTTCAGCGCTTGAAGATGGACTTGCCCGGATAGTACGCACGGGAGCCAAGTTCTTCTTCAATGCGCAGCAACTGGTTGTATTTGCAGACACGGTCGGTGCGGCACAGCGAACCGGTTTTGATCTGTCCGGCGTTGGTCGCGACCGCCAGGTCCGCGATAGTCGCGTCTTCAGTTTCGCCGCTGCGATGGGAAATCACGTTGGCGTAACGGTCTTTTTTGGCGATTTCGATAACGTCCAGCGTTTCGGTCAACGAACCGATCTGATTCAATTTGATCAGAATGGCGTTGGCGATTTTCTGGTCAATGCCCTGAACCAGCCGAGTGCGGTTGGTCACGAAAAGGTCATCGCCGACGAGCTGGATTTTGTTGCCGAGTTTCTCGGTCAGGAGTTTCCAGCCATCCCAGTCGTCTTCATCCATGCCGTCTTCGATGGAGATGATGGGGTATTTTGAGCAAAGGTCGGCGTAGAATTCAACCAACTCCGCCGCGCTCTTTTTGGGGTTCTTTTCAGCTTCAAGGACGTAAACTTTTTCTTCCTTGTTGTAAAACTCGGAAGATGCGACGTCGAGCGCCAGCGAAATCTGCTCGCCGGGTTTGTAACCCGCTTTTTCGATCGCGGAGAGAATGACGGAGATGCCTTCTTCGTTGGACGCGACTTCAGGAGCGAAGCCGCCTTCATCGCCGACGGCGGTGTTTTTGCCCTGCTCGGCGAGGACTTTTTTCAGGGAATGAAAGACCTCGGCGCCCATGCGCAACGCTTCTTTAAAGGATTCGGCGCCGTGAGGAATGATCATGCATTCCTGCACGTCGAGGTTGTTATCGGCGTGCTGTCCGCCATTGAGAATGTTCATCATGGGAACGGGCAGCATGTGCGCATTCGCGCCGCCCAGGTAGCGGTAAAGCGGAATGCCGAGCATGTTGGCGGCCGCTTTAGCCGAAGCCAGCGAAACACCGAGAATGGCGTTAGCGCCGAGTTTATTTTTGTTATCGGTTCCATCGAGTTCGAGCATAGCGCCGTCGAGTTCGCGCTGGGCGAGGACATCCATGCCTTCAAGCGCTTCAGCGATTTTCTCGTTCACGTTCATGACGGCTTTCTGGACGCCTTTGCCCAGATAACGGCTCTTATCGCCGTCACGGAGTTCAAGCGCTTCATGGACGCCGGTGGAGGCGCCGGACGGAACCGCCGCGCGGCCGATTACGCCGCACTCCAGTTCCACATCGACTTCAACGGTGGGATTTCCACGCGAGTCGAGAATTTCACGGGCGTGTACTTTGCGAATGCTTTCAGAACCTTCCATTTTGTCTGTATCTCCTTGTTGAGAGAGTGGCTATCGCTATTCAGCGTTCGCACACGCCCGGACCGTTCCCGATCATGATAGACCAAGAGCAGATTAAATTCTAGTGAAATCTACGCTTAATGTCAATCAGATTACAATCAGGAATATATCCGGATTCGCCGTGTAACGCTGTTTGCGTATATTATCGTGTTTTACGCCGTCAGGTTAGACGCCCACAGGCCCTGATGCATTAGTTTTGAACGTTCAGGAATCGCACTTAGAGTCAGGCAGCCAAATGTTCAGAAACAATCAGGACGATTCTTTTTCACCGTTCAAGTGATTCTGTTTGGATTCGGTACGGCGTTTGTCGAGCAGCAGGGAGAAATCGAGCCATTTGGCGGAGTGAGTCAGCGAACCGACGGAGATATAATCGACGCCGGTTTCAGCGACGAACGAGACTGTGCTGAGGTTGATGCCGCCGGAGGCTTCGGTTTCAGCGCGGCCGCCGATGAGGCGGACGGCTTCAGCCATGGTTTCGATATCCATATTATCGAGCATGATGCGGTCGACGCCGGTCTGGACGGCTTCGGTGACTTCGAGAAGGTTGCGGGTTTCGACTTCGATCGCGTAGCGGTTTCCCCACTTGTCGCGCGCCGCTTTGACGGCGGCTGTGATGGTTCCACAACTATCGATGTGATTATCTTTAATGAGAACCATGTCATATAAGCCGAATCGGTGGTTCATTCCTCCGCCGACGCGTACGGCGTATTTTTCGAGTTTACGTAAAAGCGGTACGGTTTTGCGGGTATCGAGGATCCGAGTCTTGGTGTGGCGAATCGCCTTGACGAACTCCGACGTGGTGGTGGAGATTCCCGACAGGTAGGACAACAGATTCAGCGCGACGCGTTCGCCCACCAATATAGACTGAACCGGACCATCTATGGTGAAAATCGTTCTTCCCGGCGTGATGGTCTGGCCTTCAGGCGCGTAGCAGATGACCTCAACGTCGGGATCGACGATGTTGAATACTTCCTGAAACAGGGTTGAGCCGCAAAGAATCCCCATCTGTTTGACGACGACACGCGCGGAGCCCGGTTTATCAGGCGGCACGGTAGCCAGCGTGGTCACGTCGCCCTGTTCGACGTCTTCCTGAAGGGCGTTTTGAATCAGGAGAGAGATGGATTCGTCAATCTGAATGGGAACATCAATCAAACCGTCGACGGTCTTGCCGGGATGAGTGACGAATTCCTGATTTTCAAGGGAGGCGGCGTCCATGAACCCTCACAAGGATGGGAATATGTTTCACATTTGAGGAAACCGGTCCGCTTCGTGATGGACCAACCCTATTTTAGCGCATCCCGCCGCGCAATGAAGGATTTACACGCCGGCAGAGCAACAATCGCATTATTCAAAGGGGATAACGTACTTTCTTTTGTTGTTCAATGATTACGCCTTTTTTATGAACATGCTATCGGCCTCAAATTCGGAGCGGCGCATCGTCTATCGTAAGGTGAATCATGTTTGTACAATCGATGCGCCGATTCAAATCAGCCTGGGAGTGAAAAAATGAAAGCCCGTTCATTCGCCGCACTTTGCCTATTTTTCTGTTTGACGCATTGGGGATTCGCAGCGGGAGACGTCTCGGAACCGCTGGCGAGAGCCCGCGCGTTGGGAATCGCGACCATGGAAGAGGATGATTTTTCCGCTTCCATCGCGGCGTTTCAACAAGCGACGGACCTGGCTCCGGAGAGCGCAACGGACTGGATCAACCTGGGTAAAGCGCAATATCACGGCGAGGCGTTTCAGGATGGAATCGCCTCACTGAAACGCGGGCTTGAACTTGCGCCGGGCAACCCAATCGCTCTGTATAACCTTGGATTGATCTATAAAACGCTGGGCGACTTCAATCACGCGGAAGACGCGTTCAGGCAAGTCGTTGAAAGCGACGCGAGCGACCCCGCCTCGTTGTACAACTACGGACTCACGCTGGCGAACCTGGGCCGCGAGGATGAGGCGGTGCAGTGGTTTGAGAAAACGATTGAAGCCGATCCGACGAATTCCAGCGCGGTATACCGCCTTCTGCTGCACGCCGCGAAACAGAAGGATCGTGAAAAAAGCATGGCGCTGCAAAAGCAATTTCAGGCGCTGAAGAAGAACGAAATCCAGCGTCCGCCGGATGCGGTGGATGAGGGCAAGTTTTTCGGCCCGATTGAATACCAGGAAGGCCAACTCGCATCTCCCGAGACATGGGACTCATCGTTTCGGGTGAACAACGACTGGGCGGAGGCCGCAACCAATTTACTTGGAACGAATCAAGCCCGACTGCTGGCGTGGGTTCCATTGGCGGATCAGTTCGCCGCGATGCTTTTCGTATCAACCCGCAATGGAGTCGCCGCGATCACGATTAACGCGGCGTTGAAAGAAATCGAGCGGAACGAGATAACCAATGAGCCAGCCGAGGCATGCCGTCTGGCGGACTATGATAACGACAAGCGATTGGACGTGTTGTTGATTGGTAGAAATGGTGCGGGATTGTTCCATCAGGAAGAGGATGGTTCATTCCACCGAACAAATGCGATTGATGATGAGGATATGAAAGGCGTAAACGACGCCTGCTGGGCGGATTTCGATCATGAGGGCGATCTGGACCTGTTTCTTGCTCGGCCCGGCGCGGGCGACCGTATTTACCAGAACAACAGCGACGGGAGTTTTGAGAACGTCACGGGGCACGTCGAAGGATTGGATACAGGAGCGAGCGTTTCGATCGCGTTCACCGATCTGGGAGGCGATAACGATCTGGACGCGATCGCGCTGCACGCCAACGGAGAGGCGAGCGTCTTTACCAATCAGCGGGAACGGCGCTTTCAACCCGCGAAGAAGACAATTCTTTTCGTCAAGGATGTGAAGCGCATACTTACCGCCGACCCATCGAACCAGATGGAACGCGAACTGATCACGATTGGCGCCAACGGCCTGTTTCACATCGCCGCCGACGGCGCGATGAGTGAGAGGCAGTCTGGATCGACGGGCAAGTATCTGACCGTGGGCGATTTCAGCAACGATGGCTTTGATGAACTGGTTTCGTATGATGAATACGGATCCCTGCTCTTTACCACGCTGACACCCGAGACGACATCACGCACGTCTCTTGCTATCGAGGGCGCGCAGGAGATTGTTGGGGCGGAGGCGGCCGATCTCGATCTGGATGGCGATCTCGATCTATGGCTGGTGGACGCCGAAGGGCGGATGTGGTTCATCGAAAACAGGACGGAGGCGAAAGGCCGGGCGTTCTATGTTCAGGTTCATGGCGTAAAAAACAACACCTTCGGCTATGGCGCCAAACTCTGGTTGAAGGACGGTTTGTTTCGCGCGTACCGTGAAATCTCTAAACCCGTTACCGCAATCGGGATCGGCAGGCGGGAGTCGGTTGAAGTGGCTCGGCTCACCTGGCCGAACGGCATTTTCCAAAACGTCATGGACGCTACGACCGCCGCGCCCGATATTCTATCCGTTACGGAAAAACCGGGTTACGCGGGTTCGTGCCCCTTTATTTATACGTGGAACGGGGAGCGGTATGAATTCATCAGCGACGCTCTGTCGACCGGCCCGCTGGGGCTCTACGTGGGCGGCGGGTTCTTCCCTCCCCGGCCGGAGGAATACGTGCGCATCCGTCCCGATCAACTCACTCCACGAAATGGATCGTTCAGTTTTCGCATTCTGGAAGAACTGAGAGAGATCACGTATCTCGATCAACTGGAATTACTCTCGGCGAGCCATCCCGAAGCGAAAGAGATACACGTCAATGAGTGTTTTACCGTGCCGCCGTTTCCGGAATTCAAACTGGTGGGCATGTCGAATTCAGCGCGGCCGGTAAAACGGATGATCGATAACCACGGAACCGACGTGACTGAACTGGTGGCGGCCAACGATCACCGGTATCCACAACCGTTTCACGGGAATACTCACTATGAAGGCGTGGATGATGAATACTGGTTCGAGATCGATCTGAACGATGTAAAGGATGCGCCGCACGTCATGTTATTTATGACGGGATACGTCGACTGGCCTAATTCAAGCGTGGCGCGCTCGCTGGAACAGAATCCCTCGCTGGATTTTGTGATGCCCTACCTTCAGGTTAAGGATCGGGACGGTGAATGGAAGTCGGTAATGAATCCGATGGGATTTCCCGCGGGCAAGTTGAAGACGGTTCCACTGGACGTCAGCAACGTGTTTCTCAGCGAGGACCACACGCTTCGTATCGTCTCAACGCTGATGGTGAACTGGGACCGTATCTGGGTAGATACGAATCCGATTCTGGATGGATTCAAGATTTCACACCATCCGATGAAAACAGCGGATTTTCGTTATAGTGGATTCTCGCGAATGTACGATCTGGGTCCGCAGGGGCCGCACTGGTACGACTATACCCAGCGTTCAAGCAATCATCGATGGAGCTATAACACGGGATTCTATACCCGATACGGCGACGTGTTTCCGTTGCTGGGTGCGTTCGACGATCAATACGTCATCATGGCGCCGGGCGATGAGGTTGCGGCGGAATTTGACGACAATGGACTCGAGCCGGGAGCGACGTATTTTCTAAGGCTGAAGGGCTGGGTAAAAGACGCGGATGAGAGCACGGCGTTCGGCGAGACAGTAGAGCCGCTGCCGTTTCAGGCGATGAGCGCTTATCCTTACGGCGCCGACGAATCATATCCCATGGATGAGGCGCACCTGGAGTATTTGAGCGAATACAATACGCGGGAGATTTCTTCGCCCAATGAGGGCTTCAGCCCATCCCGGGAATGGACAGCAGATCGGCCAATCGGCGTGACTCGGCGGTAAATTCGCCCATCATCCGGGTTTTGGATTCTTCATCCAGAAACGAAGCGCGCAGAGCGTTTTGGGAGAGGGATGGGATTTCGTTGAGCTGATAGCCGCAATACACCAGCAGCTTGGCGAATTCTTCGGATAGGTCGACGCGGAAGAAAGCGGGATCATCGGTTCCGATATTGACCGGGACGCCGCACCGGTCCAATTCTCGGATGGGGTGTTTTTCGAGCGAAGGGTAGACGCCCAGCATGACGTTGCTGGTGGGGCACACGTTCAACGGGATGCGATTCTGAACGAGATGTTCAACAAGAGAGTCGTCCTCAATGGCTCGGACGCCATGATCGAGGCGTTCCGGTGAAAGCGATTTCAGCGCGGACCAGATCGAATCCGGGCCAAGCTGCTCACCCGCGTGAACCGTTTTACGCAGACCCAGCGCGGCAGCTGCTTCAAAAACCGTGCGTGAATCTTCTGATGGAAAGCGTTCACCGCCGCCCAGTCCGATGCCTGCCACACGCGGATTGGGATGCGCTTCGATGGCCCGGACGGTTTCCATCCCCAGTTCCGGACCGAGATCGCGGACGATATCTATTATGTACGCGTGGCGGCGCTTCTCCGAACCGGGGGCCTGCTGGAGACCGGCATCAATGGCCGATAGAATTTCATTGTATGGTATTCCGGCTCGCATGAACTTATGCGGAGCAAGGGTGAGCTCCACATAGCGGATGTTCTGTTCATGCAGGCGCCGCCCCAAGTCGATCGAGGCAAGGTAAAAATCTTCCGGTTGGCGGAAGAGAGCGGAAACCTGGAGAAATTTTTGAAAGAAATCGCGCGGATTCTGAAAATACAACAGCCAGTCGGCGTCAGCACGAGTTCGGATGGAGTCGACGTTGTATTTTCGAGCGAGCGCGTGAATCGTTTCGGGAAACACGGCGCCTTCAAAGTGGAGATGGATTTCGGCTTTGGGCATAGCGCGGAGATACTTGCGGGTGGAATCAGGCAAGGTCTCCATCGCTCGCGCAGAGGGCGCGGCGTAACGCCTTTGTTTGAAAAAACGCAGAAGCGGTCTAAAAGCCATGCTACCCCATCGTCCCCGGATTGCCGGCAAGGAAATCAGCCCTTTATTGAACGGAAACAGTACACGTAAATGAGACAAATGAAAGCGGAAATCGCGACTCCAGAGCATTTTGCAATTTTGAATGACGCCTTCGAACGGCTGCGGGATCAGCGGCGCCAGCGTTGCGTCGATTACTTAGCGGATCCCGGCATCGCCGATTTTCATCGAGATCGCCTGGTGCAATCGATTCGCAGTGAAAAAATCAAAGCGCCGTGGATTCTCTATGACACTGGAGGGGCGCTGGCGGTGTTCGGGATCGAAGCGTCGCCGTTTCACAGCGATCACTATGGCGTTCCGTATTATAAAATTCAGCCGTTTTACTCGTTTTGTGACGATGATGAGAGCGCGAAAGCGATCACGGCGGAGATCGTCAAACGGTTTGATGGAGCGCCGGGTTCGGTGTACACCGCACGGATCGACGGCGATGCGAGCGCATTGGGATACTGGATGGAAGATGCGGGTTTTTTATCGGTGGGAGCGTCTGTAAGGCTGTCAATCAAACTCAACTTAAACAAATCTCAAATTGACAATGGTGTAATATCCACTTATGATACTCTCAACATTCGCCCCGCCGAGCCCGGCGATTGCGAAACCCTGCAACGCATCGGCGCGGAGAGCCACGAACACAGCCATTTTTTCAGAGAAAAGCGATTTTCAAAAGAAAAAACGCAGGCGCTGTTCGCCAAATGGCTGGGGATGAGTCTCGATCGGCTGGCCGACCGGGTCTTCATCGCCGAAATGGAGGGGCGTATCGCGGGCTTTTGTTCGCTGTTTTATAACGCTTCGCTGCAGCCCTATACAGGCAAGCGAATCGGGGTCATCGACTTTATTGTAGTCGACCCGGCATTTCAGGGCGCCGGAGCGGGATCAAAGCTGATCGAAAGCGCGATCGACTGGTTCTCAGGCAAGGCGGACATACTCGAATTGAGAACGATGGCGGAAAACCTGAAGGCGATCCGCTTTTATCAAAAAAACGGCTTCCGGCTTTTATCAACCGATTTTCACTATCACTACTGGAAAGAGGAGCGCTAAAGGCCCGCCGGAACCACGCGAGACGATATGGTGTTATACCAGCATCGGGTTCTCGTCCTGAATTCGAGTTACGAAGCGATCAATATCTGCACCGCGCGCCGGGCGCTGTTAATGATGCTGGCGGAAAAGGCGGATCTGATCGAATCTTCTCCCGCGCGCGTCCATTCGGAGACGCTCAACATCCCTTTGCCCGAAGTAATTCGCCTGAAGCGCTATGTCAGGCTGCCCCATCGCCCTATTCCTTTCTGCCGCAAAAACATCATGCTGCGCGACGGATTCCGGTGTCAGTATTGCGGGAGCTCATTCAAGCCGGAGGAATTGACGCTGGATCACGTGATCCCGGTTTCGCGCGGCGGCGCGGACAGTTGGAACAACGTGGTGACGGCCTGCAAGAAATGCAACCACAAAAAAGGCAATCACCTGCTTGAACACATCGGCATGCACCTGCTCAATCCTCCCAAGCGCCCTACCCTGCCCACCTATATTCATCTGGTCCGGCTGATGGGGGAGCGGCGTGAAGTGTGGCGAAAATATCTGTATTTCGACGATGACGAGTCCATGAAGGCGACTGTGTAACGGCTCCGATTCAACCAGCCATCCGCGCATCCGGCTCGCCCCCCCATTGGAAAGCACTCATTCCCCAATCGGCGGAATTGATTTTGATGTTGAAATCGTGTCTTCAAATCGTTGAAAACGGTGGGTTCGAGTCTGGATTTTTGTTGAGGATTCAGTAGAGTATTTATCTGTCGCGATCACTCGGTTTGGCTTCGTTGAAATTTACGTTTCCCTTGCGATCGCCGCGGAACTGACCAAAGTGTGAAAGTATTTTTTAGAACATCCTCTTCAGAAGATAAAAAGCGCCTGTAGCTCAGCTGGATAGAGCACAGGATTCCGGTTCCTGGTGTCGGGGGTTCGAATCCCTCCAGGCGCGTTTTCCCTACTCTCCTGTTTTTTGTTCACCGATACGGCTTCCATTCAAATTATGCATTTCCCGGCGATCTTCGCATTGTCCCAATCACCAACCCGCTCAGCGGAATTTGCTGCTTTTCCTTCTCCCCGGCCAGTTCAGGGAAATAAATATAACGAAAAATTGTTAAAATGGATCAATAATCTTTTCAAAAGAAGATTTTTCATTATAATGCGGAAATATGCGCAACCGTCTCATTTTTAACCACCTTCGTATTGAACTTGTTATTATTTTGGTGTTTTTTTGCAGAGATTTCGAGCATGGCAAAGCATAAATTCAAAGAACGAGGCGACTTACTACGCAAATGGCTCCTTCAGGCCATCGCATGGAAAGGTTCTATTGAAGCTGTAGCCCAAATCATGAGCGTTCACGTTCATACCGTATCTCGAATTATTTCAGAGATGGACGGTAAGTATCAGTCTAACGGATCGCGAGAGACCGTACGGGCGTTTCAAAAGGGTTTTTCAATCAGCGAGGAGGAATATCAGCGAGGACCCGATCAATATTCCAAGCCTTCGGTTGACATGCCGCTGAATCCCGAAAGAATTACCCTGGTTTACCAACTCTCACACCTTACCGAAAATCTGAACGACGTCCCCACTCCCCTGTTTATTTCCACTTTTCAACATCTGGATAACTGGCGTGATTATTTCGTCGTGATCGTCGACCTGTACGATCGAGGCATGGATCACGGCGTTCAGGCGGTTATCAATAAAAACAAGGTTCCTAAAGACGGGGATAAAGTTTTAGTGTGGGCGCGCAAGAGAAATGAATCCGAACCCGGCGCCTACTTCGCTGAATGGAACGCCGAGTTGTTGAAAGAGGGCGAGAGTCTGTTCGGCGTGTGCGTCCGAACCATCGGCCCCTGAGTCTACCTTTATTCCCTCATTGTGGCGAGTGTTCCGCTTAATATTTTTCGTACTGGAAATTCAAATCCGTTCCGGGTTTGGTGAGCGAGCCAAAATCGAGTTCATTCTCGCCATCTCGAACCTTGAACGACATGGTTCCTTCACCGGATATTTTTGTGAAATGGGCCTTGATCGATCTCGCCGTGAATGAGTATTGGGACGGGGTAATGCCCTTCAGGTTCTGATCGCCCCCCATCGTCTTGACCACGCCGTCAAACTGCTGTCCCTGTTCTCCGTCTATTTTTATGACTAAGGAAGGATGCGCTTCGATCGGAGGGATCGTTTCGCAACCGCAGAAATTCAAGACAAAGACGGCGGTAATCATACTTACGTAAACAGTTTTCATTCACGCGATCCTTTGTTCTGAAAATCTTGTACCGGAAAGTCTTGATTTTATTCAAAGCGAAAAACGATCACAAGACATCAGGTAATTAAATTTTTCAGGCAGGCGTTTGAATCAATTGGGCCGAATCAGGAATAATCAGGAACGATATCGATACAAAGAAGATACTGAGTTCCCTGGCTGTTGAATGGGACTGAGATCGTGATGCAGAGATTGCCGGTTGCGAGCGATACATACGGGTCGGTGACGTATTTTCTCATCCCCATGAAGACGAAAAAGAAATAGGGCTTGTTCGAGTGATCGGTCCCCTTCGGCGCGGGATTATAGAGCGATGATCTGGGTTGGCGATAAGGCCGTCGCTTGCTGACGGTTTCCGTAATCTGAACGCCAACGTCATTCAGAATATAGATGCACTCAAAGGAAGGATGCTGTTCGACCCACTCCTGCAATTTATCTTCAAAACGGTCGATCTTCTGATCGGAAAACTGGTAAATGATATGTGAGACGATGGTATCGTAGGACCGATAACGCGTAATTTTATCGGTGGTTTTATGAATCATGTACTCTTTGTACTTACTGGCGAGAGGATTGATCAAACTGACCGGATTAAATTGGACGCATTCCTTCACCGGCATGGGGCGGCCCAGGTAAAACCCCTGCAATATATCGGCGCCGAGTTCAAGACAAGTTATCGCCTCGTCTTCTTCCTCCACGCCTTCGGCGACGACCAATGAACCGAACTTGTGAGCCAGGTTGATCAGCGAATGAACGACTTCCTGCTTGTAGTAATGATCGGGAATCTGATGGATGAGGAAACGATCCAGTTTGAGGATGTCCGGCTGGATCACGGTGATCCGGTCGAGGTTTGAATATCCCGCTCCGAAATCATCCAGAGCGATCATGAATCCCCGGTCGCGCGCCAGTTCAACGAAACGCACCAGATTGGGCAGGTTGTCCGTTTTGGATTCGAGAATTTCAATTACAACCTGTTTGGGCTGGACGCCATGCGATTCGATGAATTGCTGAAATTCATCGAGTTCTTCAACCGGTTTATCGATGAGGCGGGTTTCAAAATTAATTGTAAGAAACTGAGCTTCGTTGATCGGGGTAAACGATTCAACAGCCCTTCGCATGCAGAGCTGGTTCAGTTCATGCAAACAGCCATGCTCACTTGCATGCAGGAATAACTGCGCTGGCGGAATGATTTCTCCCGTGTCGGAGATTCCACGCGCGAGAGCCTCAAAACCGCAAATCGCTCTCTTACTGATGGAAAAGAGCGGTTGATAATAAGGGGCGACGCGGCGCTGTTGCAGCAAACGCTGCATGTCAACTGGTGTATATGCCATACTATCGTTTGCGACCCGCATAGTTTCCGCTCATTCTCTGTACTATAGAACCTGATCGGTTGGTACATTCTGTGCCTGAATTACAGAACCGACTCAAGATTTTCCTACTTAAACGTATAAAAGCATAGTTCGTTCCATAATGAGCGGCAAGTAAGTAATCATGCAAAAAAACATAAAAATAAGTCGTCACACCCCTTTCTACTGCAACGAAACATTGCATAACCCCAGACTATCCCGTGGAGATCGAAAGACAACACCGCTCAAAAGAGAAAATGACGAACAGGTGCATCGCCAGACGAGATTCGGCTGGCGATGGATTGCGTAAATTTGGACAATGTTTTGTAAGAATCAACAATTATATGTCAAGAATGGCCATGAAGGCTTCCTGCGGAATCTCAATGTTTCCGATGTTTTTAAGACGTCGCTTGCCCTCGCGCTGCTTTTCGAGCAGTTTGCGCTTTCGGGAAATGTCGCCGCCGTAGCACTTGGCGAGGACATTTTTGCGAAGCGCCTTCACCGTTTCACGCGCAACGATGCGCGAGCCAATCGAAGCCTGAATCGCGACGTCGTATTGTTGACGCGGGACGACCTCACGCAGCTTTTCCGCAAGGGATTTTCCCTTCTGATAGGCTTTGTCTTTATGCACGATGACGGATAGCGCGTCGACCGGGTTTCCGTTGAGAAGCATATCGAGTTTGACGAGGGTTCCCGCGCGGTATTCAAGAAATTCATAATCAAACGAGGCGTAGCCGCGTGAGATTGATTTCAGTTTGTCATAGAAATCGAGAACGACTTCAGAGAGCGGGAATTCGTATTTCATCATGACGCGGTCGGGGCCGAGATATTCCATACCGTGATCGATCCCGCGGCGGTCCATGGCGAGTTTCATGATGCCGCCGATGTAGTCGGTATGGGTGATGATGGTCGCGGAGATGAACGGTTCGCGTATCTCAGCGATTTCTCCGGTTGGAGGAAGTTCGGACGGGTTATCGACCATAAACTCATCGCCATTGGTCTTGATAACCTGGTAGGAGACGTTGGGCGCGGTGGTGATCAGGTTCATGCCGAACTCGCGTTCGAGACGTTCCTGTATGACCTCCATGTGCAGCATGCCGAGAAAACCGCAGCGGAAACCGAAACCGAGCGCGGCGGAAGATTCCGCCTCAAAATGGAACGCGGCGTCGTTGAGAATCAGCTTTTCGAGGCTCTTGCGCAGCTCCTCGTATTGATCGGGATTCACCGGATACAGCCCGCAAAAGACCATGCTGAGCGGCGGCTGATAACCTGGGTAAGGTTCAGCCGCACGGTGTTTATTATTGGTGAACGTATCGCCAATGTGGATGTCGGAGATATCTTTGATGTTGGCGAAGATATAGCCGACCTCTCCCGCTTCCAACCTGTCGACTTTGACTTTTTTGGGGGTGAAGACGCCGAGTTCCTCGATTTCGTAGACGTCGCCTTCACGCATCATGAGAAGTTCATCGCCCGCTTCAAAGGCCCCATCAAGCATACGAACATAGGCGACCGCGCCGCGATACACGTCAAACATGCTGTCGAATACCAAGGCTCGCGCGGGGGCGTCGACTTTGCCGGTGGGCGGGGGGACGCGTTTGACGATGGCTTCGAGGATTTCATGGATGCCGACCCCGGTCTTGGCGCTGCACGGGATGATCTCATCACGCCGGCTGCCGATGAGTTCATGAATCTGGTTGGTGACGCCCTCGATATCGGCGCTGGGCAGGTCGATCTTGTTGACGACGGGGATAATCTCGACGTTCTGTTCGAGAGCTTTGTACAAATTTGCAAGGGTCTGGGCTTCGACGCCCTGAGCGGCGTCGACGACCAAGAGGGCGCCCTCGCACGCGGCGAGCGCGCGGGAGACTTCATACGTGAAGTCAACGTGGCCCGGCGTATCGATCAGGTTGAACTGGTATTCAACCCCATCATCGGCTTTGTAAATCAAGCGGCAGGATTGCGCCTTGATGGTGATGCCCCGCTCGCGTTCGAGGTCCATGCTGTCGAGATACTGAGCGCGCATTTCGCGATCGGTCACCGCTTTGGTGGCCTCGAGAATGCGGTCGGCGAGCGTGCTTTTGCCGTGGTCGATATGGGCGATAATGGAAAAGTTTCGAATGCGTTGTTGTTTCATATTGTGTACGAATCGTAGTATATGTTCGAGACCGAAGATCAACAATCCTCAATACACGGGAATTGATGATTTGAAGGGAAAGCCGCAAAGGATGATTGGTGGGGATCGGTCAGAAGCCGAATTTGGACATGAGTTTTTTGGCGAAGGCCATGCGGTTTCCGCTGGAGGCGGGTTTGTCTTCTTTTTTGGGTTTCGCGGCTTCCTGCTCGGCTTCCAGTTCCGCGACGATTTTTTCAATCATCATCACCACCGCCTGAATCGCCAGCACTTGTTTGGACCGCTTATCGAGTTTCGATTCGAAGCGGGATAACGCGGCATTCAACTCCCCTTCATTAATTTTGGTCAGATCCAGTTTGCCCATTTCGTTTTTGAGCAGAAAAGCGTAAACATCGCGGATCAGGAGTTTTGTCTGTTGATCGCTTTTAGTTTTAATGGCGGTGGCGAAGTCTTTGATAAGGTTTTTGACTTTATCGGAATAAAAATTACCGAGTTCAACTTCTTTATTGTAGATCGCGGCCTGGGATTTCAACTGCGCCGCACCTGAATTGAGTAATTGACACACGAGCGTTTTGACCAGTGAATTGGTACAAACATCGTCATCAAGCAGATTGGCTAATTGCTCACGGCAATGGATCGCATCACGCGCGGAATTGGCGCAGATTCGCTCTCGCTTGTGAAGATAATCGAGGTTCTCTTTTTTCTCGCGCAGGCCAAAGGGGAGTTTTGTAGACTGGAACAGGAAATTGATTAATTTTTTAGAATGGCCGACGGATTCCGTAGCCGCTTTATACCGCTCGCTTGGATCGACGGTAAAGTACTCGTCAAGATGCTGATTGATGAGGTCCTGCTGATTTTTGTGCGCGTCTTTGACTTTTTCGCGCAGGTTCATATCTTTGAACAGATTGGCAACGGAATCGGTGACCAACTGCCCATTTCTACACTTGGTTACAACATCGGATTTGGACAGGCCGGGGTGTTGACGCAAGTATTGCGTAATCAGTTCATCTTTAATGTGATTGGTTAGCGTCGCACTATCCATGCGCAAGATCATCCCATCAGATCATTCAATTAATCTATTGTAAAGAATGGTATTATACACGATTTTAAATGAAAATATCATCAAATCTGAACAATCAGGTATGAAACAATTCAATTCTTTTCGATCCGAAGCATTGATCTTCGGCCATACGCACGAGAATATATTGTACGACAACCCTGACAGAGGCGAATAACAGACCATGGACGCAACCGCCCGCCTGCTCATCACCTGCGCCGACCGCCCCGGCATCGTGGCCGCCGTTTCAAATTTTCTCTATTCGCACGGGGCGAATATCACTCAACTCGATCAACACTCGACCGATCCGGAAGGCGGCGAATTTTTCATGAGGCTCGAATTCCAGACGCCCAACCTGGACGTATCGAAACCCGCGCTGGAAAACGCGTTTCAGGACGTGGTGGCGGAGCGATTCGCGATGAAGTGGCGAATCAGCTACGCGGCGCGTCTGAAACGGGTGGCGATTCTGGTTTCGAAGGTCGATCACTGCCTCGCGGAACTTCTCTGGCACTGGAAGCAGGGGCGCATTCAATGCGAAATCAGCCAGGTGATCAGCAATCATGAAGACCTGCGGCACCAGGTGGAGTTTTTTGGCTTGCCCTACCATTACGTACCCGTATCAGCGGATAAAAAAGAGGATTCAGAGCAGACGATTCTTTCACTGATGGAAGGCAAGACCGACCTAGTGGTTCTGGCGCGGTACATGCAGATTCTGACCGGAGCGTTCATCGACGCGTATCCGTTTCAGATCATCAATATTCACCATTCATTTTTACCCGCCTTCGTGGGCGCGAACCCATACAAACAGGCGTATGAGCGGGGCGTCAAACTGATCGGCGCCACAGCGCACTACGCCACCGAACAACTCGACGCGGGGCCGATCATCGAACAGGACGTGGCCCGGGTTTCGCACCGGCACAGCGTGGCCGAATTGCGCGAGTTGGGGCGGAATCTGGAACGGTCATGCCTGGCGCGCGCGGTCCGGTGGCACGTGGAAGACCGCATCCTCGTCCATGGCAACAAGACGATCGTGTTCAACTAAGAGGCGAAGCGTTTTGTAGACGCGCCCAGAGCGGATCACGCGTTGAGATGGCGATCGATGCGCGAGACGTTGTCTTTGATCTGTTCCTCATTGACCATCCCGATGGTCATGGCGTCCACGAGTTGATTGCCCAGCACAAACCGCAGCGATTCTTCACGCTGTTGCTCGCCCACCAGCTCGCCGCAACCGAAGATTTTCATGCCGATGACGGCTTTGCCATTGGCGCGGGCGGTTTTGAGCGTTTCCGCGACGTCCTGAACCGTGGCGCCTTCATCCATGATTTTGTGCTTGTCATTGATGCGTGAGAAAATCACATCAACCCAGGGATCGCTTGCGGCGGTTTTTAACGCGCCGTAATCATGGCAGGAACACCCCACCGCGCGAATCAGTCCCTTCTCTTTCAACTCGCCCATCTCTTCCCGCATGCGCTTGCGATGCTCAGGCCAGTTTGAATCCGTCACGCAATGAATCAGAAGGATGTCGATGGCGTCGACGTCCAATTCATTGCGGAAACGTTCGAAGTCGGGTTTGGCGGCGTCGGTTTTGGGCATTCCACTCCCACCGGAAAACCACATTTTTGACAGGATGACGATGTCTTCACGGGGGAGCTCTTTCAGCGCCTCGCGGAAATAGGGATGCGAACCATAGAGATCGGCGAGATCGAAGAAGTTGAGACCGGAGTCAAAATACTGGCGCATCAGGCGGGTGAAATTTTTCTGGCCGAGGCGGGTCTGATCGGACTGGCGGGCCCAGCCCCGGGAACCGGTTCCGATGGCGAGGCGAGAGGCTTTGATTCCCGTTCGGCCCAGCTCGACGCGATCGGTGACGGATTGTTTCGTTGCGGCGTTGGCGGATTGCGGCAAGGCGGATCCCAAGGCGAGTGCGCCCACGCCCGCGAGACCGGTTTCGACGAATTCACGGCGGTTCAGGTTCTGGTTCATTATTCGATCTCCAGCAAATCGTTTTCAGATTTTATATTCGAGATAGATGGGTTTTGCAAGTAATTTTGGGGATGTCGGTTGCGAAGACAAAAAGAACAGATTGATCGCTTTTTGTCTGAATCAGGATTCACTGGATGAAAAAGGATGAGCAGGATGATTGGTCAGAGAGATGTTGGTGGGGTTTTGAATCACGAAAACACGAAGAAATGGAATGGCACGAAGAATTGTTACGCTTCGCGCACGTTGTCAGTTCGTGATAGAGATCGTCATCGATGCCCTTCACCTGTAAGTTCGCCATGTCAGTCTCCTGAGTTCTGATACGATCAGTTCAGCATGAATTCATGACATTGGCTGAAATATTCATGATGACTCAGGCGGCTTCGGGGTCGCGCTGGTGTTTGAGGACATTGACCCAGAGGACGGTGATGTCTGCGGGAAAAACCCCGGGGATGCGGGCCGCCTGGCCGATGGTGGCGGGCTGGACGCGCTTGAACTTCTCGCGCGCCTCGTTGCGCATGCCGGAGGCGGCGTCGTAATCGAAATCGGGCGGGATGGCGCGGCGTTCAGATTTTCGGTCTTCTTCGATGATCTTGATCTGGCGCTCAATGTAACCCTGATACTTGGTTTCGATCTCGACCTGCTCCAGCACGCGGGCGTGCCAGCGGGAGAGATCGACGCCGAATCGATCCAGCCATTCCGCCTTCATGGGCGCGCGGCGCAAGACCTGCTCCAAGGGGGTGGGATGAGAAATCTCCCCAAGACCGAGTTCGGCGAACAGGTCGCGGGTTGAATCGCTGGGGGTAATCACACGGCTTCGGAGTTCTTCCTTGAGCAACGCGGCGTCCCGCTTCCAGCCCTCTACCTCGTCCTTCCATTCGCGGGGGATCATACCCAAACGATAACCGGATTCCATCAGGCGGAAATCGGCGTTGTCCTGACGCAACAGCAGGCGATGCTCGGCGGAAGCGGTAAAGAGGCGATAGGGTTCCTCGCAGCCCTTGGTGACGAGGTCGTCGGCCAGCACGCCGATGTAGGCCTCGTCGCGGCGCAGGATGAAGGGCGATTCGCCCCGGACCTTGAGCGCGGCGTTGATTCCAGCGATCAGCCCCTGCGCCGCGGCTTCTTCGTACCCGGAGGTTCCATTGAGCTGACCCGCCATGTAGAGGCCTTCGAGGCGCTTGCTTTCAAGCCAGGGGTAGAGGTCCTGCGGGTTGGAGAAGAAATATTCAACGGCGTAACCCGGTTTGACGATTCGAGCACGCTCGAGGCCGGGGATGGTGCGGATAAAGGCTTCCTGCACGTCTTCCGGCAGACTGGTGGAGATTCCATTGGGATAGACGACGTTGCAGTCGACGCCTTCTGGTTCGATGAAGATCTGATGGGAGGTCTTGTCTGGGAATTTATGGATTTTGTCTTCGATCGACGGGCAGTAACGCGGTCCAACTCCCTTGATAACGCCGGAATACAGCGGGGATCGGTCGAGACCGCCGAGAATGGCCTCATGCGTGCTGGCGTTGGTGCGAGTGATATAGCAACAGATTTTATTCTGTACGGGCGCCTCGGGATGGTACGAAAACGGCGCAGGCGGTTCATCGCCCAGCTGGCGGTCAAGAGAAGCGAAATCGATCGTGGAAGCATCAAGCCGCGCCGGGGTTCCGGTTTTGAGACGGCCCAGGTTGAAACCCAGCGCGGCAAGGCAATCGGCGAGAACCTGAGAGGGGCTTTCACCGATACGGCCGCCGGCGACCTGTTGCAAACCGAAGTGCATGACGCCGCCGAGAAAGGTTCCCGGCGTGAGGATGACGGTTTTTCCGCGAAGATGATTGCCCTGCCGGTCGGAGACGCCGCACAGGCGGCCCTGTTCGATAAGCAGCGATGAACCTTCGCCGGAGAGCAGATCGAGATGGGGAACCTCGCGGAGGATTTCGACCATGATCCGGCTGTAGGCGTCGCGGTCGGACTGGGCGCGAGGCGAACGCACCGCCGGGCCTTTGGAGGCGTTAAGCATTTTGAAATGGATGCCGGCGCGGTCTGCGACGCGCGCCATGACGCCGCCCAGCGCATCGATCTCACGCACGAGCTGGCCCTTGGCGACGCCGCCGATGGCGGGATTGCATGACATGCGCGCCAGCGCGCTGGGATCGAAGGTCAACAAGGCGGTTTTGCAGCCCATGTTGGCGGAGGCGTGAGCGGCCTCACAACCGGCGTGTCCACCGCCAACAACGATGACGTCATACTCCATCAGGAGAACTCCAGAGGCTAAACGATGTTTGTTTTAGTTGATATTCGAATTTCGAACGGAATTCGCAAGGAGTGCTATCATTGTGTTGAATGCATTTTAGACAGCTTGTTTTTTTGAGAAACAGGAACAAATTCGAGCACGACCTTTCTATTCAAAGCCGCCGCGATTCGGCGCAGCATGGAAAGCGAATGGCCCTCGTAATCCGCGTTTTCCAGCAGAACAATCACTGTGCGGCTGGTTCCTACTCTATCCGCCAATTCCTGTTGAGTGAGCCCCGCCTCTTTCCGTAAATCGCAGATGTTGCGCGCGATTTCAGCATTCGCCCGCTCTTGTTCAAGAAGGTCTTTCATCTCCGGGTCATTATCTATATACCGGCGATGTAAGATTTCAACGCCATCCGTCGTTGGTTTCCGATCAGGCACGATCAATTCTCCTCGTACGTATGCCGCAATGGGTTCTCCATAAACAACTGTTTCCGTTTCATTGCACGCTCGATCTCGACCGGTGGAACTTTCTTTTCTTTTATCAGGCCATGAGAAACCACAATAGCCGCATCCCCATGGAAGAAATACAACATCCGATACTGCACTCCCTGAAATGAGGCCCTTAATTCGTAAATTCCATCACGAAGATAATCCGCCTCAGGGCGGCGAATTTCATGACCTAAAGCCTTCAAACGCTCGATTCGAACCAGGCATTTGAGTCTCGCCCGCTTTGGAAGTTCGTCCATCCAGTCCAACAATGGAATTGATTCATCATCTTCCCGATAAAACAGCAAGCGAATAACTGGCATCGATTCGTTCAATTCGATATTGTCGTAATATTACGACAATAAGTCAATAGGTTTCACACGAGATATACGCAAGGTATTCCTGTTACTTTTTGGCCGGGATGGGACGGGTTTTGATCAGTATCTTGCGGTTCTCTTTCTGTTCGTTTTTCAATGTGACCATCGATTCGGTTTCATACACCAGCATGGGGATGCTGGTATACACCACGTAATGATTGAAGGGAATGATGAATTCGAAGGGATGGCTGGTTTCATAGACGAAGTAATAGCGATTCTGTTGATCGACGCCGATATCGGAAACCGGCAAGGTGAGCTGGACGCGGATCAACAACTGTTTGGGTTCTCCCTTTGAGACGGCGGTGGGGTATTTGATCTTGAGCTGGGGGAGATTGGTGGCCTTGGCGTCCACGACATCGTACTGAAGTTCCTGACGGGTTTTCATATCCTGCACGGTGACGACCTTGACGGGCGCGGCGAGGGTATCGCAATAGAATCCGCCGGATGGAAACAGGAATGTGGTGTTGCCCGCGAGGTTATCCGCGACGGTGTAGGTCAACTCGACGCGGCGATTGGTCAGATCAATGACCTCCATGGTGACATCGGCGAAAGAAGTGATACAAAACGCGGTCAGCGCCGTCAGAGCGAAAATGATTTTCTTCATGAGATATGACTCCTTTTTTTATTCTTAACGGATTACCAAATTGAAAAGAACGGCTTTCTGATTTAATCGAAAGAGAATCGAATCCATCTAACGAAATCAGAATAGACGTCTCAAATCCTATTATAATCGCCGGTGTTTTTTACTCCACGATGACTTTCACCCGAGCAATCGCCATGACGCCGTTATTCGACTGACGCGCGGCGGTGACGATGTATAATCCCAGCTTGTCGTAATGATGAGACACGGTAGCGAAGTCGTTTTGCGACCGGGTTTTGCCGAATGTTCCATCGCCAAAGTCGATGGCTTCGGCGCCGCCTTCCACACGGAAGGTTCTGACTTTGAAAAAGACTTCATCACCGGTTTTGATTCCCGTGGTGGGATAGCAGGCGAGGTTCATCGTGGGCGGGAGTTTCTCCACCGGATTTTGGGGATCGATGACCTGTATCACGCAGAAATCGACGTCTTCTCTCCCCTTGCCGTCACGGACGCGCAGGATTTCGGAATACGTTCCGGGACGGTCGTATACGCGTTTGACGATGGGGCCGGTCTGGACGCTTCCATCGATAAACTGCCACTGGTACGACTCGATACGGCCGCCATCGCAAATCGACTCGGAACCATCGAGGCGAACGGGTTCGCCAACGGCGGCGAGGTGGTGAGGACGGGCGACCGCAAGCAACGAACCGGGATGTTCGCGCAGGTAGGTCTCCATCATAAAAGGATAAGCATTGATGACGGCGCCGCGCTCATCTCGGATTTCGAAATGAAGGTGCGCCCAGCCGCCGGATGCGCCTTCCTTGCCAAGAACCCCGATCCAGTCGCCCTTATGGACGCGAACGCCAGGCCGGATATTCGGCAGGATGCGGGCGTGATGGGAATAACGGTACGTCCAGCCATTGTCTCCGCGAAGATAGATCACATCGTACCGGGTAGATACCCACGGCATTTCTTTCACGATTGGCAAAACATCTTCGCCCGCCGAAAGGACTTCGCCGTCAGACGCGGCGAAGACGCGCACCATACCGTCATAGCCGCCGAAATCGAGACCATAGTGATAGTAAACGCCTTTGCTCGCGGGAATCTCGTCTCCGTTTACGAATGATTCTTCGTTCGCCATCTGGGTATCGGAAGCGAACCAGCGCTGTTCAACGGGGTATGTGAACAGGTCAGGATCGACCAGCGGCGCATCGGGGTTCCAGAAACGCAGCCGCGCGGCGTTTTTCTCCGCATCGAAGTTCCAGACATTGCCGTGGATGGATCGGTCGACGAAACCGCGCGTGAGCGAGGCGTCTACCTTGACGCCATTGACGATTCGCGGCATGGCGTAACGGGCCACCGGGATGACAGCCTGTTCACCGTCGATGGAAATCGAAACGGAGGCCTCGCGAACCGCGTCACGAAGCGTGTCACGAGTTCCATGAATGGCGAGGAGCGTTATCTGCTTCTGTTCGCCGTTCGCCAGTTGGAATCCATATTCGCCGCCAACAGGGAGATCGACGATAACTGGTTGAGCGAAAGCCGTTTGAGAAAACAACAGTATGCTGTAAAGAAACAGGATGCACCGATTCAATGAATTCCTCCAGAATGATTGACAATCTACAAGCAATGTCTTCCATGCCCGCGCGAACGATTCTACCATTCGTTTATATTTGGCGCCAAAGTAATCTTCTTACGGAGCAACGCGAAACCTCTCTACCTGTTATTTTCATCGATTGCGCGCCTGCTCACTACCCGCAACACAAATTGGCAATAAATATCAGGCATCACCAACGACTCGATTTGAATGTCATGGGGCCGACGCCCATGAGATCAGGAGGACTTCAAGATGGCTCATCTGGCGATTTGCGGCGGGAAGCCCGTCCGGACGGAACCGTTTTCCGCCTGGCCGGTGTACGACGACCGCGAGAAACAGGCGTTGATCGAAACGCTGGAAAGCCGTGAATGGGGGATCGGCTCGCCCAAAGTGGAAGCATTTGAACGAGAGTTCGCCGAGTTCTGCGGCGCGCGGTACGCGATCAGCTGCACTAATGGCACCGACGCGATCTACATCGCTCTGCAGGCGCTGGGAATCGGGGCGGGCGATGAAGTCATTATTCCTCCCTATACGTTCATCGCCACCGCGATCGGCGTGTTGATGTGTAATGCGGTTCCGGTGTTCGCCGATATTCACCCCCTGACGTATAACCTCGATCCGGCGTCGGTGAAAGAGAAAATCACGCCTCGCACCAGAGCGATCATCCCGGTGCATATCGCGGGCAACCCCGCCGACATGGACGGCATCATGGAGCTGGCGAAAGAACATGATCTGTTCGTACTGGAAGACAGCGCGCAGGCGCACGGTGCCGAATGGCGCGGGAAGCGGGTCGGTCCACTGGGCGATCTGGGTACGTTTTCGTTTCAGACATCCAAAAACCTTTCTTCCGGCGAAGGCGGCGCCATCGTCACCAATGACGAAGCGCTGTCAGAGCGAGTGCGTACTTTCGTGAATTGCGGCCGGGTCAAAGGCGGGGCGTGGTATGACCATCACGAACTGGCGGGCAACCACCGGTTGGGCGCCTTTCAGGCTGCGTTGCTGTCTGTGGGGCTTGAGCGCATCGACGATCAGATGAAGACGCGCGAAGATAACGCCGGTTATCTTCAAGGCCTGCTGGACGAGCTCGACGGCATCGACATGACCGGCGCGCATGCAGGAACCACGCGGCGGGTTCATCACCTGGGCATTCTGCGATTCGGCAGCGAAGCGTTCGGCGGTTTATCGAAAAAGCGTTTTGTTGAAGCGCTTAACGCGGAAGGCATTGAATGCGCGGCGGGTTATCTGCCGCTGTATCATTATCATTATTTCAGACATTTCGCCGAGAAGACCCCGGCTTATGAATCGTTATATCAAGACCGGGTCGATTACGGCGTGGTGACGTGTCCCGTGACCGAGCGGATTTCAGCCGAGGAAGGCGTCTGGTTGTTTCAGGAGACCTTTCTGGGAAACACGCAAGACATGGACGACGTCGCCGCCGCTATCGCCAAAATTCAAAAACACGCCCACGAAGCGATTGAATCGTAAAGGAGCGCATCATGGCCGAAACCGCCGTCATCCTCGCCGCCGGACGCGGAACCAAACTGTGGCCCTATGGCGACACCTGGGCCAAGGCGGCGTTGCCCATCGCCAACTGGCCGCTGATTCAATGGCAGATTGAAACCATGCAGGCCTGCGGCGTCCAGCGTTTTCTGGTGGTGACGGGCCATCACGACGGACAGGTGCGCGACGCGGTGTCGGGATTCGACAATGTGGAGTGCATCGATCAGTTGAAGCCGAATGGAACCGCGGACGCGCTTTTGCACGCGCTGGATTATATCGATGACGAGACCTTTCTCGTCGTGTACGGCGATGTGCTGTTCGCCGAAGAAGACCTGCGCGCGCTGATGGACCGGGCCGGCGACGGCGAACCACCCGCCGCCATGGTTCAAGCGTTAAATGGCAAGCCGAGCGGCGAGTGGCTCTGCGCCAATCTGGAAGACGACTTCATCAAAACCATTCTGGGGCATCCACGCGAGGCGACGCACCGGCTGTGCGGAGTGTATGCGTTGACGCGCGACGTGGTTCCCTTCGTGGAGAACAACCCCGGCCTGATGACTTCGGTGGAAGTGGGCGCTATGCCGCCGATGGAGATGGACCTCGCGGAGTCGATCAGCCGTTTCATTCAACGCGGCGGAGAAATGTTCGCTGTAGAAACGCGCGAAGCTTTTTTTGACATCGACAAGCCGTGGCATCTGCTCGACGCCAACTTCGGGTACCTTGGTTACCTCGGCGCCCGGCTGACGCAGAATGAAATCGCGGCCAGCGCCGTCATTGAAGACGGCGCCGAGATCGACGGATTCGTGGTGATGGGCGAAAATTCGTTCATCGGACGCGACGTCAAAATCAAAGGCAATCTGTGGCTGGGCGATCACAGCCGCATCGTCGACGGCGCCATCGTCGGCGCCAATTGCAGCATCGGTGAAAACACCATCGTGCGCGAATACTGCCGGATCGAAGATCACAGCAGCATCGGGCATCGCTGTGTGGTGGGGCACGCCGCCGAGTTCAGCGGCATTCTGATGGACGGAGCGTATTCGTTTCACTACGGCGAATACTGGGGCGTGATCGGACGATCAACCGACCTGGGCGCCGCGACGGTGTGCGGCAACCTGCGGTTTGACGATCAGCTCACCGCGCATCGCGTCAAAGGGCGCCGCGAGGTTCCCGTCAGTGCGTCGGTCAATGCGGCGTTTCTAGGCGATTTTGTGCGAACCGGAGTCAATGCGATCATCATGCCGGGCGTTCGGGTGGGGGCGTACAGCGTGGTCGGCGCGGGCGTACTGCTCAGCGAAGACCTGCCCAACAACACGCTGGTTCACGCCGAGCAGACGCTCATCAAAAAACCGTGGGGGCCGGAACGATACGGGTGGTAGCGGGCGACGCGGACAGGGTCCGCCGCCGAGTCTTTGGGCTGAATGCAACAAAAGCGCTGTTATAAGCAAGCCCCTAAACTCAGGCGTTAGACAACCCAGTGAAAGGCGTGCAAGACACATGAGCAAATTAAGCGACCACGACGAACGTATTCGCAAGATGACGTTTGCTTCAGTATACCCGCACTATGTTGCAAAAATTGAAAAGAAGGGGCGAACCAGGGAAGAGTTGCATCAAGTGATTTCATGGCTTACGGGCTACTGTAACGAAGCAATTCTCCAGCACATCAAGGCGGCCTCGACTTTTGAAGAATTCTTTGCGCAGGCGAACGTGAACCACAACGCCCATCTGATTACTGGCGTGATTTGCGGCTATCGGGTTGAAGAGATTGAGAACCCGTTGACTCAGCGGGTCAGGTACCTGGACAAACTGGTCGATGAACTTGCGAAAGGCCGCAAGATCGAGAAGATCCTGCGTAGCGCGTAACACGCCGCGAGCAAATGTTAAAAACCGATGGCTTCCGCCAGTTAACGGCCAAAACAAAATGAGGCTGTCTAACAACAGCATGAAACGGACGTCTTGGTCGGCGCGGGCGTACTGCTCAACGGAGACCTGCCCAACAACACGCTGGTTCACGCCGAGCAGACGCTCATCAAAAAACCGTGGGGGCCGGAACGATACGGATGGTAGCGGGCGGCGATTATCCATTCAGGCGGGATGATTCAGCCGCATCCACAAGGACCTTTTCGGTGGAGTGAGGTAAATCAACGGGGATAAAGTAATCTACCGGGAATAAATAATCTTCGCCCGATTCGTCGATCACTCGAATAAAGCCATCATTTTCCGCAGCTTTATCTGGTAACGATTCATATAATTTCAACTTCTCAAGCGATGCCGGATAGTCATCATTTTTTATGCAAATGACAAATTTCTGATTCATCACACCCAACCTGTTCTCACTTGATTTTTATTTCTTTTTTGCCTATTCCATCCGCTTCATACCAATGAAGTTCAACCTGGCGAATACTCCCATTCGACAATTCAATTATCGCCTTGCCTTTCATTTTTCTCCAACGCCCATCACCATATGTTTTCTTTAGACGCTTCAGTTCACGAATCGACCGATTTACAGCAATTGTTTCTCTCTCTGTTATCTCCCCGACAATTTCAAAATTCATCCATTCATGATTTCCCTTTTAGTTTAATTATTCAACTTAAATTGTACACCAAAATTTCAAGGGATGATTCCGCCGTCGTCGAGCGGGGGCCAGTCGAGTTCGCTGGGGGGGGAGGATTGCGGCTGAGGAAGCGTTGAAGGCCGCGACTCGCGGGCCTGGCGGCGATGAGAAACGGCGGATTTTTCGAAAAATTCTGAAATCGAAATCGTCTTGAACCAACTGGAGTACAGATCATCGAAGCCAAGCGGTTCGCCGCCGATGTCGACGTATTCGATCTGCTGCCAGGGGAAAAAGACGGTGTGGAGCATCTCACGCATCTCTTCAATGGCGCCCTCGCCCGGCGCAACGCTCTCCAGCGCCTTCACCGGGATGGTATACAGAATCAGGCCGTGTTCATCCTTGACCGTCACTTTACCCAGAAAACGCTTGCCGTTCAGCAGGTGGACTTCGACCATTTCTCCAATCATGTTTCACTTCCCTGTTGTTTTTTTTCATTATACCGCATCAGGCCGCGTCTCCCGCTTTCCTGAAACCGATAGATACTATAACGCCCGGCGGGCGGCGGGAAACGAGCGCAGAACGCTCAGCATCCCATCGACCCGTGCGGCGTAGTGGTGGTCTCGTTCGCAGCGGGCGCGGCCTCGCGCGATCACCCGCCTGCATTCCAGAACGTGTTCGAGGTAGAAGTCGATTTTGGCGCGGAGGTCATCCACATCGCTCCAATAGATCGCCTCGACGCCGGGTTCAAAATAGCGCGGGGCGGCTGGAACCCAGTCGGACAGCAGGAATCCACCCGCAAGCGGGGCGTTAAAGTCACGCTGATTGAGGCTTCCGAGACAT
Source organism: bacterium (assembly GCA_016125385.1). GTDB lineage: Bacteria > Hinthialibacterota > Hinthialibacteria > Hinthialibacterales > Hinthialibacteraceae > WGLV01. The sequence goes on from WGLV01000005.1 coordinate 152,121, forward strand.
TGAATGCTATGGATGTTGATATTGACGCGGGCGCTGGCGAAGAGATCGGGCAGTTCGGTGACGGGGTCGATCCGCCCATGGAATTTCTTTAATAATGGTGAATCTTTCAGTAAAACCGGCCAATCTTCGTTGCCATAAATGCGCAGATCGTAATCGGAAAGGGATTCCATAACGCGGATGCGATAGCGGTTGTTCGCTTCCCAATACAGGTAGTTGGCCACCTGGGGCTGAATCTGGATGCACTTGCCCGGCGCATACGGCTCAAGGATGGCGAGTTCATCGAAAGTCCGCCCGCGTTCCACCAGTTTCCGTTCGACCAGACGGTCGACGTAATCCCGCATTTCCGGGGAGAGCTGGGCGCGGCGCGCGGACTGGTCGATCACGCCTCCCACAAAGCAGACATCGCAGCAGAAATGGTTTTTCATGACGCCCACGCGATCAACGTCAGACGCGAGAGGCATAAAGCCGACTCCACCGGGATGGTGAGACTGGAGGAAGTCGAGATAGGTTTCATCAAAACTGAAGGCGAATTCGACAGGCTCGAATGGACGGTCGACAAAAAAGCGCGGGTCATCGAGATACCATACAATTTTGTTTGTCGAGCGCAGCCACGATTCCACATCCAGTTGCAGATACTCATACAGTTGCCCGGCGGATTGGTTGATGAGGAGAATCCAGCCGGGACGGGTTTTGAGCAGATCATCACGAAGCGTTTTTTTTGAGGCGGGATCGAGCAGCGGCGCCAGGGCCAGACGCGCGTCCCACCCCATTTCACGCAATGTGTTGAATATTCTTCGCTTGAATAAGCCGAAGCCACGGTCGGCGGGGTCAGAATAACTCCAGATGACGGGCATTTACGGTTTTTCCTTTAATCGAATATCACGATACCCGAGTTTAATCGTTATTTAAGGACGCTCTTTTATTCCATCGATTGAAAAGAATGGATTAACCCCTTAAAAACCAAGAATTATCCGGCTCTAATCTTGGGTTAACCCTCCAATCGGGTATACTTAACAAAGAGTTTGAGTAAGCATATCTAAATAGGCAGCATCGAATAAAAAATCCAAAAAAGCAAAGTGCATCCATGAACAAGAAACTCTCATCTTTGGGTCAGTCGCTTTTCGAATTTCTCGCTTCATTGAAACTGGCGGTCATCCTTCTCCTGATCTTCGTCGTTTTACTCAGCGCCGCGACCATTCTCGAATCGAAAACCAGCACGGAAGAAGCCCAGCGTCTTATTTACGGGACCGCGTGGTTTGATTTTCTGCTTTTTGTGCTGGGAATCAACGTCTTGTGTTCAGCGATGATCCGGTTTCCGTGGAAGAAGAAGCAGATTGGCTTTCTGATCACCCACGCCGGCATTCTGATCATCCTGATCGGGTCATTGATGACGCGCAAGTTCGGGATGGAAGGCCAGTTGATGTTGTCGGAAGGCGAAGTGGGCGATTCGATCCGAATGAATCAGGTCGCGCTGAGCGTGAGCGCACCCCAGTTGAACGCCTTCGAGTCATTTAATCCACAGAAGTTCATGGCGAGCGGCATCCCCGCCGGAAAAGCCTTGAAGTATTCCATCGGCGACAGCGGGCTGGTTTGTTACGTCAACCAATATTTTTCGAACCCCCGCCAGGATGAATCGATCACTAACGATGGAACGTCAAAGAATCCAGCGGTTCGAGTGGCGCTGAAGCGTCCCGAACTGGAACAGGTCAGCGCGCGAGACTGGCTGGTCGCCAGCGATCCGCAGCGTAACGTCATGGATTTTGGCATGGCCAAGGTCGTGTTTTCACGCGCGGAGACGGAGGAGGCGCTGGCGAACGCTCTGAAGGCGCCCGGTCAGGAAGACGCCGCCACCGAATCCAAAGGTTCGCTGGCCGTGAAGGACGCATCAGGCGAAACGGTGACGACGTTCAGCCTCGAGCAGATTCTGAAAGAGCCGATTACTTTTGAATACAAGGGCGAACAATACGCGATCAATGAAGAGCAGTATTTCGAACGCGCCAAGGTGGATGGTTCGGAACTGGTTAACGACCCATCCAGCGCGGTGAACCCCGTAATCCGACTGACAATTAACGGTCCCAAAGGTCCTGAAAAACACATGGCGTTCGCGCTGTTTCCTGAATTCGGGTCGATGCACGGAGGAGAATCAGCAGCCGGTTTCAACGTGACGTTTCAATATAACCAAGACAGCGGCGGCTCAGTGCAACCGGAAAACCGTCTCGATCTGGTGTATGGGCCGGACGATCAGTTGCACTACCGGACGATGAATTCAGGCGGTTTTTCAGCGAACGGCATCGTCAAAGCAGGCGAAACGCTGAATACTACATGGAACAATCTGGGCCTGCTGGTGGAAGAGGTTTACCCCAACGCCCGGGTTGAATCGGCGATCGTCGACGCCGGAGAAAACGCGCCGGGACCGCATAACAATCCGCTGGTTCACGTGCGTCTTGAAAACAACACCGGCGGCAGCGCGGAAGGGTATGTTCCATTCAACTCGCCGCGGCGCATGATGGTGGGTTCGACGCCGGTCACGGTGGAATTCGGTCAACGGAATTATCCACTGGGCTTCCAGATTCAGCTGCTCGATTTCCGCGCGCCCCGCTATCCCGGCACCAATCGGCCGATGCGGTTCGAGAGCGACGTCATGCTGATCGATCAGGCGAACAGCGTCCAGCGCAAGCAGAAAGTTTATATGAATAACCCGCTGGATTACAATAATTTCAAGGTGTACCAGTCGAGTTATATCGAAGGACAGAATGGTCAACCGGATGTTTCGATCTTCACCGTCGCCAAGGCGCCGGGAACGCCGGTCATTTACGTTGGGTCGATCGTACTCTGTCTCGGCATGATTTTCATCTTTGGCTCGAAGAAATACGGCTACCGAAAATCGTCTCCGTTCACCACGGGGCAAGTCATTGAAGGAGAATGATCGTGAAAATGATCAACCGCACTTTATTCAGCATCCTGTCTCTACTCACGTTCGCGGTTCCCTCGTTCGGCCAGGCTTCTTTTAACTACGATGCGCTGAACAGCATCCCGGTTCAGGAGGGAGGCCGAATCAAACCGCTGCAGACGTTCGCGGGCGAATCGGTCAAAGCCATTTCTGGGCAATGGAAATTTCAGGGCCGTGAACCAGTTAACACGCTTTTGCTCTTCCTGTCGTCGGATGACTGGGCTGACGCCAAAATCGTGAAGATCGGGTACATCCCTCTGAAAGAAAAACTGGGGCTCGACACCGATCAGATGCGTTTCGCGGTCAACGAGATCATCGCCAACCAGAAGTTTCAGGATTTCGCCAGCGAGGTTTCACAGAAAAGCCGTTCCGGGGCGAAGATGGACCATCTGGAAAGTGAGATGGGTACGTTGATTCACCAGATCACGACCTACCAGATGCTGGTATCCGGCGAGATGTTGACCATGGTTCCGCCGCCGCCCGGTTCGGAAGAAGGCGCCCATTGGGCTTCCGTCGGCGATCTCAGCGCTTACCCCAAAGAGACGCAAGACAAAATTCTCAACACGTTTCGTGACGTCATCACCGCGTTTCATCACGGCGACACGTCCGCATTCGATCAGTCAAGCCAATCGATGAAGACGCTGCTCGCGCAGTTGAATCCGGAAGCGTATCCGCCGAAGGTTCAGATTCAGCGCGAGATTTTCTATAACGAATCCCGCCCATTTCTGATGTCGTGGATCATTTACCTGACCGCGTTCATTCTGATTCTGCTGGCGTTTTATTTCACGAAAAGCAAAGCGCTCTACTGGAGCGGGATGGCGTTCGCGGTGGGCGGTTTTCTCTATCATGGATACGGCCTGTTGTTGCGCGCACTGATCGCGGGGCGTCCGCCGGTATCGAACATGTATGAGACGGTGGTGTTCGTCGGCTGGGGCATCATTCTTTTCGCACTGATCTTTGAATTCATCTATCAGCGGAAATGGTACGTCGCGGTCGGCTCGTTCGTGGGAACGGGAATGCTGATTCTCGCGGACATTCTGCCTTTCGACCCGAACATCGAACCGCTGGTTCCGGTTTTGCGCAGCAACTACTGGTTGATCATTCACGTACTGACCATCACCATCAGCTACAGCGCCTTCGCGCTGGCGATGGGCTTGGCGCACGTTAACCTGTTCGTCTATTTCTACCGCCCCAACAACAAGGCCCTGTTGCGCGAGTTGAGCTTGTTCCTCTATCGCGTGTTGCAGGTCGGCGTCGTGCTGCTGGCGGCCGGCACCATTCTCGGCGGCGTATGGGCGGCCGAGTCATGGGGCCGCTTCTGGGGCTGGGACCCGAAAGAGACCTGGGCGCTGATTTCCCTGCTGGGTTACATGGCGGTGCTGCACGCTCGCTATACGGGCTGGATTCACGATTTCGGCACCGCGGTGGGTTCGATTCTCGGCTTTTTCCTTGTCCTGATGACCTGGTACGGCGTGAACTTCGTTCTGGCGACCGGCCTGCATAGCTATGGTTTCGGCGTAGGCGGCGGCATGTACGTTCTGGGATATCTGGCTGCTGAGTTTATCTTCATGGGCGCTGTCATCTGGAAGTATACGCGCTACAAAAACATGGTCGCGGCCAGCCGCGCGGCGAATGACGCTTCGTCATCAATCGCCAATCAGGCTCCGAGCGCTTCCTAGCGGGCAGTGCCCGCTGCCCATCTTTTGGGTTGAACGAACCAAGCGCTCCCGCTGGTCGCTGGCGCAGAATGGATTGAGAAGCGATCACAGAATGTTGATGAACGAAAAACGTTAATTTGTCTAAAAGAAACGTAAAAATCGCCAAAGAAAGGGGCGGGTTTGAAACCCGCCCCTTTTGTTGTTGACACGTTGTTCGAAACTCAGGTCAGCAGGGTATCCATGAACTTGATACTGCGTTCCAAGTCATACATCTGCTGCTTGCCGAGGTCTTCTTTCGGGCGATCGGCGGGATGCTGATAGGGTTTCCCCTGTTCGGCCATCGCCGCGAACAGGGCGAAATCCTTCGCGGGGATGTCTTCATATCCGTTCCAGAATTCGGGTTTGAAATAGGCGTACTGGCGCGGATCGTTGATCCAGTTGATGATTTCGAGAATGAACGGTTGATCGGGGCACAGTTTTTTCCAGGTGGAGAGATACTGGTTCCAATCGAGCTGGCCGTCTCCGGGCGAGCACCACGCGACTTTGGCGCCGTCTTCATATCGCCAGATAGCGCTGTCGCGCATGCCGGAGCATTTCACGTACGGTCCGAGAATCTCAAGATTGCTTTGCGGGCTTTCGAGGGTCCATGCCGCATTGCCGGAATCGATGGTGGCGCCGACGAAATCGGGACCGGCGTTTTCAATAACCCACTTGAGTTCCCACGCCTGCATATCTCCGGCGTGATTCTCAACAGCGATATGAACGCCCGCGTCGAGCGCCTTCCCGCGAACTTTTTTCAGCGTCTCCACCATCGCCTGCATGTGCCGGCGGATGCCGCCATCGTAGGTTCGATCCTGCCCGGTCCCCTGATAGCAGCGAGCCACGGGAGAGCCCAGCGTTCTGGCGACGCGAATGACGAGATCGAGATGTTCTTCAGCGGTTCCCCACTTGTTGTTGAACGCCTTTGAGGTGGGGCAGACGCCGCCGGTTCCCGCGTAGAGTTGAATGCCGTAGCCGTCCGCTTTCGCTTTCAAGTCTTTCAGGTAGGCGTCGTCGAGACTTTCATAGATGTCGAGATCGGAAAAGAGGACGAGATCAACGCCCAACTGATTGGCGTAATCGACGATTTGGGGCGCCTTCCACTCCAACGCGCGGATGGAGAAGTTGTCGAACCCGAGCGGAATGGAACGTTTTTTCGCCCTGGCTTGCGCCGCAAGCGATGGCGCCGCGTTCAACGCCGCCGATGCGGCGGCCGCCGCGCTGATCTGGATGAATCGTCTTCTATCGCTTCGAATCACTTCATTCATGTTGAGGTCTCCTCAAACGGATTGTTTCCAGCGGACTAACGCCGTATCAAACACACTACGTTACCATATTCAACGTCTGGATAAAGAAGGCGGACGATATGTAAGAAGGCAAAAAAAGTTCCAGCACAGGTGAAGCGCGGCTTCGGCAAACAGCGGCTTGCTCGTATTATTGGTATTGATTACTCAGCTGAGTTACGACGAAAATCAATATAGTAATAACTATTGATTTCAGGGGTGGCCGGGCGGATGGCCCGCTCCCCATTCGTAGAAATGGATTGGGAATATGCAGCATCGCGATTTAATCGATTCACCGGAACGCATCGCCGAATGCGCGGAGAGCCTGCGTTCGGCGGACATCATCGCCGTCGATACTGAATTTATCCGTGAACGCACCTTTTATCCGACGCTGGAAATCATTCAGGTGGCCACGCGGAGCGAATCATGGCTGATCGACGCCCGCGCGTTTTTAAACCGCAAAGATTCAGGCGGACTGGGAGAATTGCGTCCTCTTTTTGACGTGTTAGCCGATCCCGGCGTATTGAAGGTTTTGCACGCCGCTCAGGCCGATCAGGAATGCTTCTACACCAGCTTTGAAATCACCGCACAGCCTTCTTTCGATACCGCGCTGGCGGCCGCTCTGCTTGGATACGGCGACAACATCAGCCTGCGGAACCTGCTGCGCGACGCGCTGGGCATCCGCATCAAAAAAGGCCACGCGCGCAGCCACTGGACGATGCGCCCCCTGCCCGACCCCATGATCACCTACGCCCTGTCAGACGTTGAGCATCTGGTCGAGTTGTGTGAAAAACTGCTGGATGAACTCGATGAAAAAGGGCGGCGCGGCTGGGCGATGGAGCTCTCGCGCGATCTGGAAGACCCCCGGCAGTATGAACCCCAACCGGATGAGATCGCCAAGCGATTATCGAAAAGCGGCCGGATCAACTCGAAAACGTATCCGGTGTTGTTTGAGCTGGCGCGCTGGCGCGAGGATCGCATCCGGGAGTTGAACATTCCGCGCAAGTGGTTGGTCGACGATGGCGTATTGCTCGATCTGGCCGAAACGAGACCCAAAGACCTCAAACAACTTCAAATGTTCCGAGGCATTCCCAAGGATGAAATCGCCGCGCAGGGCGAGCGCATTCTTGCAGCGATCGAACGGGGGCGGCAAGGGGAACCCCGGCGCCCCGAACCCGCGCCGTCTTCGCTGAAAAACGAAGACTCCAGCGTGGTGGACGTATTGCGTTGTTTTCTGGAGATTCAGGCGGAAAAACACGGCGTGGCTTCGCGCTTTTTGATTTCACCGCGAATGATGCCTTATCTGTTCCGTTCGGGAATCGATTGCGCGCAGGACCTGATCGACAAAGGCGTGTTGACGCAGGCGGCGGCGGATCTGATGGGCGAAGAGTTGATCGACTTCCTGAAGGGGCGGCGGGCCATCGCGTTGCGGAACGGCCGGGTGGAGATCGTCGCGTCGGAAGCGACCGCCGAGATGGACGTGGACTGATTTTTTAATATTTCCTCCAATCAACAACGAACAATAAAACGAAAAAGAGGGGAGCCGAGCGGCTTCCCTCTTTTGTTTCGTGCGATGCAGCGAGATGCGTCAGGGCGCCAGATCAAATGTCCGGACGCCGGTTACGCGGACTTTATGCGTCCCCTCGCCCGCGATCTGGGCGATCACCATCATCGGGTTGTTCAGCGCCTGAGTCAGTCCGGTGAGGACGAAGGTACGCGTCTGACCGACGGGCAACTGGTTCAAGGGTATCTCCTTCAAAACCATATTGGCGCCGTTGCCGATCAGCAGCGTCATCGTGCCCGCGCTGGACGGCGTGTCGCGCACCACGTCGAACTCGACCGCCATGCCGCGCGGCGCCACGCTCAGGTCATACAACGCGGCGTAACGAACTGCGCTTTGGCCCGGGGCGAGCTCAAGCACCAGACTGGAGCCTTCGATATGCGCCGATCCGCGTCCCTGATCGGGCAGGAAGAGGTTTGGCTGCCATTGCCCCAGCGAAATCAGGTTATCGGGCGAGCGAGACACGAGGCTCTGTTCAATAACCAGATTGTCCACGAACAGCGCCGCCGCCGATGAACCGGAGTTATACACGGTGATGAACGGCATCACGGCGGTGTAATCCTGCCCCAGTTCGGCGACGGAAAGACGCCACTCGCCGCCGGCGACTTCCGGCGCGGAGTGATATGCGTATCCTACCGAACCCGCCACACCGTTCAACTCGGGGAAACCGCCGATAGCGACCTGAAGCTGATCGGACGAAGCGAAATACCAAGCCTGAATGTGAATCGGGTTGTGGTCCAGCTCAACGCGAGGTCCCATCACAGTCACCAGCGCGCCAGCGGGAACGCTGACTTTCAATCCGACACCGTTGGAGGCGTCCGGATTGGAGGGATCGATCGGCGCGTTATCGATCGAAACCTGCGCGGTGGGCGGGAAAGCGGCGAAGCCCAGGCCGAACAGCGATTCGCCCTTGGGTTCGAACGGATAAACGTAACGGCGCTGACCCAGCGGCGGCGTCGGCGTCGCGGTCGCCGTCGGTTGAGGCGTCAGGGTCGGCGTTCTCGTCGGCGTGGCCGTCCGTGTCGGAGTCGGCGTAATGGTCGGCGTGGGAGCGCCGGGAACCAACGTCGGCGTGATCGTCGGAGACGGAGTCCGCGTCACCGTCGGAACCGGAACCGAGGTTGAAGTCGGCGGCGCCGGAGGCGTTGTCGGCGTTTGCGTCGCGGCGGGCGGAACCGGGGTATTGGTCCGCGTCGGAGCCGGCGTGACCGTCCGGGTCGGCGTAATGGTTGGAGTGGGCGCGCCGGGAACCAGCGTCGGCGTGATCGTCGGCGTCTGGGTCACGGTGGGGGTCCGCGTGGCCGTTGGCGGAATCGGCGTGTTGGTCGCCGTTGGGGTACGCGTCACCGTCGGAGGAACCGGCGTCACAGTGGGCGTCGGGGTTCGCGTGAGGGTTGGCGTGACAGTCGGAGTCGTCGTCGGCGCCGGGGTTGGAGTAATCGTCGGCGTAGTGGTCGGCGCTGGAGTCGGCGTAACGGTTGGAGTACGCGTGGCCGTGGGCGTACTGGTCGGCGCCGGGGTATTGGTGGGCGTCGGCGTCACGGTCGGGGTAGGCGTATTCGTCGGAGTCGGCGTGGGGAGCACGTTGAAATTGATAAACACGCCGCCGGGGTATGGATTATTTGAAGAATCGTTTGAATCGATGCGCAAACGGCGCTGGAACTGGCCGGAAGGCGCTGAATTGAAATCAACCGAAACCGTGATCTTCTGATTGGCGCCCGGCGCGACGTTGAACGGCGCGGGTGGGTCGAGCGTGATCCAATCGGACGCGATGTCAGGGGCGATGGAGGTTACGTTCAGCGTACCCACGCCATCGTTATAGACGCGGAACGACTGGCTGGTGTTGTAACTGGGGAAATATTCATTCACCAGCGCGAACGCCATGTTGCCCGCCGGGACCGAGGTCCCCCGCACTTTCGCCATCCATGTACCCGCTTGTGGATTGTTGACGAAGACCTGTTCGACGTTATCGACCGTGTTAACGCCAGTAGTGGCCGCCGCAGTGGGCGCGTCTTTGTTCAGTTTCCATGGATAGTATTCCTGCCCATTGGGCGCAACCAGGACGAGATCAAGATTGTTGATGAGCGGTGCATCGGTTTCGACCGGACCGGCGGTATCCGTCCAGACCAGCGTCACTTTCAGGCGGGGCGCCCCAGACGGCACGGATATCTGATACGGGACGAACGATCCGTTGGAGACCTCTCCCTCACGCCAGCTGCGGTTTTGAATCAGTTCGGCGGTGTTTTGCGCCTGAATCAGCCCCCAGCCGTATTCGTAATCGGGACCGGTGCGGCCCAGATCTTTGACGCCGTGGATGATCAGCGCTTTGAACGCGGCGGTGGTGGGCTCGGCGGATAGTTCCTGCTTATAGTACTGATAAAGAAGAACCGAAGTTCCGCACGCGCTGGGCGACGCCATCGACGTACCGGACATATAGCCGTGGCCATTGTTGAGCGTGGTGGAATAGAGCGTCACGCCATTGGCGCAGATATCGGGTTTCACACGGCCATCGTTGGGCGGCCCCCAACTACTGAACGACGACATCGTATCGTCATCATTCAGGGCGCCGATGGTCAGAATATTTTTGGCGACGCCGACGGGGCCGATGGTGTCATAGGGGCCGTCACGGCGCGGACCGTTGGTATAAGCGTCGGGCCCGTCATTGCGATCGTTGCCGGCCGATTTGAAGACGATCAGGCTCTTTCGATAGATCAGGTCGTCATAATTGCGCGCGCCGAGCGCGTACAGACCAAACAGGCGATTTCCGTAATCGACCCAGCTGCTGCCGTTGTAATACCAGCCAATGATGTAGCCGTAGGAATGATTGGTGAGCCGAACGCCCAGATTATACGCCGCGTCCATCTCGCTGACATCGTTCGTCCAGTCATACGAGCGAAGGGTGACGCTGGGCGCCATGCCAAGCGCGCTGGAGGTCGGGTTGCCGGAACCGCCGATGGTGCCCGCCACGTGCGTGGCATGGTTTTCATAATTGCCGTTGGACGAGTCGCCGTAACTGAGGCGGCTGTTCAATTCATTGTGCGGATAAACGCCGCCGCCGTCCCAGATTCCCACGATGACGTCGCGGCCATTCAGCGCCCAAGGCAATCCACGGAGCAGGTCGGCCTGCGAGCGGTGCGCGGCGGTGACGTTGTCTTCTTTGAAATCAGGTGGAATGGGTTCGACCCAGCGCACGACGTCGAGCGCCGCCAAACCAGCCATCGCCAGGGGGCGCAGGGCGACGCGGTAAACGGAATGATATTCCTGCGTCAGTACTTCACCGCCGATGGAGGCGACCGCCGCGCGGGCGTTTTCATCGCTGACGTCGCTGAAGAAGAGGACGCTGACCGCAACACGGCCATCCGCATAGCGCGCATTGGGCGGGAACTGATCGTCAACCGCCATTGGCGACAGTTTGTCGATCAAAGTCGAATTCATCGTCCAGCGTACGCGATCGGATTTGCCGAGACTCATCAGCGATGAAGTTCCATTGCCACTGGATTCAACCGCAGCCCAGAAGGCGTTGTTGGGAATGTAATCGAGCAGATGGACGCCGCGTTCGGCGAGATCCTGCTGCTGTTGAAGCGATGGCAGGCGTTCGAACTGAATAAGTGCGTGAGTCACGCCCGCAGAAGAAGAGCGAGGCTGAGCGTTGTTGAACATCTGAACGAAGTTCTGCTGTTGCGTATGAATCACGCCGGTGCGTAAGTAGATGTTGAAGTCATCCACAACCGGCTGTTCAGGCATGGGCTGTTTTAACGCAACGTTGTTGAGCCCGTTCGGCGCCGAATTTCCACCGGAATTGTTGGTGAAATCGAGCGAGAGCGGTTCGACGCGGATCGCCGGATTCCCGGGGATGGGCGTCGCGGTCGCCGTCGGAGTTGACGTGGGCTGAACCGCGGGCAGCGTGGGCGTTGGTGTCGCGGTAGGCGCAGGCTGCTGGGTCTTTACGTCAATGGTGTAGACGCCTGTGGTGTCGTAATAGCCGATGACGAGAGCGTAATAGGTTGAATTGGCCTGAAGCGCGATGCTGACTCTGGAGAAGAAATCCACGCCGCCGTCGTCATCAACGGCGATGACGTTCGTGCGGTTGTTGGGCCCCAGGATCAGCAGGACGGTGTCCATGCCCGCCTGTCCGGAAACCTGATGCGTTTCAATCACGTATGTTCCCGCGTTAACGGTTTCAAAACGATACCAGTCTTCGCTGAAAGACTGCTCGATCGCACCTTGAAGCGCCGGGCCATTGACGCTGATCACCGCGGTGTTATCCGGAGTCGCGGTTACGGTCGGGGTTGCCGTGCGCGTGGGAGTCGGCGGTTGAGGCGTCGGCGTACTGGTTCGCGTGGGAGTCGGCGCGCCTGGAACCAGCGTCGGCGTAATCGTCGGGGTGTTCGTCCGCGTCGGGGTGGACGTGGGCGGTAATGGCGTCGCTGTCACGGTCGGCGTATGGGTGCGCGTAGGCGTGGACGTTGGCGGCGCAGTCGGCGTTACGGTCGACGTTGGCGCGCTGGTTGGAGTCCGGGTAATCGTCGGCGTCTGGGTAATCGTCGGAGTATTGGATGGCGTTGAAGTCGGCGCGCCTGGAACCAGCGTCGGCGTAACGGTCGGGGTCGATGTACGAGTCGGCGTCGACGTGGGTGGCTGCGGCGTGTTGGTTCGCGTCGGCGATGGCGTCGGCGCGGGGGTAAACGTCGGCGTACTTGTCGCTGGAGGCGGCGGAGGCAACGTCGGCGTATTGGTCGGCGGCGTAATTGGAGACGGAGTGATGGTCGGGGTCCGCGTCACGGTCGCGGTAGGCCGGGGCGTAGGGCTGCTGGTCACGGTGGGCGTCAGAGATGGCGCCGGCGTGCTGGTGACTGTCGGGGTCACCGTCGCGGGGACCGATTGACGGTATTGAACTGGGCCCGCGTGATCGAACGGCCCATACATGAGCGGGGTTCCGCTTCGGGTCAGGACTAATACCTGAAATTCATAATCATCGCCAAATTGCGGCCCAGAGGCGTATTGCGCCTCAATCAGCGCGGAAGTCGACGCACTCCATTCAAGGAAGGTATCGGTGGTATTGGCGGCGCGTCCCAGATAATCGAAATTGCCTGTGCGGTTTCTCCGGACGAAAACCTGGACCTCACCAATGTCGGATGGATCGATCAATCCAGGCTGGAAAACCCAGCGCACCACCAGATCGCGGCTGGCCAATTCATCGAAATCGGCGCCGTTGCTAATGTCGTCCAGCGAATCGATGGTATCAGTCACCAGAACGGAATGAACCGGATTAACGTTCAGAACAAGCACAGACGCGGTGTCGGTCACGGCGGGCTGAAGGCCATCGTTTACCGTCAGCTCAAGCACGTACAGACCCGCCACGGAAGGCGTAAAGGATATCTGTTGACCGCCGGTGGCGGAGAGCTGGTTCAGACTCAGATTGGGGCCGCTGGCGATCGACCATTGAAAACTATACGAACCATCGCCGCCCGCACCAGAACCGGTCAGCGCGAGAGTCGACTGGATCAGCGCAATCTGACTGGCGCCGGCGTCCGCTGTGACGAGCGGATTCACGGTAACGGCCACGCTGTCGGTCGAGGGCGGCAGGACGCCGTCATCAGCGGTAATCTGCAATACATAGACGCCCGACTGGGTTGGCGTGAAGGTTGGTTCTTTCGTATTGGCGAGCGTCATCTGGGCGGGGTTGAGATTGGGGCCGTCGACGATGCTCCATGAATACGTGTAGGTTCCATCGCCTCCGTTGGCGCCGCCGCTGAGGATGATGGTGTGACCGATGTAGGTATTACGGTAGAGACCGGCGTAGGCGCTGACATAGAGAGGCATATCAACAAAGCGGACGCGCTGATTGCCGGCGTCGGCGATGTACAGGTCGCCATCCTGCTCGACGAAAACAAAATTCGGGCTGTCGAGATCGGCGGTCAGGGCGTTTACGTTTTCACCGAAGTAAGATTCGCGCCCCGTGCCCGCGACGGTGTCGATGATTCCTTCGTGATTGATACGCCGGATTACGTGGTTACCGGTGTCGGCGATGAAAATCTGCCCTAATGGATCAACCCGGACGCCTTCGGGGGAACGCAATTCGGCTTGAACTGCCGGACCGCCATCGCCCCGGTATTGAGGATTGCCAATGCCCGCGACGGTGGAAATGATTCCATTGCCCACTACCTTGCGGATGACATGATTGCCCGTATCGGCGAAATACAAGACGCCATCCGGACCAAGCGCGACTCCGGATGGAGTATTCAGGCGGGCTTCGATGGCGGCGGTGTTCTGACCGGTGAATCCCTGAAAGCCATTGCCCGCGACCGTGTAAATGCGGCCATCCAACGCGACCTTGCGAATGCGATGGTTGAGAGTATCGGCGATGTATATTTCGCCATTATCGGCGACAAAGAGGTCGCGAGGACGATTGAGGCTGGCCTCCAGCGCGAGTGCGCCTTCGCCGGAAAAGCCGATGCCGCCGTTACCCGCCACGGTTTCGATGGTTCCATCCGCGAGTACCCGGCGGATGCGGTTGTTGAAGGTATCGGTGAAATAAACAATGCCGTCTTTTACGAAGACGGCTTCAGGTTTATTGAGCGGAGTCTGTGCCGCGACCGTGTTTTCAACATCGAAACCAACAGCGCCATTACCCGCGACGGTGGATATCACACCAGCCGGCGATATTTTACGGATGCGATTGTTCTGCGTATCGGCGATGTAGAGGGTTCCATCGTCAGCGGCGAATACCGATGAGGGTTTGGAGAGATGAGCGGACGTCGCCTGAACGCCGTCGCCGTTATAACCCGCGTCTCCTGTACCGGCGACGGTAATGATGGTGGCGGCTCCCTGCGCAATCACTGGTTGGCTAATCGCCGTCATGACGCCGATCAGCAGGGATAAAAACATAAATCCGCCGTGGAGATGGGCTTTCCCGTTCATTTGCATCGCCCTCGTTTAGAGATGTCTCAACCAGAACTTATTGGTAAGAGGATGTATCAATACAAATCAAAAACAATCGACTTTACCAAAAATTGTAACACTATGCAAAACTATTTTAAAGCTAAAAATCCATTTTTTTTTCAAAAAAACGATTTTCGAGACACAAATCAAAAAAAATCAATATAATGAAACAATCGGATGTGGATTTGTTCAATTATATTCAATGCGGCAAGGAAAAGAACCCAAAATCATGAAAAAGTTGATTGTTCCAATCATTTTCGGCTTGTTCTGTCTGAATCTTCAGGCTCAAGTGAATTTCGATCCGTGGGACCCGGGTGATGACAACCTGATCGGAGCGACGGAGTTAGCGATCCCGTCCTCGGATGTGATCGAGCATGGTCCTCATACTCTGTCTTCAGGTGATAATGAAGACTGGTTTGTTTTTACCCTGTTGGGCGGGGTATCGTATGAATTTTCAACCACGGGAACTATCCAGTTAACTGGCGAACTGCTGGCGCTGGACGGGAAAACGATCGTGGTCAGCGCCCTGGACGCCAATCAGGCGGGACAGATTCGGATTCAATACACGCCGAGTGAAAGCAGCCAGTTTTATCTTCATATCTCCAAAACCATTCAAAGCGATTCCGGTACGTACCGGGCCCGTTTTCGAGGGGTGGACGGAAGTACTCCCGGCGACGAGTGGGACCCCGCCGACGATAACGCCGCCGGAGCCACCGATCTGGGCGCACTGACCTCATCGCCACGCACGCACGGGCCTCATCTGCTTGACGCGAACGATCATGAAGACTGGTTCCGGTTTACGGTGAAAGCGGGTGAGGCGTTTCTGCTTTCTTCCATCGGAAACGCCAACGTGAAAGGCGAGTTGTATCGCAGCACCGGTCTGGTGAAACTGACGGGCAATGACGATGCAAACGGAGTAAACTTCGAGATTCGTTATCAACCCCCCTCGGATGGAGAACTATGGCTTCGAGTTACGCTGTCTGGCGATGAGGTATTCGGCGAATATACGATTTCTTACTACAGCGGCGTAGAACCTCCCGCCCCCGGTGATGAGTGGGACCCTCAGGATGACACGGTGAACAGCGCCACCAACCTGGGTGAACCGGGCGACGCCGAGATGACGCATGGCCCCCACACGCTGAGCGCCTCGGACCGGGACGATTATTTTTTATTGAAACTGACTGGCGGATACGAATATGAATTCACCACCAGCGGCGACTCCAATACGGTGGGTGAGATTCTTCTGGACGACGGCGTCACGCAAACATCGGAAGACGTGGACAGCGGCGACGGGCTGAATTTCAACATTCTCTACAGCGTCGCCGAAACGGGAACCTATTATCTGCATGTGCGGGAATTCGCGGGCGAAGACGCGTCGTATACCCTGCACTACCGCCGTACGCAAAAGCTGCCCGAACCCGCGAGCGACGAATGGGATCCCGGCGATGATTCTCCCGCTGGAGCGGTGGCCTTGAGCGATCCAGCCGCGAACGAGCAGACGCACGGACCGCATACGCTATCCAGCGTGGACTTTGAAGATTGTTTCTCTATTCAACTGAAACAGGGCGTCCAATATGAATTCTGGACGAGCGGCCTCGCGGACACCATCGGGACTCTCGCTTATCATGTCGATCCCACGTTCGTACTGAGCGAGGAAGACGGCGGCGGGACGCAATCCAATTTCCGCATCGTCTACACCCCGGTGAGCG
This sequence comes from bacterium, assembly GCA_016125385.1. Lineage (GTDB taxonomy): Bacteria > Hinthialibacterota > Hinthialibacteria > Hinthialibacterales > Hinthialibacteraceae > WGLV01. The sequence continues at coordinate 168,263 of WGLV01000005.1, forward strand.
ACGGGCGGTTTGTGTTGAGGATCAAGCAATACGATCCCGGCGCCGCGGGCGAATATACCCTGCACTACCGGCTGGTGGAAACGCCGTCCGAAGAAGGAGACGGCTGGGATCCGGCGGATAACTCGCCCGAAACATCGACGCCGCTCACCCTCGCCAGCCCGAATGGCGGCGTTCACGGCCCGCATCGCATCGGTGGAGGCGACGGCGTCGACTGGTTCCAGATCGTTCTCGAAAAAGGCGTCTATTACGAGTTTTACTCAACCGGCGAGGCCGATACTGAAGCCGCGTTGTATCTCCCAAATGGAGAATATCAACTGGCATCGGATCAGGACGGCGGCGCCGGGGCGAATTTTGATCTCGCCTATACCCCGGTGGAAACCGGCGTATATCTGCTGCGCGTCCGAGAAGAACTGGGCGCCAGTGGGGTGTATGACCTGCGTTATTTCAGTTCGCTGCAAGCCGCCGCTCCCACGGGAGTTTCGCCCAACATGGTATATAAACTGAATGACGCCAGTGAATTCACGGCTATTGGAGGCGGATTCAGTGGAGCGTTTCCCAGCGGTGAAGCCATTATTGGCGATATCGAACAAAGCCCGCTTCTTTACGGTGATGGACGCGGGGCGGTGATCACCACCGGACCCAACGCGGTCATGCTGCTTCAGTTTCCCGAAGTGGATGCCGGGAGCGGGCGGCTGCTGCTGAGAGCGTCGATCAAAGCGAACAGCCCGGGCGCACAGGTTTGGCTGGCGGCGATGGACGTCTCGCTGGACGGCTCGGCGGCATCGACGATGTACGCCAACAGCGCCGTTCTTCAAGACGGCTATCAGCGAGTCTGTATGATATACAATCCTCCCAGCGGAGCGGCCGCGCCCATTGTTCAGATCGTCAATTCATCCGGCGCAGAACCGGCACAGGTCGTAATCGATACGCTTGAAGTCTATATCCTGCCAGCGGAAGGCGCATGGCCGGCGGAGCTGTTCTTCCCGAATACAAACGCTCCAGCCGGTTCGGGGCCGAGGTTCGCCATACGCAAGGCGTTCTCGTTGAATGACGCCGTTCAATACACCGAGGTTCCGGGAGGTTTCACGATCAATCCGGATACCGGCGAAAAACTCTATGGCGCGGGGATCACGGAGCAAGGCCCGATTCTGTATAACGAATCGAGGCCTTCGGATGGCTTGGGCGTTTCCATCATGGCGGGTCCTGGGGAGGTACAACTCCTGACGTTGCCTACCGTGCAAACCGGCGCCGCAACCGCTTTAATTCGCGCCAAAATCAGGACATCGGATGCGGGTTCCGCACCAGCGCTGGCGGCGTTGGACGCATCGTTGAATGGAACGATCGCGGCGGACATTCCGGCGAACAGTGGAATCTTTTCACCAGCGGATGGGACCCTGTCGGTGATTCTGAACGCTCCATCGGGCGCAGTGGTTCCTGTGGTTCAACTGGCGAATCTGACAGGCGGCGGCAATGTGATTCTCTACGTGGATGAGGTGGAAGTTTATCTTTTACCGAACAGCGGAGGGGTTCCCGCCTCGGTCGCGGGTGGAATGAGTACTCGGTAGGGATTTGAATCAAAAAGCAGGATTTAAAATCCCCAAAAAACCACACCGGATGGACTCGACTTTATGTTGAGTCCATCTTTTTATCACAATGACCGGATAATTTCCCGAACGTGAAAGTTATATTGGCGTGGGTTGATAGGTGGATTGCTGGGCCATCTGGCAACAAGGGCCGCTTTGTTCAGCAAACAGGCAGATCGAATTGTGAGAACCGCATTCGGGGCAATCACCCGGAGGGCAGTTGCCCGCTTCGATGCTCCAGAGGTGGCCGCAATCGCCACAACGGAAATCGCGCATTTCAACGTAGGAAACGTTGCCACCACCGATACGGATCGCTTTACCTTCAATGATGGCGCGGGCGATTTTACGGCGAGCGGACTGGACAATTCGCCCGAAGGTCGCACGGGAGACATCCATGCGCTGGGCGGCCTGTTCGTGATAAAGGCCTTCCACATCAGCCAGACGAATCGCTTCGATCTCGTCGAGATTCAGCTCTTCTTCCTGAAGTTTACGAGAAGAGACGCCCTGCGGTTTGTAATAGAACGCGCTGGGTTCGGCCTGGATTTTTCGACATGTTTTTGGTCTGACCATTTGTTCCCCAAGCAGGACAAGTTTAATCAAGCAGATCGTTTATTTAAGTGTACGGCGCCTCGACGCAAAATACAACTGTATTTTTTATAATGTATGAAAGATTGCCCTTGATCGGGTATGATTTGGCTTCATGCTAGGCAGCGAAAACCGGCCGGGGGGCATTCTGGCCACCCAATTCCGACAGGAGAGTATACCGACCATGGAATGGCTGTCATCGGCCCTGGGGCATTTCGCCTCCATTTTTTCCGATTTTAACTTCTGGACGATCATCGGGTATATCGGACAATTGTTCTTTGGAGGCTCTTTCGTCGTTCAATGGATCGCTTCAGAACGGAAGCGGGAGAGCGTGATTCCCGTATCGTTCTGGTACATGCGGCTGGTTGGCAGCGTGATCCTGCTGGCGTACGCCGTTCTTTACCTCAAAGATCAGGTCATGATTCTGGGTTTTCTCTTCAACAGTTCGATCTATATTCGTAATCTTTATTTCATCCATAAAAAAACTAATCAAGCGGCCGCATAAGGCAATTCAGTTCAGTTTGTGGATTCATCGGCGGGTGGCTGGTTGAACGCCGGATCCACGATTCGATAGACGTCGAAGATTTCAAGAAATACGTCCTGCCCCAAGCGATATGGGATGTTCCGCCCCCAGATGCTGATGGTTCCATAGAAGCCGGCGCCCCAGAAGTTCTGAGATCGGACAGGGAGGGTCCCGTTATATTCCACCGATTCGATTTTGTCCTGGTGGGAGAGATAATCCGGGTTATCCGCCAGTGCGGCGCCTTTATCAACCCGGTTGGGAACGATCAGAATATCACCTTCACGCGGCGCTTCGCCACCCCGGCGAAGTTGAGAAAACCCGGCTTCTTGCGCGTAAAACATCCAGCCCCAGTGCCCTGCGAACCAGACATGCCGATCGTCATTCGCCCAAGTCCGCTCAGCCTGGCGGGCGAATTCGCGATAGGTATTGGCGTACTCATAATCCGACGCCTGGACCGCGGCGGCGAGAACGGTTTGAGCAATCAGCAGAACACTTAACAGAATGGTAAGCGTCTGATGAAAGCGAGGGGATGAATCACGCTGGAGATAACGGATCGAGAGCAGCATCAACGGAGGCAATGCCGGCAAGAGGTGCCGAACCGCCTGAAATGGAACGAAGAGAACGGAAAACAAGACCGGCGCACATAGCCAGGCGAACAAAAACAGCGAATCGCGGCGTTCTTCACCCGCCCATTCCCACAAGAAAGCGATTCCCCTTCGGATAGAATCGAGCAGCAACAGGAGTATGACCGCGAAACCGGTAAGCGCCCAGAACAGATATTCAAATCCCGCCAGATCGTCGAGATAAGATTCAATCGCAAAATATACGAGAGGCGTACTCGCACACAGGATCAGCAGCATGCTCCAGTCTCGCCGCCACACGGCCCTGACCAGTATTGCGGGGAAAATGAACAGGCAAGAGCCCACCACCAGAAACGCGCCATATAATTTATCCTGCCAGGATATTCCTCCTTCGCTACGACGTTCGGACAATAAATATATGATATGAACGGCGTCATACATAACAACGTTTTGCAGGCACCACAGCGCCAATATCGCGATGATTGGCCATATCCAGACTATATGGCGTGGTTTATTCACAAAAAGCGGATACATCACCAGCAGGGGTAAGGTGATTATCGAGGAATATTTGGTCAGCGCCGCCAATCCGGACAAGACGGCGCCCCCAAAAAGAAGCCATCGCCGGTCGCGGTCGACTCCCAGAATAAATAACGCTACGCCCAAAGTCCCCAGCCCCACCGCCGGAACGTCGCGCATGACATTGCCGGAAACCACAACCGCCGGGCTGGTCAGAATAAACAACCAGGGCCACACAGAGCCATGACAGAACCGATCGCTCAACAACGCGGCGCCCCACCCCAGCATGAAAACAAACAGCATCATCGCCGCATGCAGCGCGATTTCGTTATATCCAAACAATGACACGAAAGGCGCGAGATAATAACTGAGCACCGGCGGGTTGGTGGTCACTTTCCAGAGAGGTTGCAACTGTCCGAACCAGTCGAAATCGGAGGCGAAGGGGTCGAGCGGATTTTGAATTATATTTTGTGAAGCGGCGAGAACCACCGTGTCATCGATATGAAAGGGTTTATTTAAAAACGGGATGGTGGTCAGCAGAACCAGCGCAATTACGCCCCATGCCGTTCGTCTGGAAAGCCCAAGCATCAATCATCCAACCGTTCGTTTATGTAGTATGGGCGTTCGTCGCGACGGCGATAATATGTGATTATCTCGGCGAACAGGCCAAGAAGTATCGAATGGACGCCAAGAAGAAAGGCGATCCCACCGATTCCAAGCGACCACAGCCCCGCCACGGAATGAACGAAAAAACCCAGAATCACACCGACCAGAATAAGCAGACTTCCCAAAGCGCTGAACAGGATTCCATATTTTCCGAACAGATGAGAGGGATTCTGGACGAAGCGAGTCAGCACGATCACGGTCGCGAAATCAAGCAATCCGCTGAAAATGCGTTCCGCGCCGAATTTACTGCGCCCCGATCGCCGGGGGTGATGAGTAACCGGCGTTTCAGCGATGCGGAACCCAAAATGCGCCGCCAGGACCGGAATGTAGCGGTGCATCTCGCCGTAAATCATGACTTTTTTGATGACCTCGCGGCGATAGGCCTTTAAGCCGCAATTAAAGTCATGCAGATGAATACCCGTCATGGATGAAACCGTCGCGTTAAATAATTTGGAAAACAGTTTTTTTGAAAGCGGGTCTTTCCGGTTCCGCTTCCAGCCTGAGACAAGATCGTACCCTTCATCCAATTTCGCGAGCAGAGAGGGCAGCTCGGCGGGGTCATCCTGCAGGTCGGCATCCATGGTGAATATAACATCGCCGCGCGCATGGTCAAAACCAGCCGCCAGCGCGGGCGATTTTCCCCGATTCACCCAAAAGCGGAATACGCGCACGCGGGAATCCCGTTCATGAAGCGATTTCATGACGTCGAACGAACCATCCGCGCTGCCGTCGTCGATCATCAGGAGCTCAAACGGCTTGCCGAGCGGAGTCAGCGCAACGCATATCTGATCGTAGAGCGGTTCGAGCGTGTCACGTTCATCGAAGACGGGAATCACCACGGATATGTATGGTTTTTCTATGATGGAAATGATGCGTCTCCTCTCAATTCCGGCCAGAGAAATCTCTCGCCTACACGCGCAATTATACAAAAAGGCGATTCACCTATAAGGGATATCGGTTTTAGCTGACAGGCGGCTAATCGGGGTGACGATAGAAAAATCGGTGTGATTCAGATGATATATTTCTGATGAGAGAGATCAGGTCATCATTTCGTCGGCGCCGCCGCGATTGATGATGATTTCGCCGGATTCTTCAAGCCGGCGGATAATGGCGACGATTTTCTGTTGAGCTTCTTCAACCTGTTTGACGCGCACCGGCCCCATGAACTCCATGTCTTCACGGATGTTGTCGGCGGCGCGGGAGGAGACGTTGCTGAAGATTTTTGTTTTGACTTCTTCGTTGCCGCCTTTTAACGCAACGGCAAGTTCTTTCATGTCGACTTCGCGCAGCACCTGCTGAATGGCGCGGTCGTCGAGCAGAATGACGTCGTCGAAGGTGAACATCAGTTTTTTGATTTCGACAGCGAGTTCCTGGTTTTCTTCTTCCAGCGTTTCGAGGATCGATTTTTCCGTGGCGCGGTCAACGCGGTTCAGCAATTCAGCAAGAGCCTCGATACCACCCGCGACGGAGAATTCCTGTGAGAGAACGGTGGCGATTTTGCGTTCGAGCACGCGCTCGACTTCAGAGATGATCTCCGGCGACGTTTGATCCATCGTCGCGATGCGCAACGCGACCTCGGTTTGCATTTCAGGCGGCAGAGCGGACATAATGACGGCCGACTGGTCGTATTCGAGGTGCGCGAGAATCAGGGCGACTGTCTGAGGGTGTTCGCTCTGAATGAAGTTGAGCAGATGGTTGGGATCGACTTTTTTCAGGAAGTCAAACGGCGTCCCCTGCAGCATGCCCTGAAGGCGTTCGATGATTTCCATCGCCTTGCCGGGGCCAAGGGCTTTTTCAAGAATTTCACGCGCTGTTGAGATACCACCGTGGCTGACGTACTGTTTGGCCATCGCGGTGTGATAAAACTCTTCGATGACCTGCGTCGTCAGTTCCTGCGGCACGTTGCCGATATTCGCCACTTCGAGGGTGATCTGCTCGATTTCTTCATCGGACAGGCAGCGATACACATCGGCGGAAATGTCGGGCCCCAGAGTGATCATGAGGATCGCCGCTTTTTTCCGTCCAGACAGTTTCGCTTTTTCTTTCGCGCCTCGAACCATGATTTTTCAGTCTAAATACTTTCGCTTAATCTGTATTGAGCGGCGTCGGCAAGCAGACCTCACCCTTTATAGGGTGTTATCGGCCAATACTGAAAATGATAAATGCTTTTTTGATTTTTCGTAAGCAATTTGTTATCAGGCCCATCGAATAAAAAACCCCCGATCCGTGGGATCGAGGGTTTTGAGCCAATCTGAAGATGGTTTGATTACTTCAGGGCGTACAAGCCGCGGCCCGATTTTTTGACGAGGCCTTTGTCAACCTGCTTTTTCAATTCGAGGTACAGCACGCGGCGCGGGTCTTTGCTTTTTGATTTGTAGCCTTTTTCCTGCAAGCCCTTCATAATCGCTTCGACGCCCTGCGGTTCTTTTCCTAACACTTCAAGCAAGAAATCTTTCAACGATTTGGCGGCGCGCTTGCCGCGAGGGGCGCCTGCCTTGGCGGGGCGGCCTCGTTTGCCGGTTCCCGGCGGGCGGCCGCGCTTGCCGGTTCCAGCGGGACGTCCCGGTTTGCGTCCCCGGCGTTTGGGCTGACTCATGGCTCCGGAAACGGCGCCGCTGACGGATTGGGTGAACGATTCCACCGCATTTCGGAACGGTTGAATTTTTTCATCCGCTTCCATCGTCGCCTTGTCTTTGACGAGAGCGAGCAATTCGTCAAGAGAGTAGGTGCTGAGAATGGTATTGGCACTTGGTTTTGCTGGCATTGATATTCCCTTCCTCTATTTGTCGTGTTGATTCTATTTTATTGATTCAATTCGATCAAATTATAGGCCAGTTATTGTAGTTGTCCATACAATAATATGAATATTTTCACATTTTTTGCTTGATTGGGGTTGTATTTTAATATTTTTCGCGCAATCGACCGGATTTCAGCACAAAAATCAAGATAATCCAGTGCTGTATTTAATCTGTTATAAAAAACGCGGTAAACGTCATGATGCCACTTTCTTTCAACTTTACTCATCATCCATTCACATGGATACAGATCGATTTGGAGGAAAGCCAAACATGGAACGGATAATTTTTATTGACATACTGGTTGAATAAAGAACTATCCGGCAGTGGATCATAGTGTCACATGCGAAGCCATTATCCGGTTAATTCTCTCGGAGAAGGATGAAATGGTTACGTCGAAAAATGTACGGCTTTCTCTTATCAATGCCCAAGCCATCGCGTCATCATTTTTCTGTATACATCTGCTTCAAGAAGTGATTATTTACAGATTCAACATGTTGATTTAATCTTTAGGATCCATGAAAAGATATGGGACGCTTTATCCAGCATTTAACCGTTTTTTTTATTCTTCTATCGCACAATTCTCTCACTTCTCCGCTGCGTGGATAACGCAAAAAGATAAACATTTGTTCAGCACAAAAACTCCCAAAGGCATCCATTTTTCTGATAAATTAATCACTTTCGGTGAAACAATTGACTTGTCAGGAAGAGTTTGTTAGGGTTCCGGCAAGATTGCCGAGTCTCATGTTACTGCCCATACGAACTGATATCTCAACTCGTTAAAGCACGGCCGCCAAGGAATCATTTTCATGTCCCATTTGCATCGCGCGCTGGATCTTCTGGGGATCGCCATCATCTTCGCCCTGCTCTGTATTTTTTTCAGCATTCTTTCGGACCTGTTTCCTACCCTGAATAACATTTCATATCTTCTAATTCACGCCTCCGTCAACATCATTATCGCGACGGGGATGACATTTGTAATCAGCGCGGCGGAAATCGATTTATCGGTTGGTTCGCTCATGGCGGTTTGCGGTATGGTTACGGCGCTTTTGCTGAAAATCGATCCAGCAACCGGGACGAATATTCCCGCATCAGCGGCATCAGCGATGCTTAGCTATTTTCCCGATTTGTTTCCTGGAGCGATCAGCTGGTGGATTCTTTCCACCATTATTTTTCTCGCGATCGCCCTGGCGCCTGGAGTAATCGCGGGTGGATTAACCGGTTTGATCGTAGTGTATTTCGGCGTGCCCAGTTTTATCGTTACGCTCGGCTTTATGCTGATCTTGCGCGGGCTGGCCCGTTATATGACAAACGCCGCCCCCATTACCGGCTTGCCAATCGTATTTTTCAGCGTTGGCACCGGATCGTTGTTCGAAATCGGCGATTTCAGATTCGCTTACAGCGTTGCGATCGCTTTATCCGTCGCGGCGGTGGGCGCCATCACGCTGGCCTGGACGCGGTTCGGCAGGCGCGTTCTCGCTGTGGGCGGCAATCTGGAAGCATCGTTTCTCAGCGGGGTCCCCGTTGGAAAAACGCGGCTGATGGTCTTCGTCGTATCCGGGTTTTGTACGGCGATCGCCGCAATCATACAAACTTCGCGGCTATCCATCGGCGATCCCAACGCCGGCGAGGGGTATGAACTCGATGCGATCGCCGCGGTTATCATCGGCGGCACGAGCCTGTTCGGGGGAAAGGGCACCGTAATTGGTTCTCTGTTCGGCGCGTTGATCATCGCCGTCCTGCGTAATGGATTGGACTTAATGAGCGTCACCGACCATGTCAAGCAGATGGTGATCGGGGGAATGATCATCTTCGCCGTTCTGCTCGATTATTACCGGAGACGTTTGTACGCAAGAGCCTGAAGATTCCATATCAATCATTGCGCATCGCCTCTTATTCTTCACCGCTTCAGGCTGCACTTTTCACTCAAACCATGATATTTTCGACGCCAAAGAAGCGGGCGGACTCAATGCGGCGCAACTCATCTTTCTCTGATGGGTTCCGTTGACAGGTCTATGATCAATTGTGCTGTGAACATTTCGCTCACCGCTTCAACCATGATTCAGTCACCTTAATTCGCGGGAGGATCCATCGTGAAACGCAGAACCGTATTGCATAGCATGACCGCTCTTGCGGCGGCCGCAGGAGTTCCCGCCATCGCGCAAGGAAAGAAATACAAAATCGCGCTGGTCATGAAAGCGCTTTCAAATCCATTTTTTCACGCCATGGAAGTCGGCGCGCGCGAAGAAGCGGATCGCCTTGGCGTAGAGTTTTTCGTTCAAGGGACGAACAAAGAGACCGACATCACTCAGCAGATCAGCATTGTGGAAAATTTTATCACACGGCGAGTCGACGCCATCGTCATCGCGCCCGCCAGTTCCACGGCGCTCGTCCCTCCCCTGTTTCGCGCCCAGGCGCAAGGCATCTATGTTGTGAACATTGATAATCCACTTGATGAAGCCGCCAAAAAGCAAATGAACCTGCAATGTCCGTTCATCGGTTCGGATAATGCGCTGGGCGCTTCGCTGGCTTGTCACGATCTGGTGGCGGCGATGGGTGGGCGCGGCGACGTAGCGATTCTGGAAGGGATTCCCGGCGTGATCAACGCGGAGTTGCGCAAGCAGGGCGCCATGAGAATATTTGACGCGGAGCCTGAAATTAAAGTGGTCGCATCACAAACGGCGGAATGGGAAACCGAGCAGGCGTATCAGGCGTTCACAAACATGCTGACCGCTCATCCAACCATCAAAGGACTCTTCGCCGCGAATGACAGCATGGCGCTGGGCGCAATCCGCGCCATCGACGCCGCCGGCAAGACGGGACAAATCGCCGTGACTTCGTACGACAATCTCGAAGCCGCTCAAGAAGCCGTGCTGGCGGGCAAGATCATTTCGACCATCGATCAACATCCGGAATTGATGGGCGCCTACGGCGTCCGTGCGGCGAAAGATCACCTGGATGGGAAGGAAGTCGCCGCAACGATTTCGACTCCACTGGACGTCGTTGATTTCCGCCGATTGACGTTGAAACTGTAGCATCGAGGATCAAGGGCATGAAACGGATTTTCGTCGCCGGCAGTTCTAACACAGACCTGATCGTACAATGCGACCGGCTGCCCGGGCCCGGTGAAACCGTGCTGGGAGGCGACCTGGTACGCGCGCAGGGAGGAAAAGGCGCCAATCAGGCGGTCGCCGCCGCCCGGTTGGGAGGTCAGGTGACCTTTTTCTGCCGCGTCGGCGAGGATGGTTTTGGTGAAGCAAGCCTGGCGGCGTATCAAAGCGAAGGGATCGATACGCGTTTTTGCGTCAAAGATAAAAGCGCGGCATCCGGCGCGGCGTTGATTCTGGTGGATCGGGCCGGAGAAAACTCGATCGCCGTCGCGCCGGGGGCGAACGCTAACCTGTCTCCACGGGACGTGGAGCCTTTGCAGGACGAGGTACAGGAAGGCGATCTGATTCTCCTGCAGCTGGAGATTCCCATCTCCACGGTTCGACGGGCGGCGGAAATCGGTTACGCAAAAGGCGCACGGGTAATACTCGACCCCGCGCCCGCGCCCGAGGCGGGATTGCCGGCCTCACTTCTATCGATGCTGGATACGATCACGCCCAATCAACACGAAGCCGATTTATTGTGCGGTTCAATCAGTTCGAATCAGGGACCGGAAACACTGCTTGAACGAGGCGTCAAACAAGTCATCGTTACGATGGACCGGGAAGGATGCCGGTTAATCAGCTCCACCGGTTCAAGATCTTTTCCCGCTTACCCTGTACAGGCCGTCGATTCCACTGCGGCGGGCGATGCGTTCGCAGGGGCCTTCGCCGTGGGACTGGCCGAAGGCTTTAACATCGATAACGCCATCAGCTGGGCCCAGCAAGCGGCGGCGTTATCAGTTACCCGCATGGGAGCGCAGCCGTCGCTGCCAACAAGAAAAGAACTGTTGACATACGATTTCCATACCGGATAAATTGTTTTCTTTTCTATTGATCGGCGCCCCCCACAATGTGAATATCAAACGGAATCCGGTGGACTCTTATTCGGGTCCACCGGATTATTGTTGTCAAGCGATTTTCGATGGCCGCAACCGCGAAAGTTTAGCGGAGCATCCACCAGGCATGCACTGCGCTGGGCGGTTGAAACGCATAAGCGCCGATATCGATTGTGGAGTCGCGAGGCGTCAGGTCAAAATCGTGATCGGGGGCGGATTCATCCATTACTCCGGCTCCGATAGCGGGTGAATCGGGTTGGAGATGGAAATCCAACGCGTCTTTGTCAACAAACAGGGGATCGGCGTTGCTGTTTCCCTCACCCGGATAAACGCTTTCACCCGAAATGATGGAATGGGAAATATCGATGGTGGAGCCGGGTTCCAGTTTGATCGGAAGCTGATCATCACGCACCCAGATGATGTTATTCACCGCGCGGCAATGAGCGGGATTCTGGTGCATCCAGATTCCCTTGTCGCAATCGATGATGGTGTTATTCACAACGGTGATGTCGGCGCCATTTTTGAATCCAACGCCGGATTCACAATCGATAATTACATTGTTGATGATGATCGGGTGGGTATCCTGATCGCCGGAGACTCCTATCGGATCGTGGCTTCCGCCGCGATGATGCATAATCAGGTTGCCGTCCACGATGGCATCGCAGGTGTCGAGGTCAATCGCATCGTCATCTCCACCGTAAAATGTGTTGTGGGAGATATGAGGGACGGGACCGGGAAGAGATGTTTCTCCGATATCGACCGCGTCGCTGTAGCCATAGCGATGCATGAATGTGCAATATTCGACGACGGCCGGAGCGTTAAAGCCGTGAACGGCTTCGTTTTCTCCTTCACCAAACCAACAATCGCGAATCACCACGTTCGGCGCGTCGCGCATGTGAATGGCCTTGCGGTTAAAATCATCCGGCCAATCTTCAAACGTACAGCTTTCAATCAAAACAGCGCCGGTGGATTGATATACGTTAATCATTCCGATCCGGTCGCCGCCAGAATCGTCTCCCCGGCTGACGAAGCAGTGTATAACGTCACCAGCGCCCTGATCTTCATAATTGATCGCGCCCCAGCGGCTGGTATTTTGCGGCTCCACATGAATCGGTGAATCGACTTCGCCCCGCAAATCGAGACGGCCATAGACGAAGATCGACCTGCCGGAGGCGAGTTGAAGCCGAACCCCTGGTTCAGCCGTAACGGATACGCCTTCAGGGATCGTCACGTCGGCGGTGATCACCCAAGGATTCTCGGAAGCCGACCAGTGTTCATCGGCGTCAATACGTCCCGAACGAGTCGCGGCAAGCGACGAGACCGCAGTCAAAGCACCGAGGCACAGTACGCAAGTTATCATTGCTCTCATTCAATCCTTCTCCTTCTGTTTTGAGTCGTGGTTATTTTGGGCGATTCTCTGGTTTTATCACTTTTTTTCATACCAAGGATAAGACAATTGCTTGATGAAATAGAGCACCCAGATTCACAAGCATCTTATCTTACGATATATTTGAAATCACAATCCTACAGTTGACGTCCATTAATTTGCGTACGTCATCCGATCGGGATCTTAACCATAGATATATCATGCGATCCGTCAAATGTACGCTATGAGCACGAATGGGCGTTCGGCTCAGGATAAAACATGCGGTTTTTTTTCGGAAAACGAAACTAAAACGCGATACCGGACGACAATTTTATTCTCCTGAATCGTTTCAAATCTGATTTCGAAGCTCGTGAGTTGACCCGATGAGCGATCTATTACGCGCTTTTGAATACAGCCTGGTGGAACGAATGGAAGCGCTCCTGGATTCGTTTCATCAACACCTGCTCGATCAGGGACTTTCAGCCCGGCAGGCGGAAAAGCGGCTTGCGAACGCCGATCTGTTTTTGATTCAATATCACACATTTCAATATCTTGAAGACATCGACGCCCTGACCCCCGCGAAAGCGTCTGATTTTCTCAATCACTGGTATTTCCAGAAAGTAGACGCTCCATCGGCGAAAGACTTGAGAATGGTTACGGACTCGATTATCAGCCTGTTCAATTATCTCAAACGGACCGAAACGATTCCGGAGGAACAGGCGGATTTTCTGTTAGCCGCCTGTGGTGTTCGCGTTCCATTCGAAACCCGTCTGGAGGAACACCGAGGGAAGGCGCGATATTTACGCACAAGGCGCAGTGAAGCGGATTCCGCCGATTCTCGAAATTTTTCGGACTCCCGCTATGGTGATGCCTACCATGAACTGGATACCTACCGCACCCTGACCGAATTGTTTCGAGACATGGAAGACGATTTGAAGAATGAAGAGCGCATGAGCAAGGTGGTTGATCTGAAATCACATCGGACGCGAGTACAGCAACCTCAGCCAGCCTATCAAACAGAGCGAGCGGAAGAGGTCAATTTGCGTGAATGGGCGTTGGCGTTACACCGGGTTAATCGAGTATTTCAACGCTGGCTCGAACGCTTTGGACATTCAATCCGTGAGGCGCCCACCGATCAGCTTTCGGCTTTTTTGCAATACGAAGACATCCTGGTTCGAATCGTACAACTCAGCCAACAAAAACAGCCCACCGCCGCTGAGTTGACAACTGGAAAAAGACAGTTGAACCGCCTCGATAAGCGATTGTGGGATTTAAGAAGGCGGATCGCTCTCGATCTGAATCTCGATCTACGATCACTGCGGTTGTGATGAATTATTCCGCTCCATTGCGTTCACTCAAGCAGGTCTCTACCGCTCCTCTTCCCGTCTGGGCCGCCATCGTTGCATTTTTTTGCGGTTTCAGTCTAATCTTCTTGCGTTTTAGTGAACTGGCGAATCTGCAATGGGATTTCGGCGCCTATTACGTCTCAGCGAAGACGATTTTCGCGGGAGGAAACCCGTACGATCCAGATTCAACTCTTGCGGCGGGCGCGGCGATTCGAGAGGCGGATTTTTTCGGGTTGCTCTATTTGTACCCGCCTTTTTTTCTGCGGATGCTTTATCCGTTGATTCATCTCGATCTATTTTCGGCTTCGTTCTGCTGGTTCGTATTGAAATGCGCCGCGATCGAAGGAAGCATTTTTTTTACCGCCTACCTGTTGGGAATACCCGTCAACATTTTTTCCTTGACATCCCTGAATGGGGCGGCGTTGATATATCGTCCTTTATCGCTCGATCTCGCTGCGGGTAACGTTGCTGTATTTGAGATGTTTTTTGCTCTGGCTGCTTTCAGTTCCTGGAGAAAAGGCTGGGAGGGATTCTGTGGAGGTTTCATCGGACTCTGTGGATCGCTTAAGATCACTCCCTGGTTCATGATGATTTTCCCATTGCATCTCAGAAGATATAACTTACTTAAAGGTTTTGCTTTAACGATTGTTTCTTTAGTTTTAGTTTCAGCTGTGGACTGGAACGCCACCCGAGAGTACATGGCATTTTCTCATGGGGATATCGCAGTTCACCACTGGGATGAGCAAGTTCAAAGCATATACAATATCTCGTTGAATTCTTTTATCTTGAGAACGTTTGGCTCGACATACTTTTACGATCCGCTGATCGACGCGCCGGAGCTTATTCCGATTCTGACGCCTCTTGCGCCGATTATTTTATTTGTATTATTTATTCTCATTCTTAACAAAGATAAGAGATCGTATCAGGAGATGATTCATAACAACAGTTTTTTAAGTGCATTACTACTTCTGTCGCTCCTGGTTTCGCCGCGGATGGCAGGTTATACCCTCGCATGGACGTTCTTTCCGGCGATCCAGATTTTTTATGAGGGGTTCCGGCGAAAAAAACTGGGGATTATCCTGCTCAATCTTGCCGGATTAGCGCTCATTTTGTGGTACACACCTCCCTCATCCATCCATCGTGGAATTGAACAATTACTCATAGACCGCGAGTTGTTCGGATTAATCATTTTTTATGTTTCATCTTTACGTCTATACTATCTATCAATAGAGCTAAGCAGTGGACAATAGAATTATTATCGATTGATTTTATTGTTGTTAGAGCGATATAAATGTTGTATGCTGATATTCGATATAACCATAGCGCTTTTCGCTTCATTCATTCGAATGAACGATCAAGGACTTATTCTGAAATAATCCACATTTTTTTCGTGGAAAATTCAAGTTTTGCTTTTCCGGAGTCGATAATGATGTCGTAATCTGATATCGACTCCACGCTTGACTTGTGGTACGATATCTTTTATTGGATCACGAAGGGACCAAGGGGCGATTGAAGGAGAGGACAAATGGTAGACTTATCAAGCATTCAACCATCGTCTAATCGACCCAACCAGATTTCAGAGCGATCGGTCTCGAAGACTTCGTCAAACAGGGCGAAAGAATCGTCTTCGACCCCGAGTACAAGCACGGATCGCATTGAAATTTCGGCGGGCGCTCGAGAGGCCGGCGTACTGAACCGATTGGTGAAATCGGCGCAGTCAGAACCCGACGTTCGCGTCGACGCAGTAGAACAAGCGCGTCAGCGTCTCGCCAATGGCGAGTATGAAGGCGTGGAAGTTTCGAGAGAAACGGCGAAGAAGATTCTGGGATTCGTTTAATCGCCCCTTGCGGTTCTCTGAATTTCGCCGTTTCCCATCCCCATGATCCAAAATTCCCCTGTGTCTCCCAGTAGTTCTTCAATTCATCGACACAAAAATCAACTACCCAATTGACGGCTTTTATCATTAAGCATGCGCATGGATGCGCAATGATTTTTACGATCATACCGATTCATAAGCAATCAAAAAAAGAGCGGCGCATGCCGCTCTTTTTAACTTGACCTGTTTTGATTCGCAGAGGATTGGCTATTCTCTACCCTTCTTTTGTTTCAGACGTTTGGGTCTCGTTTTCTTCAGATGGTTCCTTTTCTTCGCCGCTCATCATCTTGACGATCCGTTTTTCGATATCTGGGTCAAATCCCGGAATATAGTCACGGATCATGCCGTCTTTATCAATCAGCACAAAGGTGGGAAAACCCGTCACTTCATACAGCTGAGAGATCGCGCCGTCATCAAGTGCGACATTCGGGCTGAACCCATTCGATTCAAGAAACTGAGTGACCTTCGAGGCGGTCTCCTGCTGATTCAGCGAGAGAATGTAGAGGCCTTTGTCTTTGTATTTTTCCGCGATTTTTTCCATGATGGGCATTGAAGCGCGGCACGGCGGGCACCAGGTCGCCCAAAAATCGAGTATGACATAATTCTTTCCACGCATTTTTGAAAGACTGAATTCACCGCCATCCATCAAGGGGATGACAAAATCAGGCGCTAAAGGGGGCATCGAAATCGCGTTCGTCAGCGAATCGGCTTTGCGAGCGCTTTTGGGGATATCAAACGCGAACAGATCGGGGTCGACACTATCATCAATCACCCACCCATCAAACGAGATGGTGTTCTCTATCGACATCCCTTCGGTTTGAGCCTCTTGCCCCCGCCCAACGAATTCATTCCAGTTGGGCTGGATTCGCAGGGGGACTTGGGGATCGTCCGCCGCGATCCAGATGGTGTATGGAAAATCTCCACGGGTGAGTTCGATTCTGTGCGCATCGCGGTCGTTGATCTTTTCATCCCCAGCGTAAGCCATGATCGAGGCGTTTTTCAGAAATGCGTCCAAGCCTTCCGGTCCCGCGAAAAAATCGAGATAAACCCATTCGGGGTTGGGGATTCCCCGAACAATATTTTCGTCATCCGGGAACACGGTCAATTCAGTTATGGACGCAGGCGCGGGAGCCTGCGCGTAGGAATCAGTGGATGGGACGTACCATGTGAGATTCTTGCCGTCCGAAACCACGGACAGACCTTCATTGCCCTCGATAAAGCGCCAGGCGAACAGATTGGGGCGTTTCCATGCGAGAACGTATAATTTCTGATAGCCATCTTCAACATCGCCCATTTTGACGCTGACCTTGCTGATGATTTCCACCTTAGCGCTATCGATTTTCCGAATCGCTTTAATGGAATCGGCGACGATCTGCCGGGCTTTATCGTCGATAATGGGATCGGGTTTCGGGTCTGTTTGTGACGAAACCGATTGAATTAATAATAGTGAAGATAGAAATACCAAAACCACTCGCGGCGACAGATACATACTTTTCTCCTGAAAATGAGTTGCCGGTCATTCCGAACCTGCATTCATAATATCTCAATTTACGTGATTTCGCCAAACCGGGAGGAGGTATGAATCAGGCCCGGATCACCGCAGCGGGATTCATGAAAGACGCCGCTTCTTTGAACCGTCCGGAATCAAGCAGCAGAAGGCCATATTCGGACCGCAATTGGGGATGCCTCGGGAAACGTTTCACCACCGGTTCAAAGGCTTCTATCGCCTTTTGAGGCGTGCGCAGCCGCCGGCACATATCCGAGTAGGTTAACAACACGTCCAGCGCGGGATCACGGCTGGCGAGCCAGTCTTCAAGTACCTGGACGGCGCGGCCGGTTTCACCCATCGCGGCGGCGCACTTCGCCATCAGAATGAGGTTGCGTGGGCGGGCGGGTTCGATTTCACACGCGATACGGGCGTACGCCTGCGCTTCGAGGTACTCTCCCTCATCGTAATCAAGCATCGCCAGCCAATATGGCGCGTCCGGATTCGATTCGTCCAGTTCGATGGCGCGCGTAAAAGCCTTTCTGGCGGGCTCGTGCATTTTGCGATTTCGATAAATCCGGCCCAGGGCGACCTGAGAAGCGGCGCTATCATCTTTCTGGCGGATACCCGCGCGCAGGACTTCGAAAGCGCGATCTTCGTCCAGATTGCTTTCAAAGAGGCAGATTCCCAATTTGTGAAGAGTTTCCGCGCGATGGGGTTTTTGTTTGACGATCCGGGTGAAAGCCTGCACGGCGGCCTGCCAGCGGCGCAAGCGCATGGCGGCGTCGCCCCATCGTTCAATATATTTGATTCGAGGGTCTTTCTCGACGGTTTTTTGAAAGTAGGTGAATGCTTCTTCGAGGTTGCTTGACTCGAGCGATTCGGCCAGCGCGTAATAATCAAAGGCTTCCGCATCGGGGATTTCGACGATCATGCGGAGTTCCATCTTGAAGGCGATGGCGTTGCCGATCCGGTTATAGATTTTTGCGCGGAGTCGATGAGCCTTGATGTGAAACCGATTGAATTTAAAAAGCTGGTCGAGTTGAGACAAGGCCGTTTTGTAGCGCTTGGCCTGAAAGGCTTCACGCGCGGATTCATATAAAGCCTGCACCTGGTTCTCGGCGATGCTGGGGACGGCGGAAGCGAGGCGGAAAATGATCGCATTCAAAATTTTGATGCGCGTCTGGATGTCGACGTTTTGAATTTTCTGACGGATCTGCACATCGAGTTTACCCCGTTCAGCCGGGGGCAGATGGCTCAGGCACTGGCTGAAGGTTTCGAGGAGCGATTCAGAGGTTTTGCGATCCTGGGTGACCTGGTGATCGAATCGTTTGAATAATTTCAGAACGATTTCCCCGCGTTCAATGCATTCTTCTCTCAGGGACGAGGCGCGTGAGAGCAGGATCGGGTCCGGTTCCGCTTTTTGTTTTTCGCGGATGAGTTCGATTTCTTTTTCGGTTTTTTCCAGTTGAACTTTCAGTCCAAGGAATTTTTCAGCCTCGCGCTCGTATTCAACAGCGGTCTGTTCACTTGCGTTTGACAAGCGTCCCAATTTACGATGCTGTTCAATTTCACGATGGGTTTCGACAATCGCGGCGCGAATCTGGTCGGCGAGTCCATCGCGGATGACGCGCGTGAACAATTCCGCCTGTTCCTGTTCATTGTCGACCTTGTCATCCTGAATCGTCCGGACGGAGCGCGTGAGCGATTGCAGCTTGGCCTGTTGGCGAAGCGCGGCGGCGCGCCGTTCAAGTTCAGCTTTCCGATTCGCGGCCTCGTTCACGCGGTTTCCTCCCCGTCATCGTCAAACACACGTTCCTGATAAGGCGATGGCGTCAATTTGCCGTCCGCGAAGGTGATGGTGGTTGGGCCGGTGGGTTTACGAATTTCCATTCCCTTGCCGAGGATTCGGATAATCACGCCGGGGTAGATGGTTTTTTCAGCACGAACGGTGCGCAGGGCGGATTCGCTGGCATGAAGGTCCGCTTTCGCCTTGCTGGTTCTTGCTTCAAGAGATTGCAGTTCCGATTCGGTTTTATTGTAGTTTTCCATGAAGATTCTGAATTTTTCATCTTCTTCAGAAGCGTTTGGGGGGAACTTTTTACGCATCTCTTTCAGTTTTTCCATCTGTTCGTTTTTATCCTGCAGCATCTTTTCCAGGCGTCCTGCCTGCTCGTGCAGTTCCGGGAGTTCTTCTCCCAGAATTATTTCAGTGCGGACGCCCAATTCAGAACCGATCGTCTTCGCGCAGACGTCTTCCCACGCGAGAACGCGTCCCCCGATTATGGCGCCGTCTTCTCCCTCGCAGTGAACCCGGCGCGCTTTGACGTGAGACTGCATGATCTCGCCCTGCGCGACGATTTTACGTTCGGCCTGAACGGTTGCGTTTTTGATGTATTGGCACTGAACGTCACCTCCGGAAACGATGAAGGCTTTGTCTTTTCCTTCGATCCCGCGTTTGCAGAGGAGGCTCTGGCGAGCGTTTACTTTCGCGCCCTCTATGATTCCTCCAACGGCGATTTCTGCATCGGAGGCGATGCTGAATTCGGATAAGACGTCACCGGTCACCTGGACGGCGACGGCGGTTTTCACGTTGCCCGATTTGTAATCCACGTTTCCATTGATATTGATCGAGGGCGACACATTCAGAGTCGTGCCGTTCATATAGGCGCAGCCATCCACCGCAGCGGCAAGCTCAAGGCCATCTTTGGAGAGCGCGCAATTCGTGTTCTGGGGGAATGAGATATCAACGCCCGGGATACTGGGAATTGAATCGCCGTGAACGTCGGCGCCGGGTTTTCCGGGATCGGCGGGAATCTTTCGAAGAAGGATTTCACCCTTTTTCACGGCGGAATAAAAGGTTTTTTCCTTGAAATCGACGCGAGTTCCGATTTCCATCCCCACGAAATTCACGTGTTTCATCAGGCCCATCGGGTCGACCAGACTCGCATCTTTTCCCGCAATGGGAGGACCACCACGCGCCACGCGGACGCGTTTGTCAAATTTTTTATCTTTTAACAAAGCGTGAACCGCTTTTATATCGACTCCGTTGGTCACTCCCGCATCATTCAAGGCTTGCAGGAGAGTTTCGGGGGTCCAATACGGGCCAAGCGAAGACGGTATGAAGAGGAAGGCGGACATTTTGTCAGCGCTGATTTCAATGTCAGCGCCGATCATGCACACCGCCTGATTCAGTATGTTTTTTGCGGTCGCTTCATCCGAGGCGGAGACGAACGCCGGCGCCAGTTGTTGAAGGAGCGAGACCAGGCTTTCCTGCTGGCGGGATTCAGGAAGCGAGGCGGACCACTCCTGCATCTGGCGCATGAACTCCACGCCTTCTTTCAAGGTCTGGAGTTTTTCTTCAGGAGCGTCTTCGGCGGCGGACAATAGTAATTCCGCCTGCTGAAGCAGGAAAGATAACGCTCCGGCCGGAGATTTGGCCTGATCAACCGATGCAGTCGGAGCGGTCGTCATGATATCGGCTTTCTAACATCATGATTGTTTGTATCACAAATCCCCAGCGCATATGACATCCCGAAGGACTGTTTTCTTTACCGGTTTGAATCCTGATTTTGAGTCTGGAACGCCATTCGGTTCGCTTTTTTTGAGTCATCGGCTTGTTGTTTCGCCAATTCCCGCGATTTTTCAACCGCTTTGTGCATACCGCCGATCAATTGTTCAACCTGCTCATCCGTTGGCAGAAAAATCGCTTCATCCATGCGATCCATATCCGCTTCAATGTCAGGAATAAATGAGAGAGGCACGTTGCCCATCGATTTACCGAGGATATCGATTCTCACCTGATGTTCTGAGCGTTTCGCTCGTAATTCATGAATCAGACGCGTGATTTCCTGATTGGTTTCTTCATTGATGCCGCGAAGCATACCGTTGCATAGTTCACGCGCAAAGAGTTCCGTAATCTGTACGTAAGTCTGATATTGCACACGCATGATTTTACGTTTTTCCGCGATAAATTTGAGGCGGGCTTCACGAGCCTTGGTGATGTATGGCTTCAATCGGCGCTTGTTCAGATTATATTGATCGAGCGATTTCTCACAAAATTCGCGAAGATCGCGCAAGCGAGGCTCGTCTTTCTCCTGAATCGCCTTGAGCAGATCGGCGGAAGCCTGTTCAAACTGGCGGATCACGGGGTCTTCCTGTTTTTTGCGTTCAATGGCCGCCTCAAGAACTTTCACGTCATTGGCGAGACTGACGCCCCGGTTGTATGCGCTTTCGAGCTCACGGCGAATGGCGATCAGATCCTGCTGCGTGAATTCCTGATACTGCGTAATGGTTTCAATCAATGCCTGACAACGCGCGATCCGCTGTGAGATGTCTTTCGCGAGGCTGAATTCTCCCCGGATGCTTCGTTTTTTCAGCTGATCGAGAATCTGCTGGCGCCGCAACTGGTTGGAGCGGTCTTTTTCTTTAACCGTGACGCACTTCGAACGTCCCGCCTGGTTAACCAGAACGAGTTCATTCATGGGGACGCCATCCGCTTTGGCTTTTTCGAGGATCTGAGCAGCTTTCAGCGATGTGGAAATCTGATCGGCGGCCAAACCAAAATCGATGTCATCGTGGTGTTGATCGTTCATAACAACTTTCTTTTCATTAAGGCTTTGAATCTCAGCGTATTACATAAGCAAAAAGCAAACCAAACCGTTCGGTTTTACAATCGTACTTCCGGAATCTCAGGAGAAAAGGAAGGATTGTCTATTTAACTCACACGGCGTCAAGAATTTATAAACCCAGTATACAAATTATATCACTTATGAGCAATCACTTTTTCAACCAGAGCCGTGTGTCTTACCCGATTACTTTTCGCATTCTGGTTTGGTTGAATTGTACATTCTGCGAGGCTGGTCGGTGGACTGAAGCACGGACAACCAGAGATCGCCTTCGGTATCGAGCACCTTACGGCTGGAAACCGCCGCATCAATCGGGATGTGTGTAAAAGCCGACTGCCAGTACCCTACAACCAAGCCGGTTCTTCCGCTCATCGCGGCATGCACAGCGTTGTGAGCGAGTTGCTGACAGTACATGCTGTCACTCGGCGTTGAAGGCAAAGAACGAACGATATAACTGGGGTCGATATACTTGATAGAGACATCGATTTCGCTGCTGGTGAAGTGTGCCGCAACCTTCTCTTTGAGAAAAACGCCGATGTCTTTCAACTTGAGATTTCCTGATGCGTCCTTGCGCTGCTCTCCCTCCCCTTCCTGAGCCAACAGGTTTTGACCGGCGCCTTCAGCGACGACCACCAGAGCATGTTTGCGGCGGAGAATGCGGTCTTCGAGCGCCTGAAGGAATCCATACGGAGGGTCGAGATCAAACGGGACTTCCGGGATCAGGACGAAGTTCGCCTCCCCGCTGGCGAGTGCGGCGGTCGCGGCGAGAAAGCCGGACTGGCGCCCCATCAGTTTGACGATGGCGATTCCATTTTCGGCGCCGTTGGCTTCCGCGTGTGCGCATTTGAGAACGCGGGCGCCTTCGGAAAAGGCGGTTTCGAATCCGAAACTTTTTTCAATGAAGCGAATATCATTATCGATCGTCTTCGGGATGCCGATCACGGAGATCGCCAGTTTGCGACGTTCAATTTCTTTCGAGATCGCCAGCGCGCCGCGCTGGGTACCATCGCCGCCAATGGTGAACAGAAGATTAAAGCGGTTTTTGACGAGAAAATCGACCATCTCCTCGACCGATTGAGGTCCACGCGACGAGCCCAGGTACGTGCCGCCCAGCGATGTGATGTCTTCAACCAGTTTCGGAGTCAGATGGATTGGAGAAAGCATGGACGCTTCGACCAACCCCTTATACCCATACTGAATTCCGTAGACCTCATGGACGCGGTAATGGAAATTCAGGGAAAGCACGATTCCGCGAATGACATCGTTAATCCCCGGGCAGAGCCCGCCGCAGGAAACGATGGCGGCGCGGACGTCGGTTGGGTTGAAAAAGACCTTGTCGCGCGGACCGGCGGCTTCGAACGAAGGGGGTTCCTTCCCTTCGCGGATGTATGGCTGAATGAAAGAAAGAGAGTGGTCGCACAGAATCCGCTCGCCGTCTTCAATGAAGTTTGAGACGAAATCCCCTTCGACATGAGACAGTTCAAGAGGCGATTTGAAGCGAGGCTTACCCAGACGGCTGATGGTGAAATCCAAGTCGAATTGGTGATTCAAGGGCGCTCTCCGGTTTCGTTCAGGTTCTCTCATTACTTTACAGGAGAGTATTCAAGAGCCAAAGCGTTGGATGCGCCGGGTAACAAAAAAGGCGGTTTTGAGCCGCCTTTTGAAGGTTCGCCGATTTCACGTATCAACGCCGGGCATGTATTGAATCTGACGCCATTGTTTCAGCGCGTTAATAACTTCCGGCCCTTTTTGTTTCAATTCGTCCGGGGCGCCGGGCTGTTTCATCGCCGCTTCAATTTCTTTTATTGCGGTATTGCGGTAAAAGAAAGAGTTTGTGGTCAACGAACAGGCTGTTAGACGCAATTCAACAGAATGGCTGGGATCGTTCATTTCATGCAGATGATGATCGAGCGCCACCCGGTCCCACATAGCGAGGTAAAGAATGCAAAGAAACGATAAAGCCCAGAACGCCGCCGCTGAATTGCGGAACAGCTTGGAAATCAATCCCGCGGAGATAATCGCAAAGATGTACGCCATCTGAAAATGAGCCATGAATCCGGCAAAATAAAAATTCATATTAACCATCTCGGAAGTTGGATCAGCCAGGCTCCTCATGGCCATATCTTTCGATGCAAACGAAACGCGATCACTCGCAGCTGAACCACGGCTTCGGATAATCTCATTCACGCTCGTCAACGGCAGGGCGTCATCCTGGGATGCTCCCGTTAAAATGATTCGTGGATGGAGATTGGATGTTTCACCATACACGGCGGAAAACATAGGTTTGTTGGTGGCAAGGTTAAAGCCTCCCATCAACGCGTCGTTGATATCGAATCCACCCGAGGATGACATGCTGACCGCGCCACTTTGCCATTTGAAACTCGCATGAATCATCGTCTGAGATGAATTGACTGAATTTCGATCGAATTGCAACGTAAGATTCAATTCACCTGACTCGACCTTTTTTTTGATCTGCTTCGATTTATCGAAATCCACTGGAAAATTAAATACCACCGTTTCGACCATGACCGGGGCGCCACGCATCAGAATCAGATTCGCAATGATTTTGCCCTCAGGGATTACGCCCTGTTTAATGTCATTCAAAAACGTTTTCATATCGGTAATCGGTTTTTGAGGATACGGCGCCGTAATATCGGGCTGCTTTCGGGCGTCCTGATATGGCTGTTCGATCTCTCTCCATGACGCTTCACCGATAAGAATCAGCAGGATGAAACCGATGGCCGCCAGAAACCAGCGTACGCCCGGACGGTTTTTCCAGTGATGAATACGCGAGCGCTGAACACCCAAAGCCGACCGGAAAATAACGGATAAGATCGCCGCGGAGATTGCGATTATAAAGATTTCCCAGAAACCCATGATGGTCTCCTTCGAGAGATATGCCTGGTTAAATCAGGAACAACAGCCCGAACGCAGCCGGGGTCAGTACAACGATTGAAAATGCGAAAATATGAAGTCCAACCGGCCAGCCTTGCCCGCAATCCATCGCTTCTTTGCGAAGGAACGAACGCCGCCCCAACTCATACGACGCGGCAATGGATATCAACGCCAGAATCGCGAATAGAACACCGGTCGGAGAGCGCCCGAGCAGGATTTCAACCACAATACAAGCGATCAGGATCGATGCCGTAAACGCGTTGCCCATCCATATAGTTTTGTATAGCAACTCGCGTGAGACGCTCAGCGAAGCGCAGGCGTAGGTAATCGAGAAGACGCAAGGCGGCGCCAGCAACGCCACGATGTGAAATACGACGTGTTCTTCTGGTTTGAAGGGTTGAGTGAATCCGGAATCGACGAAAAGCGACCAGAAAAGCTGCGGCCAGTTTCCCATCAATCCGACTTCACTCAGCAGAACCAGAATCATCAGGAACGAGATTCCCAGAATAAATCGAACGCGATAGCGCTCGTCACGCGTGGGCGGAAGCGAAAAGACGAATTCCTCCGCGTCTTCCATCACGTCCGCGCCCGCGAGGCGCATCCCGGCGTAGGCCGCCAGCAGTGAAAACAGACCGGCGTTAATGGCGGGATGCGTCATCAAAAAGAGCAGCCAGTAGCCGAGCCACCAGATGAGCAGGATGATGCCCGCCTCGCGCGAAAACTCGATCAGGTCACGCTCGATCAAGCCTCTCCATAACGGCGGCATCGAGTGAATCACCAGATCGTATTCTTTTCTTTTAAAACGATTCATTATTCACTCTCCCGTGACGGCGCCTTGCGCCCGAGCAGTTCGATCACGGCGTCTTCAAGACCGATGGGAAATTCATTCACACGAACGCCGTCCTGACCGCGCCAGCGGCCGAGTAGCGAATGCGCGTCCCGCACCACGGCGGTCACGACCGGCCCATCGATTTCGAAACGAATCGCGTTTGGAATGGTCAAATCGGGCGGCGGGGCGTCGTCAAAGATGATCTGGACGCGGCGAATCGAACTTTGCAAATCATCGACGCGGCTTTCGAGCGTCATCACGCCGTCACTCATTACGCCGATCACTTCGGCGAGACGTTCCAGGTCGGATATGATATGCGTGCTGACGATCACCGTGCATTCGGGACGATCCGAGATAACCTCGACGATTTCATCGATCAGCCGGCGTCTGGCGATGGGATCCAGCCCCGCCGCCGGTTCATCGAGAAGCAAGACGTCCGTTCGTGCGGCGAAGGCGGCCACGAGCGAGGCCTTGCGTTGTTCTCCACCGGAAAGCGAAGCGACGGGCTGTTCCCACGGCGTCTCAAATCGCTCGGCGAGTTCACGGGCGTAGCGGTGATCCCATTCCGGATAAAAGTGGGAGGCGTATTCACAGAGTTCGCCGGTGGTCATCCAGGTGTGGATTTTCAAGGCTTGCGGCACGTAAGCGGCGACGGTGCGTTCCAACGCGGAGGCGGTCCAGAAGTCTCGCTCCAGAATCAGCGCCTCTCCCCGATCGGCTCGAAGCAAACCCATCAGCGTGCGAAGCAACGTCGTTTTTCCCGCACCGTTTCTACCGATCAAGCCGTACACGACGCCACGCGGCACGTTCAGATTCAGCCCATCCAGCGCCTGCGCGCCGTCGCGGTATTTTTTTCGAACGCCGGTCACTCTGATGGCGGACTCGCTCATAATGTACCGTCCAGTTCCTGCGTGACGATTTCGATCACGCGTTCTTTCGGGGCGCCCATTTGCCGGGCTTCCACCACGAGTTGGCGCGCCAGGCGGCGGATCGCTTTTTCTTTCTCGCGTTCACTCATTCGCCCGGACGCTTCAGAAACAAAGGCTCCCTTGCCGTGCTGCATGTCGATCACCCCTTCATGCGCCAGTTCCGTATACGCTTTTACGATGGTCGTCGGATTCACCGCGAGCGTTTTCGCCATCTCCCGTATCGATGGCAAGCGGTCTCCGGACGAGAGAGTCGAGGACGCGATGTAGTATTTCATCTGGTCCATCAACTGCCGGTAGACGGGGACGCCGCTATGTGGATCGATTTGAAAATGGAGCATTTCGCCTCTCGCCAGGCAGGTGTTTTTCTGTTTGGCAACACCCAAACAGTTAACTGTATGGTAGTCCACAAACAGTTGGGCGTCAACAACAATTTGAATTTTTTTTCGATCGGTGGAGCCGTTACTCCCAAGGCAGGCGGGTTATGCCTTCTTTCCGATAGAGTTCACGGATTCTGGCATCATACAGTTTTTTCATCCGCTCTTCATATTTCAGCGTAATCGCGGGATCTTCGGGGATCTCGCCCCGGTCGCCGGTGCGGCTGATCCACGATTCAAGCCTGTTCCGCATAGAGACGAGCGTATCGCGACAGGCCGGGTCGTTCACCAGATTGTGAATTTCCCATGGATCGGATTGGAGATCGTACAGTTCTTCTTTGGGGCGCGAGGGCGCCATGAAGAGTTCCTGCGCGGGCGTGAGTTGAGCCGAGTCATGAAGGCGGCGCATGAGCCGGATCACCGGATACTCGGTTTCTTTATAGCGATTGAGTTGTGTATAGGGGCGATCCGGCATGAAGTTGCGAATGTATTTGTAGCGGCGATCGCGCACGCAACGTATGCGGTCCATGGTTTCGTCGCATCGGTCTCGCGCGGCGAAAATTACGTCTCGCGGTTTTACGCCTTCACTGAGAAACGCTCTGCCCTGCATGGACGAGGGGACGGGCAATCCAGATAGGCGCAATGACGCTGGAGCGAAATCGATCGCGCTGACCAACTCGCGGCGTACTGAACCAGCCGGAAGGTGGCCGGGCCAGCGCACGATCAACGGGATGTGAATTCCACCCTCATAAAGCCATTGTTTTCCGCGAACATGGGGGCGGCCATGATCGCCAAAAAAGAAAACAATGGTGTCGCCGGTAAGGCCTTCGTCATCGAGGCGCTTGAGAACCGCGCCGACTTTGCGATCGAGGATATTCGCGCTCTCCAGATAGAGAGCCCAGTCACGCCGGGCTATTGGATGATCGGGATAATATGGCGGAAGGATTACTGAATCGGGATCGATCGGATGTTCAGCGTCATGTTCAAACGCACGGTGAGTTTCAGGAAAATTAATATGCGCGAAAAAGGGTTGTCCGGCTCGCCGTTCAGACCAGTCTCTGCCGTCGAATGGATGATTTACTGTAAAGTTGAAATCGGTTTTGCCGGTTCCCTTCACTCCGGGAGCGGGCGTGGTTGAGTTTACCGTGTAGTACCCCGCCTCGCGGAAATAGTGGGTGATGAGATGAACGCCATCCGGAAGGGCGTACCCATCGTCACGATGGCTACGGTGATGATGGGCTCCGATGGTTGTCTGGTACATGCCCGTCATGAAGGCGCTGCGTGACGCGGAACACACCGGCGCCGTGGTGAATGCATTTGTGAAGCGGATTCCCTGATGAGCGAGACGATCGATATAAGGCGTGTGAACCAGCGATTCGCCATAACATCCCAGGTCGGGTGACAGGTCTTCGGCGGTAATCCAGACGACATTGGGGCGGTTGGATTCCGCAGTGACGCCAAGACAAGACGCCAGCGCCGCCGCTCCTGTTGTTTGAATAAAAGATCTGCGTGACGCCGGCATAATCACCTCCCATGCGGATATTCAAATAGATTCTATTCTCGCGGTTTTCATCTATTGTGCGGGAAAAACGCTTGCGTGATAATGGATATGAAACGCTTATCATGCATTCCATATTCAATCCCAACGGGAGCCAGTGGCTTTTCGATTGACCGTTGTCTTTCAGTTGGGGCTGATTATGATCGTTGAAAGAGCGTAACGCCCGTTTATGGCTACCCCAAACCGGCGACGCGCAGCGTATCACTCTGACTGGCGGGAGATTCCGCAATGACCATGGCAGCGCCATCCGCGCCTGAGACGAAACAGCATAATCAGCCTGTGAAAATGGGGTTCTTCGAGGGCCCTTCCGTGCCCGATTACGACAAAATACTGAATTGCGTACGATGCGGGATGTGTTTGCCGCATTGCCCCACCTACAGCGAGATGAAAGTCGAGCGCGCCTCGCCGCGAGGCCGCGCCGCGCTGATTCGCGCGGTCGCCGACGGACGGCTGGAAATCAACGAGGGCTTCTCGGATCAGGTGTTTCTCTGTCTGGATTGCCGCGCATGTGAAACCGCGTGCCCTTCAGGCGTTCGCATCGGGTACCTGATCGAGTCGGCGCGGTCGCAAGTGGAGCAACACAAGCCGCAAAATCCAATCGCGCGCCTGATGCGGTCATTCATCTTCAACTGGCTGTTCATGCGCCACTCGCGGCTGGAGCTGTTTTCTCTGCCGTTGCGTCTCTATCAGCAAAGCGGATTGCAGGGGATGCTCTACAACACAGGTTTGATCCGGTTGCTGCCCAAACGCCTGCAATTCATGGAATCGCTCACGCCCAAAGGTCTTAAAACGCCCTTCAGAAAGACGCTGCCGGATGAAGTTCCGGCAATGGGCGACGAGCAGGCGCGCGTCGGGTATTTTCTGGGCTGCATGATGAGCATCATGTTTAACAAGACCACCAACTCGACCGTCAACGTGTTGACGCGCAGCGGATGCCGGGTGGTGACTCCAAAGAATATCCGTTGCTGCGGCGCGCCGCTCTTGTCAGAGGGTTTCAAGCATAAAGCGGTCGAGTTGATGAAAGACAACATCGATACATTTGAAAAACTGAACGTCGATTATATCGTCACCGATTGCGCGGCATGCGGAGCGGCTATCAAGGAATACGAGGAAATCTTCGAACATGACGATGAATACCGTGACAAAGCGAAACGGTTCAGCGAGAAATGCCGCGAAATCACCGAATTTCTGGCGGAATGGCCGCACTACAAAGCGCCTTTGCCCGTACATGACAATTTGAAAGTGGTTTACGACGAGCCCTGTCACCTCTGTCACGCGCAACAGGTCTGGAAGCAACCCAAGAAACTGATTCAGGAAACGCCAGGCGTGGAGTTTATCACGCTGCCCGAATCGGAGTGGTGTTGCGGCAGCGCCGGGGTGTATAACATCACGCATTATCAGATGGCGATGAAGATTCTCGACCGCAAGATGGATCACGTCGCAGAAACCGGCGCGGAGGTGATTCTCACCGCGAATCCGGGTTGTCTGTTACAGCTGAATTACGGCGTCATGCAACGGAAACTGCCCATGCAGGTCAAGCACGTGGTTGAACTCATCGACCATGAAGGAAGCGAAGAAGCCTGGCGCAAACCGGCGGAAGAACGCTGCCAGACGTGCGGGAGGAAACCACGCCCGGAATGCCGGACAGCGAGTGATAACTGACTCAGACAAGCCTGGTTTAGAGTTCAAGTCGTATCGCATCATCGCGGCGGCATCATGCAACGCAGACGTCTTTTTCGCACACGTTACCTCATCGAAGCGGCGGCGGCCCTTGGCCTGCTGGCCGTTTTGATGGCGATGATGGTTCCCGTCTTCCTCGACGCGCAGAATATCAATACTCCCGAAAATTTTCCCGATCCGAATTTCCGGCGCGCCGTCGAACGATTCATGGGCGTGGAGGATGGCGCGCCGATCCGGGTCGGCGAAGCAAGAGAGAAGACGGGGACTCTCGGCGCCGCTTCAAGCGGAATCACCTCGATTCAAGGGCTGCAATTCTTTCCGAAAATCACTTCGCTGATTTTATTTGGAAATCCAATCCAGAACCTGGACCTGAGCCAATACGTTCCGGATATGGAAGAATTAAATTGCCAATATTGCCAGCTCACCAGGTTGGATGTATCTTCGCACGCGAAACTTAAAACCCTTGAATGCAACAACAACTCTCAACTATCAGTTATCAACCTGAATGGATGCAATCAGTTGATGACGTTGAAGGCGAATCACTGCGCTCTCAACTCAATCGATCTTCAAGGCGCCCCTCATTTAAAGCGAGTTTCTCTTCAGCATAATTTCTTTCAGCGGATAGATTTGTCTCACAATATGGAACTCGAAACGATCTTCATATCAGAGAACCGGCTTTCTGAACTAAACCTGACCAATCAGAATTCGTTATATTTCATTGACGCATCCATTAATTTTCTATCCAGCCTTGATCTATCGAGTTGTGATGACATTCAAATGGTTTTTTTATCAGAGAATCAGCTCCATACATTATTATTTTCAGATTCAGCGAGACCACGTAAAATCTATATCAACAAGAATCGATTCACGTCCATTCCTGAATTCGAAACCACACGGCTGGAAACGATGGACATTTCACTCAACCCACTTCCCGATATGGAAAAACGCATAAAGCAAATCGAACTGCTGATCGGCCGCGCGGAAGATATCACTGAAAATGGATATTTCGCCAAAGGGTTTAAATACTGGCCGAAGTTGGGCGAGGATGGGCAATAAACCCCGCGTGATTAACTCAAAAACCGTCCAAGCACTGATCGCCGGTGGAGCGCTGATCTGCGCATTCGGGTTGATGATCCCCCATTTTTTATCGGCGCAGAACATTAATTCTCCCCAAAATTTTCCTGATCCCAATTTCAGGCGCGCTGTGGAGGAGCATTTAGGCCTGGAGCCAAGCAAGGCTTTTACGGCCCGAAAAGCCGCTGAATTTCAGGTGCCGCTGGATTTGAAGGACCGGGAGATCAGATCGCTTCAAGGAATTGAATTTTTTCAATCCATCGAAGAGTTGAACTGTATGAGAAATCAGATCATCACGCTGGATTTAACTCATAACCGATCGCTGAAACGCGTGAATTGCCTGAGCAATCATCTCCGAGAGCTTCGTCTGAATGGATTGAGTGAACTGGAGGAGCTTAACTGCAATTTTAACGATCTGAAGGAATTATCCGTAGCCGGACTGATTCAGATTACCACGGTTTATTGTTCATACAATCAGCAGATGGAGCGTCTTGATATCGCTGGATGCGCTAATCTGACGGCGATTCATTGCGAACACACCTCGCTTGAGGCGCTTGATCTGGCGGAATGCGCGCATTTGAAAACTCTCTTCGCCTCAAGCACAAAAATTCGCCGGTTCGATCTATCTCATCTACCGGAGCTGGAACACGCCACGTTCGTTTTCAACGGGTTGGAAGAATTGTCTCTGGCCAACAACCCGAATCTGACCGAACTAATCGTCATCAGCAATCAACTCAAGACGCTCGATCTTTCCCGCCAATCACGATTGAGAATTCTTGAAGCGAACAGGAATCAATTAGAGCACGTCGTATTTCATCCCGAGGCGCCGTTATGGAGAATCGATCTTTCATCGAACCAGTTCACAAGCGCGCCTCTCGTGAATACAAGCCACCTGCTCGCGTACGATTTGTCTTACAATCGCATCCTCAAAGACGACCCGGCCATCGCAAAAATCGAATCGGATATCGGAAAAGCCGACTATGACGCCGCCGCGCTTTTTTTACGCAGCGGATTCATGCTGACTCCGCAACAAGGGGATCCTGAGCCTCTGCGAGAACCTACTCACGAATAACGACGCGGAAACCTATAGCGGCATATACCTGATCAGGCTGGTATGCGCTCCGGACCGAAGCGCGCACGTAAGCGGGGCCGTCCTGCCAGGAGCCGCCGCGGATAATTTTCGATTTTCCGCGTTCGGGACCGGCGGGGTCGACCTGAGCGTCAGCGGGATAAGCCGAATACCAGTCGGCGCACCATTCCCACACGTTTCCGAGCATGTCATGCAATCCATACGGATTCGCGGAGAACGTACCAACCGGTGAGGTAACGGGAAAACCATCATCACAGGGGAAACGGCTGCGGAAGCCGCCAAAATCGGTCGCGCTGGAAATATCCGCAACGTTAGCCAGCGAACACGCCTGATCGTTATCGGCGTCGTCACCCCAATAACGCCTGGTATCCGTTCCAGCCCGGCAGGCGTATTCCCACTCCGCTTCTGTCGGTAATGAAAAAGTGTAATCCGTATTGTCCGTAAGCCAGTCGCAGAACGCCTGAGCTTTATTCCACGTCAGGTTCACTGCGGGATAACTATCGTCATTCAGATTATACGGACCGGCTTTCAGGCTGTTATGAGCGGGATCGAATCGCCGTATCTGTTGATTGGTAATTTCATACTTGCCGATCCAGAAATCCTTGCTGATGGTGACGGTGTGCTGGGGTAATTCCGTGCTGATGACGTCAGGATCGCCGCTGGAACCGCCCTGCTGAAAGGAACCCCGTGGAATTTTCACCATCGCCAGCGTCACGCCTCCACCGAGATCGATATCAACGGTTTCTCCAGTGGGGACGCCGGGCGCGGGGGTCGGCGTGGGAGTCACCAACGGACCGGCTTCAATCTGCATGTAATACATATTATTCGAAGCGTCAGGATCGTAGAAAAACGCGCCCAGGTCGGGTCCGCTTTTGCGAAGATCAAGCCATGCAAGCGAACGATCCCACCCCGGCGGGAAGACATCAATGGGGCCCTCAACCCGTTCGGCGTCTTCATCGAAACCGATCAGCGAATGGTTTTGTGAATCGATCGCCCATAAGCGGTTTTCAAGCCATTCAATATCAACCGCCGAACCGATGTCGATCACGTGATCGTATGCGATGCTCGAACCAGACAGCCTGTAGATACGATTACCGAAGCTGCTTGACGCCAGATAAAAGAAGTCGCCATTTTCATCGCCCGCGATGGCCTGATCGATCAATGGCGCCGGGATCGATATCGGCGATGGAGTGTAAATCGTTCCATCCATACCGATGATCCAGGCGTTTACGGGAGCGCCCGATGACGAAATCGGATACGCGACGAGGACGCGGTCTCCACTGAACTCAGCCTGAAGCCAATCGACGCTTGATGGCAAATCGGCGGGTGTTTGCAATTCCGTCGTTCCGATCAAGGCGCCAGTGGAATCGATGCGATGGATCGACAAGCGGTTGGGATATCGCAAAACAGCCATCACCCATCCAGAGCCGGAACCTGCAAAAGCCCAGCGGAAATCATTCGCGCCCAAGTGATCGACCTGAAGCGCGTCGCCGATGGTTTGAGACAGGTCGAACCGCCGGAAGCGGAACAATTTGGTAAAAGCAGGGTCTTCGTAATACATCGCGAATGAGGCCCCGCCATCCGACAACGAGACGCCGGAGTATTCATCGGAGGCAATGGGCAGCTTGCGGGTAAATATCCGGCCAAAGCGGTCAAATGAAATAAAGAGGGGATCTCCGTTCGCATTGTAGGCGAACGCGGAATAACCAAGCGCACTATCGGCCAGATACCCCGTGCGGGGAATGATCGCCGATTCCAGATACAACTGGAGGGCGCGATGCGTCTCCCACAATCGGACCGGCGCGGGGGTGGGCGCGTTGGGGTCCGGCGTCGGCGTCATGTACGGCAAAGTCGGTGTGGGAGTTGATGTCGGCGCATTGGGATCGGGAGTCGCGCTTGGTTCAGGCGTCGTGGTTTCAGTCGGCGTTGGCGCGTTTGGATCGGGAGTCGCACTGGGCCCAGGCGTGACGGTCAAAGCAGGCGTGGGAGCGTTTGGGTCGGGCGTCGGCGTATCAACAATCGGTGTGGGAGTCGCGGTATCGCTCGGAGTCGGGGTATCCAACACAGGCGTAGGGGTTGGCGCATTGGGGTCAGGCGTCGGCGTATCGACGATCGGTGTTGGAGTCGCGGTATCGCTCGGAGTCGGCGTATCCAACACAGGCGTAGGCGTCGGGGCATTGGGGTCGGGAGTTGGAGTATCCAGTACAGGAGTCGGCGTCGCCGTATCGCCTGGCGTGGGCGTATCAACCAGCGGCGTTGGCGTCGGCGCGTTCGGATCAGGCGTTGGAGTATCGAACGGAGTCGGCGTATCTCCGGGTGTCGGGGTATCGGCCGGGGTTGGCGTTTCAACCGGAGTCGGGGGATTTACACTGTATGCGTAGTACTCGTACGTAACGATGATGAGATCATCGTTATTCACAAGACCATCGCCATTTTTATCACCATTCGTGTAAGGCGTGACGGTCTGTTTCCAATACGCGCTGATCTGGAGGAGAGAGACGATCAGATCGTCATCATTATTGATCTGGGCGTAGGATACGCGGGGATGGAACGGCGTTGCGATAACGCATGCGGTCAACACAGCGGCAAGCAAAACCGCCAAACGCTTCGCCCCGGTCCGGCGATGTTTCATTTTACGTCCTCAACCATTGCCTTAACACAATGAACGCAATCAATATCAATGAATCTTCACGGATTATAGACGGTATAATCCGTGATAAACAATGGAAAAGGTGAATTTTGGCGTTTTACAACGCGATAGAATGCAGCCGCCGCCGTGATCATCCCCGATCGACGATCAACTCGCAGGCCTTGTCGATGGTGTTGGTGAGGATGGTTCCCCGCGTGTCGCAGTTGCCCAGCATGGAGAACACATACGTCTTACCGCTCTGCGCTTCAATAAAACCGGATAACGCCCGAACGCCGTGCAGCGTACCCGTTTTGGCGGTTACGCGGCCCCGTACGTCGGCGCCCCGCATGCGATTGCGAAGGGTTCCGCTCTCTCCCGCTTCGGGCAGCATCGAACGAAACGATTCCCCATAACTGGATTGATCGATCGCGCGGAGCGTCTGCACCAAGGTTTGGGCGCTGACCCGGTTTTCGCGGGAGAGGCCTGAGCCGTCGGCCACATAGACGCCATCCAGGTCACAGCCAAAGCGGAACAGGACGTTTTTAATCGCCAGGGCGCCCACGGTGTAGCTGCCGATTCCATAATTGACCGCTCCCAGCGTTTTAAGGAAATGTTCGGCGTAGAGATTCTGGCTTTTTTTCATGCACTCTTCGACGAGAACGCCCAATGGCTCCGACTGGTATGAAAGGAAAAGGGTCCACTGATCGCGTGGAGGGAGGACGCCGTTCGAATCATCTTCATCGTAATCAAAAGCCTTACCCGTTACGGACAAGCCTTCACTCTCCAGCGTTTCTTTGAACACGGTGACAAAATACGCGGTTGGATTGGGAACAGTGACATAATGGAGAGTGGAGCGCTTGGGAGGAACGGACC
This sequence comes from bacterium, assembly GCA_016125385.1. GTDB lineage: Bacteria > Hinthialibacterota > Hinthialibacteria > Hinthialibacterales > Hinthialibacteraceae > WGLV01. The sequence continues at coordinate 204,130 of WGLV01000005.1, forward strand.
CCGACATTTTGATCGCGTGTTCTTCATCAACGCGGGCGAACAGGACGCCCCGGGCGCTCTTTGAACTGCCCGCCGTAGTGACCTGATTGTCGATGCGCAGGTAATGCGTCGGCGGGTTGGTGGTAATCACAGCTTTTTGTCCCGCGCCGGAACCGCCTTTGATGGTTACGTCAAGACAGCCATCGTTAAACGACAGGCCGCTGACTTCCGCTGAATACCAATCTTCGCGGTACGAAGGGTCCCAGTTGAGGCCCAGGGCGGCGTCATCAAAGAAGTCATCTACCCCGATTACGTTACCCTGAATTTTGGTGATGCCGCTCAGTTTGAGTTTGGCGGCCCAATCACGCATGGTCCGGGTCAGGTCGCCGCCGTTGAATCGGCCTCCGATGCTGGGGTCGCCGCCACCTTCAACGATCAGATCGCCGATAAAAACCTCTCCCTGCTGATGGCCCGCCAGGTGGAGTCTGGTTTCATAGCGATAATCAGGCCCCAATCCCAGAAGAATAGCCGCACAGGTGAAGATTTTCATGTTGGAAGCGGGAATCAGTCGGCGTTCGGAATCAAGCTCATACAAAGGCTTGCCGGTATCGAGCGCCTCGACGAGAACGCTCCAATCGCGGCGCTCGCCTCCCGCGCTGAACAGATCGTTCAGTTCATCGGTGAGACCGGCGTTCGCGGCCGGTGAAACCGAGGTAAGTACAAAGAGAACGGCAGCCCAGAGGACCGCCGTTCTTTTGATTCGTTTGGAAAACTTATCTTTTTTCATCTGACGCGGGATCAATCAGGATGCCTCCAATACCGATTACTGATTCATTCCGATCTGCGTATTCGCGGCAGGAGCGGTGGTTTCTTCGCCATTCGCGTCAATACCACCCGCCGCCGAGTCAAGGTCTTTAATGAAGTGGCCTTCGACGTCGATCAGTACATTCACGACGTTGTTTTCCTGATTGCTGATGTCGATGTCGTTAATGGTATTGATTCGGCCGCCGAATTCGATGTCATAGAAGTACTGCATGGTGGCGTTGTAGTCGGCGTCAAAATCGAGCGTCAGGGCGCGCTTGATGTAGAAGTCCTTGCCCTGCGACTCCATGTCTTTGTTATAAATGTCGATGATGTCGGGCGGAATCAGGCCGTCTTTTTTGAACTTCGCCCAGGTTTTATACGTTTCCTTGGCTTGTTCATATTCGTCGGAGATGGCTTTTTTCCGCGCGGGGTCACGGATGGGGTCGCCCGTATCGGGATCATAGAGCATCATGCCCATGAGGCCGTTCGCTCCAGCGCCACCCATCATGCCGCCGCCGAAGCCGCCCATCATGCCCATGCCCATCCCCATGCCGCCATAACCGCCCATCATACCACCCATTCCGCCCATGCCGCCCATACCGCCCATTCCCATGGCGCCAAGGGTGTATTCGGCGAGGATGCTGTCCGGGCCCGAGATTTTACCCTGGACCTTCTGAAGTTCGCCATTGAAGAAGGTACGGAGTTCATCGTCGTTGACGTTGTAACTCTGGCCTTTGTTAATGACGTCGTTGATGGAGATGATCTGGTTATCAATCGCCTGTTTGGAGAGGTCATAGGAGAGTTTCTGGAACTCAACGATACGATGGAGAAGCTCCTTGCTCCATTCAGCCGGATCGATTTCAAACAGCCCTTGCAGTTCCGCGAAGGTTTTGCCGGTATTGGCGCGGATGTATTCAAGGACGGAGAGCTCACGGATGGTTTTCACCGTTTCGTTCACGGTTTTCAGATACGCTTCATTCAGCCCGAGAGCGGAGTGAACCATGTCGTACTCACGTTCAAAACGTTCACGGATATCGACCGCCAGCGCGGGGAAGACTTTCTGCCGCTGAACGCGTTCCATAGTGGCGAGCAGGTCGGGCAACGATTCCGGCGAGGGGAGATCGTCGTTGAAATTATCGAGAAGGATGACGTTGTCGTGCGAGGTCAGTTCTTTGCTGTAATCAAACGCGGTGGTCGCGCGATTCTGAATGCGGAGATCGTCAAAGGTGCAGTCGGCGGCGAACCCGTCTTCTTCATCGGCGCCGAGATAAACACCGGATAGCACGCTGGGAAGCGAGATATTGGAGGTCAGCGTTTGACCGACGGTGGAACCGCCGACGGCGCCACGACCGCCGAAGCCGCCCATCATGCCGCCCATGCCGCCCATCATGCCACCGAATCCACCACCAAAGCCGCCCATCATGCCGCCGCCCATACCGCCGCCCATGTCGAAGAAGAGCGCGTCGTCTTCATCGCGAGCGTCGCGAATGGATACGCCGGCGCCGAAGGGGACGCCTTTGTTCTGGCCGTTGATATACAGCGCCTGACGTTTCGCCTCCCAGACGGCGGAGACGAAATACCACTGGCCCGGCTTCCAGTCGGAAATATTGGCGGTGACGGAGCTGGGCTGGAAGTTATTGCGAAGTTCAAAGGTCAGCGTGGGGCCTTCGCCCTTATAAACGCAGACGTAATTTTCAACGGAAAACGGTCCGGGGCCTGGAGGCAGGACGGAGTTGATATTCATGCGGGAATTTTCTTCATCCTGCTGGGCTTCAAACTGTTTCTGCAGGTCTTCGCGCGATTTCTTTTCGATATGAATTGCGAGGAACATACACTTGTGATGGACTTCACGATCCGCTGGATCCCAATCCGGCTTCACCCAGAATTCCAACGTTCCCTGAGAAGGATTGATTACCTGCCGGATGCCGATGTTGGAAAACGTAACGGCGCGGCCTT
>WGLV01000064.1 GCA_016125385.1 bacterium
CCATAAAACGGTAAAGAGGCAGGTGAAAGCCGGTTTAAAGTTCATTTCCAGTCTCCGATAAAAAAGAATGTCAAATATTCGACATCCATGGAAAAAGTTTTGTTCTTTATCGCATCGGTACTATATACAAAAAAAAGACGTGCGTCAATTAAAAATTTGTTTTTTTTGCTGCCAGCAAAAGGCTGTTTTGATGAAAATATTTGGCGGGAAAATCTGCGTTTCACTCTAATGAAGAACCAACAGGTTTCTCCTTACCGGAACTCGGCCATGACGGGGATGTGGTCGCTCAGCGCGAATGAATTCGGGTCGTCGGCGTTGGGGCGGAACGCGCCTTCATATAACACCCGCGCTTCGCGCAGGCGGCTCGACACCGGCTTGTTCGACCAGACGTAATCGATGCGCTTGTATGGCCCCGTCGAGTTAAACGTCAGCCCCTGCCCGCGTCCCGCTTTGGCGAAAGAATCGGTCAGCCCGGCGTCCATCCAGAGTTTGTAAGTCGATTCGCTGGGTTCGTGGTTGAAGTCGCCCTGCAAAATCACGTTACGCCCGGCGTCGAGGTCGGCCCGCATCGAGCGGATCACCTCGGCGGCTTCGCGCTTGCGCAAGCCTTCGCTCTGCGGGTGGAGGTGAACGCTATGCACGGTGTACTCCACACCCTCGCCGTCGCGCAGCCGCGCCATGCCCCAATGCCGGGTAAACAGATCGGCGGGGCGTTCGCCTTCCGCCATCGGACAGTTCTTTGATGAAACGATCTGGTAGCGCGTCATCAGCGCGCCCGGCCATTTCTCCCCGCTGGGGAAAAACGCATAACTCATTTTGAGCCGCCGCGCGATCTCCGCGATCATGTCTTCTTCCGGACATTCCTGCATGGTGATGAGGTCGGGCTCGTATAACGCGAGCTCCATCGCGAAGCGTTTGGGCATCTGGTAGGCGCGGTCGCCAAGCCTTCGCGCCGCCACGCCGGCGGGGTAGCCCGAGCATTGCAGCACGTTGTAGGTAATGGTGCAGAGCCGTTTGGGCGAGAGATCGTCGCTGAAACTCCGGCGCGAGGCCGCCAGGGGCAGCGCCAGCGCGGCCGCGTTGAGTAAAAACCGTCTTCGCGTGGTCATGAGCTTTCACCTCGAGAGCAGGCGTTCGGCCGCGCGCAGCCATGCTCCATTAAACAGGATTCCAGAAGAAAAGTAACGAGAAACAACCCGGCGCTTCTGATGCAAAAGACAACGCGCCGGGCGGATGCCCGGCGCGTTGCAGGGTTGAAAGGCGGGTTGTGGGGAGATGGGCCGCCTATTCGCTGGCGTGTTCAGTCAGTTTGTCGAGCTGTTTTTCCAGCTCATGGATGCGTTCTTTCAGATGCTGCGCTTTTTCCTGATCGTTCAGGCGTGACATGCGAGGCGCGTCTTCACGAGGGCCGCGTCCACGGAACCCTTCGCCGCGAGGCGCGTCTTCACGTGGGCCGCGTCCACGAAATCCTTCGCCGCGAGGCGCGTCTTCACGAGGGCCGCGTCCACGGAATCCTTCGCCGCGAGGCGCGTCTTCACGAGGGCCGCGTCCACGAAATCCTTCGCCACGGGCAGCCCACGGGGGCGGGCCAAAGGGGCGCTCGCCGTCAAAACGATCCGCGAATGCCATCGGCCCGCGTGGACCACGGCCACGCATCTCTTCGCCACGGGCAGCCCACGGGGGCGGACCCAAGGGGCGTTCGCCGCGGCGGTCTCTCATTCGCTCCGGCGGAACGTCGCCGTCAGGGGCTCCACGCCGTGCGCCGGGAGGGGGGCCGAACTCGGGCCGCGCGCCGTGCAACGGGCCTGGGCCGTAAGCCAGCATGTAGACTTCATCGGGAGAATACTGTTCGAGCGGATCGGCGGTTTCCGCTCTCGCCGCGCCGGCCAGAAAGAGATACGCGCCAGCCAGCAGGCCCAGACTTGCGGTGAATCCAACGGTATTCCAGTTCAATCGTTTCATGATCTTTTCCTCGCTTTCGGGCGCCGAGCCGGTGATCCGGCGTCGGCTGTGTGTGGAATGTTTCGTTGAGTCTTCGTTTTCATTTGACTCTGTGATTGCTTTCGAGGGGTATAACGGGGGTGGGGAATCGATTATTGAGTAAGTTATTCATTTTTTTTGACTTGTGCAAAATTTTCACACCTGCGCAAAAAGAGAACAGTCATCGATTCATGGCAGGTTTTTGGTTGAATCCAGTGATGGAAGAACCTGATTCCGCGCGAGTTTTGAAAAAATGGCGAATCGAAAGGCAGGCGTTATTCGCTGAAATCAACGGGTGAGCGGCTCCTGACTCAAGGCTGTTCTCGAAACGAGGGATCAAAATTATAAGCAATACATTGTTTGTGTGAGTCGTGCGTGAATGACCGGCGTTTGAGGTTCGACTCCTTCAGCGAGCATCATGAGCATCTTTTTATCCAGGATCGCCGAACGGCATCATGGATCGGCGCGTCTCAGGAATCGACGGAGACGACCCTGCGTCATCTCCCTTTCATGACGCTTATATTTCCATTGATATCAAGGTTTAATGCTTGAATACACATCCATCGAGACGAGCTGAGTCATCGAGGTCCGGGCCATGACGAACAAGCCGGTTCTTTTTCTGCAAAATATAACCATTGAAGGGCCCGGACGGATAAAAAATTTTCTGCTCGACTGGAACATCCCGTTTCATATTTGCGACCTATATCAAAATGAAACTCCGCCGGATCACCCCGCCGATTTTTGCGCCATTGTGGCCTTGGGCGGCCCGATGAATGTCGACGAAGAGGACCGCTATCCCTTCCTGGCGGCGGAAAAACAATTCCTGCGCCGCGCCGTTGATGAGAATGTTCCGGTGCTGGGAGTGTGTCTGGGTGGTCAGTTGCTTGCGAGGGCGCTTGGCGCGGTAGTGACGCGCAACCCGCGCGGCGAGATCGGATGGCTCGATATCGAGTTGACCTCCGAAGGCCGCGCAAGCCCGTTTTTTGAAGGGCTGCCGCCGGTGACGCCGGTATTTCAATGGCATGGCGACGCCTTCGCCATCCCCGATGCAGCGGTCAGGCTGGCCGGGTCGGCGATCTGCGCCAACCAGGCTTTTTCGTATGGAGATCGCGCCCTCGGGTTGCAGTTTCATCTGGAAGTGGATGAAAACGACGTCGCGGAATGGGCGAAAGCATACCTCCCCGATCTTCGCGGCGAGAGCGTTGACAAGGCTCGTGAATTGATCGAACGGCCCGATGCTCAGGCGGCGCTGCGAACCGCGCCACACGCCGATCGGCTGCTGGAGAATTTTTTTCGAGCCGTATGATCGGCGTGGACGATAAAAAAAAGATTGCAAATAATTAAAATACCGCGGGGTTTCATGCGTATGTATGGTGAGTAACCCTGTCCGGGCGATTGGCCCGATTGTATTGACGGATTAACTTGAGAAAACAAGAGAACTTTTTCATGAGCGATGCGCGCTCCAGCCTGAGAAACGAGAAAGAATAATGAAAACGCTTCTGAGACTCGTTGTATTGACCCTGACAGTGACGATGGCGGCCGGTTGCGGCATGTGGGGCGGCAAACCCAACGCGGATAATAACAATCGCGGCGGTCAGTCGGCGAATGCGGACGGCAAACCGTTCGGCAAACCCGAAAAGCCCAAATTCAAGATTCCCGTCACCGTTCAGACGCTTCAGCGCGGGCGCATGTATTCCTACCTTCAGGCGGTGGGTACCGTCGTTCCCATTAAAGAAGTCGAAATCAAGAGCGAAATGACCGGCCGTATCTACTTCACCAAAAAGTGGAAAGAGGGTGACGAGGTCAAGACGGGCGACGCGATCGCGTCCATCGACGATCGTGAACTTCGTTTGAATATCAATCAGGCTGAACTGGATCTTCAACTGGCGAAAAACGCGCTGGGGCCCGCCAAGGCCAAACTCGATCAGGCCAAAAAAGACGAAGAATTCAACCAGGCCATGCTGACGCGCGGCGCGATCTCGAAAGCCGATTTCGATAAGGCGGTGCTGGCCCGTATTCAGGAAGAAAACAACTACGAGCAGACCAAAAGCAACATCGAAGCGCGGCAGATGGCGTTGACAAAACTCCAGCAGGAACTTGAAAAGGTCACCATCAATGCGCCCTTCGCGGGCGTGTTGCTTCCGCCCAGCGGCAGCGTCTCGACCAGCGCGTCGGCGGCGAACAATGAAACCGACCTGACGCAGGCGCAAGGCACGCTGGTGGGCTCTAACTCGGTGGTATGCCGCCTCGCCAACATCGACCAGGTGTACGTCTCGCTCGACGTCCCGGCGAAAGACCTGCTCGATATCAACGTGGGCCAGAAGGTCGAGCTCGACGTGTATTCGCGGGTGGGCCGTGAATACATCGGCTCGGTGTCTGATATATCCACCACGCTGAATTCAAATACGCGCACCTATACCGTCAACGTTCACGTCGATAACCCCGAACACGAGCTGCGCCCCGGCATGTTCGCCAAGGCGCGTATCATCACCAAAGAAAAACTCGACGCGATCAGCATTCCCCGCGAGCTGGTTCTGCTTCGCAATAACCGGAACGTCGTGTTCGTCGCCACCCCCAAGGTCGAAGACGCCACCGCTCAGGCCGAGCCTGAAGCCGCCGAACGCCGCCAGCTGGCGCTGGCCGGCGATCTCGACGCGCTCGATTCGGCCGGCGACCCCGCATCAGCCTCCGGCGAAGAAATGTCGGAAGCCGAAAAAGCGCTGATGGGCGAAGAAGAAGGGGCCGAGCCCGCGCCGCGGGAAGACAAAACCGAATGGGTCGTCGAAGAACGCGTCGTTGAACTGGGCATCGAAAACCGCGAGCGCGTCGAAGTCGTCGATGGACTGCGCGCGGGCGATAAACTGGTCGTGCTTGGCTATGAAACGCTGAGCGACGGGGTCGACGTCAACGTCACCGAGCGCCCCACCGATCCCGAAGAAATCTTTTCGTCGAAAGAAAACTAAGCCTCATGGATGTCGTCTGCACCAATCTGTGTAAAACGTATCCCGACGGGAAAGAAGCCCTGCGCGGGGTCGATTTACACCTGCGCGACGGAATCTTCGGCCTGCTGGGTCCTAACGGCGCGGGCAAGACGACGCTGATGGAGATCATGACGCTGCTGCTCGCGCCGACCAGCGGATCATTCGTGGTCGACGGCGTCGACGCCACGCGCGACCCCAACGCCATCCGCGGCATGCTGGGCTATCTCCCTCAGTTTTTCGGCGTGTTTCCCGAACTGACCGCGTACGAGTTTCTCCACTTTCTGGCATCGATGCGCGGTATGCCTCATCGTGAAGCGAAGCGGCAGGTCGACCGGCTGCTGACGCTGGTGAGGCTCCACGGCGTGCGCAACAAGCGTCTTAAAACCTACTCGGGCGGCATGCTGCGCCGGGTGGGCGTGGCGCAGGCGCTGCTGGGCGACCCGAAACTGATCATCGTCGACGAGCCCACCGCCGGGCTCGATCCGGAAGAGCGCGTTCACCTGCGCAATCTGCTGTTCGAAATGGGCGAGGGCCGCGTCATCATTCTCTCGACGCACATCGTCAAGGATATTGAAGAAACGTGCAACCGCATGGCGCTGCTTCACGCCGGCCGCATCCGCTACGACGGATCGCCGTCCGCCTTCGTCGAAGAAGCCAAGGGAGAGACGTGGGAATTTTACGGCGACGCCGATGACGTCGACGCCCTTTCTGGACGGCCCGAGCTGGTTTCGATTCGAGAGACCGAACGCGGCGTGTGTTTCAGGCTGATCTCGGCCGACGCGCCGCGCGACGACGCCCACGCCGCCGACCCGAACCTCGAAGACGCCTACGTGCGCTTTTTAAATCTGGAACGCAGCGCCGCCTGACGCGGCCTGCCCGATTCAACCCGGCCCATCGCCGCCCGCCGCGCCTCGCCTGAACCGGCGAATCGCGCGGCGCCCGAGGAGAAACCGTGACAAGCCAGCCTCTGCCTTCACTTCAAGACCCCGCCTCCGCACGGCGTTCGATCGCCGGACGGATTCTATCCGTCCCCGGCGCGGCGTGGCGCGGAATCAAAACCGCCGGACGGGGCGTCAAAACGGCGATCGCCGTAACCGTCCGTGAAGTGATTTACTGGCTGCGCCTGTTCGTCTACACCTCGCGGCGGTATCTGCGGGTTGAGACCTATCTCGCCCTGATCGGCGCCATCTGCTTTTTCGGGTACGTGGTCTCCAACGACATGGCGCGCACCCAGCGCGAGCTGCTCGCCTATAACTACATCTACTTCACCGCCGCCACGGTGTGGCTGGCTTCGACCCTGTTGCCGCGCGAGCGTGAAGAAAACACGCTTGAGATTTTATGGAGCCAGCCCATGTCGCGCGCCGGGCTGATCACGCTGCAAATCGTTACGCTCACCGTCTGGATGACGGCGTTGTGCGCACTGGTGGTATACGGATTCAGCCGATTCTCCTCCTACCAGGAGGGCAAGTGGCTGATCGTGTTGTGCGTTTCGACGACGTCGCTGGTGGTGGCGGCCGCCACGGTGCTGATCTCAACCTTTACCCGTCACGTCATCGCCACCGCGCTGCTCGCGCTGCTGGTGTTCGGCGTTCATTACTACTGGCTGACCTCGCTGGGACCCATCGCGCTGTATCCGTTCCCCATCAAGGCGCCCGACGCGCCGGTGGTTCGCTGGGGCGGCCCCAGAGACCCCAGCCTGTGGGTGAACCGGATCGCGGCGATGGCGCTCGCGGGCTTTATCTTCGACTACCTCTACCGGCGGCTGCGGCGGACGGCGGAATGGTTTACCTGATCCGGCGGCGCGCTACTGGCGAGAAATGGAACCAAACTCTATGGACACGAGCAACTCCAATCCCAATCCGGCTGACGTGAACGTCCAGCAGGGCGAAGGCATGCAGCGCCGCGGCATGGGCGCAGCCGCCTTCGCGGTCAAATACCCCGTCACCATCTGCATGCTGTTCATCGGCGTGGTGATGCTGGGGTGGATCTCGCTGAACAAGCTGCCCACCAACCTTTTCCCCGACCTGCGCGCGCCGCGCATCACCGTGCGCGCCGACGCCCCCGGCCTCGCCCCGCAGGAAGTCGAGCGCATCGTCGTCGAACAGCTCGAAGGCCGCGTGGGAACCATCCGCGGCGTCGATAAGGTTTCCAGCGTGGCGCGCGCCGACTCGGGCGCTGTCATCATCGACTTCAACTGGAACACCGACATGGACTTCGCCATGCTCGAGGTGAAGAAAAGCGTTCAGGGCGCCGACATCCCCGAAATTGAAAACATCTCCACCCTGCGCTACGACCCCAACGCGCTTCCCATTCTGGTGATCGGCATCACCGGCGACCGTACGCTCGAAGACCTGCGCTATCTCGCCGACCGCACCATCGGCCCCGCCCTGGAGCGCATCGGCGGCGTGGCGCGCGCCGAAGTCACCGGCGGCCTGGTCCCCGAGATCCGCTGTCACCTCGATCCCGAGTTGATGCACTTTTACGGCCTGACCATCGATAACGTTGCGCAGGCGCTGCAGGAAGCCAACGTCAGCGCCACCGGCGGCTACGTCGAAGAAGGCAACCAGCGCTACATGATCCGCGCCATCGGCGAGATCAAAAAACTCGACCAGGTGTTGACGGCGGTGGTGGGGTACGCCAACGGCGCGCCCATTTACCTGACCGACATCGGTACGGCCAAGTGGGAGTTCGAGGAACCGGTCAACTCGGTGCATGTCGATGGAAAAGCCGGCGTGGGCCTCGCGCTCTATAAGGAATCGGGCAGCAACACCGTCGAAGTCGTCAAAGCCGTGCGTGAGTATCTGAAAGAAGAAGCGGGCCTGCAGGACGACTCGAAACCGAACGCGCAGGTCGCGATGAGTGATGGCGGCGGCGATCGCGGCGGGCGTGGCGGCGGACGCGACGGCGGCTGGGGCGGCGGCGGGCAGGAGAGCAGCAAGATCGTGCCCGACGACGTCAAACTCAATATCGCTTACGACCAGTCGCTGTTCATCACCCGCTCGATCGAAGAAGTCAAAAGCACCGCGATTCAGGGCGCGGGGCTGGCGGCGCTGGTACTGCTGCTCTTTTTACGGAATATCCGCTCGACGCTGATCGTCTCGCTGGCGATTCCGGTGTCGATTCTGGCGACGTTCAACCTGATGTACTTCATGGACCTCTCGCTCAACATCATGACGCTGGGCGGTCTGGCGCTGGGCGCAGGCATGCTGGTCGATAACGCCATTGTCGTCATCGAAAACATTTTCCGCCGCCGACAGATCGGCGACACGCCCTATCAGGCGGCGATGACCGGTTCGGGCGAGGTGGCGTCGGCGATCGCGGCCTCGACTCTGACCACGGTCGTCGTCTTCGTGCCCATCGCCTACATGGGCGGCGTCACCGCGCAGCTGTTCAAAGAACAGGCGCTTACCGTCGTCTTTTCACTGATGACCTCGCTGGTGGTGGCGCTGATGATGATTCCCGCCCTGTGCGCGCGTTTTCTGCGCAAGGTGCCCAAGACCCCGCCTCATCGCGAGACGATCTACACCCGTTTTCTGCGCACCACCATCCGCTACCGGTGGGCGACGCTGGCCGTGGTGATTCTGGCGACGCTCGCCAGTCTGCCCGCCGCGAAGTCAATCAAGCAGGAATTTATTCCGCAGGCGGCTGAATCGCAATTTCTGATCAAGCTGCGCCTCCCCGCCGGTACCGAGCTCGAAACCACCGAAGATGTCGCCCGTTCGATGGAGGGCTGGCTGACGCAGGACCTCGGCGAAAACATCAGAACCATCTACACCCGCATCGGCCCCAAGCCGGACGACACCGGTGCGATCGATGAAGAACCCGAAGGCTCTCATACCGCCGAGATGATGGTCACCATGAAAGACGGCGCTCCGGTTTCGGTGCCGAAGGTGGTCGAGTATCTCGAACCGCGCTACAAAACCATCGAAGGCCTCGACGTCAACTTTCTGATGTCGATGACTTCGCTTTCCACCCTGATCGGCGAAGAAAAAGCCGCCATGGTGATTGAAATCCGCGGGCGCAGCCTCGACACGCTCTCTGAACTGGCGCGCGAGGCCAAACGCCGCATGGACGAGCTGCCCCAGATCGCCAACGCGCGAACCACCATCCTCGACGGCAACCCCGAGGTTCACCTGCGCCCCGACCGCACCCTGATGGCCGAGATGAACCTCGACCAGCAGCGGCTGGTCGCGCTGGTTCAGAACCAGTTGCGCGGCGAAGTCGCCACCAGTATTCAGGACGTCGACCAGACCAAGGACATCCGCGTGCAGTTCGGCGACGGCGAAATGAACCTGCCCGAGTTGTTGAACACGCTGATCCCGGTCGGAAACAATCGGGTCATCACCCTGGGCAACCTGGTCGACGTGTCGATCGAGCCCGGTCCGCGCGAGATTCTTCACCGCGATCAGGAACGCATCGCGCGCGTGCTGGCCGACGTGGGCGACGGCTATAAACTCTCCGACGCGGTCAACGCCTCGCGCGAGGCGATCGGCTCCATCGCGATGCCCCGCGGGTATACCGTCAAGTTCGGCGGTGAAGAAGAACGCCGCCGCGACTCGTTCGAACGCCTCCAGTTCGCGCTGATTCTCGCGCTGATTCTGGTGTACATGGTGATGGCGTCGCTGTTCGAGTCGCTGATGCATCCCTTCGTCATCATGTTCTCGATGCCGCTGGCGATCATCGGCGTTATCTGGGGATTCGTGCTCACCGGCCAGACGCTCAACCTGATGGGGTATATCGGCATCATCATGCTGGCGGGCATCGTGGTGAACAACGCCATCGTTCTGATCGACTACGTGAATTACCTGCGCCGTGAAGAAGGCGCGACCATCACCGATGCGCTGGTACAGGCTGGTTCGCGCCGCCTGCGCCCCATCATGATGACAACGCTGACCACCGTGCTGGCGCTGTTGCCGCTGGCGATGGGGTTTGGCGAAGGCGCCGAGATCCGCTCGCCGATGGCGGTGGCGGTGATCGGCGGGTTGTTGTCGTCCACAGTGTTAACCCTGATCGTCATTCCGACGATTTACACCATGTTTGAAGACGGCAAGGCGTTTCTGCTCGGTCTGTTCGCCGCGGTCACGCGCGGCGGATCGCGAGCCGCGCAGCCGAGCCGTCAACAGGCGTAAGCCTGACCAATCACCGCGCGGCTTTCACGCCGCGCCCGAGAGAGACGAAATGAAGAAGGCGCTGCAAATCGCCTGGTATGAAGCGCAAATGAGTTGCCGGGGCTGGCGATTCTGGCTGTTGCTCGGCCTGTCGGCGGGCATCTCGCTGTTCGCCCGCAACGATTACATCGCCCGCGCCGATTACGGCTATTTTCTGCAACCATCCTTTAGCTTCATGCACCCCAGTTTCGGCCTCATGCTCAGCGTGGTGGTGTTGGGCTCGGTGGCGCTGGCGCTTGACGTTTGCGGCCGCCTGCGCCGCACCGGCATGGATCAGATCGTGTTTCCGCTGCCGGTCGAGACCATGGAGATCATGTGGGGCCGCCTGCTGGGGGTGCTGATCGTGATCGCGCCGGTCAGCGCGCTGGGCGTGTTTTCATTGGGATTGTGGCAGGCGTTGTACGGTCACGCCTCTGTGGTGTGGCAGCCCTTCATCGCGGCGTACGCCATTCTGGTGATTCCCTTCCTCGTGCCGGTGACGGCGCTGTTGATCACCTTGCGTTCGTTCTGGAAACATGATTTCGCCGCCCTGCTGGGCGCGGCCATCGTGGGATCGGCCCTCGCCTGGTTTGGATACCGCTATGGCCTGATCGTCGACGTGGTCGACGTGCTCGACCGGCTGGGCGCTTCGTCGCCCACCCTGGGCGCGCGCATCAACTGGTGGCGTTACGCGCCCGCCGCGATCGCCCAAGTGGCGGCCGGCGTGGTGATTCTCTATCTCGCGCCGCTTTATCTGCGCCGCCAGCAGCCCCAGCGCTACGTCAAAGTCCGCGGCAAGAGTTATGGCCTGTTCAAAACGCCGACTCTCATCCGCTGGGTCACCAATCTGCGCTTCGATCGCGGCTTGCGGCTGGGGTACCGGCTGACGCTGGCGATGTTGATTCTCGTTTATTCGGCGGGGCTGTTGTGGGCCTCATACCGGATGCACGAGCGGCGGCTGATTCATCAGCCGATCGACGCCGTGCAGGCCGCGCAGTGGATGGATACCGCATCGCGTCCGGCTCTCGACCTGCAACACGTCAATATTCAAGTGAAACCCGACGGCGATTACCGCAGCGTGACATTTGAAACCGCGCTCGATTTCGTTACCACCGGCGAAGTCAACCGCATCGATCTCGAACTCGATTCGCGGTATGAGGTCATCGGTGCGCGCATCGACGATAAACCGGTATATCATGAACAGTGGAGCGAGGGCGTGATGTTCGATCTGACCGCCGCGCCGCTTCAGCCCAATTCAACTCATACCCTGCTTTTGAAGTACGCGGGGCGCCCGCCCGCCCTTCATCCCGAGTACAGCGCCCTGGAAAACGGCTGGCTGCCGCTGCCGTGGAGCCGCATGCGTACTGAAAACCGGCGTTGGGCCTCGATGGAAGACGACCTGTTCGACGCCGACGTCACCCTGACGATGAAGCCCGCCCAGCGCGGCGCCTTCGCCGGGGCGCTTCAGGAAGAGAGCGAAGACGGCGGCGTGCGCGTCGAACACTGGCGCAGTTTTCACCCCGTTTCAAAACTCGAAATATACTGGGGGCGCTACGGCCACGTCGATTCAGAAAAATCTGGCGCGCGCATCCGCTTCTTTTACCTGCCAACTCATCAGTATCAGGCGCAGGTGTATCTGGAAGACATCACCGATCAGGAAGAATACGTCAGCGAAAAGCTCGGCGCGCTTCCCTTCCCTCAACTGACCATCGTTGAAAAGCCCTATGAACCTGACACGCGCTTTTCTGAAAGCGGATTCTTTCAGTGGAGCAAGAAAAGCCGGTCGGTGAACCGCGTCAATCAGAACGGCATGCCGGGCCAGATCGAAGTGCTCGAAAATCATATCTGCTACCTGCACGAAGGCATCTGGTCGCTGGAACGCTACGATCTCAACCCGCGCGAAGTGAAATTTTTCCGCCTGCTGCGCCCCACCGTCGAACAGGTGCGCAATCAGTTTTACAACCGGCTGATCGAAACCTATTACGAAGAATCTCTCAATCCGGTGGGCGAGCTCGCCTTCTGGATTCAGGAAGACCTGTCGGGCTACGTATCGAAGCTGCTGGAGCGGAACCCCTGGCGCCAGCGCGACGAGTTGCGCTTCGACGTGGGCCATACGCCCGAGCTGCCGCTCTCGGTGGCTCAACACTCCAACCTGCTCGCCCTGCATAAAAGCGGCCAGTACCCCGCGCTCGAACGCGTGCGCGGCGAAGGTCTGTTCCGCATGCTTCATCATCTGCTGGGCGACGACAAGTGGTGGGAGTTGCAGAAAGAAATCTTCCGCCAGCACCGATTTCAACCGCTTCCGGTCGACACCCTGCTCGGCATGGCGGAAGACCTGTACGGCGAAAGCCTCGACTGGTTCCGCGATCAGTGGCTCAACGGCAGCGTGCTGCCTGAATATGAAATCACCCTGGCCGAAGCCCGCGTCCGTGAAAACAAGGAGAAGTTCACCCTGGAATACGAGACGCTGATTCAGGTGAAGAATCTCGGCGACGGCTGGATGAAGGTCCCGATTTTTCTTGAGACGGAAATGGATTACGTGTTCCGCGATCTGCCTCTGGGGCCCGGCGAGGAAAAGACGCTGGAAATCGTCGTTCCCAACCGGCCCATTCTGGCGGCGGTCGATCCCGAACACTGGGTGGTTCAGGTTCCGTACCGCGACCCCGACAAAAACCGCCGCATGCACTCGGAACGCCGCGTGTTTATCCAGGGCGACGATTCACCCGTCATGAGCCAGGGGTCGCAGCGCGGCCGCGGGCGGGGCCGTCACGGCTGGCATTTTGGAGGATGGTAAGTTATGAAACTTTCAGAGATATCCGTTCGGCGTCCCATCACCACCGTGATGTTTTTCTGCGCGCTGGTGCTGCTCGGCGTGGTTTCGGTCGAGCGGCTGCCGTTGCAGCTGCTGCCCGATATCTCGCCGCCTTACGGCGCCGCCTATTGTTTTTCACGCCAGAACATGAGCCCGGAAGAACTCGAGCAGAAGATCATCCGCCCCATCGAGGGCGAAATCGCCCAGCTGCCCAACGTGAAAAACATTCGCGTATACAGCCACCGCAGCGGCGCGTTCTTTCATATCGAATTTGAATTCGGCACCAACGTCAAATACCGCATCGTCGATCTGCAGGAGCGGCTCGACAGCACCATCCGCAAAAATTTTCCGCCGCGCTCGGTGCGCGTTAACGCCTTCCCCTTTGAAACCGCCTGGGTCAACAAAGATTTTATGGACCTCGTCCTGAAGGGGCCGCGGAACGATCCCCATCTCGAATACGTCGACACCGAACGCACCCGCCAGCAGTTGCAGGATATCGACGGCGTGGCGCAGGCCGACATCTGGGGCGGCCGCGAACGCTCGGTCGACGTGAACATTCTGCAGGACAAACTGCAGGAATTCGGCATCCCGTTCTGGCGCGTCATCAACACCGTCCGGACCTACGCCAACGAACCGGTGTTTCTGGGCGACATCAACGAACACGGGCAGGAATGGTTCGTGCGTCTCGACGGCCAGTTTAAAGACGAGTCTGAAATCTCCAGCGTGGTGGTCAAAGACAACGGAAACATCAACGTCAACCACCTCGGCACGGTGGAGGAAACCAGCCGCGCGCGCCGCTGGCTGCGCCGCGTCGACGGGCAGCCCGCGCTGGGAATCAATCTGGAAAAAGAGGCGATGGTCAACCCCATCGAACTGTCGTACCGCGCCCATAAAAAAATCGATGAAATCAACGAGAGCCTCCCCAACGGCTACGCGCTCGCCGTCCGTTGGGAAGCGGCCGACGACATCATGAAGTTTCTGCGCGAACTGTCGCGACTGGCGCTGATGGGCGTCATTCTGTCGATGCTGGTGCTCTACATGTTCATCCGCAACCTGCGCATGGCGCTGGTGGTGTGCGTGGTCATCCCCATCTGTATCATCACCACTTTTAACGCGATGTACTTCAGCAACATGTCGATCAACATCATCTCGCTATTGGGGCTGGCGGTCGGCGTGGGTACGCTGATCGACAGTTCGATCGTCGTGCTGGAAAACGTGTTCCGCCATCACGAGAAGGGCAAAGACGGCGTCACCGCCGCGCTGGTCGGGACGCATGAAGTCGGTCAGGCCGTGTTCGCGCTGACGCTGACCAACGTCATCGTCTTTCTGCCCATCATCTTCATCGATGGCGAGATCAGGCTGATCTTCACCGAAGGCGCGCTGGCCATCATCTATCCGATGGTCATCTCGATGCTGGTGGCGCTGACTCTGGTGCCGATGGCGACGTCGCGCGTCATGATGCTGATGGATTCCGCGCTGGGCCGCCGCGAGCCGGATGCCCGGCCTCACGCCGTTTCGGCGGCCCCGGCCAACGCGCTGGGTTTCACCGCGCCGTCGATGAACCCCTTCGCTCTGCTCGATAAACTGCCGATCAATATGAAGACCTGCCTGCGGTATTACTCCACCATTCTCAAGGCGTGCCTGCGCCATCGCGTGCGTTTTCTCATCGCGATCGTGCTGGTGGTGGCGTATACCTGCGTGTATTCAATCAGTGGAATCAACCGCGACGTGATGGATACGCCCGAAGATAACAGCCACATGCCGCTCTATCTCTACCTGCCCGAGGGGACCAAACAGGATTACACCCTGGGCGTGGTGGAACGGGTGGAAGACATGCTCATGCGCGAGGTGCCCGAGCGCAAGTCGATTCACGCCTGGGTGCAGGACGATTTCGCCCGATTCGAGATCGAACTCAAGCCTCAATCCGAACGGGACCGCACTGAGTGGAACATCCGCGAAGACCTGCGCCCCGAGTTGGAAAAATTCACCGAGGCGGAGTTGACCTTCAACTACACCCGCTCGCGAGGTGAAAACTCGACGCCCCCGGTCGACAGCGGCCGCGGCGGCATCGTCGAGATTCGCGGCCCCGAGTATGAACAACTCAACACCGTGGCGAATAACTTCGCCGAGCTGATGATGCAGATCCCCGATATCCGCGACGTGGCGGGCGAATCGGAAGAAGGCTCGCTGGAGGTGCAGTTCACCCTCGACCGCGACGCCGCCGCGCTGTTGCAGGTGACGCCCAATCTGATCGCCCAGTCGATTCAGGTGGCGCAGCGCCGGGGCGACTTCGCCCAGATTCAGATGAAAAAGGGCGACGACGAGATCGACATTCTGTTTAACCAGATTCCCGACGAAAAAGAGATGACCAAGAAAGATGAAGACATCGAGGGAATCCGTTTCGAAGAACTGAAAGAGGTCCAGGTTTTCTCTCCGTCGCTCGGCACGACGGTTCCGCTCGAAGAACTGGGCAAGTTTGAAGTGCGGCGCGGATTGGGATCGTTTCAGCGTGAAAACCGTGAGCGCATTACCCGCGTCCGTTTTGAAACCGCGCCCAACAGCAACTATTCCGACATCGAAGAGGGCATCAAGGCGCTGATCCAAGCCTATCCGGCGCCGGCGGGATACCGCATCAGCCTGGGTGGAAAGTCTCAACGGATCGACGAAGGCATCGAGGCGGTCAAGACGATGGGCTTTCTGGCGTTGACGCTGAACTATATGTGCATCGCGGCGTTGTTCGAGTCGTTCTCAATGCCGCTGGTGATTCTGCTGTCGGTGCCGCTGGCTACGATCGGCATCGTGTGGGGATTCATTCTCACCGGAAACAGTTTCACCGAACTGGCCGGTCTGGGGCTGATCTTCCTGATCGGCATTCTGCCCAACAGCCCGATCATTCTGATTCACTTCGCCAATTATCTGAGGCGGTATAAAAATTATCCGCGCACCCGCGCCATCATGGTGTCGGGTTCATCGCGTCTGCGCCCCATTTTCATGACGGTGCTCACCACCAATCTGGGGCTGATGCCGATGGCGTTTTCATGGAAGGGCGATGAAAACTGGGTGCCGTTCGCGGTCTGCGTGATTTCGGGCCTGACGGCGTCGACCATTCTCACGCTGATCATCGTGCCCGGCTTTTACTTTATCGTGGAAGACGTCGCGACCCTGTTCACGCGCATCACGCGATACATCGCCAGCTGGCGATGGGTCTTCGTGTTCTGGAGCAAAAAACAACGGCTCGCCATCAAAGAAGATCTGACCGCGTATCGCGTCAAACCGCCGCGTGAAGAACCGTTGACGATCGAGATCGATCACCTCACGCGGATTTATTCGCCGAGCCTGCTCGAGCGGATGAGCGCGCGTCTCGGCGCGTGGCTGCGCGGCTTCAAGCCCATGCCCGCCTCGCCGGGCTTCATCCCCAATCCGCCCGCCGCGCCCGCGACCACGCGAACGCGCACCAAGGCGCTCGATATGATTTCGATGAATATCGAATCGGGCCTCTTCGGCTTGCTCGGCCCCAACGGCGCGGGCAAATCGACCCTGCTGCGTCTGCTGGCGGGCGTCGATCAGCCTACCCGCGGTTATCTTTCCATCTGCGGGTACGACATGAAGACCGAGGCGCGCAAAGCGCAGAAGCTGATCGGTTATCTGCCGCAGGAATTCGGCGTCTACGGCCCGATGACGGCTTTTCAATATCTCGATTACTTCGCCCTGTTGAAGGGAATCAAAACCCGCAAAGAGCGCCGCGAAGCCATTCACCGCGCGCTCGAACAGGTCAACCTGAGCGATCAGCTTCACACCCCGGTCGGCCAGTTTTCGGGCGGGATGATGCGGCGCATCGGTCTCGCCCAGATTCTGCTGCGTCCGCCCAAGGTGTTGATCGTCGACGAACCCACCGCCGGGCTCGACCCGATGGAGCGCGTCCGTTTCCGCAATCTGCTGGCGCGGCTGGCGCGCGACCGCGTGGTGATTCTCTCGACGCACATCGTCGAAGACGTCGCTCACAGCTGCAAGACGCTGGCCCTGCTTTTTGAGGGCAAGGTGTTGTTCAATGGTTCGACCGAATCGCTGATCCGCACCGTCGAGGGCAAGGTGTGGGAATGGACGGCGCGCGGCGAAGACGAGTGGCGCGAGGCGCGCAAGCGGTTCGCGGTGGCGGGTCAGCATCACACCGCCGAGGGCTTTCGCCTGCGGGTGTTGAGCGATGAGTCCCCCGCGGACGGAGCGGTTCAGGCCGAGCCCACGCTTGAAGACGCGTACCTGCTTCATACCCGGGGCGCCGCTTCATAATCCGGTTTGTGTATTTCCATGATCTACGCCGGCGGCGCATGGCGCCGCCGAGGGAGGAACACCGTGTTGATTCGTGCCAAACAATGCCTGTTGATTGTGTTCGCCGCGTGCATGGCGATTCCGGCGATGGCCCAGGAGACGATGGATACCAACGATCCACGCTTTAACGATGAACTGATCAAGCCGCCCGAGATTTACGACCGCGTCTTCCCCAACCTGTCTTCCATTGAAGACATTACCGGAACCGTGCGTCTGCTTCACGAAGGCGCGTACCGTCCCCAGGGCGAGCGGAAAGAGCTCACCCTCAAAGAGGCGATCGGCGTCGCGCGCGAATACAACCCCAACATGCGCATTTCACGCAGCGGGCTCGAACAGTCGAAGTGGCAGCTCGAGCAGGTCGAGTCGGGGTATCGCGGGCTGTACGACATCAACTCTCGCATGACCGAAAACATCCGCACCTATTCCGGAAGCGGGTTCCGGTTCGATCCCAACAAGGGCGTCGTGGTCGATAACGGGGCCGACACTGTCAACAACGAACTGTTCCGCCTCGGGCCGACATATAGTCAGCAGTTTAAAAACGGCTTGCAGTGGCAGTTTAACCCGTCGCTCGAGCTTGAACACAACTCGGACGGTTCGTTCGACCGGACCGCTTCCGACAATGATGGAAACGACAGCGACATGCGCGGCGCGTTCGATTTCAGCATGTCCTACCCCATCAACTCGCGCACCCGCGTCCAGATTCAGCGCGATCTCGAAAACGCCAAACTCAACACGCTTCAGTCGGATCTCGATCTGTACCTGCAGGGCAAAAACGTCGACAACTTCGTCATCCGCAGCTACTGGAACATCAAACGTCTCGAACGCGAACTGGAGATTCAGAACGACCGCCTGCTTCAGGCGATGCAGATCGAGTTCATCTTCCGCACGCAATACGAATTTGAAAACGCCTCCCGCGTCCAGGTGGGCGAGGCGCAGATCGACGTGCTCAACAACCAGGCGTCGCTTATCAGCCAGGAGGGCGCGTACCGCAGCGCGGTCGAATCGTTCAACCTGATTCTCGGTCTGCCGGTCGAGACCGACCTGGTGTTGAACGACGAGCTGAAAGTCGAGCCGCTCGACGTCCCCGCCGGCGAAGCGGTGCACATGGTGACCGAAAACAACGTCGAACTGAAAAACCTGCGCGTCAGCATCAAGCAGCAGGAGAACAGCCTGCGTTCGGCGAAACTGGGCCAGCAGCCCAATCTCGATCTGACCTCCGGCTACAGCATCAACGATGAATACGACGAAGGCTATTCGGTCGGCCTGATATTCAATTGGCCGTTCGGCGATGGCGGCGCCACCCGCGCCCGCGTGCGCGTGCTTGAAGAGTCGCTCAAACAACTCAAAATTCGTCTCTGGAACCGCGAGCGCGAGCTGGTGCAGGAGACCTACGACGCCCTGCGCGGCATCAACCTGCAGAACGAGCGCATCATGATTCTCGAGCGCAACGTAAAACAGGCCGAAGTCAACCTCGATAACGCGCTGTTTACCTTCAAGGAATTCGGCAAGATCACCTTCCGCGATATGCAGGATACCCAGATCGACCTCGCCCAGAGCCGCGTCAGCCTGGTTCAATCGATCGTCAATTACAACATCGCCAAGGCCGACCTGCTTCAGAAGATTCACAATTATCAGCCTCAACCTGAAATGGAGCCGCTGATCGACCTGCTTCACTGATTCACGGCCTGATCTTCCAATAAAGACAACGCAATCGCGCCGCTTTCCGGCCCCCCCCCGGGTTGAAAGCGGCGCGAAGGCATTCACGCCGATTCGCTTTTTGAATATGATGAAAATCCGAATGGAACAGCGCGGCCGGATGGTGGAACGGTATACACGAGGGACTTAAAATCCCTTGCCGGAAACGGCTTGTGGGTTCGAATCCCACTCCGGCTACGCTTTCTGTTCGCGGCCTCCCCCAACCTGTCCTGTATCCCTTTCCGCTGCGGCTTTGTCACGATGGAATTTTGTTGATTTAAAGCCGAGGCGATTCGCGCTCATCGGACTATAATTTTTGTAAAAGGGGAGGGTGAGCGCATGGGGAAAGATCTCTTCTTGCTATATCTGAAAGCGCTGATCTGGTCGGTCTTCGTCTCGTACAGCAAGTCGACGGTTTCGGCCATCGGCCATTGCCTGCGCGAGGGCCGGGTTCTCGATCAGTATCCCGAGTTTAAAGACTCTCATCTGGGCGACGGGCTGCGGTATATTCTCACCGAACTGCCCGGCGAGGCGGACCGCATTCTTCTGGCTGAATCGCTCAAACAGGTCAAAGCCAGCGAGGCGTCGACCATTTATCAGAACATGGTGATCGAGGTGGGGCATTACGTCTCCGCCAAAGAATGGCTGGGCGACGCCGCGCCTGAAAGCCGCGGCGTGGTGTATTGTATTGACAATGGCGTCATCTCGGTTTTGTTCAGCCTGCCGGGCCGCCGTCTGGTGGCGCAACCGGTGCGCGCCTTTGAGATCATGCCGATCTATACGCTGACCGTATCCGATACCGACTAGCGATAGGCTGATTCTCTTTCATTTTCCCTCGCGGGCGCGGAACCCGCGCGGGCGTGTTACCATGAAGATTGAAACGAAATCAATTTTTTCAGGGAGAGTTGTTTGATATGAAATTCGCCATCTGTAATGAGACCTGGCGGGACGCGTCTTTTCAGACCGTGTGTGAAAGCGCCGCGCGGCTGGGATATGACGGCGTCGAAATCGCTCCGTTCACGCTGGGTAAACCCGCCGATCAACTGACGGCGGCCGAACGCGGTGAGATCAAAGCCATCGCGAAAGGCCACGGCCTCGATATCATCGGGCTTCACTGGTTGCTTGTGCTGCCCAAAGGCGTCGAAAACGATCTGCACATCAATTGCCCCGGCGCGGCGCGCCGCCAAAAGACGCAGGACTACTACAAAGAACTGATCCGTCTCTGCGCCGAATGGGGCGGCAAGGTGATGGTTCACGGTTCGCCCGGCGCGCGCAACTGGACCGAGGGTGACCGCTATTACGACGTGTTTCAGCGCACCGTCGACTTTTTCGGCGGCTGCGTGAGCCTCGCCGAAGAATGCGGCGTGACCATCTGTTTCGAACCGCTGACTCACGCCGAAACCAACTTCATCAATCGCGCACAGGATGGCGCCGAGTTGATCGAGGCGGTGGGCAGCCCCAACCTGATGCTTCATCTTGACGTAAAGGCGATGTGCGGCGGCGAGTATGCCCCGCCCGAAGAGGTGCTGAAAAAGTACAGCCGTTACGTCCGTCACGTCCATGCCAACGACCCCAACAAACGCGGCCCCGGTCAGGGCGGCGTGCGATACGAACCCATCGTCGACGCGCTCAACGAAATCGGCTATGACGGTTACGTTTCGGTGGAAGTGTTCGACTACGCGCCCGATGGAGAAACCATCGCGCGCCAGAGCATCGAGTATCTGAAACGGGTGTTCTGATCGTGAAAGCGGCGCCCGGCGCCGTATCGCATCAACCGGATCATTGACTCGCCATGAAAGGGGCTGGAAACATCCAGCCTCTTTTTCGTATGGTTTTCAGCAAATGAATCACAAGGAGGCATCTCATGAAAACGGTTCGTATATCTTCCCGCTTCGGGCGCGCGGCGATGTTCGCCGCGGCCATGCTGGCGTTGACGGGCGCGGCCCGCTGGGGCGTGACCTTCGCGCCCTATCAGACTCAACAGCCCGGCGCGATCGATCGCGACGCCGTCTATCAGGTTTCGACCATCAACGCCCTCTTGCAGGGGCTGTACGATGGCTTCATCACCTTCGGCGAACTGAAACAGCACGGCGGCTTCGGTCTTGGCACGATCCAGGCGGCCGACGGCGAAGTGATGGGAATCGATGGCGTGTATTACCAGGTCACCTCCGACGGCGTCGCGCATGTCATCCCCGACGATCGGGTGACGCCGTTCGCGGCGGTGACCTTCTTTGAACCCGATCTGAGTTTCACGCTCGACGGCGTGGAGTCGTTCGCCGGTCTGGAAAAAAAGATCGACGAACATCTGCCCACCACGAACATCTTTTACGCGATCAAAATCAGCGGCGTGTTTGATTACGTTCGCGCGCGAAGCGTGCCCGGCCAGCAGAAGCCCTACCCGCCGCTGACCGAAGTCGTCAAACACCAGTCGGAGTTTGAATTTGACGGCGCCGAGGGCGTTATGATAGGCTGGCGTTGTCCGTCATACGTGAAAGACCTGAACGTCCCCGGCTACCATCTCCACTTTCTCACCGCCGCGCGAGACCGGGGAGGTCACGTGCTCGACGCGCGCATGAACGGCGTCCGGGTCGAGATCGATTTCACCCTGGGCTTCGAAATGATTCTGCCCCAGAGCGATGAGTTTTATCAGGCGAGCCTTGCGGGCGATGGACTCGATGAAGTCGAACGCGGCAAAAGCACGATCCGCTGGTACCGTGAATACCATTGAGATGACGGTCGTTCACTTTCCGGCGGTTTTATCGGACAATATCCGGTGGATCCATCAATTAAATATATTGGGAGATTTGACCATGAAACGTGTCTGGCTGTTGAACGTGATACTGCTGGTTGCTCTGTGCGCGGCGGGCGCCGCTTCCGCGCTTGAAGTCGCCGTCTACGCGGGTTCGCAGGACCGGGCCTATTGCCCCGTCACCGTCACCGTCGATGAAAAACTGCCCGAGTCGTTCTGGCTGCAGGCCGAGGGGGGCGATCCCGTTCCCTGTCTCGCCGTGCCGGGCGTGGAGGGCGGAAGCGAACTGCGCTTTATCGTCACCAACCTCAAAAAGCATGAAAAGCGCGTCTACAAACAGGTCGACGGCGGTAAAACCGCCGATCCGGTGAAAATCGATCAGAAAGACGGTCAACTCGACTTTTCCATCGGCGGCAAGCCCTTCACCAATTACCTGTTTGTTACCACCGATAAACAGCCTCGCCCTATTTTCTACCCGGTGATCGGACCGGATGGCGTCCACATGACGCGCGGTTACCCGATGGACCCCCAGCCCGGCGAAGCGCACGACCATCCCCATCATGAATCGCTGTGGGTCGCGCACGGCGACGTGAACGGCGTCGATTTCTGGATGGTTGAAGACCATCATGGTTACCAGCGTCACGCGGGATTCGACCTCGTCAAAGACGGCCCCGCCTGCGGCTTCTTCTCCGAACAGGTCAGCTGGCAGGATGAAAACGGCAAAAAGATTCTCGACGAGACCCGGCGCGTCACTATCTGGGGAACCCCGGAAGACGCCCGCATGATCGATTACGACATGACCTTTAAACCGGTTGACGGCGACGTGAAGTTCGGCGACACCAAAGAAGGCGGCCTGGTTTCGTTGCGCGTGGCGCACACCATGCGCGAGGTGCTGCCCGACAAGAGCAAGGGAACCGGCAAGATTCTCAACGCCTACGGCCAGACCGGCATGAAAGAAGCCTGGGGCCAGCCCGCGCCCTGGTGTGACTACAGCGGCCCGGTGGGCGGCATCACGGCGGGCATGACTATTATGGATTACCCCGATAACCTGTTTTATCCCACCCGCTACCACGTGCGCGATTATGGCCTCTTTACCGCGAACCCCTTCGGGCTTTCTCATTTCATCGGCAAGGGGCACGATGGCAGCCAGGTGTTGAAGCAGGGCGAAACCTGGCGTCAGCGCTATCGTATCTATATTCATCGCGGCGACAGCGATCAGGCTAACGTGCAGGCGCAGTATGACGATTATGCCGACGGCCCTCGCGTGATCGTTCACTGAACCCACAGTGTCGGCGGCCCAGTCTTTGGGCTGTACGCATAAGCGCTCCCGTCGGTCGCTGGCCGGCAGTGCCAGCTGCCGAGTCTTTGGGCTATGCGCGTTTAGCGCTCCCGCTGGTCGCTGAGGTGAGCGGGATCGACCAACGTTTCCTCCCCCAAGATGGGGGAGGTGAGGAGGGGGTTGTCCGATAAATCGCGATGTCTGCGCAAGGCGCTCAACCCCCCTCTAACTCCCCCCGATCTTCGTGGGGAGAATTTTTCAACGCGCCCGTTGATCGCTGGCCGGCAGTGTCGGCGATCCGATTTTTGGGATCTGCACGTTTAGCGCTCCCGTTGGTCCCTGAAGCGAGCGGGATGTAGGGGCAGGTTTGAAACCTGCCCCCTATGGTGCGATCAGTCCATCATGCTCCCGGTCATTCACGGAGGGGGTTGTCCGATAAATCGCAA
>WGLV01000029.1 GCA_016125385.1 bacterium
CCGCCTCGATCTCACGAAGAATCCCAACGATCTGTTCTTCGCTGTAACGTCTGCCTTTTTTGCTCATGAGAGAAACCCTTTCTTTTCAAATCAATCTATTTCTCTCACTCCCGATGGATCAATTCTATGGGGGCAGGTCAAGCGATTGGAATACGTTTTTCGCTATGCTGGACAACCATCAAAAAATACAGGGATAATTTGAGAATCAAATCGGGAGAGAGACATGCATACCGACCATCGCGGATATTTTAAATTCACGGGACGTGCCCGTCTCGATAAGTCCATCAATTCGCTTCTTGGCATTATCGAAGGTATATCGGTTGACTCAAACATAAATAAAGAAGAAATCGGCTTTTTGAATATGTGGTTGGAAGAACATCAGGAACTGAGAGAGCGTCATCCTTACAGTGAATTGATCCCTGTTGTTGAAAATGCACTTTCTGATGGAATTCTCGCAGTTGAGGAACAACAAGACATCCTATGGTTATGCGAAAAACTTCGATCAACTGAATTCTTCGACAAAGCAACTGCGGATATTCAAAGACTTAATGCTGTTCTTGGCGGTATTACTGCGGATGGCGTCATTACAGAGGCTGAGCTGTATGGACTGTCAGATTGGCTGTCTGATCACGATCATCTGAAAACGTGTTGGCCATATGAAGAAATTGAGAGTTTGATAACTGGAGTTCTCTCTGATAAAAAAATTGATCCGGTTGAACAGAAATTGCTCAAAGAGTTTTTTTTAGAATTCACAACTATCCTTGATAATCGAACAATAGTTAATCCACCAATGGTTTCCGATGGGAATGTGACGGGTTTATGCGCAGTATGTCCTGAAATTACTTTCTCTGAACGCAGTTTTTGTTTGACTGGCGCTTCAAGTAAATATTCGCGATCTGAATTCTCAGAAAAAATTCAGAGACTTGGCGGGAGAGTTGTGAATTCTGTCTCGGCTAAACTTCATTATCTCATTATTGGTGCTGATGGAAACCCTTGTTGGGCATATGCGTGTTATGGACGTAAGGTTGAAAAAGCAGTTGAACTCAGAAAGAACGGTGCGCATTTGCTTCTTGTTCATGAAAATGATGTTCATGATGCCTTGGCTGATGAGGGTGTTTAAGAATGCACATGCTGACATAAAATGGATAGTTGAAAAGAAAATCCGTGGGGGGAGGTGTAAGCCGGATTCTGTCGAGGGCGATCATTTATCTGGGTCCGGCGTCGCCGCCGGCCTCAAGCCGCCTACCCGAGAGTTGCTCGTCCGAAGACGAATCGGGGCGAGCCGCCCCTCCCTCTCCTACTTGACGTTGCTCCGAACGGGGCTTGCCGTGCCGGCCCGGTCGCCCGGGACCGCGGTGGGCTCTTACCCCACCGTTTCACCCTTACCCGCCGAGGCGGGCGGTTTGTTTTCTGTTGCGCTATCCGTAGGGTTACCCCTCCTGGACGTTATCCAGCGTTCCGCTCTGTGGAGTCCGGACTTTCCTCGAACCGGCGCGGGGCCGGTCCGCGATCGCCTCCTCCCCCCACGAGGTTGAGTATAGCCTCAGACACAAGAAAAGGCGCGGAGGATAGCACCCCCGCGCCCGATTTGTTTGATTGACGAGCCGCGCCGATCAGCGGTTGATCAGTTCCGGCGATTCTTCGTGCATCCGTTTCCAGTCTTCTTCGTTCTTGGGCTGGCGCAGGATGAGATTGGGCTGGTGAGTAATCAGGCGTGCACCGCGATTGCGGGTGAAGTAATTCCACGCCCACTGCACCGCCACCAGAAGACGATTGTCGTATTCGATCAGGTTGAGAATGTGGACGAACAGCCAGATCAGCCAGGCGAAAAAGCCGGTGACGCGCCAGCCGTACAGGTGCGCGACCGCCTCGTTGCGTCCAATCACCGCCATCGCGCCCCGGTCGACGTACCGGAACGGCTTCACTGCTTCTCCGCGAACCCGAGCGGTGATCAAGTCAGCCGCGTAATCGCCCTGCTGCATGGCGACCGGCGCCACTCCAGGCAGGGGATTTCCATCTTTATCGGGGCAGTTGGCCAGATCGCCCAACACCATGATCTCGGGATGACCGGGCACGGTGAGATCGGGGTTGACCTTCACTCGGCCGATCTTGTCGAGTTCGGCGCCCGCGCGGTCAGCCAGAAGCTTGCCCATCGGCGAGGCTTTAACCCCCGCCGCCCACAGCACGGTGCGGGTGGGGAATGTTTCAGAGTCGTCGCCGCATTTCATCGTCACCTGATGCTGTTGAACGTCCGTGACGAAGGTGTTGGTTTTTACCTCGACGCCGCGCCGGGTCAAAACATCTTCGGCGTTTTTCGAGAGTTCTTCCGGATAAGGCGGAAGCAGACGCGGCGCGCCCTCCGCCAGCACGATACGGGTTTCTTTCGGGTCGATCGTGCGGAAATCGTTCACCAGGGTGTGATAGGCGAGTTCCGACACCGCACCCGCCAGTTCGACGCCGGTGGGGCCGCCGCCGACGATGACGAAATTGAGCCACTGGCGGCGCAGTTCGGGATCGTCCTCACGCTCGGCCGACTCAAACGCGACAAAGATGCGCCGACGCATTTCGGTGGCGTCCTCGATGGTTTTCAAGCCGGGCGCCCACTGGCTCCATTCATCGTGGCCGAAATAGGAGTGAGCGACGCCGGTGGCGACGATCAGCGTGTCGTATGAAATCACCGTGTCGCGCAGAACGACCATCCGATCATCCACGTCGATGCGGATGACCTCGCCCATCACGACCTGAGTATTCTTCTGGTTCGTGAAGACCGCGCGCAACGGCGAAGCGATGTCGCCGGGCGAGAGTCCGCCGGTCGCGACCTGATAGAGCAGCGGCTGAAACAGGTGAAAGTTACGCCGATCGATCAGCGTGACCTTCACGTTTTTTTCTTTTTTAAACGCCAGGGCGGCGTGTAATCCGCCAAAGCCCCCGCCAATGATGACTACGTGATGCTTTTTCATGATACGCCTTCCTTGAGTTTTGCTACGGGGATCAGAGATGAAAAAGCAATGAGGGATATTTTTCTATCTATATTCATTATACATGATAAATGAGATAAACAATATTATGTTTTATTTATTTTTCGTTACAAAAGAGATTTTTGAGTAATTTCGACAGAAGAGATACGAGTGACAGTTTTCTTTATATATTGATATTATTTAATTTAAATTATCCGTTTGTTGTTGAATCCTCTCTCGTCAACCTTCCCTCTTGAATTTCAAATTTCTGTCTCTGTTCCTGAATGTGATGGCCGTAAAACATTCCTAATTCTGCGAGTTCCTCTCCACGATTTTCCTCTCGGGGGCGTGAGCAAATCAGCGTTCATATCGCAGCTATGGCTTTCATGAACCGCTGGCCATATCTGTGTTTTCCATATCGTTTTGGAATTTTAATGGGTCGAAATTGCGTCTTTTTCTCTCTTTGATGTGATCCATTTGTTCACCAGTCAGAGAGGGAATCCTCATGAACGAATCCGAAATTCAGAAAAACGGTCAACGCCACATGGCGGCGGCGGTCGATGTTCGCCAGCTGGTTTTGCATTGTGCGCGTCTTGAAAGCGAACTCGGCGCTCAACGCGGCCGGCTGGAAGAACAGGAACGACGCCTCATCCAGATGGACGAAGACCGCCATCGCCTCGATTCGCTGGCGGAGTTGGGCCGTGCGGAGCTGGAGCGCCTGCGCGGCGAGACGCTTTCACGCATCCGCGCGGCGGCGATGTTCACCGGAGAAAGCGAGCGTCACGGCGCGATCAAAGCCGCGCTGAAAGACGAACAGCTCTCACTGGAGGAGATTCGCCGTTTTCACCGGTTGGCCACAGCCGAGTTCAACGCGTTATACCCCACTCGGCCCGCCTCAAGAGCGGCTGGAGACGGCGAAACGCTTGAACCGCGCCGCGACTGGTCGGCGTTTTGCATGAAGCCCGGCGCCGCGATGGGCGAACGGGCGTAATCCGGGGGCTTGCCCCCTATTTTCGAAAGATACAGGAGACGCAGATGACTCGATCCGTGGATAACAACGGAATTGGCGCGTTATACGCCACCTTCACCATCAACGAAACCACGCCGGGTACGTATGACCTGAGCGCGCCGGACGTCGGCGAGGCGGTTGCTTTGATGGGCTCGAACAAAATCGGCAAGGGCGCCGATGGTGGGCGGCTGCTCGGCCGGCTTGAGCACGTCGCGGGCGGTCTCGCCACGGTTCAGGTGTCGGGCGTGGCCCGATTTGACGTAAACACGGGAGAATCCGCGCCCTCCGTGGGCGACGGCGTCGTCGTCGACGGAGCCGGCAAGGTATACCAGGCGCCGGCCATTGATGGAGCGAGCGGAGACCCGGCGGGCGGTAACGCCGCGCGGGGCGTGGTGCTTGCCGCCGATGGAACCGCTCACACCTGCGACGTGCTGCTGTAAGCCTGACTCAACGCCACTTAAAAGGAGAACAAACGTATGATCGTTTCTGATGAAAAACTCGCTTCATTGCCCCAGGAATTCCAACGGGCGGGCGCCATCCCTCTTCATGAAGGCATGTACGCCGAAGCCGCACAGCGCGGGCTCGGGCTGACCGGCTATCTTGAGACGCTCGATCCGTCCGCTTCGGGTGGAGAACTCGACGCCTTCGAGCGTCAGCTGGCGCTGGCGGGCATCCGCGTACATGGCGACGACGCCGACGTGATCGACCGCTTTTTCGCCTCGCAGGAGAGCTCGGTTTTGTTTCCGGAGTTCGTCTCGCGCGCGGTGCAGACCGGTTTCGCCGATTTCAAAAAGCTGAACAAGGTCGTCGCCAACCGCGTCAAGATCGACGACAACACCTACAAAAGCGTCTACATGGACGACTCCGTCCTCTCGGAAAGCGACAAGGCGCTGGCGATGGTGGCCGAAGGCGCCGCCCTGCCCAAAATCGAACTGAAAACCGCCGAACACACCGTCGTCATCAAGAAATACGGCCGCTACCTGCAGGCGACCTACGAAGCCATTCGCCGCAAGCGCGCGTCGGTGATCGCCGTCTTTTTACGCACCATCGGTCTTCAGATTCAGCGTGACAAGTTTGAAGACGCGATGAATGTCATCGTGAACGGCGACGGCAACAACAACGCCGCCTCCTCCATGAACACCGATGTCAGCGGAACGCTTGATTATGATGACATCGCCGAATTCGCGCTGTCGTTCGATCCGTATGAACTCAACGTGCTGGTCTGCAACGCCGCCACAGCGCTGAAACTGCTCAACGTGACCGAGATCAAAGATCCGGCCATCTCGCGCGAGTTTCAGGTTGAGGGCCAGAGCATTCGCTTGTTCGGGGCCGAACTGCTGGTCGACGATTCCGTGGCCGCGAACCAGATCGTCGGTCTCGACAACCGGTTCGCATTGCAGGAGGTCTACGAGACCGGCGTGCTGACCGAGAGCGAACGCCTCATCCGCCGGCAGATCGAAGGCACGGCGATTTCAGAAACGGCGGGCTTCGCCAAGGCGATCTCCGCCGCCTCCCGGGTGTTGAACGTCACCTGGTCGTAATTCGATTCCATCCACGCGGGGCGAAGGATCAGTTGATTCTTCGCCCCGATTTTTTCAGGAGCCGGTCATGACCTTTGTTACCGAACTGGACGTGCGCAGGCAGGGCGGGTTGAACGATTTCAGCGCGATTCCACCCGAACGGCTGCGGCAATGCCTGAACGACGCGCACGCGGAAATTCTCGCCGAGACCACGTTAACCGATGCGTCGCCGATCGATGTGCGCGTCATCCGCGCTGAATCAAAACTCGCGTTGGCCAACCTGATCGGTTCGCTCTCGCTGGCTGAAGCCGCCTCGGCGCAAGACGTCTCTCTGCCGGGCGTCCGTGTCGACGAGCACGCGGGCGCTGACAGCCGGCGTGTATGGGCTGAACGGTTGCGCGAAGAGGCCTGGTCGATGCTGCGGCCTTATCTACGGACCCGTCAGCCGAAAAGTCTCCACGCCGTGCGGGAGGCTCAGTCATGATTCGTCTTGGCGAAATCACATTGCCGGATCGCGATTTTACCGTTCAGACTGCCACACTGGAGGCGCGCAGCAAAGTGCGGAAAGAGATTCGTCTGCGCGGGTTGATTCGCGGCGCGAATTTGGATGAGTTCCAGCAACGGGTGGAATCTTTTCGCGGCGCGGTGGAGGCCTTTGACCGGGGTGAGGCCGATCTGTCGCTGGAGACCGGGCGCTTTTACCTGGGGCGGCGGCGTTCATTCTCGATCGAGCCCAATCTTCAGGCGCGCGTGGCGGCGGTGGATCTATTGATCTGGACGGATGACCGCTATGTGCGAGGCGAGACGTTGTTTCGCATTCCAGCCCGGATGTACGCAGGCTCCGCGGTGATCGAACTGTTCAGTCAGGGCAACGCCGAGGGGTGGCCACGCGTGATTGTTATTACCAAAACGGAACTTCAGTCGCTGACCATCGATTCGGGCCGCGAGCGCTTCATATTAACGCGAACCATCGGCGCGGAGGTCGAGACGGTGATCGATTCCGAAAAACGGACCGTGACGTGCGGTGGAGAAAACGTGTTCGCCGCGTGTAATGAAACCTTCCCTCTGTCGCGTCCTGGAGCCAATCGCTTTTCCGTCAGCGCCGATCCTTCCAATGCAGAGGCGGATGTCGTGCTGGAACACCGCGACGTCTGGGCGTGAACCGAACCAGGAGAAAACACAATGCCAACTGGATTATTGATGGATGAGACGATGGCCGGCGCTCCGGCGATGGAGATGACTCGAGCCTGTCAAAAACCCGCTTTCACCGGTGATGCGCCCAGTGAAGACGACATGGCGCTGATCAACCGGCTCGCGGCGTCGCCGTTGCGCGCCGATCAGGTGTATGTGCGCGCCATGCTGATCTGTTCGACGCAGCCGTGCGAGTCTGACGGATGCCAGTTCACGCCCGAGGCGCTTGAGCAGATCGCTTCGATCATCGTGGGGCGTTCGGTGTTACCGGGGCACAATCGCCAGTCGTTGCCGCTGGCGCGCTTTTTCAAGGCGGAAGTGACGCGCGCGCCTGAAGACGGTGAAGCGATGTTCGTCCGCGCCTGGTTCTACTGGCTGCGAGGCGTGTCCGGCGCCAGAGATTTGCTGCTCAACGTTGACGGCGGCATCTATCGCGAAGTGTCGCTGGCATGGAAGTTCAACGCGTGGCGATGCTCGATCTGCGGCCAGGCGAACGGCCGATGTTCACACCGGCCTGGAGAAGCGTATCAGGGCGCGCGTTGTTACCGATTGATCGATCGCGTCACCGAGGTGCTCGAAGGATCGCTGGTCTACAAGAGCGCCGACCGGGGGACGAACATCGTCGGCGCGCGCTCTGCTGTGTTGGAACTCGAAGCTCCGGTGTTGTTGATCGCGAGAGAAGACGACCCGGCGTTTGCGCGTCTCCGCTCGCATGGGCTGCTCTCCGGCGAGCGTCCGCTGGAGGAGTGGGGCGCGGGGTTGGAGGAAAGCGCCGAAGCGGTGTGGTTTCGCGGCGCCATGGGCGAATCGCTCCCCTCGGTGGTCGAACGCGCACTGATGGAAGGGGGCGCGTTACTTGTTGATTCACCGTCAGGAGATGATGAACAGCAAAACGTCGCGGTTTGGATTCGAGAGGGCGGAGAACTGCGGCGCGCGTCCGGCTGTGAAACGGTGGAGGCGGCGTAATGACGGTCTATGGCAAATACGATCCGCAAAACGCGGGTAATTCGTCGTCGCTGTTCGTTTACAAAGAGGTCCCCGTCACGTCGGCTAAGTTGAATCGATGGAACGCGAATCTGGAGGCGGGCTTCGAACTGTTGCATGCCGTCTGTTCGGCGTTATTCACCCGCGGCCAGGCGGCGGTAATCGCCACCAGCGGAGGCGATGCGTTGAAAGTGAGCGCGCTCCATGAGCCCGCGTTGTGCGTACGCGTCGCGCCCGGCTGGGCGGTGTTGGACGGAGGTTTCGCGGGCCTCGCCGAGGAGACGGTGCTCCCGGCGGCGGGAGAAATCGCCCCTCCTGTCATCCAGCCGCGCATCGATTCCATCGTGCTGCTGGTCAGCGGCGATCCGGCTGTGATCGCGGGAGCGGAATCGCCCGCGCCCGCCGCGCCGGACGTGCCTGAAGGCGCTCTTGAACTGGCGAGGGCGTATCATCGCGCCGGTTCGACGCAAGTGCTTAATGATGACGATGGCGTGAATTCATACCTCATTGATGTGCGCCCGAAGATGGTGATGGGCGATGCGCATCGCCACGCGGAAGACCTCGTTCCAGTCGAATCCACCGATGGGGCGCGAACGATGTTTTCGACCGCGCACGTGTATCGCGACGGATCGCTTCACGTTCATCTGAACGGCGTTCGCCAGCAGGCGGGCGTCGATTACGCCGAAGACGCCGGGCGCAGATCGTATACCTTCTTTTCACCGCCGCCCGCGCAATCCCGCTTGCAGCATGACTATCTGATTGAATACGAAATCGCCGAGTAAGGAGCCGCTATGAAAACTCGTTGGATTCTCTACGCCGTTATGCTGGCGCTCGCATCCGGCGCGGCTGTATCGCAAACTCTGATCGGCCCGAGTCAGATCGAAGACGTGTTTCTCCGTAAAAGCGGGGGAAGCGTATTCGGCGACGTCGCCGCCGCGACGTCCACCATTCAGGCCGCGACGCTCGATCTGCCGGGCGATGACGGCGGCGTATTTACAATTCTGCGCGACGGGCCCTTGTCGGTGCTGCGTTCCGATCGTGACATTTATATCGATCCGACCAACGACGGCGTTGCGGGCGGGCAGATCATCCCCGCCACGGTGATGAAATTTCCCGAAGCGCTGGGCGACAAGATCCGCTTCTACAGTACGTCGTACAAAATCGGCGTTTCGCCCTTTGATCTCGATATCACTTCCGACCGGAACATCCGGTTTCACTCCGACACGGTGGAAGACCTGATGGTCATCGCGGGCGACGAGGGCGACGTGACGGTCAAGAACAATCTGACGGTCGGAAACCTGCTTCAGTTGAAGGTGGTGAACGCGCTGCCCTCGGCTGGCGTGGGCCAGATTATCTATCTCGATCACACCAGCGATGACGGTCAGGACGGCGTCTACGTCATGACCGGCGCCGGTTGGCAAAAACTGTGAGGACGCCGCCATGCGTGATTCTGAATTGCGGGCGGCGAGAGATTACGCCGAGTTGAAGGCGTCTATCGAGCGGATTCGCGCCAAACTCGAATCGGTCGAATCGATGATGCTTTACACGCGGCAGTCGCTCGACGATCTCAATAAGCAATATCAGAAAAGCCGCGTTGACCTGGCGGGCGTTAAAACCAGTGCGGCCATCTTCGGCGCGCTGACCGGCAGCCTGATGGCGGCGTTGTTCCGCTGGGCGCTGGGCGGACTGTGATGAACCTGAACCGAGGAGATTTCAATGAAACGAACGATTCTCATTCCCTGGCTGTTTCTGGCCGCGTTGAGCGGTATGGCGCAGACGTACCTGGGCGTATTTGAAGAAGGCGATGAAGCGCCTTTTCTGGTCACCGCTTCCGATCCTGAAAGCGGAAATCCCGTCACGCCGGAGAACATGAGTTACTCCATCGTGTTCGGCGGCGCGGAGATCGCCCAGGGCGGGTTGACCGAACTGCGCACCGGCGTGGCGCTGGGCGTCGTCTCCACCACGGGATTCACGGCGGGGCCGTATGTGATTCTGGTATCAGGCCAGATCGGCGGCGTAACCGCGTATACCCACAAGTCGTTTACGCTGGCCGAGGCGGGCGAAGGGCTGCGCGGGATCGCCCGCGAAACGGCGGGGCTGAACGGGCTGACGCCGCTGACCGAAGACGTGTATCTGCCGTATTACGCGTACACCATTTCTCAACTCTCAGGCCGCATTGAAGCGGCCACGAGCCAACTTTCTGATGAAGTCGAGCCCGCCGCGCTTCATGCCGAAATCAGCGCGCGCGAACTCTCGAGGGCCCGGCTATGGTACGCGCAGAGCGCGATTGAAAGCGCGTCGCGCAGCGTCCCCGCCGATATGCCGTCACACATGGAGATTCAGCTCGCTTCGCCCGGTGACGATTCGTTTTCCTCTCCGTTGGAAACGTTTTATCGAATCTATACATACACCGATGCGCTGAACGCCTCCAAACCGTCCAGTGAGACGCGTTCGGTCACGCCGCCCGCTGACGGCGCGTTTTATCTCGATCCCGATGTGGACTGGTAAGGAGCGCGCGGCATGACGCGGGAAAGTGGTGAAAGTATGCAACTCAATGATGACCTGATTCTGGGCCGGAGCGGGCGCGCAACCGGCGTTGTATGGACCGGCGCGCGCGGCGGTCAGGGGCGCTTTTATCAGATTCAGCTGAGAGTGACCATCGCCGGGCGAATTCCCGTCCGGGTCCGGTTCCCCGGTGGAGCGCGGAAGGAGATCGAACGATGAACGCGCCGATTCAACTCAACCAACATGACGCGGGCGTGAAACTGGCGTTCACCTGCGTGAATGAAAAAGGCGAACCGATCGATCTGACCGGGCTCGAAGTCGATTTTACCCTCTATTTCGATGGAACCGCCGTCAACGAAGGCCGCACCCGGTGTATGAAAACCGATGCGCCGATGGGTGTGGCCGAGTATACCGTGACCGGCGATGACACCGACGCCGCGGGCCTTTTGTATGGTAAACTGCGGCTTGAACAGGGTGCCGAATACGTCCGCAATATTGGCTCGATTCCCCTGCTTGTCGAAGCTGATTCGGGATAGTTTTCCGCTCGCTTCACGCCGCGCTTGAATGATGAGCCGCGCGGACGTATAAGCTTTGCATCAGCATATATGCCGATCATCATGGCATTGTTCGTTTTTCGCGGGAGAGTTTCATGAAACCAGCCATCACCAGCATCGAGATTCCCGGCGTCGAACCGTCGCAGCGCGGCAAAGTGCGCGACATCTTCGACCTGGGCGGCGAGTTGCTTATTGTCGCGACCGACCGCATCAGCGCGTTCGATTGCATTCTTCCGCAGGGCGTACCGGGCAAGGGCGCCATTCTGACCCAGATGACGCGCTTCTGGCTCGACGCGTTGGAAGAAGCCCAACCTAACCACCTTGTCACGATGGAAGTGAGCGAGTTCCCTGAACCGTTCCGTTCCCATCCCGAAATTCTCGAAAAACGCTCCATGCTGGTGCGCAAGGCCGATCCCATTCTGGTAGAGTGCGTGGTGCGCGGATACCTGGCGGGGTCGGGCTGGGTCGATTATCAGAAGAATCGCACCGTGGCGGGCGTGAAGATTCATGAAGACATTACTGAATCAGGAGAACTGCCCAAGCCGATGTTCACCCCGGCGGTGAAAAACAAGGCCGGGCATGACGAAAACATTTCGTTCGACGAGATGCTGGTCGTGGTGGGCGGCGCCGAGGGCGTCGAACTCCGTGACCGCAGCATTGAACTCTACAAAGAAGCCGCCGCCATCGCGCGGGAACGCGGCGTGATCATCGCCGATACCAAGTTCGAGTTCGGCTATCTCGACGGCGAGATCGTGCTGATCGATGAGGTTCTGACGCCCGATTCATCGCGCTTCTGGCGGGTGGAGGATTACCAGCCGGGCCGCCCGCAGGAGGCGATGGACAAGCAATTCGTGCGCGATTATCTCAAAAGCCTCGATTGGGATCGCAACCCGCCCGCGCCCGATTTGCCCGAAGAAATCATCATGAAGACGCGCCAGCGCTATCTCGACGCGTATACCACCCTCACCGGGAAGGAGTGGGAGGATTAACCCCGAACCCCGCTCCTGGACGAAGGCGGCCTCGGCCGTGGCGCTGGCGTGGTTCGGCGTGTGCATTGTTCTCTTCGCGCTGGTTCCGATGAACCAGCCGTTCTTCGGCTCTATTTTTGTTTCGTTCTTTCGCGCGTTGGGGAGACTGAATCTTCAGTTTCCCCAACGTTTTTTTATGGACTTATCATTTGAGTTGATCGCGCTGGGCGTGTATCTCGTCATCGGCGTGTTGTTTCTTCGTCTGTTCGTCCGGCTGCCCCGCGCGCTTGAAATCTCACTGGCGGCGTTCATGGGGATCGGGCTGGCGAATTTTGCGCTGGAGATCCCTGCGATTTTTCTTTTTCTCAACCGCTTCTCCGTGGCGATGATTCTGGGCCTGCTGTTGCTCGGATTGATCGCGGCGCGCCGGCTGGCGGGCTGGAGCGAGCTCGCGCCCGAGTTTGGATCGCCTCCGCTTGACCGCCCCGCAGAACGCTGGGCCTTTGCCGCCGCCTGGGCGCTGATGGCGGCGATCGTGCTGCTCTCGTTCTACCACGCGCTGTTGTATCCGGTCGATTACTGGGATGCGTTGATTCTATATGTCCATTACGGCGAGATGACCTGGAGGCTGGGCGGATTTCCCACGCTGGTCTGTTTGCAGGTCGGGCTGGGGCTGGGCGCGAATTACCCTCATCTTTACCCGCTTCATCAGGCGGCCACGGCGGCGCTGTTCGGATCGTGGTCCGACCTGTATGCCCAGCTCCTGCCGCCCCTGGCGGGAGTCGTCTCAATCGTGACGGTGTATTATCTTTCGCTTCATCTCACCCGCGACCGGCTGGCGTCCGCGCTGGCGGCGCTGGCGTTTCGTGCGCTGCCGTTCGTGAGCTCGTATTTCGTATACGCGTCCGATTATTCGCTGGTGATGGCGTATACCGCCGCGTTTCTGCTGTTCGCGGCCCTGTTCGCCTCTCATCCCACCGTGCGCGCCGCTCAGCCCCTGCTGATGACGGCGGCGATTTTTCTCCACATCAACTACCTGGGCGTGGTCGTCTGGCCCTGCGTCGCGCTGCTGATCGTCTGGATGATGCTCACCCGCGAATGCGGCCGCCGCTTGGGCGCGGCGTGGATCGCGTCGGCCTGTGGATGGTTCGCGCTGGCGATGACGTGGTGCATGAGAAACGCCATCGTGACCGGCAACCCGGTGTACGCGTTTTTTCCGAACCTGTTCGGTGGAAAAAACATCAACCTCGACGTGCTGGCTTCGGCGAATACCGAATGGCTCGCGCATGGCAATGGCTTCGCGCAGTTGGGCGATACGCTCGGCCAGCGACTGGTGGGCAGCGTTCCGGTGATGCTGTTCGACTGGCGCATGGCGCCGCTGACGCTGGGCCTGCTGGCGCCCGCGCTGCTGTTCGGCTGGAAGAAAAACCAGCCGTTCTACTGGACGGCGCTGCTGCTGCTCTTTATCTACGCGCTTTATCAGTACGTCATCTCGGGGCTGTATCTCTATCACACCATCGCCGCGTTCGTGATTCTGGCGGTCTTCGCCGCGCGCTTCCTGGCCGTGACGTCCGGCGCGGCGCGGTTGGGCTTCGCCGCGCTGGTTCTGTTCACCGGGTTGATTCCAGGCGTGTCGTACTCAATCATGGGGCCCAAAATCGCCAATCCTTCGTTGCCGGTATTCGCCACGCCGGGGCTTTCGAAAGAACAATACTACCGCGTGCGCTACCCCGAGGTCGCGC
Organism: bacterium; assembly: GCA_016125385.1. Lineage (GTDB taxonomy): Bacteria > Hinthialibacterota > Hinthialibacteria > Hinthialibacterales > Hinthialibacteraceae > WGLV01. The sequence continues at coordinate 13,431 of WGLV01000029.1, forward strand.
CGGCGTGGAAGTTCATCAACGATACGCTGGAGCCCTACAGCCTGATTCTCACTCATGACAACCGCTATCACGTCTATCGGGAAGACATCGGAATCATTCATCTCGACGACTGCGAGCTGACGCCGTTTTATGGACGCCCGTATGATGAAGTCCATCGCGAGCTGCTGCGGCGCGGCGTGTCGTATTATCTGTATATCCCCGATGAGGATACCCACCCCATCACCGCCCGCCTCGGCCATCGGGCGCATCTCAACGACCCCGCCTACTTCGACGAGATCTACCGCAATGGCCGGGTCGCTCTTTACCGGCTGATCAAACCAGAGGAATAACAGAGACCGCCGGTTATTTCAGTTTCCTGCAAGTTGAAGAAACATGGCATGCGCCCGCCGGGTGAAACTTTTGCGAGCGAATGAGACCATTGGCGGAGCGTCTCCTGAGCGGGAAAAGTTTTATCCAAGGGCGTGGATTTATACAATCATTCAATAACATGAAAACGCCCCCGCGCCGGAAGACGCGAGGGCTTTTGAGTGCGGAATTACGCCGCGAGTTGGTTACATGCGTTCGATGTAACTGCCGTCGCGGGTGTCGACGCGGATCACGTCGCCGATGTTGATAAACAGCGGAACCTGCACCACCGCGCCGGTTTCGACCGTGGCGGGCTTGCTGCCGCCTGAGGCGGTATCGCCCTTCAGGCCGGGGTCTGTGTCGGTGACCTCATACTCCATGTGTTGAGGCATATCGACGTCGACCGGTTCGCCGTTATAAAACAGCAGGCTCATCTCGGTGTTTTCTTTCAGCCAGACGTCTTTGCCCAGCAGCTGTTCGGCGGGCAGTGAAAATTGCTCGTAATTCGCCTGCTCCATGAAGTGGAGTTCGTCGCCCTCGCGGTAGAGGAACTCGACCTTCTTCGGTTCGAGAATCGCCTTCTCGACGCTGTCGTTGGTCTTGATGGTCTTATCGAGCACGCGGCCGGTCTTCATGTGTTTGATCTTGATACGGATGATGGCCTGGCCCTTGCCCGGCGAGTAATGCTCGTACTTGGTTACGGTATACACTTCGCCGTCGAATTCGAGTTTGGTGCCGGCGCGCACTTCGGTCGGTTTAATGGTGATGCCCATACAGGTTTCTCCGTCTTTATGGTTCGTCTTGAGTACAGTATAGATTGCAGGCTGGAAAGTATAAATACGCGGCCCCGAATAAACAACCGCCCCGGATGAGGTCTCGGCCGGGGCGGGAGAAATCACTATATGCCGCGATTCAGTTTTTGGGGCCGGAAAGCTGCCGGTCGATGGGCAGCCCAGCCGTAACGGCTTCGTCTCCCAGAATGGTCTGAATCTGATCGACCGGCGTGATCGATTTCACCCGGTTGGCGTCGCCCTCTTTTTCAAAGGCGAAAAGAAACTCCACCGCTTCCGTGTAAATCTTCATCCCGGTGGGGGGGAGATAGCGGATGATGGCGGGCGATTTCTTATCGCCTGTGGCGATCATCTTGAGGTTTTGCGGCTGATAATCGATCGAGATCGGCCCCGCGATATACTCGTCGCCGCGCTCAATGCGCGCGGCGCCCGCCATGTAGAGAGCGCCGCTCGCCGACCAGTAGTCGATCTTCCGGGCGGTGTAGATCGTGGTGCGGGTTCCTTCGGTGATCGTGACCTTGGCGGCCTGTACGCCCGGTTTGGGCGTCAGGTGCAGCACGGGCGAATCCGAGAACGGATTCTCGGCCTGCCACTGCGTGTCTGAACCGATCAACACCTGTTTCGAGCCCGATGAAAAGGTCGTCGAAAGGTCCTGAGCCCGGGCCGCGCCGGCGGCGATGAGCGCCGCCGCGATGGCCAGCGCCGTGAATTGAGCGAGTTTGTTCATAAATGGGTTCCCTGAGCCGATTCGTTAATAGACCGGCGTAATGGTTTTGACCACCACATCGTCACCTGCTTTGACGAAAGCGATATGAAATTCCGGCGCCCTGGAGTGCATTTGCAACCCTTTGGGCGGAATATAGCGGATTTCAGCGGGAGCCTTCTTGGTACCCTTCACGGTCATGATGAGTTTTTCGGGCAGGTATTCGATGGAGACCGAACCGGCGATAAGTTGTTTGCCGCGTTCGATGCGCGCGTCTTCTTCCATCAACAGCGCTTCGCTGCCCACCGCGTAGCGGATCTTCTTCGCGGTGTATTTTGTGACCTCGGTTCCATCGGTGATGGTGACGCTGGCGTATTTGACGCCTTCTTTGGGCTTGAGGTGGAGCACGGGAGTCTCTGAAAACGGATCATCCGCCTGCCACTCGGTGTCATTACCGATCACCACTTCCTTGGAGCCGGAGGTGAACGTGGTTGAGAGGTCGGGCGCGGGGGCCTGAGCCTGCGGGGCGTCCTGCGCCAAGACCGCCGGAGTGATAACCGCGGCGAGGGCGATCGTCGTGAAAAGGATTCGTGCGCGTAGTTTCATAATCATATTATTGTCCCTGGGGTTGCTGCGCGGTCTGGCGGTTGGCGATCAGTTCGTCCCGGTTGCTTCCCATTCTCATCAAAAGCGGGTCAAAGTAGATGGAACTGTCGGGGTTGCCGGCGCGCGAGCGGAAAGCACCCTGTTTTTTCATGGTATAGATGCCGGGAATCTCGAATAACAGCGTCGTATTGTCAAAGACAAGACGTTCGGCGTCAACCGTCGTATCGCCGCTGTGCGCCGCCGCGCCCAGCAGAAACTCTATCTGCTGAAATTCAGACGGGAGGTTCGATATGTCGGTGGCGACGTGAAAGCGCCCCAGCCCGCCCGTGGCCGAAAACACCTGCGTTCGCGCCGGATCGCGCCAGGTCAGTTCAGGCTCGTTCAGAACGAATTCCTTGTTTTCGTTGTCGAACGTGGCGTCGATGGAGTGCAGCGTCACCCGCCGGTTGGTCTCGTCGAGTTGTTCAAACGTCAGCCCGCGAAACGAAATGTCGGAATACGCGTCGGGGGTGGAAGGCCGCGCGCTGGGGTCGTTGACCGCCGACCACTCGATGCCCAGCGATGCTATCAGCGCCCATGACCAGAAGATCACCGGCCAGATGAATTCTTTTTTGATATAGCGCCCTAACGGCGGAATCGCGGCCATTTTTTTCTCCACGGACAAGCGTCCGCCATTTAATACGAATCATCATATCCGATAAAGCGTCCGGGGTGAAATGGTGGAATTACGCCGGCGGCTCCCGTTTGGAAAATCAGCGGGTTGACAGGAATTTTTGTGTGCATATGCTAATAAGTAAGGAAGGGGGTAATGCCCATGGGCCGACCAGTCTGCCGCCGTCGAATCGCGTTTCAACCCGCCGCGCGGGTGTTTAAGCCCGCCGGGATACCCGGGCGTTGTCTGGACGAAGAGATCCTCTCGCTCGACGAGCTGGAAGCCCTTCGCCTGGCCGATCTGGAAGGCCAGTACCAGGAAGCCGCAGCCGCCGAAATGGGCGTTTCACGAGGGACCTTCGGCCGCATCATCGAAACCGCGCGCCGCAAAGTGGCGAGCGCGCTGGTCAACGGATATTCAATCCGCATCACGGGAGGTCATGTAACCATGACTGAATACAGACGATTTCAATGCAGCGAGTGCGGGCACGACTGGAACGTTCCGTTTGGAACCGACCGCCCGGAAGCGTGTCCCGCGTGCAAGAGCCAATCCATTCAGCGAGTCGAAGAAGAAGCCGTTTCCGCCGGCCGGGGCGGAGGCCGGGGCTGTTGTCATCGCGGCGGCCATGGAAATGGAGGCGGACGCGGTCAGGGACGGCGCGGCGCACGGGGAGAAAACGCATCATGAAATTCGCGATCGCGACGGATGATGGTGACACCATCGCTCAACACACCGGGCGCTGTCTCGGGTTTAATGTTTACGAAGTGGTGGATGACAAACCAAATCAACTCGAACGCCGTGAAAACCGGCATACCGCCCACGCCCTGGGCGAATGTGGCGGCGATCACGATCGTAAACACTCTCACGGCGCCGGCGCCCATCACAGCCACGCCGGGTTGTTGGAGTTGCTCTCCGGCTGTGACTATCTCATCGCGCGCGGCATGGGGCGGCGGTTGGTCATGGACCTTCAGTCGGCGGGCGTTACGCCGGTGTTCTGCGCGGAAGAGTCAGTCTCGAGAGCGGCTGAATTATTCGCGCGGGGGGAGTTGCGCGCCGGTGAATTGAACGCCTGCGGTTGCGATCATTGATTCCGCTCAACCGCGATCACACAGTCAATAAAAAAGGGGCGGTGATCCGCCCCTTTTGCGCTTCATGGTTTCGCGTCTGCCGCGATCAACCTTCCTGTTTTTTGATTGCGGCTTTGACGAACGCTTTGAACAATGGATGAGGATCGCGCGGTCGCGATTTCAACTCCGGGTGAAACTGGCAGCCGACGAACCACGGGTGGTCTTTAATTTCCACGATCTCAACCAGCTTGCCATCGGGCGATAATCCACTGATGACGAAGCCCGCTTTTTCATACAGCTCGCGGTATTCATTATTGAACTCCCAGCGATGGCGGTGGCGCTCGTCGATATGGTCGGTTCCATACGCGGCGCGGGCCTTGGTGCCTTTCTGCAAAACGCAGGGGTAGGCGCCCAGCCGCATGGTTCCGCCTTTGTCGACCACGCGGCGTTGTTCATCCATCAGGCTGATGACCGGATCGGGCGTGTCGGGCTCGAATTCGGTGCTGGAGGCTTCGGATTTGCCGAGCACGCCGCGCGCGAATTCAACCACGCTGCACTGCATGCCCAGACAGATGCCGAAGAACGGTACCTTCCTGTCGCGCGCATAGGTGATGGCGTCGACCTTGCCTTGCGTGCCACGTTTGCCGAAACCCCACGGCACGAGGATGCCATCCACGTCTTTGAGCAGCTCATGCGCGCCGCGTTTTTCGATTTCTTCCGCGTGAACCGGTGTGATCTGAACTCGGGCGTTATTGGCGACGCCGCCGTGGATGAGGGCGTCATAAATCGATCGGTAGGCGTCCTGCAGGCGGATGTACTTGCCCACCACCGCGATGTTAACCGGCCCTTTTTTGGGGTTTTTGATAATGGAGACGATCTTCTTCCATTCACGCAGATCGGGGTCTCCGCCCTTCAACTTGAAATAATCGAGAACCAGCGCGTCGAGACCCTCATCGCGATACACCAGCGGGATCTCATAGATCGTCGATTGAATATCGCGCGCGCTGACCACCGCGTCGGCGGGGATGTTACAGAACAGCGCGATTTTTTCTTTCATCTCCCGGTTGAGCGGCACCGATGTTCGGCAGAGGAGGATGGAGGGCTGAATACCGATTTCGCGCAGTTTATTGACGCTGTGCTGAGTGGGCTTGGTTTTTACCTCGCCCGCCACGGATATCACGGGAATCAGCGTCAGATGTACGAACAGCACGCGGCTTGAGCCGAGCTCCCAGCCGATCTGGCGAATAGCTTCCAGAAAGGGATAACCCTCGATGTCGCCTACGGTTCCGCCGATCTCGATGATCTGAAAGTCCGGTTTCGATTCCACCGCGACTTCATAGGTTCGCCGTTTGATCTCGTCAGTGATGTGAGGAACCAGTTGGACGGTCTTGCCCAGATATCCGCCCCGGCGTTCGCGTTTGATGACCGCGTCGTAAATCTGTCCGGTCGATACGCTCGATTTGCGGGTGATTCTGGAGTGGGTAAAGCGCTCGTAATACCCCAGATCGAGGTCGGTCTCCGCGCCGTCGTCGGTCACATATACCTCGCCATGCTGATAGGGGCTCATGGTTCCGGGGTCTACGTTGATATAAGGGTCGAATTTTTGCAGCGCGACCTTGTACCCCCGGGCTTCAAGAAGGCATGCGATCGAAGCGCACGCCACCCCCTTGCCCAGCGAAGAGCACACGCCGCCTGTCACGAATATAAAGCGAGTTGATGCGGGGGGCGTCAGTTCGTCCACGGTTCCCTCCTTACCCGAAACCCAAACCTTCATGTCACATGGTCTTCATCTTTCCCTCTTGCGCCAAAATCGCAAGGGCGGTTCAGGCCTGAACCGCGTAGAAATCATGCACTATGAGTGGAAAAAGACGAAAGACCCCCGAAATAATACAAACACCCCCGGCCTCACGCGCCGCGAAACCATAGAATTCAGACTGAAATCGCCATGATTCGCACTTGACGCCGAGCGTCCGGGACTGATTGAAACCGGCCTGTAAAATACTGTTGGTGTAATTTAAAAGCAGGCGAGGTGTTCGTCAATTCATTCTTTCACCAAAGTGAATCTTTTTCCTGAAAGCCATGAAAAAAGGCCCGAGAGATTCGACATTCGCCCTGGAGTGAGGTAGGATGGGTGGTCTTGGCATGAAATCCGATTGAATGAATGGTTTGCGCTGCGGAACGAGAGTGAAAACACTCCATACACACCCCATGTGAGCGCCCCGCCCGGATCTCGAAGGATAAGGGGGGAGTGAGACCATTCAACTTGACACTTTTGATCGGCGCATTATATAGTTACGACTGCGAATCGGGATGAACCGGTAAAAAGTAACCGTTTGGAAATTTGAGAGTTAAGTTTGTAAGTGGATATTATTTCATGAGATAAGGGCGTCATTGAAAGCGAATTGCATCATCAATTCATGCATCGTCGCGCCGCAATCACGCTCGAATTGTGCGTATTCGCATGTTTTTTCAGGACGAGGAAATTAACAGGCACGACTTATTGATAAAAGAGGTTTTTCCATGAGCATCCAGTTCCAAAAACGACTCCGCCAGACGACCAACGCCGTGATTTGGGGAGCCATGATTCTGGGCTTGGCGATGGCTTTCATCGCGCCCGTCCACGCTCAGGATGACGCCGAAGTCATTCCCTTGGGCATTGCTCCGCTTTCCCCCCGCACGGCGGTGTTAAGCGTTCCCATTTCAGTGATCGGGAATACGAACAGTCAAATTCCGATTCCCCGGCTTCAGGAAATTCAACAACTAACTGTCGTTTTTGAAGATAAGACGCCTGATCGCCGTGGCTTGAGCATCACGGAAGACTTTCTTCCGCTGGATGCCTCCGCGCTCGCCAGCGGCATCGCTCTCTTTCAGGAAAGCAACGCTCAGCCCGACCGCTTCAGCTATTTCGCGGGCGACGCCAGCAGCGATACCCCCGTTGATCTCAGCGCTGTGCCGACCGTTCAGGAAGACCCAGTCCAGCCGGGCAAGTATTTCATTACCTTCCGTCCGGTCCCGGGCTCATCCTCGGCTCGGATTCCGCTGGTTCGCGACGCTCATCCCGACTTCCATATCGTTGTTCAGACCACGCTCAATCTGATGCAGGGCGATACCTTCAAGGTGTATATTCCCGCCAACGGAATCACCATTCGCGACCGCATCAACCCGTTGCCCAAAAACACGTTGTATGACACGCCGTTCCCCGATCCATCTTTTTCGGGCCTGAACCCTGACTTTGGAACGGATAAACTGTACGTCGGCGATATCATCAATATCGTTAACTTTGTTAAAGATACCGACAGTACCTACCGCATCGGCGCCAACTCGGACGCCAAAACTGTTCTCGGTATCGATTTCGCGGGCCGTGCCGATCAGGATTACTTCGTTAAAGAAGTGAACGTGAACTTCATCGGCGTCAACCTCGCGGCGGTGGGCAACCTGATCGCCGCGGCGGGAATCGGTGGAGGCGGCAACGGATTTGTTACCGTCGCCAGCGCCGCGCTGACCCCCAAGTTTTTCTTTAACCCGTTCTTCTATAACTACCCTGAAGACCCCGAAAACCCCGGCATGATCTGGATGGAGCAGCGCGACGTCGGTCTTGAAGAACCGATTTCGTATCCCAAAACCATGCCGCTCAACTTCAACGGATTCCCGCTGAGCGCCTTTTTTATCGGCAGCGACGACGTCAATTCTCATGTGATGAGCTATCTGCCCTATGGCCCGCGTCCATTCGGTTCGGACGGTCTTCAGCCCACGCACCTCGCGAACCAGGATATTTTCCTGAAGCCGCTGAAGAACGCGGCGGGCGGTTTCTTCCTCTATCGTGAAGTCGGCGGTCTTAAAACCCAGTACGACGCCGGCGTCGACCGCATTTTGACGCTGGATGAAAGCAAACTGGAGATCAAGCCGTTCCCCATTACGGCCGATCTGGTCAATAGCGACCCCGCGCTGAACGCGGCGTTGCGGCGCCTGCTTCCGGGCGTGGTCGGCGGCGAAGCCGTTCGCCGCGTGTTCCCCTGGATGTTCCAGGATTCAGATTTGAGCATGGCTCTGGTCGGCATCCCCGGCGACGCGCTTGAGGCGGCTCCGGATTGGACGGTCGACGCGCCGCGCCCGACGCTGGGTTCGCTGGAATGCTATCAGGACGAAGCCTGCTTCATGTTTGACCTGCTGATCAACATTTCGCGTCCCTTCCTGGGGCTGACCGAAGGCCAGGTGCGTTATCTGCACGCGCTGTCAGGCAACGAAAAGTCAAACCTGCTCGATCTGTTTAATTTTGACATGATTCAGGGCTTTACCGTGACCATGCCGCTCGACCGCAGCAACGCGGCCGGCGATCTGCGCGCTCCCACGTCGCGCACTGGCGTGAATTCAGGTCCGGATATCTATCTCGCGGTCAAAACCAGCAACAAACTGCGCAATCTCGATTCGATTCTGCCTTTCATTCGCCCGAAAGATATCAAAGTCGGCAACAACCTCGCTGGCTACACCCAGGGAGCGACCAGCTACTCGACGTATGATTCCGTGTCGAGCCTTGGCTATGGCCGTCCCAACACCGATACGACCTCGCCGCTGATCGGCCGTCCGCGTCCGCTCTTCCAGTACGACGATCTGACCACGCCGGGCGAAGGTACCAAAGCGAATAACAACAACGTGATCTACGATCGCGTGCTGTCTTCGCCGCCCAAGGCAGTGATCGGTATCGACGCGATCGACTTTGGCCAGAACCACAGCCAGTTCCTCAACAGCCAGGGCGTCAGCCAGTTGTTGTGGGACCGCTTCTTCACGGAAAGCACCGTGTTGGGCGATCTGCAGGTCGAGTTCTTGCCCGGTTCAACGGCGACCCAGCTTCTGACCCTGTTCTCGGCGCTGCCGCTTGAACTTGGAATCACCCAGGAAGGCCCCTTCCTCGCGCCTGCCGCGTCGATCAGCCTCTGGATGGAAGACGACACGCCCTCTGGAAACGGAATCGACGACGACGGTGACATGCTGGTCGACGAAGAGTGGTATAACCTGCAGGACGACGACGGCGACGGCCTGATTGACGAAGACCTCGGCGACTACACGCCGGCGGGCATCAACGGCGTATTCGATGCGAACGACCGTTTTCTGCCGACTTTCTACGACAACTGGGGCGACGTCGCTGCATTTTCCGAAGCATCGTATGTCTTTACCCCCAACGATCGCACCAAGTACGAGGAGTACATTACCGCCATTGAACCGGCGAACGCGCCGTTCGACATTGCTGACGGCCAGTTGCTGCCGCTCAGCGTGGGTGAAGGCTCCTGGTTCGCCGATCTTGATTTCCGCGTGTTGAATTACACCAACTATGAAACGAATCCGGGCTGGATCTTCCCGCCCTCCGGATCGCGGCCTTTTAACCCGGGCAATGCACCCATTTATAATCAGGGCATGTATCGCAATCTGGATATCCGAGCGTCGCTGCTCGATCTGTGGAACAGCGTGCGGCCCGATTCGCGGTATTCCGAAGACTTGTGCATCGAAGTCGTCACCACCGGCGAACAGCTTTGCATGATTCAGTTAACGGCTGACAGCGAAGATCAAATCGCCCCGATTCCCGATCCGGACGGCGACGTCCGCCGCTCGTTCCTGCTCTCGATGGCGCGCGCGCTTCGTTTCCCCAACCCGCTGCTTGGTTTTTGCAAGGTGGGTATGAACCCGATGGTGGTTGGCGTTGGACTCGACACCGCTCAGAACGCGAACGATCCGCAGGGCGGCAATCAGACCGATCCTCAGTTGTGGACCCAGTTCGGGTATTTCATGCAGACGACGGATAATAATACGCTGACCAGCTATCTGCAGGATATGAATCAGGCGATCGGCGACGCCGTGCAGAGCGCCAATGAAGCGATTCAAACCTATCTGGACGACGTGGCGACCGCTGAAGACGATTGCTCCAGCGATCCCGAATGTTCCGAGCCGCAATATCCGGATCCGCCGGACCCGATCGAGTTGCAGTTGACCAACCCATATTCGGCTCTGGGGATGAGTGATTTCCTGCAGAATCCTTCTTATACGACGAACTACATGTACCAGATTCAGATTCCCGACGAAAACTTCGGGCCTCTGGCTGGCGATGACTTCTATATCGTCCTTCGCACGTCGCCTCAGGCGCGCGTCGGCGATTCGTTCCGCGTCCGCATCCGTTCCGGACAGCAGGGCGCGACCCGTAACGTTACCGACCCGGATACCGGCGAGGTTACTGTGGTTAACGCGCCGGAAGGCGGTCTTTCGTATCATTCGTACCTGAAAACGGATTGGGTCGATACCGAACCCTTCCGAGGCATCAGCAAAAACCAGATCACCACCGGTGAAATCGTCGTCCGCAGCGAGAACGTGGCGCCCAAAGTCACCTTCCTGGCGCCGAAGGCGGGCCGCAACCCGGCGACGGACGATCTCACTTACCAAGTGTCGTATATCGTTCAGGACCCCGACAACTCTCCGCAAGTCACCCTGTTCGTCGACAGCAACAACGCTGGTTTTGACGGAGAATTCCTGTCCGGTTCTTTGACGCGCGCCACCTCCGGGGTCGCGAATACGTACACCGTGAATCTGTTGACCGTGCCCGGATTCGATCCGACCAATTCGTATTACATCTATGCCCGCGTGGATGACGGCATCAATACCCCGATCTTTACATATGCTGACGGGCCCATCACAACCGCGGCCAGCTCGGGCAATACCGGCGGCGGTGGCGGCTCATCGGGCGGAGGCGGCAATCAGATCGTTGTGACCGGCGCGTTGCCCAACCGCTTTGACATCGCCAAACTGTCGGTGGATGGCCGCACGTTTACGCTGGGCGATCTGCCTTCCATGCCCGATCTGGAAAACGTGAACAATCTGGCTGACATGGAGCCCGCCCCCACCTTCGCCGGCGCGATCGGCGTTGAGGTCAATGGCACCATTCTCGCCTCAGGCGACGTGATGTCGTTTAACAGCAAACTTCAACAGAACGGGACGCTCTCCTTCCCGGCGAGCGAAATCTCGTTCCTGTCCAACGGGTTGAGCGGCGCAAAGCTGATCAAGTCGCCCACCGCTGGCCAGATCGCGATTGAACACGTCCGCGATATTGAAGTCGACTGGAATAATGGCGCGATTTACGTTCTCGACGGCGACGGCGATATGTTGTATCTCGGCGCCAACGCCAAGACCAACCTGCGCCCGCCCGCCATGGGGATCGACGTCTACCGCGATATGGAGATTTCGCCGGACGGCAAGACGCTCTATTTCCTGACCGGAAACGGCATCCTGTCGAAGTCGGATGGCTCTTCCAGCGTGGTCTGGTCGAAGATGAGCGAAGATGTAGACAAATATCCCGACATGGATATTCGCTTCAAAAACTACGCGCTCTCTTACATCATCGTGACCGATTCCGATGGAAAAATTTCGACCATCAACGGGGGAGATTCGCTTAAATCGGCCGTTCTGCAGAAGCGCACGCCGGCTGAAGAAGTGTCTCTGGGCTCGGTTCGCCAGGTCAAGTTGTTCCCCGATCGGGATGATATGTATCTGCTGGTCGAAGGCGGCGGCGAATTGCACTACATGACCACAACGCCGATCGCATCAAACCAGATCCCCGCCGATCCTTACGTCTTCCCCGACTCGCCGGGCTTAAACGACGATCTCATCGTTGACGTCGAGACGGCCAGCGTGAATCTTCAGTCCGTCGTCGATTCGATCAACGATATTCTCGCGGCGTACAAGACGGAGAATACCAGCAAGATCATGTCGTACGTCCACCCCAATTACAAAGACAAAAACGGGGCGGACGCCAAGGGCTTGAAGAAATCGCTGGAAACCAACTTCAGCTTCATGCAGGTCGATTCACACTCGGTTTCACGGGCGAATCAAAACTCGTTCGTGATCTCGAACCAGGGCGACGTCGTCAAGGCGCAGGTTCTGCTCGACCTGAGCTATTACTATCCGCAGCTGCGTTATCTGGCCACGGCGGCGAACCTCGACTCAACCGCTCTTACCACGACCACGCTGGGTACTTTGTTCTTCAGTGACCGGCCTGCGGGCGTCGAGCAGACGTTCCGTGTGCGTGAAGTGTTGGACGGGCGCTCATGGTTGATTGATTTCTATTCAATCAAAAACTTCGGCCGCCTTTACGACCAGCTCGCCGGTAACACGGATATTGAATTTCAGGATATCAGTTACCTGAGCCGGCTTTCAGGCAACACGCTGATGGGAACCTACGCTCCCAAGAACAAAACGATTGACGATCCCAAGTACTTCAAGATCCCCAGTTCGGCGCTTCAGCCCTTCCAGCCGTTCTCGGTGATGATCGTCTATCGCGAACAGTTCTATACTCAGCAGTACACGCCGCCCGTTCTTGAAATCGCCTGGTACAACGGCAGCCATCTCACCGCCGCCGGTTACAACCAGGTTGAGTTCGAGTTCCGCAAAGACGTGAACGGCGCTTACAAGATGTCGAGCATGTCAAACCGTTTCCTGATGGGTGAAAACGATCGTAGTTTTGATTTCAGCAGCGGAATCGATACCAACTTCCTGACGGAAATCAACGATCTCGAAGTCCTGCAGCCGTTTGGTTTCAGCTTCAAGGATCGTGGGATGACGGTCGCGGTGTTCCGTGGCGACGCGGATCTGGTTCTGAGCGGTCAGAGCTTCTATACGACCGATCCAAGAGCCGGCATCATGATGTTGCCTGAAAACACCGATATCTTCTCGATCAACCCGACCGAGTTCGTTAAGAACCTCAGCCGGTCGGCGGTGTTGCTTAATCCGTTCGATCCGAATCCGCCTGACGCCACCGGACAGACGGCTTCGTGGGAGCAGGGACGTTCGTACTTCGTCATCACCAGCGACGGCAAACATTACGGGTTTATCCAGGTGCCTGACATTCCGATTAACCAGGATACCCTCAACATCGCGGTTACCTTGCTTGATTACCGCTATGAAGACAGTTTCGTATTGCCGAGCGGCTTCTAAGCCGAGCCGAATCATCGCCTGACCGGAACGGCGCTTCGATCATGAAGCGCCGTTACTTTTTTCAGAGATAATCCGTGATATCAGTTACGTTTAGAATTTTGAAAGAATTTGATTGAACCATTCATTCGTGTTGAATTGTGGAATAAAACAAACGCGATCGCGTTACAATGTGCGCTTTTACGGTGCGGCCTGTTGACCCGGCTCAAGCCGTGATAAACTATGCGTCAATCAAAAGCCGCTTTGGGGTAGTTACGGCATGCGAGTATTTCTGGTTCTTTTCTGTTGCCTGCTGGTCGCGGGTATCGTGGCGATTACGGTGTTGCATACGCCCGAGATGTCGCGCAAGGCGGTCGACGTTAAACGGATCGCCCTTTCAGTACAGCCGCGCCCGGTTCCCGAGGGCGGGCGTCATGACGACGCCGTGCTCGATCTGTTTCCTGAGATCGACCAATCCGTTCAGCAGGAAATCTTTAACGCGCAGGCGAACGACGCCAACGCGATGCAACCGGGTCAAACCACTTCAAACCGCCAGCCGGTCAGCGACGAAACCTCCGATAAAGCGCGCCTCATGGCGCTGATTAACGACTGGACGTATACGAACTACTCTCAACTCGGCCAGAAAAAGATCGGAACCATCAACTCCAACAGCCGCAGTTTTGAAGTGCTTGAAGGCGAGACCCTCGATAACGGCGTGGTGGTCAATCAATTGACGGACGAGCAGGCCACGCTGGTGCTGGGTGAGGCGGCGTTTGCGCTACGCCTGGCGAAGATGCCCGATTTCTTTAAGGATATCCGCACGAATCCACGCGCCATGACCCGTGAAGAACAGGTTCAGGCGTATGAATATTACATGAAGCGCTACGGCGATAAATTCAAGGAATGGAGCAAAGCCTATCAGCCCCTGCCGGGAATGGAAATTCCCAAACGGATTTCTCCCGAGCAGCATCAGAAAGGCATGGAGGAATATCAGAAGCGTTATGGTCAGATGTTCCAGAAACAGCGTGAGATGTACCCGGTTCCAACCCTGTACCCGGAAGAATTGCGGGCGAACTTCAGGGAGTACTGGCAAAAAAATCACCCGAATCATCCCATGCCCGATTTCGACTCCATCGAAAGCGTGAACCAGCTGGGGCCCGCCCAGCGCCAGACGGCGCCGAATGATTCTAATCAGTAAACCAAAATAGAGGGATTCTATGTTTTCTCAGGAGCGCGGAGCGATGAGATCGTCTACCGTACTATCTTTTCTTTGCATGACGGCGTTGGGCATCTGGGGGTGCGGTTCGTCCGAAGCCCCTCAATCCGCCTCACCAACGGCTGCGAATCAATCCCAGGCCGCGGCGCCTCAGACCGCGCCCGCTGAATCAGCCGGTGGAGTAGTGGCGGCTGAATGGGACGGCGGGGGCAAGGTCTACCTCAGCGATATCGATAACATCGTGCGCCCCGCGCAGCTCATGGCGATGTATAACCCGCCCGAGGGCGTGAGCTGGGTCGACGTCATCGCTCAAAAGCGAAAAAGTTCGATCGAGATGCTGGTCGATAATTACCTGCTGATCGCCGAAGCCAAAGACCGCGGACTTGAAATGACGCCCGCCGAAAAAGAACAGGCGCTCAACGAGTTTAAAAGCCAGTTTGAAACCGAAGAAGATTATCAGAAAAATCTCGCTTCGGCGGGGCAGAGCGAAGACCAGATCATCGAGGTACTGGCGAATATCGGTCTGGGCAAGAAGTGCATGGAGGATGAGAGAAAACGCATCGAAGACTCCATCACCGAAGAAACGATGAAAGAGTATTACGATAACCACATCGACATGTTCACGCCGCCCGCGCGCTCGTCGGTGAACCGGGTCGTTATCGAACAAAACGACAAACGCTCGTTGCAAGAGGCCAAAGACCTGGCGGATTCGTTGTACGCGCAGGTGAAAGAACAGATCGCGTCCGCCACCGATTTCGCCGGCAAGCGCAAGGTGCTTCAGCAATTCGCGTATAAATACTCCGATACGCCTGATGGTTCGTATAACTACGGCTATTGCATTATCTATCACACCCAGGGCATGGAAACCGCGTACGGAAAGGAATTTCTGGAGGAGGTTTTGAAGACTCCGGTCGAAGAACTTTCCAGCGTGGTTCCAACGTTAAACGGTTACGGTTTCTTTCTCGTGAAAGACAAAACTCCGTCCACGATCCAGCCCTACGATTCGAAAACCGTGCAAACCATGCTGCCCCAGATGATGAAGAAAGAAAAACTGGAGCAATGGCGCAACGAATTGCACGAGAAATATCACGTCCGCATTCTTGAGGATAATTTGCGATTGAACGTGCCCGAACCGGATACCATTTCCGGAGCGACCACTACGAGAAAGGCTTCGATCGGCGAACCGGAGTTGTCGCCGACGCTGGTCGGCGTACAATAACCGAAATCATCGCGCTTGCCGCGCCAGGAGAGAACCAGTGGTCGAACGGGAGATTCAACTGGGGTCCATCTTTCAGGTGGTCTGGAAGAGAGGGCGGAACATCGCCATGGTCGCTCTTACCGTCATGGTGCTTACCGCCCTGCTGTCACTGCTGATACACAACCGCTATCGCTCTGAAGTCGATCTGGTGATGACCAAGTCGAAGATCGGCGAGCGCGCCATGATGTACCCCGCCATCCCCATGAAAACGTATGAGGGTTTGCTGAGTTCAGACGCCCTGTTGAAAGCAGTCATCAATGAAAACGGTCTCGACAAGTCTCCGTTCAACCTCGAATATCCACGCGATCTGAAAGACCGTATGCGCGTGCGGTATGAGGAGGGAACGGCGAGAATTCAGGTCAGCGTCGAACTCGAAGATCCCGAAAAAGCCGCGGCGGTTGCGAATGACGTCGCGAAAAAAGCGGTTAAACTGAACCGCGATATCATTCTCGCCGAAACCAAAAACAGCCGCGAACTCATTGACGATCAGCTCAAGCCCATCCAGTTGCAGACCGAAATATACCGCCAGAATTACGAACAGGCGCTGGTTGATAACAAAAAACAACTCCTCGCTAATAAACTCGATACGGACAATACCAATCTCGCCGTTTTGCGTCAGCAGAAAGAGACGCTGTTTCACTCGCTGGTCGAACAGCGTGAAAAGCTCAAACAATACGAGCTCGTCTTCTCCGCGACGGACTTTACGCCGCAGATCGATATCACGCGCACGTTGTCATCCGATACGGTGATGCAGGGCGCGGTAAAAAAAGAGAAGGGTGACCTGGACGTGAACGACCTCGGCTCAATCACGTTCGTCGAGCAGTCGATCAACGAAGTCTACCAGACGATGCGCCAGGAATACCTGTCGCTCAAGGTCAACCTGCCCGGCCTCGAAGCGAAATACGAATCGACCACGTCGCGCATCGCGGAGCTGGAACAACTCGTTAACGAAGAGCAGGAAAAGTTGAGCCGGATGGAAGTCTCTGAAGCGGAGATCAAGCGCAAACTCGATCAGTCGCTCGAAGTGCTCGCGGGCATCGAAAAGAATTACGAGTGGGCGGGTACCACCGTCGCTTCTGAACGGCAAGATCTGGATATTGCGTATCCCGCCATCCCCGACGATAAAAAAGTGTACCCTCGCCGCAGCCTGATCGTGGTGCTGGCGGGGATGATCGCCTTTCTCATCATGTTCGCCTACTACCTGGTGAGCGACCTCTACGGTCTGGTCGTGACCACGCCCGGCGACATGGATGTATAACGCGTCTGATTGAAATCAGGCGGGGTAATTCTTCGAATCAAAATAGTTCAAGATCGACTGGGCGGCGCGGCTCGATGCGGGCGCGCCGCCCATTTTCCGTCTGACCACTCCCAGATCGCCGATCATCTCCCGATACCGTTCCGGATTGGAAAGCAGTTCAAGCGCGTGGCGCGCCAGTTGAGCGGGGTGGCATTGTTCCTGAACGAATTCAGGGCAGATGCCCTTCTCCGCGATCAGGTTCACCATGCCGATATAGGGAATCCGGATCAGCCGCCGCCCCAGAAACACGTTGATGGGGTTGCTGTGGTAGGTAACCGCCATTGGAAGCCCCAACAACGCGTTTTCAACGGTGGCGGTGCCAGACGCAGTCCATGCGTAGGTCAACCGGCTGCGGCGCTGGTAATCGGGGTCGCGCCCCGTCTCCAGCCAGGGGGGCGGGTTGAACGACGCGAGAAACGAATCCGGCAGCGTTTCAGCCAGCGGCATAAAAAAACGGGCTCGGGGCAGAGCGGCGCGAACGATCTCCGCCGCTTTGATCATCGGGGGCAGCAGGTGTTTCAGTTCATTCCGCCGGCTCCCCGGAAGAAGACCGATCTCGGGCTCATTGAGCGGTGCGCGTTGCTCCACCGGCGCCGCTTCGGGGATGCGCTCGATCAGGGGGTGCCCAACGTATTCAGCGGGCACGCCGCGCGAGGCGAAAAAGTGTTCTTCGAAGGGAAAAATCACCAGCAGGCGGGCGAGCGTTTCGCGCATCAGATCGACGCGTTTCTCCCGCCATGCCCAAGCCTGGGGAGCGATGTAATACAACACCGGAATCCCCATCGAGTGCGCCTGTTTGGCGAAATTGAGATGCAGACCCGGATAATCGACCAGCAGGATCGCATCGGGTTTGCGCTTGCGCCACGCTTCAACCGCGAGTTTTTTTACATGGAACACCGCAGGCAGTTTTTTGATGACTTCCACAAAGCCGATCAGCGCCAGGTCGGGCAGCGGATATAAAATCTCGACGCCTTCCGCGCGCATCTCCTCACCGCCGAAGCCGAACCACTCGATGCCGGGGCGCGCCTGATTCAGCGCGCGTACCAGCCGCGAAGCGTGCCGATCGGCCGATTCTTCTCCCACCGAGATAAAAATGCGCAAAGGTCTGGTCTCCATCATGTGTGATTCATATTGAATTGGTTTTTGTTATTCCCACGCCAGCGGCGAGTGTTGACCCATGCGGCGCGCCTCAAGGCTTTTCAGGTTTTCCTCGGCGGGGATGAAATCGGGGCTTGTTTTCAGCGCCAGTTCAAAGTCCGCCCGGGCGAGGTCGAAATCGCCCCTCAGCGTGAGAATCACGCCGCGTTCGTTTAATCGCGCGGCGTTGGGCTCTCGTCTCAGCATGTGGTTGACCGAATCCAGATAAAAGTCAAACAACAGATCGGAGCGGCTGCCGCGTATAAACGCTTCACGGTAATAAAAATACGCCAGCCGGTGTTGGCCTTCCACATCGCAGACGATGCCCGCGTACAGCCACGCCTGCGGGTGCCGGGGTTCCGTCACAGTCGCCGCCACCATGCTTTCCAGCGCCAGCGTGTATTCGTGTTCGCTGATGGTATAGTAGCCGCGTTCAAAATAGACCACCCAGGTAAAACGGTCGCGGGGGATGTAGTTTTCCATTTCACGCGGGTTTATCGCGCCGGGCGTTCTCCACGCCGCCACCGCGCTCACGCCCGCCAGCAACACCGCCGCGCCGCAGGTTATCCACGCGAACCGCTTCAGCGCGCCCCATCGGGCGGCCGCCCAGGCCAGACCTCCGGTCAGCGCCAATACCGCCATCGCCGCGATGATGCGTTCCACCGCGTGCTGGTCCCATTCCCCCCGCGTCAGGTGGTTGACCAGCCCGGCGGTAAAACCCTGAGGGATGGCGTGAAGAATCTCTTCCCAATTCTGGTAATGATCGAGCTGAATCGCGCCGCCCATCTCGGCGTTGAGCAGCAGCCATGTCCAGACCGCGCAACCGATCGCTAGACCTTTCAGCCAGATTTTCGGCATGACGTCAAACAATGCGGCCAGCCCCAGAATAAAGATCGGCGCGCAACTGACCATGCGCCGGTTGCCGAACGAGCCGCCCGCCCACCAGGCGATGTTGCAGGCGTATACGTAAATCGTCAGAAGAAGCGGAACCAGGTAAGGCCAGTGACGCCGTTGGACGAACAAACCCAGAATCGCCAGGCCAAACAGAGGCGACCACGAAATCATTCCATGAAAGTCGGAGAACAACATGTCGTATAGATGAGGATGAAGCCAGCGAACGTCTCCACTGCGTGGAATCGCCAGCCATGAGCCGTACAGCGTCTTCCAGACCATCAGCTGGGGAGCGAAGGCGATCGCCGCTCCCGCGCCCGTCAGGGCGAGATGCCTGATATTAAAGGGAAAAACGATTTCACCCGATTCGTTCCGGCGGCGTTGATTCAGAAGACCATCGAGAAGAGGCGTCAGAGCGAAAAGCGCGTTGTGGGGCCTGACCAACGCCGCCAGGCCAAGCGCCAGCCCGCCCATCCAGGCGACGGCGGCGGAAGGCGCGGTGCGGTAGCGTTGCCAGGCGAGCAGGTACAGCGCGATGAAAAAAGCCGAGGGGGGGTGTGAATCGGCGGAGTTGACGTAAAGATGATACGTGACCGAACTGCCCGCCGCGATCAACGCCGCCGCCCACAGCGATGTTCTGGTGGAATACCCTTCGTTCCGCACAACGTAATACGAGAGCCAGATTCCACCGAAACCGTAAATCAGGCTGGCTCCATAGGTCACCGTCCAGTAATCGAGCCAGCTGAAGCCTCCGGTCTGAACCGGCGCGCCGCACGCCGCCGACAACGGGCGGATAATAGCCGCGAGCGCGATCAGCGGGGTCCAGATAACGCCCGCGCCCATAGGCCAGTCGTTCGCGGGGGGGCCGCCGGGCGTGCGGTATAACTCGTGCGGGGCGAAAGGAAACGCGGAGAATTCGTCGCCGAAATAAAAATCGCAATCATAAACCAGCGAATGGCCGAATGAATAATAAAACGCCAGATCGGGCGGCGCGATGCGAACCGCGCCTACGATCAGGAGAAACAACGCGGCGCCCAGCCAGAACCAGCGTGGAGCCAGGGGAGAACCGGCGATATGGAAACAGGATTCATTCGATTTCAACGTGACGCGCCGCCAATCTGGAACCCGGACGCCGCCGGTTCGCTCCCGGAGGCTGTGAGGCATGGCGTCCGGACGCCGGTTTTGATGAAAAACCGCTGCAATTCCGCGTGGGAGCCGGAGCCTCCGAGGCGGGATGTGAACGTTGACAGTCTCATCGCTTAAAGATAACGTACACTTTCGTGCGTCCACGGAATGGGGAGCGCGCCGAATCGTTTTTTTCGACTTTCCAAAGGAGTTTGTTCACAATGCAGAGGGTCCCGTATTGGAGAATCGCCATCGTCGTTGCAGTTCTATTGCTGTCCCTCTGGAAACTGTCGCCGACGTATCAATTCTATTCGATTGACCCCGAATTGCGCAACATGGAGACGACGCCTGAGATTCAGGCGGTGGAAGAAGACATCCAGAAAGAGGATGGCAACGTCACCCAGTTGCAGGAAAAGCGTTCGGCGTTAAAGCGCGCCTTCCGCTCGTTACGCGATCACAGCCTGCGCCTTGGTCTCGACCTGCAGGGCGGCGTTCACATGGTCATCGAAGTCGACCTGGAAAAGTTCAAGCAGCAGCTGGTTGAACAGGGGCGCGACGAAAAAGAAATTCAGTACGCGCTTGATACCGTGCTCGACAGCGCCGCCGCCGTCATCGAAAACCGCGTCGACTCATACGGCGTGGCCGAAGCCGCCATTATCAAACAACCCCCGGCCCGTCTCGTTGTCGAAATGCCGGGTTACAGCGATCCCGAAGCGGTTGAAAAACTGATTAACGCCGAAGCGCAACTCAGTTTTCACCTCGTGCCCGACCAGAGCGAAATCGGCCGGGTGATCGCCGATATCGACGCCGCCGTTCCTGAAGATTTTCAGAGCCTGCTCGCTTCGCGCATGCCCAGCAGTTCGCTGGCGGCGGTGGCGGTGCGCTTTCCCGATAACGTCGATCTGGTCGATCAGATTCTGAACCGTCCCGAGGTTCAGCCGCTGATCCCGCGCGATCGCATGTTCCGCTGGAGCGAAGAAAAAGAACCGTCTCCACCATATTTCGACTTCACGCACAAGTTTTTGTATCTGCTCGACAAGCGCCCCCAGGTGACCGGATCGATGCTCGATTCGGCCTGGGTGTATATCGATCCTCAAAATAACAAGCCTGAAGTCTCGCTGACCTTTAACCGCGACGGCGCGACGCTGTTCCGCCGCACCACCGCCGATCACGTGAAAGAACACCTCGCGATTCTGATGGATGACCGGGTTTATTCCGCGCCGGTTATTCAGAATGAAATCCGCGACGGCCGCGCGGTGATCAACGGCATTGACGACATGAACGAAGCGCGTCAGATCGCCGTTGTGTTGCGCGCCGGCGCGCTGCCCGCTCCGCTGCGCGTTGAGCAGAACCGTGTCGTCGGCCCTTCGCTGGGGCGTGACTCGATTCAGCAGGGCGTCAGCGCCGGTCTGATCGGCGCCGCCGTGGTCATTGTGTTTATGGTGATTTATTACGCCTTCGCGGGCGTACTGGCGGATCTCGCCGTTATTATGAACCTGGTCATGCTGATGGCGGCCATCACCCTGTTTAACGCGACGTTGACGCTGCCTGGTATCGCCGGTTTCATTCTGATCATTGGTATGGCGGTCGACGCGAACGTGCTGATCTACGAACGCATGCGCGAAGAATTGAAAAGCAAGCGCGCCAAGACGGTCGCGCTGGTGCTCGACAAAGCCTATGGCCGCGCCTTCATGACGATTTTCGACGCCAACCTCACCACGTTGATCACCGCGCTGGTGCTGTTCCAGTTCGGTACCGGCCCCATCAAGGGTTTCGCGGTGACGTTGTCGCTCGGTATCATCATCTCGATGTTCACCGCCATTTTCGTGACGCGCGTTGTATACGACGTCATGGCGGCTCGCGGGCTTCAGAAACTGTCGCTCGGCTCGCTTCACTTCTTTGATGGAGCGAATTTTAACTTCCTGCAGAAACCGGCGCTCTTCCTTGGAATCACCTTTACCGTCGGCGTTGCTGGTATGATTTATCTGGGGATCTTCTGGCAGGATTTCCAGGGCATCGACTTCGCCGGCGGCAGTGAAATCGTCGTCGAGTTCCAGCAGCCCACCACCGTGCAGTCGGTGCGTACCGACATGGCGACGGAAGGGATGGCCGACGCCGTCATTCAGGAAATCTACGGCGGCGAGGGCAAGCAGTATCTGATTCGCGTTCAGGAAGGCAAGATCGCCAACGCCGATGAACTGTTCGCCACGGCGCAGAAGGCTTTTACCGATAATCCCATCGAACTGCTTCAATCCGACATGGTGGGGTCGAAGGTCGGCGGCGAGTTGCTCTGGCAGGGGCTTTACTGCCTGATCTTCTCCAGCATCGGTATTCTGTTATATATCACCGCGCGATTTGAATTCCGTTTCGCGGTGGCGGCGGTGCTCGCGACCTTCCACGATCTGATGTTTACTCTGGCGATTCTCGCCTTTACCCATACCGAGTTCAACCTGCCGATCATCGCGGCGTTGTTGACGATTCTCGGTTATTCGCTGAACGACACGATCATCGTGTTCGACCGCATCCGTGAAAATTACACTTCCGCCATGCTCAATTTCCGCGACGTGGTGAACGAGAGCATCAACCAGACGTTGTCTCGAACCGTCATCACCTCAATGACGACGCTGTTCGTCATCATCTGCCTGTACGTGCTGGGCGGTCCGGTGATTCACGATTTCTCGTTGACGCTGCTTGTGGGCGTCGTCGCCGGAACCTATTCCTCGATCTTCGTCGCAAGCCCGATCCTGCTGTTCATGGGGAAGGAACCCAAGACGCAGCGGCGTGAACATGCCGCGGTGGATTCCAGGGGGCTTGACTCCGCCGCTGCCTGACCGGCGGTTTCACGGATCATCCAAATCATCTCAGGACGCCCGCCCCAACTCAATTTGGGGCGGGAATGTCCTTTTTGGCGTTTCGTTCGAAAAATCCGGGTACAATAGGTTTTTCGCTTTTTGCGGCCGGATGGGCGATCGCCCGCCAGACGGCGCCGTCGCCCCATTCCCCAAAGCGATCCGCTGGTTTGACTCGTCTCGGTCGGGACGTTTGTTGGGGTCAAACCGTTGTAATATGGCGTAAAGCCTTATTATTGCGCCGTATTCCGCTGCTGGTTGCGAAACGCTGGAGGTTGAGTGGATCATGAGCCGTTCGCTCTTAATCGTATTGTTGCTGCTGCTCTTTCTGGGCGCCCTTGGCTCGGCTGGCTATATCTATTATGGCAAGCAGGTTGAGGAATCGGGCTGGAACCAGCTCTATCTCGCCGAGGGTATGCTCGAATCAGGCGACGCCAAAACGGCGATCACCACCTTGCTGCCGCTGGTTCAGAAGGGTAAGGGCTTTTCAGGCGCCGACCGCGCGCTGTACCGGCTGGCCCTGGCGTATGACGCCGAAGGCCACGAAGAGGCGCTGGAATTGTGGAACCGCCTGGCCAGCGAGTTCCCTGACAGTTCGTATTACCTTGAGGCTCGCCAGCGTCAGGCGAACGTTCTGATGAAGAACAAGGAATACGACAAGGCCGAGGCGGTCTTCAGCGAAATCTCTTCGGCCACCGATCCGGCTCTGCGTGGCGAAGCGGTCGCGGGTTTGGCGAAAATCGCTGAAAACCGCGGCGATACCCAAAAAACACGCGAGCTGTGTTACAAGGTGCTTGAGGTCGGTGAGCCGGATAGCGCGGTCGCGTACGCCAAAGACTGGTTGACCGAACAGAACACCGCGATGATCTGGTCGCCTTCGCTGGATGAGTTTTGCGAACTGTATACCGTCCAGCGCGGCGACGTTCCCATCGCCATCGGACAGAAATACAAAACCACCGCGTGGTTTGTGCTGGAGGCCAACCATATTCAGGGCTCTCTGCACCCCGGCCAGCGCGTCAAAGTGCCGAAAGAGCCCTTCTGGATCGTGGTCGACAAAAGCAATTGCCGCCTCAATCTGTTGACCGAGAGCGGCAAGTTTATCAAGTGGTACCCGGTCGGCATCGGAGAGCAGAGTTTCAAGACGCCCGCTGGAGAGTACACCATACTCGACAAGCTGATCGATCCGAAATGGTATAAGCCGCGCGGCGGCGTGGTACCGGCCGGCGACCCGGAAAACGCCCTCGGTCATCGCTGGATGGGCATTGGCAACAGCCTGGGCATCCACGGGACCAACGAACCCGACACCATCGGATACCGCAAAAGCGCGGGGTGCATCCGCATGTTTAACGAAGACGTGGAAGAACTGTACAAGATGGCCACGCTCGGTACGCGCGTGACCATCGTTGAAGATAACGTGGAGCCGAGTGAACCATCATGAGTGAAAGACGACTGCGCCTGGGCCTGCCCAAAGGGAGCCTTCAGGAATCGACCTTCGACCTGTTTCGTAAAGCGGGATATCACATTTCCGTCCGTGACCGTTCGTATTACCCCGACGTCAACGATCCCGAAATTTCAATCATTCTTCTGCGCGCGCAGGAGATGTCGCGTTACGTTGAAGACGGCGTACTCGACGCCGGCATCACCGGTCTCGACTGGGTGAGTGAAAACGAATCCGACGTAGAAAAGGTGATCACTCTCTGTTATTCCAAGTCGACCGCTCGTCCCGTCCGCTGGGTGCTGGCCGTGCCTGAAAACTCGCCCATCAACAGCGTCAAAGACCTGCAGGGCAAACGCATCGCCACTGAACTGGTCAACGCCACCAAGCGCTGGCTGGCTGAAAATGGGGTCCAGGCCGCCGTCGAGTTTTCATGGGGCGCCACCGAAGTGAAGGCTCCCGATCTGGTCGACGCTATCGTCGACGTGACTGAGACCGGCTCATCCCTGCGCGCCAACAAGCTGCGCATCGTTGAAACCCTGCTCGAGTCGCAGACCATCGTCATCGCCAACAAAACCGCGTGGCAAGACCCGTGGAAACGCGATAAACTGGAGCGCATTTCATTGCTGCTCGACGGCGCCATCAACGCGGGCGACAAGGTCGGCCTCAAGATGAATGTCAAAGACGACGACCTCAAGCAGGTGATGATGGCGCTGCCCAAGGGGCTCTCAAACCCCACCGTCTCCAACCTGTTCGAACCGGGCTGGAAGGCGTTGGAAGTCGTGGTGGAAGAGCGGATCGTACGCGAAATCATACCCCAGCTCAAAATAGCCGGCGCGTGCGGAATTATTGAATATCCTCTGAACAAAGTGATTTACTGAGACGCGCCCGGCCCGAGGCCGAACTTATCTCATCCGGAAATCTGGGTGGAACATAAAAGTGGATCAGAATCGAGAACTCTTCAGTCAACACCTGATCGAAGCGCTCCCGTACATCCGAAAGTTTTATTCCAAGACGATCGTGATCAAGTACGGCGGCGCCGCCATGACCAATGAAGACCTCAAACAGCAGTTCTGCCGCGATATCGTCCTGCTGGACTACGTCGGCATGCGCCCCATCGTCGTTCACGGCGGCGGGCCTCAGGTCACCTCGCTGATGAAACGACTTGGCAAGGAAACCGAGTTTATCGACGGATTGCGCGTCACCGATAAAGAAACCATCGACATCGCCGAAATGGTTCTGACTGGCATGGTCGGCAAAGAGATCGTGGCGCGCATCAATCTCGAAGGCGGCCGAGCGGTCGGCCTTTCGGGGAAAGATGGACGCCTGATTCGCGCCGAAAAAAAGATGCACCGCCGCCCATCCGATCCCGATCATGAACTCGACATCGGTTACGTGGGTGAAGTAAAAAGCGTCGAACCGCAAATTCTGAATACGCTCGAAAAAGACGGTTTCATCCCCGTCATTTCCACCGTGGGCATGGGCGACGACGGTTGCGCCTACAATATCAACGCCGATACCGCCGCGGGCGAAATCGCTCGCGCTCTGCGCGCCGAGCGGCTGGTGCTGCTGACGGATACGCCCGGCGTCATGCGTGACCGGAACGATCCATCGAGCCTGGTTTCGTCAATGTCGGCGCGTGAAGCGCGCTCGATGATCGCCGAAGGCTCCGCCGAGGGAGGCATGATCCCCAAACTCAGCGCCTGCCTCACCGCGCTGGGCGGCGGCGTGCGCAAAGCTCACATCATCGACGGGCGCATGCCCCATTCGGTGCTGGTTGAACTGTTCAGCGATACGGGAATCGGAACGCAAGTCTTTCCGGAACCGTAAATCATTACGTGGAGGTCTGATCCATGACCACTGCTTCTCCTTCCGCCTCCGTCTCGATCGCCGGGACGGCCCAGTCCGTATTGTTAGGCAATTACGGGACGCGCGACCTGTGCCTCGTTCGGGGTGAAGGCGCGTATGTGTGGGATTCGGAAGGACGGCGGTATCTCGATCTGCTCTCCGGTCTGGGCGTAAACAATCTGGGACATTGCCACCCCAGCGTGACCGCCGCGATCAAAAAACAGGCGGAAACGCTGCTGCACGTCAGCAACCTGTATCTGATCGAACCTCAGGTCGAACTCGCCCTCCTGTTGACGTCGCATAGCCCGTGCGGCAAGGCTTTTTTCTGCAACAGCGGCGCCGAGGCGGTTGAAGCCGCCATTAAAACCGCGCGCCGCTTCGCGCGGGAAAAACGCGGCCCCGGCCATCACAAGATCGTGACGCTCAACAATTCGTTTCATGGACGAACCATGGGCGCGCTGACCGCGACCGGCCAGACCAAGTATCACCAGGGCTTCGAGCCCCTGCTCGACGGTTTTGATTACGTCGCGATCAATGACGCCGAGGCTTTGCGCGCGGCGGTGGATGACGCGACGGCGGCGGTTCTGATCGAACCAGTGCAGGGAGAGGGCGGCGTTCATCCCTGTTCGGCTGAGTTTGTTCGTGAAGCGCGCCGCTTGTGCGACGAGCGCGGCGCTTTACTGATCTTCGATGAGGTCCAGTGTGGATTGGGCCGTTCGGGTCATCTCTTCGCGTCCGAAGAGTTCGGCGTCGAGCCTGACCTGATCGCGCTGGCCAAAAGTCTGGCGGGCGGCGTTCCGATGGGTGCGTTGCTGCTCAAAGACGAACCCGCTTCGGTTATGACGCCTGGCTCTCACGCCTCCACCTTCGGCGGAAACCCGCTGGCGGCGGCGGCTGGCGTGGCGGCGATCCGGACGATCGTGGAAGAAAACCTGCCCGCGCGCGCCAAACGGCTGGGCGAGGCGTTGCGTGAACGGCTGAGCGAGCTGCAATCCCGTCACGCCTGCATTGAAGAAGTGCGTGGGCGCGGATTGATGATCGGCGTTCAAATGACCTTCGCCGTGGCCGATCTGCTCAAAGACTTGCGCGGAAGGGGCGTCCTCGCAGGCTCGGCGGGCCCGAGCGTGTTACGCCTGCTGCCCCCGCTGATCGTGAAAGAAAACGCCCTGTTCGACGTCGTCCCCCTGCTGGATGAGCTGCTGGCGGGACGCGCCTGATTTCATCATCGCATGGAGCATGACTCATGACAAAACGTGACCTGCGTACCGTGATCGACCTCAATCGCGACGAGTTGCTGACCGTTTTTCAGCTCGCCGCTGAAATGAAGGAAAACCCTCTCCAGTTCTCCAAAGCTCTCGAAGGCAAAACCATGGCGATGATCAACGAAAAACAATCGTTGCGCACCAAGGTCACCTTCGAGGCCGGAATTCAGCAGCTGGGTGGATACGCTGTTTACCTTACGAATCAGGATATCAATCTGGGCAAGCGCGAACCGGTCAAAGACATCGCCCGCAACCTCTCGCGGTGGGTCGATCTGGTGGCCGCGCGCGTCTACAAGCAGGCTACGGTGATGGAGCTGGCTAAGTATTCCAGCATTCCCGTCATCAACGCCTTGTCCGACGAAGGGCACCCCTGCCAGGCGATGGCCGACCTGTTCACCATCTGGGATTTCGTCAAAAAGCGTGAAGAACTGCGCGGCTTCAACCTGACGTTCATCGGCGATGGAAACAACGTCTGTAACTCGTTGATATTGATCGCCGGGCTGTTGGGTTTTCATCTCACGGTGTGTACCCCTGCCGGCTATGAACCCAACCCCACCATGACGTGGCAGGGCCGCGAGATGTCGCACGACTGGGGCGGCGCGATCACGTTCGAGCTCGATCCCGTCAAAGCGGTGGCGGGCGCGGACGCGATCTACACCGACGTCTGGACCAGCATGGGGCAGGAGGAAGAGACCGAAAAGCGGCGTGAAGTCTTCAAACCCTACCAGGTCAACGAAGCCCTGCTTGAGAAAGCGCCGAAACACGCGGTGGTCATGCATTGCCTGCCCGCGCATCGCGGCGAAGAAATCACCGACGGCGTGATGGAGTCGGAACGGTCGGTGGTGTTTGAACAGGCTGAAAACCGTCTTCACACTCAGAAGGCGTTGATGAAGTTTCTGGTTGACGCATCGAATTAAAGATCAGATATACAAGATACAAAGAATCGCTGAGGCGGGCCAGTTGGTCCGCCTCGTTGTTTTTGTTTGTTTTTTGGGGACAGGGAAAAGATAAAGAAGAAAAGGCGGCGCCCGGATTCGAACCGGGGATGGAGAATTTGCAGTCCTCTGCCTTACCACTTGGCTACGCCGCCGTTTTTGACGAAGCCGACGCCTCAGAGAATGATAGAAGCGGCGTTCGTCCAGTCAACCGGCGGGCTGCAAACTTTGATCGGGCGCCGGCGTGATGCTTTGTGGTGAATGCCTTTCATGACGGGCGCGGCGGCGATATCCTAATCAGGATATCAACGTGTTTTGCGTGCCGCAAAATTATCCACGCAAGGTGTTCAACGCAACTTGAACGGTTTTACGAGGCGATCATGGTTTATCGGGTTGGTTTAATTGGGCTTGGAACCGTGGGTTCCGGCGCCGTGAAAACATTGATTCAAAACGCCGATCAGGTCTCGCGCCGCGCGGGGGCCGATGTCGTTCTGCAGGGCGTCGCCGATCTCGATCTGGAATCCGATCGCGGCGTCGATCTCTCATCCGTCCCGCTGAAGACGAATAATGGTTGGGATCTCATCCAGAGCGATGATATCGACTGCGTCGTCGAACTGATCGGCGGCGAAACCATCGCGAAAGATTTCGTCAAAGGAGCGCTCGAACACGGCAAGGACGTGGTCACCGCCAATAAAGCGCTGCTGGCTTCGCACGGCGCCGAGTTGTTTCAACTCGCCGATCGTCATGGCCGCAAGATCCATTTTGAAGGCGCGGTCGGCGGTGGAATCCCCATTATTCAGTCGTTATACGGAGGGCTGGCGTCGTCAAAAATCCGTGAGATTCACGCCATTATCAACGGAACCAGCAACTACATCCTCACAAAAATGGATGAAGACGACCGCCCGTTTCAAACCGTGCTCAAAGAGGCGCAGGAACTGGGCTACGCCGAGCTCGACCCGACGTATGACGTTGAGGGCATCGATGCCGCGCACAAGCTCGCGCTGCTGGCGTCGATCTGTTTCGGCACCCGGGTCGATCTCAAGCAGGTGTACACTCGCGGCATCAGCGACATCACGATTGAAGACATCCATTTCGGCGCCCGGCTGGGGTACCGGCTTAAGCTGCTCGCCATCGCGAAAGACCTGAATGGCGAGATCGAAGTGCGGGTTCATCCCACCTTCGTGCCCGCCCGTCAGATTCTGGCTTCGGTGCGCGGCGTGTTTAACGCGGTCAGCATGTACGCTGAAGGACTTGGCTCCACCATGTTGTATGGGCGTGGCGCCGGCGATCTGCCCACCGGCGCGGCGGTGGTGAGCGACATCATTCAGTGCGCTCAAGACAAAACGTCGCGCCGCGCGATCGATTACTCCAACTTCTACACGCCGGTTAAAGCCGTTCGCCCCATGAGCGAGGTCGAGACGGAGTATTACCTGCGTTTTCTGGTTCAGGATAACCCCGGCGTTTTGTCGAAAATCGCGGGCATCCTCGGCGGGCGCAATATCAGCATTCTATCGGTGCTTCAAACCGAGCCCAGTCAGAACAACCAGTGCCCGGTCGTCATCATGACCCATGAGGCGAAAGAAGGAAATCTGATGCAGGCGCTGGAAGAGATCCACGCGCTCGACGTCGTGCTCGCCGAGACCAAAGTGATCCGAATCGAAAAAATGGATACGGCGCGCGCCTGAGCGCGGGTTCGTAAATACAAAGAAATCCAAGGCGAATCGATTGATGAAATATGTGATCGCGATACCTGACGGCGCGGCCGACGAGCCCGCCGATTTTCCTGAACGACGCTCGCCGCTCGCCGCGGCGGCGAAGCCGATGATGGATTCTCTGGCCGACTGCGGCGTGGTCGCCTTCGCCCAGAACGTGCCCGAAGGGCTTTCGCCAGGCAGCGACGTCGCCTGTCTGTCGATCTTCGGCTACAACCCCGCCGAGATTTACACCGGGCGCGCGCCGCTTGAAGCGGCCAGCATGGGCGTCGATCTGAAAAACGACGTAGCGTTTCGCTGCAACCTGGTGACGATCGAAAACGGCGCCATGAAAGAATTCACCGCCGGTCATATCAGTACGCCCGAAGCGGCGCAAATCATCGAAGCGCTCAATGAATCGCTCGCTTCAGACGGCGTCTGTTTTCACACCGGCGTACAGTACCGGCATATCATGCAGTCCCCGCCCGATTCAGGCCGGGTCGCCTGCACTCCGCCGCACGATATTCTCGACCGGCCCATTGAGGGCTACCTGCCGTCCGGTGAATCGCAGGATTTCGTCCGGAATATGATGGAGCGTTCTCGCGCCGTTCTGGCCGATCATCCCGTCAATCGCGCGCGCGTCGCCGCGGGAAAACCGCCCGCCACGCAAATCTGGCTGTGGGGGCAGGGGACCGCGCCCCGGCTTAAACCGTATTCCGAACGCATCGGCCTGACCGGCGGCGTGATCTCAGCCGTTGACCTGATCAAAGGCATCGGTACGCTGGCGGGTCTGGAAATCGTCGAAGTCGAGGGCGCCACGGGGTTGCCCGACACCAATTACGAGGGCAAGGCCGAAGCCGCTCTCGACGTGCTCACGCGGCATGACCTGGTGTTTATTCACGTCGAAAGCACCGACGAAATGGGCCACGCCGGCGATTACAAACGCAAGACCTCATGCGTCGCCGATTTCGATCAGCGCATGCTGCGCATCGTGGTGGAGGGGCTGCGCGAGCGCGGTGAAGAGTTCCGGCTTGTGCTGCTGCCCGATCACCCTACGCCGGTTAAACTCAGAACGCACACCAACCAGCCGGTTCCTTTTCTGCTGTATGACAGCCGCGACGGGGGCGCGAAGGGATCGGCCGGTTATAGCGAAGACGCTGTTCGCTCCCGATCTGAAACGGTGATCAAGGGACATTGCCTGCTCGATATCCTGACCGGGCGTATGCCTCTGAATGACGCAACGATGTAACCGGCGCCGGGGTTGAAGCCCGCGAGGCTGAAACCGGCGGCATACCCATGTCTGTTACGAAGTAAATCCGGCTTCTCACGCGAGTGAAAACGTGCAATGAAGCCGCTTCAGGAGTAAAACGGCATGTCTATCATCGCAATGAAATTCGGCGGAACCTCGGTGGGCAGCCCCGAGCGGATCATCAACGCCGCCAGCAAAGCCGTGCGCGAAGCGGAACGCGGTCATCAGGTGGTGGTCACGGTATCAGCCATGTCGGGCGAGACCGACCGCCTGCTCAAACTGGCTGACGCCATCGATCCGGCGGGCTCGCCGCGCGAGCGCGATATGCTGGCGGTCGCGGGTGAACAGGCATCCATCGCCCTGATGGCGATGGCGTGTGAAAAACTGGGGCGTCCGGCGGTATCGTACAACGCCGCCCAGATCAACATGCGAACCGACGCCGCGTTCACCAAAGCCAAGATTCTCAGTATCGACGACACCAAGATCCGCAAAGCCTTCGACGAAGGCCGCATCGTGGTCATCGCGGGATTTCAGGGCGTAACCGGAGAAGGCGAAATCACGACGCTGGGGCGTGGCGGGTCAGATACCACCGCCGTGGCGCTGGCGGCGGCGCTCAAGGCCGACCGGTGCGACATTTATACCGACGTCGACGGCGTTTACGCCGCCGATCCGCGTATCGTGCCCAACGCCAAAAAGATTCCCGCGCTTTCGTATGAAGAAATGCTTGAAATGGCGTCGAGCGGCGCCAAGGTGCTTCATACCCGATCGGTGCAGTTCGCCGCGAAATACAACGTTCCCTTGCAGGTTCTTTCCAGTTTTGAAGATAAACCCGGTACCATGATTACCGAGGAGGTTCAGGCCATGGAAGATGTCGTCGTCAGCGCGATTACTCATAACACCAAAGAAGCCAAAGTCACCCTGATCGGGACGTCGGACGTGCCGGGTACGGCCGCGAAACTGTTCTCTTACCTGGCTGAAAAAAATATCAACGTCGATATGATCGTACAAAATGTGGGCGAGAACGGGTTGGCTGATATATCATTTACTGTAGAGAAGACCGATCTGCCCTACATTCAGAAAAACGAGCAGGCGCTGATGAGTTCCATCAACGCCAAGCGCGTCGTGTATGGTACCAAAATCGCCAAAATTTCCGCCGTCGGCGTCGGCATGAAGGCTCACTCCGGCGTGGCTTCGCGCATGTTTAACGCGCTGGCCGCCAAGGGGGTTAACATCCTGATGATCAGCACGTCGGAAATCAAGATTTCTTGTGTGATTCACGAAGATTACACCGAGCTGGCCGTTCGCGCGCTTTGCGATGAATTCGGTTTGGCGAGCGAATAACGCATCACCTTTTCTCTCGCGAGTCCGTTAACGGTAGTAAAAGCAGCGTGAACTATCCAACGATTGAAGCTTTTGCCGCGGTGGAAGCGTCTTGGTTATTGTTGGACCGCACGGGTTTGCGAGAGGAGAAATATCAATGAAGAAGACGCTGATTGGGCTCCTCCTGATTGTTGTTCTGGGAGGAGCCTTCGCCTGGCCGGCTCCGGACGCCGGTCAAGGAATGGAATATTTTGTCGCGTTAAAGCCGGAACCGGCGTTGATGACCCGCAAAAACGAGTTGCTGCAAAGCACCTCGTTCATCAGACGCGCCGCCGCCGCCAACCAGCCCGCTGTTCGAACGTACGCACAAAAACTCCGCGCCGATCAGGACACGCTGCTCGCGCGCATTCAACAGTTCGCGCCACAGGCTCAAGTGGGCCGCCGATTCACCGATCTGGTAAACGGATTCACCATCCAGGCCGATGAAACCACCATCGCCTCGATTCGAGAGCTCCCCGGCGTCGAGTACGTCTCACCCGTCAAAACCTACCACAAGATGCTGACCG
The DNA here is from genome assembly GCA_016125385.1 of bacterium. Lineage (GTDB taxonomy): Bacteria > Hinthialibacterota > Hinthialibacteria > Hinthialibacterales > Hinthialibacteraceae > WGLV01. The sequence goes on from WGLV01000029.1 coordinate 46,620, forward strand.
AAAGCGGTCAGTGGATGATGTTGCCGGGCGCGTGGGATCAACTGGGCGGCGGTGAAATGGCGGGCGATGGCGTCTTCGTCGCCATCATCGACACCGGGATCGATTCCAACAACCCCATGTTTCGCGGCGATGGTTTCAGTTACCCCGATGGATTTCCCAAGGGTGACGCCGCGTTCACCAACGGCAAGATCATCGCCTCGCGCGTCTTCGAGCCGAGTTTCGGCAACAAGGGCGATACGTCCAATTACGATATCGATGGTCACGGCAGCAACGTCGCCTCCATCGCGGCGGGGAATCTCAATGTGAACTCGCCGCTGGGGCCGCTCTCTGGAATCGCGCCTCACGCCTACCTGGGCGCCTACAAGGTGTTTACGCTGGATGGCGCGACCGACGCCCAGATCATCGCGGCGGTTGAAGCCGCCGTCAAAGACGGCGCCGATGTGATCAATCTCAGCCTGGGGTCTACGCCGTTCGGCGATTCACAGCATGATCCCCAGATTCAGGCGATCCGTAACGCCATCGCGGCGGGCGTGGTGGTGTGCATCGCGGCGGGCAACGACGGACGCCCGGCTACGGTGGGCAACCCGTCTCAGATCGAAGAAGCCATCACCGTCGGCGCCGTGACAAACTCTCACACCACCAACGGCGAGCCCAGCCCCACCAGCGTAAAAAAATACAACCTGCGGCTGAACCTCTGGGTAAATGGCCAGTTGACACTGCAGAACGAATTGGCCCTCTTTGGCGCGCCCGCCGGAGCCGATCAGGAGACGGACTATTACGAAGAACCCATTATCGGCGTGTTTCCCATCGTCGACGCCGACACGCTTGACGGCGGTTCGACCGGCGGCGCGTCGGATGGGCTGGGCTGCGCGTCCTTCCCCGCCAACAGCGTTCCCGACGGGACGTGGGTGCTTGTTCAGCGCGGCGACTGCCTGTTCGTCAACAAGGCGAACAACGTACGCAACGCGGGCGGTTCCGGCGTATTGTATTATCAGAACGATCGCCCTGATACGGACCTGATTATTCCCGACGCGGTCGGATTATCGATTCCAACCATGCTGACGAGCCGGACCTTCGGTCTCGCCGTCAAACAGGAACTCGCGCGCGGAAACCAGGTCGCGGTTGAAGTCAGCGGCGATCCGATCGTCGACGTCTCCCAGACGCCCAACCGGCTCGCTTCGTTTTCTTCCATCGGACCGTCAGCCGATTACCTGCTCAAGCCTGACGTCATGGCGATTGGTCAGGGCAGCTTCGCCGCCGTACAGAGCGATAAAGACTATCCGAATTCGGTGTTTATTCCCGCCGGTTTTATCTGGATGAGCGGAACCAGCCAGGCGACGCCGCGCGTGACCGGCTTGTCGGCGCTGGTGCGTCAGCGCCATCCCGACTGGCCGCCCGACTGGGTCAAGTCGGCCATCGTCAACACCGCCCAGACGACCGTCACGTCATCGTCCGGTGGAAGCAACGCCACTGTGCTGCAACGCGGCAATGGACGCGTTGACGCCAACGCGGCGGTCAGCGCCGATACCGTGATGGTTCCCGCCAGTCTAAGCCTGGGGGCGTACAACGCTTTTGAACCGGTTCCGGTTTCCCGCTGGATTCGCGTGACCAACACGTCTGGCAAGACGTGTGAGTACTCGATCGAAAACAGCAACGCGTCCTCCCGGCTGTTTTATACGTTTTCTCCATCGTCGTTTACGCTTCAGCCGGGTGAAGACCTCGAAATCGGGCTGACCGCTGAAGTGAATCCGCCCAGTTCGGTCACCGATCACGAGCAACGCATTCAATTGACCAACCTGACCACCGGGAAAAACTATTATGCGACCTCGTGGATGCGCACCGCGCCCATCGCCGCGCCGCAGGGACAGGTCTTGTTGATCGATGACGATGAAGGCGCCAATTACGAACTGGAATACGGCGACTGGCTCAATCAGATGGGCCGCGCCTACACGCGGTGGGACGTCAATCAGAAGGGGGACTACCCCACGCTCAATTACATGAAGGAATACCCTGCCGTCGTGTGGTTCATGGGCGGCAAGAGCCTGAATTCCTTCTCGAGCAAAGACACGCCCGAATTCGCCGACGCCTGGAATCTGCGCCATCTGTTTGAGTCGGAGCTGCAGAAATACCTTGGGCAGGGAGGCGGGCTGTTCCTCTCCGGTCAGGATTTTCTTGACGCGAAAGAAGACGGCGTTTTCGCCCCCGAGGCTCTGGGCGTCGTGATGGGGATCCACGACAACGGCGCCACTTCGGTTCGCGCGCGCGTTGGTAATCCACTTGGCGTTAATACGTTGGGTACGGTGAATCTGAAGTATCCCAGCGGGCTCGATAACTTCGCCGACGTGCTCACTCCGGTCGACAGCGGCATCGCCACGCCCGCGTTATACGCCGATGGGGGCCTGAGCCGCACCGTTGCGGTGACGGTTGAAAACTGCAACTACCGCGCGGTGTTTCTCGCCTTTCCGCTTGAGACCGCTGAAAGTCAGGGCGGTCTGAAGATTCTGACCAACGGTCTCAACTGGATCTCGGAGAAATCAACGGCGCCTTCCAGCGTCGCCAGCCTGTCTCCTGTTGAAATCGATCTCGACGTTGCGTCTCCTCCATACAAGATCACCATCGCTGGGAGCGGTTTTATCTATGAAGACGGGTATCGTGCCTGGATGGATTCCGTCCCGCTGAAAGACGTAACGCGGACGTCGTGTAACCAGATCACCGGCGTGCTGCCTGATAATGTCAAGCCGGGCGTCTACTCGCTCGATCTGCTTGGAGGCGATGGCGAACGCTATCATCTGGCGAATGTTCTGAAGATCGTCTCGCAGACGCGAGTGAAAGACTGGCTCGATATGGAACCGGCGCAATCGCCATCGGCGAATTGACTCACGACTTGTGATGAACGCGAAGACGAGGGGCCTCACGGCCCCTCGTTTCGTTTCCGGCGGCGGTTTTTTTTACAGGCCTTTGCGGTACAATGAGGGCTTGCCCGGTTTACTCGCCGTGAATGGCGCCGGGGCTGAATCATGACCGTATGCGAACGAGGTGACCATCTTGCCGGGGAAGATAGAAACATTCGATACCACGTTACGGGACGGGACGCAGGGCGAAGGCGTAAACCTGTCTCTCGAAGATAAACTGCGCATCGCTCAACGCCTCGATCAGTTTGGCATTAATTTCATTGAGGGCGGCTGGCCGGGCTCCAATCCCAAAGACATCGGCTTTTTTCAGCGCGCCCGCGAGATGACGTTCACTCAGGCGAAAATCTGCGCATTCGGCAGCACCCGCCACGCCCGCAACGCGGTGGAAGACGACCCCAACGTTCGCGCGTTGATTGAAGCGGAAACCCCGGCGTGTTCGATCTTCGGCAAGACGTGGGATATGCACGTCACCAACGCGTTACGCGTCTCTCTCGATGACAACCTCGCCATGATTCGCGATACCATCCGTTTTCTGAAAGATAATGGGCGGATACTGATCTACGACGCCGAGCATTTCTTCGACGGATACAAGAACAACCCTGACTATGCGATGCAGACCGTGACGGCCGCTCAGGAAGCGGGCGCCGACGTGATCGTCTTCTGTGACACCAACGGCGGAACCCTTCCGCATGAAGTGGGCGCGATCGTGCGCGAGATGAAATCGAAACTGACCTGTAAACTGGGAATCCATACCCACAACGACGCCGGATGCGGAGTCGCGAACACGCTGGCCGCCGTGCTGGAGGGCTGCGAACACGTCCAGGGCACGTTTAACGGTTTTGGTGAGCGATGCGGCAATGCCGATCTCTCCTCCGTGATCCCCAACCTGATGTTAAAAATGGGCTGTGACGTGATCTCGCCCGAACAGCTCAAACAGCTCTCGGGCCTCTCGATGTTCATCAGCGAACTGGCCAACGTGCCTCAGAAACGCAACCAGCCATTCGTGGGGCTGAGCGCGTTCGCGCACAAGGGCGGCATCCATGTCAGCGCGGTTCAGCGCGATTCAAAAACCTACGAGCATATCGATCCCTCTCTGGTGGGTAATCGTCAGCGGATTCTGATCTCCGAACTTTCGGGCCAGTCGAATATCAAACACATCCTCAAGAATATGGGGCTGGAGCTGGATGAAGGATCTCCGGTCGCCAAGGTTGTGCTTCAGAAAGTCAAAGAACTGGAAAACGCCGGGTACTTCTTCGAGGCCGCCGAGGCGTCTCTGGAACTGCTGATCCGCAAAGAGCTGGGCCAGATCAAGCCGCACTTTGAACTGATCAATTACCGCGTTCTGGTCGATCAACACTCCGCCGGCGATTTGTGGTCGGAGGCGACCGTGCGGGTTAAGGTCGATGGCGAGGCGTACTTTATGGCAGGCGACGGAGACGGTCCGGTCAACGCGCTCGATAACGCGTTGCGCAAGGCGCTCGACGCGCGTTACCCGCAACTGGGCCGCGTGCGGCTCACCGACTTCAAGGTGCGCATCATTGATACCGGACAGGGTACCGCCGCCAAGACGCGCGTCCTGATCGAATCGACCGACGGTGAAAATGAATGGATCACCATCGGCGTGTCGGAAAACATCATCGAAGCCTCATGGGAAGCCCTGGCTGACAGCATCGAGTATAAACTGCTGCTCGATGAGCGGGGCTGATCCGTATGCGATACGCCATCATCGGCGGCGGCGCGGCGGGATGCGCGCTCGCCTGGCATCTGACCCAAAACGGGCATCAGGTCGTTGTATATGAGCGCTGGAACGGGCTCGGCGGCCTGGCGTCAGAAATTCCATTCGGCAAAACCTCGCTCGACCGTTTTTATCATCACATATTCACCAGCGATCGCCATGTACTGGCGTTCGCCGAGATGACGGGGCTCAGCGATAAACTGCGCTGGTGCGACTCGTCGGTCGGTTTTGAACATCAGGGCAAACTCTATCCTTTTACCACCCCCAAAGACTTGCTGACGTTTTCTCCGTTGCCGTTTCTCTCGCGGTTTCGCGTGGGGTTGGCGGTGTTGCGGATGCGGCGGCGTGAATCGTACGCCGATCTCGAATCGGTGACGGCGGAGGATTTCATTATCCGCGAGATGGGTGAGTCAGCCTATCGCGTGTTGTGGGAGCCGCTGCTGCGTTCTAAATTCGGCGACAGTTACCGCGAGGTTTCCGCGGTATGGTTCTGGGGAAAGATCAAACTGCGCGGCGGCACGCGCTCTAAAAAAGGCGGAGAGAGCCTTGGGTATATGAAAGATGGATGGGCCCAGATTTATCAGCGTATGGGCGAAGCCATTCAGCGGCGCGGCGGCGAGTTTCGTTTTCGTGAGATCGTCAAGCGCGTCTCACGAACTCCCGAAGGATTGTCAGTTAAAACGCGGTCAAGCGAAGACGTGTACGACCGCGTCATCTCAACGCCCAGCATCCCGTCGTTTCTGGAGATCGCAGAGGGGCTTCCTGAAGACTATCGCAGCCAGTTGGGACGCGTTCGATATCAGGCCAACGTCTGTCTGGCGCTGGGGCTTAAACACGCCATTTCGCCCTATTACTGGTTGAACGTGACGCATCCCGAATCGCCATTCGTCGCCGTGATCGATCATACCCGGCTGTTTGACGATCCCGATTACGGTGAGTCGCGGCCTGTTTATCTCTCCCGGTATCTCGACGCCGATCATCCTTATTATTCAATGCGCCAGCCTGAGTTGATCGATACGTTTCTCGACGGGCTTGAAAAAATCTTTCCCCGGTTCAGCCGTGACTGGGTCGAGACCGTTGAGGCCTCGAAGGCTGAATTCGCTCAGCCGGTGATTGGATTGCATTATTCAAAACAGAAACCCGCCTTCACAACGCCCATTGAAGGGTTGTATCTCTGCACCATGGCCCAGATTTATCCGGAAGACCGCGGCATGAATTACGCGCTCAAAACGGCGGAGGAACTGCTGCTCGAACTGGGTGAAATCAAGCGCCTCTCGGCCTGATCGTATATCCTTATCTCATTGAAGCGGTGTTAATACGTGAAGGGATGCCTTTGTATTCCACGTTGCGGAAAACCGTATTGAGTTTGTTGAAGGTAAGCGTACTCCGCGCCGCGAATCGCGGCGCGGAGTAATGGCTGGCGTCTGGTAGAGAAGAACGGTAACGCCTTTTGGCGTCTATTTCGGCCGATTAATCGTCGTCGGATACGTCGACGTCGTCAAAATCCTCTAACTCGTCATCGAAATCATCGTCGAGATCGTCGTCATCATCGTCGTCGTCATCATCATCATAATCGTCGTCAAAGTCATCATCCTCATCGTCTTCAAAATCATCATCGATGTCATCGTCATCGTCTTCAAAGTCGTCGTCATCCTCAAAATCATCGTCGACTTCGAACTCTTCTTCATCATCGTCCCAGTCGAGAAAGAACGCGTCTTTCTGTTCGGAAGGGTCTGATTCGTTATCGGATGACTGGATGGAAAGAAGGCAGGGGGCCGTGATTCCAGCCGGGGTCATGACCCATACAACGGCTGACTCGCTTTCTTCAGCGCAAGTCCAACCGATGATCCGGTAGCCTTCAGGGATCGAGTGCGTCCGAGGTTGTCGTTTCTCCATGACCGTTCTCCTCTTGCGCTTCCCTTGCGGGAAGATGGTAGCCTGTTCGTGATTCATTTTACGCGCTCTCGGCGCGGTAATGGCGTTATTCAAAAATCCCATCCGTGCGTTTTATTTTGATTCGGCGTCAATGCGCCGTCACGCACCGGCTTCTAAATAAAACGACGGAAAAGCGTTCTTGGCCGTAAGGTACACGGAAGCCGCTTCCAGTCAATAGCTGATTTTTCATTTCCAGACGATTCTTATCCTTTAATGTAGATCGCCCACAGGACGACGCCGAGCCATAAGACCCCGTTGATCAGAATCGGTTTGTCCGACACCAGCAGTTCGCTGGGGTTACCCCCCTCTTCTTTCTGATAAACGAGATACAGATAGCGCAAAAGCCCGTATAAAACAAAGGGGATCGTCAACATGATGCTTGAATGCGGCGCCGCCCCCAGTTGCGATTTGTCGAGGCAATAGAGCGAATAGGTTACGGCGGTTGAAGCGGTGACGATTGAGATGATCTGGTCGAGGTACTGGGTGGAGTATTCTTTCAGAATCGCGCGATGACCGGGCGCGTTGCCGTCGCCCAGCAGAATGATCTCATGCCGGCGCTTGCAGAACGCGAGAAACAGCGAGACGAACAATCCGCACAGATAAAGCCAGTTCGATACCAGGGCGCCGATCACCACCGCCCCGGCGTATAAGCGTAACAGAAAGCCCAGCGCGATGATCATGCCGTCGAGGATGACGATCGAGCGGCACCAGAACGAATAGAGAATGTTGCTGGCGAAATACGCCAGCCCCACGAGAAGAAAGTCGCGCGATAACGCCGCCGAACATGCGATCGCGGCGGTCAACAGAATCAGGCACGCGGCCGCGGCGGTTTTTACGGATAGGCGGCCCGAGGGCAAGGGACGGTTGCGTTTTTTGGGATGAAGCCGGTCGCGTTCGAGGTCGGCGATGTCGTTCATCATGTAGACGCAGGCCGAGTACATGCAGAACAACACGAAAGCCGCCGCCGCGCCGCTGAACGCGGAGGCGTCGTTGATGCGCTTGTCGAAAATGATCGGCGCGAAGACGAATGCGTTTTTCACCCATTGGCGCGGGCGCGCCAGCTCGATCAGGGCGCGCGCCGTTCCGCCGGCGCTTGTGTCCGTCATCGGATTCCTGAAACTCCTTCGCTTCCGGCAGACGAGGCTCCTCGCCTACAGATCGGGTGGAATGTCGTGCCACATGATACGGAGAAACTCTCCGCAACCAACCTTGCGCCAGAAGTCATAGCCTGATTCGTTGCGCGGCGAGACGTTCAGCTGAATCACGTTGACTCCACGCCGTTTAAACCAGCGGCGGACGTGGTTCCACATCGTCTCTCCCAGACCGCGCCGGCGAAGCTCGCGAGTCACGCACATCTCGGCGATGAAGCCGTAACGCGCCAGCGCGAACACCGGCGGGTTGTTGAGAATCATGGCGATGGCGTAGCCCACGATCGCGGCGTCTTCTTCCAGTACGAATATAGCGTAATCGTAGTTGTCGTACACGGAATACAGATAATCGAGATACGCGCCCTCGTTATCGAGCGACAACTCAAACCGGGGATCGATCGAGAGATGATGGTCCATCATCTCCTTCCATAACCGCACGACGAAAGGAAGATCTTCTTTCTTCGCCCGACGAATGGAGCCGCCGCTCATGGAGTGATCCGCCTTTATCCGTCCCCGCGTTCCGCTTGACCGGCGCGGGAACATGAAAAACATCCGTTCATTTCGGATACTATGGTGCTGGAGGTTCGGCTGTCAAGCGGTGTTGCGGAAGGGGCGGCGAACGTGTTTTGAAGCGCGTCGGCGCCTTTATCTCGCGTCATCCGTATGATACCTTGAAGCCGTTGTGCATGAGTTGGATGTCGATTGCCTGCATCCTGATGAATGGGGGCTCGCCGCGCCGCGCGCGGGCCGGATGTCACACTCGCCCTCCGCGAGCCGAACCCCGCACGGTCATGGATTCAGTGAAGTCGATCCGCCGCTCTCCGCCGCCCAGGCGGAAGAACGATATCAGCCCGGCATACGCAAAATTCCGGATAGAAGGAGACAGGACATGAGCGAATCAAAACAGTCGTCCATTTCGCGCAGAGATTTCAGCAAGCGCGCCGCTCTCGGCGCGGCGGCGATCACGGCGTTCACCCTCCCGCGTGAGGCCCAGGCGCAGGATACGATTAAAATCGCGCTGGTCGGCGCGGGCGGCCGTGGAACCGGCGCCGTTCAGAACGCCATCCAGGCGGGGCAGCACTCCGGCGCCAAAGTCGAACTGATCGCGCTGGGCGACGTCATTGAAGAAACCGCCAAAGGCGCGGTGCGCGGCTTTAAAGAAAACGCCAACCTCAAAGACAGCATCAAGGTCGATGACAGCACCACCTTCTGGGGCCTCGACGCCTATCAGAAAGTCATCGCCATGAAGCCCGATTACATGATTCTCGCGACGCCTCCCGGCTTCCGCCCCGAAATGTTCGAAGCGGTCGTCAACGCCAAACTGAACTGCTTCTGCGAAAAGCCCGTCGCGACCGATTTCAATGGCATCCGCCGCTACATGGCCGCCGCCAAAAAGTCAGAAGAACTGAAACTTCACATCGTCACCGGCAACCAGCGCCGTCACCAGAAAAACTACGTCGAAACCGTTGAAAAACTGCATGACGGCGCCCTCGGCGATATCGTCGCCATGCGCGTTTACTGGGACGGCGGCCTGCCCCACGCCCGCGAACGCAAACCGGGTATGAGCGACCTGCGTTACCAGCTGTACAACTGGTACAACTTCTGCTGGATCTGCGGCGACAACATCGTCGAACAGCACATCCACAATCTCGACGTCGCCAACTGGGTGCTCAACAGTCATCCGGTTTCCGTCATCGCCAGCGGCGGCCGCAGCTGGAAGCCCGAGATCGAAAAATACGGCAACATCTGGGATAACTTCTCCTGCGATTATGAATATCCCAACGGAGTCCACGTCTTCAGCTATTGCCGTCACCTCAATCATTCGTACGACGAAGTCTCCGAGCGCGCTTTCGGCACCAATAAAAACTTCCATGGCGGCGTCAGCAACTGCGCCGACATGGGCGAAGGCGGCTTGAACCCCTACGTTCAGGAACACGTCGACCTGCAGAACGCCATGATGGGCAAAGGCCCGTACTGGAACCAGGCTGTTCAGGTGTGCGAAAGCACCATGACCGCCATCATGGGCCGCGAAGCCGCCTATACCGGCAAGCGTCTGGTTTGGGACGAAGCGATCAACAGCGACCTCGACATCTTCCCGAAGAACATGTCGTGGGACGCGGATATGCCGCCTGCTCCCATCCCCCGGACCCCGATGCCCTGACCTCGGGCGTCTTGAAGAGACAACAAAGGGAGAGCGATTTCGCTCTCCCTTTTTCGTTGGATTTCTTTCGCCTTGCTGGCTCGGGGCTTACTCATCCAGCATAAACTGAATTTCGGTTCGATATTTTTGTGGATTGCCGCGAAAGATCATGCCGGGGCCTTTGAGATAAATTTCACGCGCCGGACCTTTTACGGCCAGGCTGTTCTCGACGATGTAGTCGTGCATCCGGCAGTAGGTATGCTTCAATTCTTCATAGGGCCCGATGTGGATGAGGCTTACGCATCGGCCGCCCGGCAGCATCCGAACGTTGATCCCTTCAATATCCTGCTCTTTACGGATGGGAACGCAGACTTCGACGTCGGCGTCGTCTTCTTTATAATCAGCGTCGTAGTAGAGCGAAAAAGGCTTGCCTGAGATCAACCATCCCGTCTTGCGGCATAATTTGGGGAAATATTCCGCGCACTGTTCATACTTCCCTTTGTAACGAAGCCCGGCGATCAATTGGTCGCCGACCGTTTTGATCTCCGGCTGCTGAGTGCTTTCGTTCATGTTTTTCCCCTTTCCCATCTGTTTCGGTCCGTTGAAGAAATTTTATCATGAAACCAGTTTATATATCTCGCCAAAAATAAACGCTCCATCCATTCATGGATGGAGCGTTTATCTCGACTTTGGCCTTTGACTAGATAAAAAGAGATAAAAATTGCTGGGAGTGTAATTTTCGCTGGAAATTCGCTCCTTTTTCTTTTATTATAGAGTCTAGTTATGTGACTAGACCGCAAAGGAGAGTCTCCATGGGATTCC
>WGLV01000068.1 GCA_016125385.1 bacterium
CCGCCTCGATCTCACGAAGAATCCCAACGATCTGTTCTTCGCTGTAACGTCTGCCTTTTTTGCTCATGAGAGAAACCCTTTCTTTTCAAATCAATCTATTTCTCTCACTCCCGATGGATCAATTCTATGGGGGCAGGTCAAAAATCCCCCGTATATTCGAGAAGAGGTGACTTGTTTCAAACAAATACTTATACTAAAATCAAGTCAACTGAATACTATTTTCTACTGAATGGGGAATCTGAACATGCCGAATCGGAATCGAAGCGCCTTTACCCTGATCGAACTATTGATAGTTGTAGCAATTATTGGAATTCTCGCCGCGATCGCCGTCCCGAACTTCCTCAACGCCCAGATCCGCGCCAAGGTCGCCCGAGTCGTCTCCGACATGAAGACGATCCAGACCGCGTTGCAAAGCTACGAAATCGACGCCAACGCGCTGCCTCCCTCTAACATGGCGCGCGTCGCGGGCAGCGGCGACAACTTCCACCCCAATGAAATCCGGCTTTACCGCCTGACCACCCCGACCTCCTACCTCAGCAGCGTTCCCATCGATCCTTTTGCAATTAACAACTCAGCCGACTTCGCGAAATGGGGAAGCGGGTACGACTATGTGAATTCCTATTACAACGCGAGTTCAAAAACCTGGAGCGCATCCGGCGCATGGGGCTATATGTGGCGGCTGAACTCCTGGGGTCCCGACGCGGTGAACGGCTGGGGCGGACAGCGCACCGGCGCCTGCCCGAATGGACACCCCGACTTCGTTTATAACTCCTCGAACGGTCTGGTCAGCGTGGGCGATATCGTCTGGGTCGGCCCCAAAGACAGCCACGTCAAGGGAACCTGCACGATCACCAACGGCGTCTGACAAACTCTCTCAATCATTCAGCAATACGAAAGGGGCCTCACGGCCCCTTTTTTGTTGTGGAGATAACAGTTTGACCGCTTTACATTTGCATGTTCTCGTTCATGATGTTGACGACGTTTTCGTAAAGACGCATAGCCTGCTCACAAGCATCATCACGATCGAACGAATCTCCCCCCGCATCAAAATTGTCATACCGGAACTGCACCGCATACATGTTCAATTCAACAAAATCCTGAAACAAAGATACATCTTGTCCTATTCTTTCGAGTCTGCGCAATAACAGGTTGATATCGTGCGTCCGGGGATATTCATCGCCGATAATCGACAACCAGGCTTTAAGCGATTTTTCAACCGCTTGTTGCATGTGAAAGCCAAAGATATCTTCGGCGAATAACTCTTCATCCTTCATATGGCGAAGCGCGGTCAAATCGTTTTTTTGCTTTTTGAAGAAGAAGTCGTGCGGTTTCAATGTCTTTCATATACGACTGTTCCCTCTACCCATGCACGCGACACGATATGGTTCCGAGCTTGACGCCATTTATTGAATTCAGCCTGGCTATACAGCAATAGATCAATTGGCGCGTCAAATCGCCCCAATGCTCTCCACACTCGCGCCAGTTCCTTGCGGCGGCTTCGAGAGGGGCCGAATGTCTTGTCGTCCACGATCAGAAAATCGAAATCCGATTCTATGGAGAATTCACCGGCGGCGCGGGAACCAAACAAAATCACCATGTATGGATCGATTTCTTTGACGATAACTTCGACCATGCTCTGGATCGTATTGTCGATTTTTTGAACGGTAGCACACATGATTTACCTGCCGGATTTACCTGCCGGAATTATAGCACGCCGTTCGTTACTGTGATGGAAGTTTGCGTTTGATTACAAGGTAGCTTTGGGGCGATGATCGATGACGCGTTTGGCTTTGCCGACGAATCGTTCCAGCGTTTGCGGCGCGACCAGTTCAATGTGCATGCGCAAACCAGTGATATGTTGTACCTCGCGGTCAATGCGATCGCGTAAATGGGCCATCTCGCGCATTTTATCCGAGAAATCACGTGCTCTCATCTCGACCCGGACGGTGATCTCATCCAGATTGCCTTTCCGGTCGACTTCGATCTGGTAGTGAGGCGCGGCGCCCTCCACCCGCAGCAGGGCTTCTTCAATTTGGGAAGGATACAGATTAACGCCGCGAACGATGAGCATGTCGTCCGTGCGGCCCAACACCCGGCTCATGCGCGCGCTGGTTCGGCCGCACGGGCACGGCGACCGATCGATGGAAGCGATGTCTCGGGTCCGGTAACGGATGATGGGCATGGCCTGTTTGGTCATCGCGGTGATAACCAGTTCGCCGGCCTCCCCTTCTCCGGCTGACTCAAGCGTATCGGGATTAAGACATTCCACGATAAAATGGTCTTCTTGAAAGTGCATCCCGCGCCGCGCCGCGCATTCACCGCTGACGCCGGGACCGATAATCTCGGAAAGACCATAATTATTAAACGCGAGAATGTTCATATCCTCTTCGATCTGGCGTCTCATGTCCTCCGTCCACGGTTCGCCGCCGAAGTGCGCGTACCGCAGGGGCAAATCGCGCGGATCGATCCCCTCCGACGCCGCGACTTCAGCGATGTACAGCGCATAAGACGGCGTACACACCAGCGCGTCGGCGCCGAGGTCTTTCAACAGCATGATCTGCCGCTCCGTGTTTCCCGAAGCGGCGGGTACGATGGCCGCCCCCACCCGTTCGACGCCGTAATGCAACCCGAAACCGCCGGTAAACAATCCGTATCCGAAAGCGATATGCACCAGATGGTTCGAGCGCAGTCCTCCCGCGTACAAAAAACGGGCGCACAGATTCGACCATAGCGCCAGGTCGTCATGGGTATACGCAACGAACGTGGGTTTTCCCGTGGTTCCGCTGGAGCCATGCACCCGCGCGATCTTGTCGCGCGTGACGGCGAGAAATCCAAGCGGATAGTGATCGCGCAGATCCTGTTTGGTGGTGAATGGCAGGCGCTTCAGATCGTCGAGCGACCGGACGCTGCTCAGAGTGATGTTGTTCTCTCTGAATTTTTCCTGATAAAACGGGACGGCGGCGGCGCGGCCCACGCAATCGCGCAAGCGCTCCACCTGCAACGCTTCCAACTCGGCGCGCGGAAGCGTCTCGTCCGCGTCCCATATCCGGTTTTCGATCGCGAACTCCGGCCCCTGGGTTTTGTAGGGGGCGAAGGTTGTCTGATGTAAGCTCATGCCGGTCCAGCCGTTCCTGATGGGGGTATCGCCTGAAGATTCAGCGACCGCCCGACAATTCAAACAGTTCCACGCTTCCAATCACGTTCACGTTGCGCGCCTGCAGTTTGGCGATCGCTTCATCTACTTCTTCAAAACGGAAAATGAGAATCGCCTTGCCGTCGCGCCCGAAGGTAAAGGCATACATATACTCGATGTTGATGCCGCATTCTTCAATGATGCCGAGTATTTCCGCCAGACCGCCGGGCCGATCGGAAACCTCCAGCGCGGCGACGTCGGCGGCGTTCACAACGCACTGATGCGCCTCCAGCGCGCGCTTGCCTTTTTCCCAATCCGAAACGATCAGCCGCAGGATGCCGAATTGCTCGGTATCGGCCAACGACAGCGTGAGAATATTCACGCCGGCCTCTTTCAGCGCCTGCGCGGCCTGGACCAGTTGTCCGGGCCGGTTTTCGAGAAATAGCGAGAGTTGTTTCAGTTTCATCGTTCTCCCCCCATGCCGCTTCGTTCACGAGACGCCGCGCCGGGCGCGGTCTCGATGGGTCGTTCGTTTTTCTACATTTCCCTGCGATCGATCACGCGCCGGGCTTTGCCCTGGCTGCGTTCGATGGTGTGCGGTTCCACAAGCCGAACGTTGGCGTGAATACCCAGTGTGTGTTCGAGCGATTTGGCCAGTTTGTTTTGCAGGCCTTCCAGCGCGCGGACCTTATCGCTGAACACGTCCGCCGTAACTTCAACCTGGACTTCCATCCGGTCGAGCCCTTTTTCCCGATCGAGAATGATCTGGTAATGAGGCATCGTTTCTTCCACCGCCAGCAGAGCGGTCTCGACCTGGGATGGAAATACGTTGACGCCCCGGATGATGAACATATCGTCGCTGCGGCGTCCGATGCGGCGGATGCGGCGGATGCCGCGCCCGCATGAACACGTTTCGGGATAAATACAGGTGATATCGTGCGTGCGGTAGCGCAGCATCGGCATCGCCATCTTGCTCAGCGTGGTCAGCACCAGTTCGCCTTCTTCGCCGGGCTGGCAGGGCTCGCCGGTTTCCGGATTCACGATCTCGGGGTAGAAGTGATCTTCAAACAGGTGCAAACCGTCCTGCGCCTGGCATTCGGCACCTACGCCCGGCCCGATAATCTCGGACAAGCCATAGATATCATACGCCTTGATGCCGCTCATCGCTTCAATGCGGTCACGCATCGATTCCGTCCACGGTTCGGCGCCGAACACGCCCGCGCGTAGAGGCAGGTCATGAATATCGACGCCCATCTCCTGCGCTCGTTCCAGCACGTGCAGAAAATAACTCGGCGTACAACAGATCGCCGTCACCGAAAAATCTTTCATGATCATGATCTGCCGGTCGGTGTTGCCGCCCGAGATCGGGATCACCGTCGCGCCCAATGCCTCGCCGCCGTAATGCGCACCAAGCCCGCCGGTGAACAGGCCGTATCCATACGCGTTTTGAATGATGTCGCCGCTGTGCATTCCATAACAGGCGAACGCCCGCACCATCGAGTTTGACCATACGTCGATGTCTTCACGCGTGTAGGCCACCACGGTCGGTTTGCCGGTGGTTCCGCTGGAGGCGTGAACCCGGACGATTTCATTCATCGGAGCGGCGAACAGCCCGAAGGGGTAGTTGTCGCGCAGATCGCTTTTATTCGTGAAAGGCAGTTTGACTACGTCGTCGATGGAGTGGATATCGTCAGGCGTTACGTTGAGTTCTTCCATGCGGCGGCGGTAAAGCGCCACATTGTCGTACGCCTGTTTGACGATGCGTTTGAGACGTTGCGTCTGCAAATCGCGCAGCTGAGCATCGGGTAGATAATCAGGCGCGCTGGCGGGATGAAACCCGCCCCCGGTTCCAGCCTTGATTGATGCGAGATTCGTCATGTCATCCTCCCCCAGGAGTTATAGCGGTTGTCAGAATAATGTTCGTATTGGACCTTGGCGCAACCGGCGAAAATCACACGGCAAACGTGACTTTCACCACACTGAATTCGAACCTTACTTTGGCAACAACTGGAATCGGGCGGTCCGTTTGAATTCAGCGGGCGCCGTTCAGCGAGCGTCCCAACGCGAACGCCTCCAGATTCACGGCGTGAATCTTTTCCGGCAGATTGGCGCGAATCGCGTCCAGCCAGATCGATTCGTCCAGATTCAGATACGTGCTCAGAATACCAAGCAACGCCACGTTGCCGCTTTTGGGATGCGGCAGTTTGACGTCGCGCAGGTCGTTTTCTGAAAGTAACTTTCCCGATGGCGCGAGATAATGCTGATTGATCTCGATCTGATCTTCCGACAACACGACCAGAAAATCGGCCCCGCCCACCGGCGCCATCGGGCTGTATACCCGTTCGCCGAACCGCACGTCCGACGTAACCGATCCTCCGCGCTGGCTCATGCCGTGAATCTCGGCTTTCTTGACGTCGAAGCCCGATTCAAAAGCGGCTTCGGCCATAATATCGGACGCCTTCAACACGCCCTGCCCGCCCAGTCCCGCGAAAACCACGTTGGTGACGATGTCGTTCATGATGCTCCTACTCGGCGCATGACGCGCAGGCCGCGTCTTCCGCGATGGCTTTTTCGTATTGACGAATCTTACCCGCCGCCAGCACGCATGGCCGGCGAACAATAATCAAAGAAAGATCGTTGCGCGCCAGCGCGGCGGTTAACGCGGGCTCCATTGCGCCCGGCTCGACGACCTCGACGCTGTCCAGCCCGATCGACTCAGCGAGCCGCTCCATCGAAACCTGCCGGGTGCGATGATGGTCGAGCGTGCGTCCAGTCGCGGGGTGTTCCTGCAAACCGGTCATGGCGGTGGTGCCGTTATCGAGAATCAGGACCACATGACCGGTCGCGGGCGGGTTATACACCATTTCCACCAACCCGGTGATTCCGCTATGGATGAAGGTGCTGTCGCCGATCACGCTGACCACGCGGCGCGCTTCATCGGCGGGCAGCGAATGACGCAATCCCAGGCCCACTCCCAGACTGGCGCCCATGCACACGCAGGTGTCCATCGCCTCAAATGGAGGCATCACGCCCAACGTATAACAACCGATGTCGCCCGACACGATGCAGTCCATATCGTGCAGAATCTGGAACACATTGCGATGGGGACATCCGGGGCACAGTTGCGGCGGTTTACCTGGTTTGCGTGGAACGGCGTCAGGTTCTTCTTCCCCCTGAAGAATCAGCCGGACGCGTTCGGAATTCAGTTCACCGAACCGGAACGATTCCGATTTGCTGTCGATTTTCAGCCCCGCCGCGCGGATGGCGTCCACAAGAAACGGATCGCCTTCTTCCACGACGACGCAGCGTTCGACGTTTTGGATAAACTCCGCGATTTGGCGCATCGGCAACGGATAAGTCAGCCCCAGTTTCAGCATGGAGGCGCGGGGCGCCGCTTCGCGAACGTGCATGGCGCAGACGCCTGAAGTTATAATCCCCAGCGAGCGATCGTGAAGAACGGTTTCGCTTAACTCGCCCTCTTCATTCCATTCAGAGATCGCCGCCAGCTTGGAGCGAAGTCGGCGATGCGCCAGCCGCGCGTATCCGGGAATCATCACCCGCCCCTTGATATCACGGCGAAATGCGGGCGTCGCGGCCGGCATTGTGGCGCCGTCGCATTGAACGACGGTCTTTGAATGACAGATGCGAGTGGTCAAGCGGAATAGAACCGGAATGTTCCAGCGTTCGGAAAGTTTCACCGCCTGCATGAAGAAATCATAGGCTTCCTGTGAATCGGCGGGTTCGATCATCGGTAAGCCCGCTGCCTCCGCGTATCGCCGGTTATCCTGTTCATTCTGGCTTGAGGCCATGCCAGGGTCGTCAGCCGAGACGATTACCAGGGCGCTATCCACGCCGGTGTACGCCGCCGTAAACAGCGGATCGGCGGCGACGTTCAACCCGACGTGCTTCATGGTCGCCAGCGCTCGGCCACCCGAAAAAGACACGCCCAGCGCGACTTCGAGCGCAACTTTTTCATTCGGAGACCATTGCGCGCGGCCGCCGATCTCTCCGAGGGTTTCGAGTATTTCCGTGGAAGGGGTTCCGGGATATCCAACGCCCAGGTTGACGCCGGATCGTAACGCGGCCAGTGCGACCGCTTCATTTCCGCTCAGCAACATCCGCTCAGCGATTTTCATGATGCCGTACCTCGATGCCGTATCAGAAGCCGTTGGCGGAGGTCAGGAAACCGATCCGCTCTGGCTTACGTTTTTGTCGTGCTGAAACCTGATACTTTAGTTATATCAGAAAGCTAGTTTGATTCAAGACAACGTGAGAGAAAATTCGAGCGACTTGATCGTGATTACATTTATCAAGTAAAGTGTTTTTAAAGATAGAAAAGACAACATGCCGCCTGATTACATCAATTAACAAAATAGATATGACAAAACGGAATTAGAATAAAAACTTACATTTTTCAGGTGCGCAACCGGCGTAAAAATTGCTCACTTTCGCCCTGTCCGTCCGGATTGCCTGAAGTTGAATACGCGCCAGGCGACAGTTTCATCCTGTTTGGAGATTGATCGAATGAATCGTCTATATCTGCTATCGGGTATCGCCGTCTGCTTATTATCGTACGCCTGTTCAAAAACAGACGGCCCCGTTCATTCGACCTCTTCCCAAAACGTTACGTTTTTCGCCGCCGCCAGCACAACCGATGCCGTCACCGAACTGACGCGCCTCTTTACGGAAGAAACCGGAATCCTTATCAAAACCAGCTTCGCCAGTTCGGGCGATCTCGCCAACCAGATCGAACAAGGCGCTCCATGCGGCGTGTTTTTATCCGCGAATACGAAATGGGCGGCGTATCTGGATGACAACGGCTTTTGTGCGCAGCGAGTCGAATTGCTCGGAAACGCTCTCGTCATTGTTGTGCCCCGTCATTCCACGCAGGATATTCAAACTCCGGATGATCTCGCGAGCGGGGCGATCCGGCGAATCGCTCTGGGCGATCCTGATTCAGTCCCGGCGGGCATTTACGCGAAACAGGCGTTAACCGCGCTGGACCTGTGGGACAAAGTGAGGCCCAAGGTCGTTCGTGCGGCTGATGTTCGTCAGGCGCTGATGTACGTCGAAACCGGTGAAGCGGACGCCGGCATGGTATACTCGACCGATGCGGCGCTCACTGATTCGGTACGTGTCGCCTGCGAGGTCGATCCCGCGCTGACGGCGCCCATTCGATACCCTATGTTATTGATTCAGCATGAGGCGGTTTCACCCGCCGCCCGAAAGTTGTTTGAATACATGCAGGGCAAACAGGCGCTCGGCGTTTTCGAACGATTCGGTTTTAAGCGTCTGCTGACGGCGCCCTCGCCGGAGCAATAAGCGAAGAAAATGATTTCAGCCTCAGATTGCCATTCAGATTCACGGATTCATACATGAATTTAACCCCTATGGAATGGAGCGCTGTCTGGATCAGTCTGAAAACGGCTCTGACAGCCGTATTAATCAGCCTGCCGTTCGCTATCGCGGCTGGTTACGCGCTCGCTCGTATCCGAACGCGCTGGAAAGCACTGCTTGAAACGATTGTCTTTCTACCGCTGGTGTTGCCTCCGGTAGTTACGGGATACCTGCTGCTGATCGCGGTCGGACGTCACGGCCCCATCGGTTCATGGCTCGACGCGTGGCTCGGGTGGCGCATCGCTTTTACCTGGATGGCGGCGGCGCTGGCTTCGGCGGTGGTGAGTTTCCCCTTGATGGTACGCTCCATCCGCATCGCGTTTCAGGGAGTCGACCGCCGTCTCGAAATGGCCGCGCGCAACCTGGGCGCCAGCCGTCTCGATGCGTTTTTCACCGTCAGCTTTCCCCTGGCGGCTCGCGGCGTCATCGCGGGCGCCGTATTAGGTTTCGCCCGCGCGCTGAGCGAGTTCGGCGCCACCATCATGGTGGCGGGTAACGTCGAAAACGAAACCCAGACCATCCCGCTGGCGATCTACTCGCTCGTCCAGCGCCCCCATGGAGTTCAACAGAGTTGGCGTCTGGTCTTCCTGTCGATCCTGCTCGCCTGTACGGCGCTCGCCGTCAGCGAATTGCTTGAACCAAAGCGAGACGCCCATGACGACGCTTAAGTTTCAATGCCGCCATTCCGCGTCAGCCTCGTTTCAGCTCGACGTGGAGTTTGAATGTTCAAGCCCGGCCGCCGCGCTGTTTGGTCCATCGGGCGGAGGGAAGACCACCATCCTGGAGACCATCGCCGGACTGCGCGCCGTGGATTGCGCGCACGTCGAATTGAACGGCCGCGTCCTGACCGACACCACTCAAGGCGTCTTCATCCCGCTCCATCGACGCCGCACGGGCATGGTGTTTCAGGACCATCGTCTCTTCCCTCACCTCAGCGTCGAGCAGAACCTGCGTTACGGGCTGCGGCGCCTTTCCGGAGACGTAAAACCGCTCGATTTCGACCGCGTCGTCTCGGTGCTCGACTTGCGCCCGCTGCTGCGCCGCAATCCCCGCCGAATTTCCGGAGGCGAACGCCAACGTACCGCGCTGGGCCGCGCCCTGCTCTCCAATCCGGAACTGCTGCTGCTTGACGAACCGCTCTCCGCACTGGATGAAACGCTGAAGGATCGCATACTCTCGTATATTGAACGGGTCATCGGAGAGTGGTCGATTCCCATGCTGCTGGTCAGTCACAGTCAGGCTGAAATCCGCCGTCTGGCGCAATGGGTCTACGTGATCGAAGAAGGCCGGCTGCTGGGCGAGGGCGCGCCGGAAGACGCGCTCACACAACCCGGCGCGCTGGGATGGAAGGACGCGCTCGCCCCGGTAAACGTTCTCCGCATCGATCGAATTGAACCGGCGGGCGATCTGTTCGCGGGTGTGGTGGGCGGTCAGCGTCTGCTGTTGCCTCCCGAAGCGGCGATGCGTCCAGCGCCGGTTTATGTGCGGTTCTCGCCATCGTCGATTCTGTTGAGCCGCCATGATGTGCAGGACGTCAGCGCGCGCAATCACTTACGCGGCGTGGTAAGAAAAATTATCGAATTACCCGAAGCCTGCTTTCTTTCCATCGACGCCGGCCAGATAATCTGGGCGGAGGTAACGCATCAGGCCTGCCGCGATCTCGGCGTCGAGCCCGGCGTCGAACTGGTCTGCCTGATTAAAACTCACAGCCTGAAACTGATTGATTGAACCTCGACGGGAGATCAAAATCATGCGCTTTCTCGCCATTCACGCTCATCCTGATGATATCGAATTTCTCTGTGCGGGAACGCTCGCGCTGCTCAAACAGGATGGGCACGAAATCGTCCTCGCCACCGTGACCAACGGCGACAAGGGATCGCTTGAATACTCGCTGGAAGAAACCGCACGCATCCGGAAAACCGAAGGACGGCGCGCGGCGGAAGTGCTCGATGCGGCGTATCACTGCCTTGATTTCGGCGATTATGAAGTGTTTGAAGGCGACGCCCAGCGGCGGCGCGTAACCGAGTTTCTGCGCGAAGTCGATCCCGATGTCATCCTGACCGCTTCTCCACAGGATTATCATCCCGATCACGAAGCCTCCAGCCGTCTGGTGCGCGAAGCCGCCTTTATCGCCGGCGCGAAAAACTATCAGACTGGCGCCGCCCCCGCGACTGGGAAAGTATGCCCTCTTTATTACATGGACCCCGCGGAAGGAACCAATCTATTCGGCGAACCCGTCCAGCCCGACTTTATCGTCGACGTATCATCCTGCATGGAAATCAAGAAAGAGATGCTCGCCCGCCATGAATCGCAACGCGCCTGGCTCAAGGCCCACCACGGCATGGATTGCTACATCGATGAGATGGAAAAATGGTCGCGCCGGCGTGGAGAAACGTTTGGTCTCAAGTATGGCGAAGGCTTCCGCCGACATCGCGGCCATGGCTTCCCGCAAGATCCGGTACTGGAAAAAGCGCTGCCCGGAGATCTCGTCAAAATTCTTCGTGAAGACTGAGCACGGATAGAGATAGCGGTTGTCAGAATCGTGTTCTCATTTAGTTCAGGTAAAATCGTTCGCTTGGACGCATGAGGCCAGCCACTATAATGAAATCATCATTCCATGATGGAGCGGGAAATTTCATGCAAGAGACTCAACCTTACGTCCTGGCGCTGGCGCAATTGAGCGCCTCAAACGACCTTCAAGCCAATCTCGAAAAAACCCTCGGTTGGATAGAACGCGCCGCGCGCGAAGACGCCTCCGTCGTTTGCCTGCAGGAACTGTTCAACATGCCCTACCCCTGCCAGGCTGAAGAACATAAATACTTCGACTGGGCTGAGCCGATTCCCGGCCCGTCCACTGAAGCGGTGGCGCGCGTCGCAAAAGAGCATCGTCTTACCGTGATCGTCCCTCTGTTTGAAAAACGCGCGCCGGGCCTGTACCACAACAGCATCGCTGTTATTGGTCCACAAGGAGATTTGTTGGGCGTTTACCGTAAGATGCACATCCCCGATGATCCCGGATTCTACGAAAAATATTATTTCGCGCCCGGCGACCTCGGCTTCAAGGTATTTCACAGCGGCCCGGCAAGCGTCGGTACGCTGATCTGCTGGGATCAATGGTATCCCGAAGCCGCGCGTTTGACCGCGATGCAGGGCGCGAATCTGTTGGTCTATCCCACCGCGATCGGATGGCATCCTCAAGAAAAGGAGAGCGAGGGCGCCAAACAGCGCGACGCCTGGCGTACCATCCAGCGCGGCCACGCCGTCGCCAACGGCGTCTTCGTCGCCGCAGCCAACCGCGTCGGACACGAAAAGCCGAATGATGACGCGGCGGGCGTTATGTTCTGGGGCTCATCATTCATCTGTGGACCGTTTGGCGAAATACTCGCCGAAGGCTCTGAAGACCGTGAGGAACTGATTCTCGCCGAGATCGATCCCGCAAAGATCGAAACCGTGCGCCGAAACTGGCCCTTCCTGCGTGACCGCCGCATTGACGCTTACTCCCCCATCGACCGGCGCTTTCTGACCTGACGCGATCTGAAATCAGCCGTTGGAGATCCATCGGAATGAAGCCTGGTCCAATCGCTGGAAATCACAAAGAATACGTGATTTTCACCACGATCAATCCGAACATTATCTTTGTCGATCAATAGACCCCCTGAACAAGCGCAACCTCTTTTGGTAGTCTGAACAAACGGTTTACTTGAAGGAGGATATGCGAATGAACGGCCTGAACAGACGCGGATTCATGAATAAAACCACCAGTGCGCTGGCGGGCGCGGCGCTGGTCTCAGCCGCACGGCCCGCCCGGGTGGCGGGCGCGAACGGCAGAGTCAATATCGCCTCGATCGGCGTGCGCAGCCAGGGCATGGGCGACACGAAGGAACTGGTCGCGACGGATCGCGTCAACATCGTTGCCATGTGCGACGTCGATTCCGAAGTACTCGAGTCGAAAACCGCCGAAATCGCGGAGAAACAGGGTCAGCGTCCCAAAACGTATTCCGATTTCCGCAAGGTACTTGAAGACAAAGACGTCGACGCGGTGCTGATCGCTACGCCCGATCACTGGCATACCTATATCGCCATCGCCGCCTGTCAGGCGGGAAAAGACGTCTACATCGAAAAACCATGCGCGCAGGACATCATTGAGTGTCAGCTGATCGCCGACGCCGCGAAAAAATACAAACGCGTCGTTCAGCATGGAACCCAGCAACGTAGCGGAAAGCATTTTCAGCAGGCGCGCGACTACGTCAAATCGGGCAAGCTGGGCAAGGTCGCCTTCGTACGCAATTGGGGCATCCTCGGCCGCGGTGGCATCGGCAAGGCCGAACCGTCCGATCCGCCCGCCAATCTCGACTACGACATGTGGCTGGGCCCCGCGCCCAAACACGCCTACACCAAAAACCGTTCTCATTACAACTGGCGTTTCTTCTGGGATTACGGTACCGGCGACATGGGCAACTGGGGCGTCCACTGGTTGGACATCGCGCTCTGGACGCTCGATCTCGGCTGGCCGGAATCAGTCAGTTCAACCGGAGGCATGCACATTTATGACGACGACAAAGAGACGCCCGACACCCAGATGACGCTGTATGAATATCCCGGTGTTACCGTCTCATGGGAACTGCTCATGTGGGCCCGGCACGGCAATGACGGACGAAGCGTGGGAACCGCTTTTTATGGTGAAAACGGAACCCTGATTGTCGATCGCAACGGGTTTGATGTCATCGATAAAAACGGCAAGGACATCATTGAATCCATAAAGCCCTCCAATGACATGGGGCTGGCCCACAAACATGACTTCATCGACGCCATTCAGAATCGGACCAGCCCAATCGCCGATATCGAAAACGGACACATCAGCGCGGCCGTCGCCAACATGGGCAACGTCTCGTATCTTTCCGGCCAGAAGATCCGTTACAATCCTCAAACTCGCCGCCTGATCGACAGCACCCGCAACGATCTGTTGCTTCGCCAGTTCCGCGATCCCTGGCAGTTACCATCTATATAACGTCACAGTGTGTATGATGAATAAATCAGGGGGGCTCTACGCCTCCCTTTTTCATTTGCGATGAGTTCGGTCATTTTTGGGTAGGCGTTTTATCCCGGCTGTAATATAATGGTCTCGACTGCTTTACAATTTTTGGTAAGGAATGAATTGTTCTGATGAATAAGCCCGGTGTCGCATTTCAATCGGAGGAAAATCTCTCCAAAGCGTTCGCCAAATTCGAGACCCTGCTCTCGTCTCAAAAGGCGCGCGAACTCATCGATCACGCTGAAAGCACGTTTGCTTTCGACTCCGAAGTCTTCCTTCAGCCGCTGCGGCGCTATCTGAGTGAATGCCTTCACCTCGTCGGCGATCTGACACGGGAACGCGGCGCCACCGGCCGTGAACTGCAACGCCTGATTCCCGTCATGACCGATTATCTCGAACCCGGCTCCCAGGTATCGCGCGACATCGCCGTGCTCGAAAAAAAGATCAGCGATAAAAAGCGCGAAAATCCCGATTTCGTCATGGCGTTCAAACTTCAAATCCTCATCCGGCGTTATGAAGAATCATTGAAGGCGGTACACCCCGAATCGGATGAATACGAAAAGATCAAAGCCAAAATAGACAACGCCCGAGCGACGCTTCATAACCACATGCAAACCAAGGTACGCCTCGCTCAGCGCGCGCTTGAACCCGATATGCTTGAGTTGGCGATGGCTCAGCTCTCCATGATTCGACATCAGGAACGCGTATTGCGCATCAAGCAGGAACTGCTCGACGCCTGCCGCAACCAGTGTCAACGCAACCTCGGCGCCATGGCGAAAATCTTTCAGGAAGCCGACCCCGAACTCGCGGACATCATTCTTTCTCAGATGAACGCGGTCAAATCGACCGGCGCCCTGATCCGAGGTGATCGCGACGACTCGCCCAAAACTCTCTCCGAATACAAAAGCGCCTTGGAGACCAAGGGCAAACAGATCGACGAACTCGATTACCGTCTGGAAGAATGCCGCAATCAGTTGAATAAGCTTCAGGAACTTGAAGAAGCCATCTTCAGCACCTTCGGCGATCAACTGCGCGAAAAAGGCATCAAGTTTCAAAAGAAAATTCGCGTCGAAAAATCGGGATCATTCACTGGAATCGCTAAAAAACAACCCGCCGTCCGCATGGCTCGAAGCGAAAAACATTGATCGATTTTTACAAATTTTAACGAGTTTTTTATATTTTTTGGTTGCGAGACATCTCCGGATTTGTTACCGTAAAAGAAATCTTCGTTTTGAATCTGCTGTTTCCACCTCATTGAATATCCGCTTGGCATCCTCATCCTGGTTTTACCGGATGCACAATTTTTAAAGCAAGTTCTTCGTTCAAAACGAATTATTCACACATTTCTTTCGTTCAACCAACTGAATGATGGTGTTTTTTCCATTTCGGCGAAATCGCCTGATAACCATAAAAGGAGGACTCGTCTATCGATAGAGCGAAACGGTATTAAAAACTCAACTATTTGCTGCTTGCTGTGTTTCATTGCCAAAAAAAACCATGGGAGGAAACGATGAAACGATTTTTTCTATTGACAATAATCATGGGGATGATTGCGGTTCCATCATTTTCACAGAATGTTGGCATCTTCGATCAAACGGCGGACTGGGGAGCCGATCCCAACGACGCCGCCGATCTTCACGCCGAGGGATCCGCTTCATTCGAGAACGGCGTCTATACCGTGATGGGCAACGGTGACGACATCTGGGGTAACGTGGATGAAGGTTTCTACGTCTACACCGAAAAGTCGGGCAGTTGGAGCCTGAAAGCCAAAGCTCAATGGATCGATTCCGGCGCCGGCGACGTCTGGTCGAAAATCGGCGTCATGATCCGCGAAATCGGAGACGCGAACAACTCGTCGAACTACATGATCCGCCAGCGCGGAAATCTGGGCGATCCCGACGAACTGAGTACGCAATGGCGCCGTCAAACCGGCGGTGAGTTAAGCGAAAGTTCGGCGTCTTTTCTCGATTCATCGGGAAATCCGATCGTCGACCCTGACGAACAAGGCGTCTGGATGCGCATTTCGCGCAACGCGGATACGGATGTTCTCGCCGCGGAATGGTCTCCGGATGGTAACAGCTGGAGTTTGATGGATGCGATCCACATCCCGATGGCTGACTCAGTCGCATACGGACTCGCGATCACAAGCCATTTTAATGACGACGTACTCGTTACGGGCCAGTTCAGTGGAGTCGAATTAACCGAGGGGGCGCCATTGACCGTGTTCCGCGATCTGCCGGACGGCCGCGTCACCGCAGGCGATTCAATCACCGTGAAACTACAGGTCGGCAACGGAACAGGCTCCAACAAATCCACCACCATCGTTGAAACCGTCCCATCCGGATGGACGGTCTCAAACATCAGCAATGGCGGGGCGCTTTCAGGCGATACCATCACCTGGAATCTGGATGCGCCGAATGGATTAACTGATCTGACCTATACCGCGGTTGGAGCGAGCTCCGCCGATTTGAACTGGTCAGGGACATTCGATGGCTCGGCGACGCTTGGCGACACCACACCGGTCTATCTGCGTGGCCGTACTCCCAAAGTCGCGAGTTGGAACCCGCCCACCGGCGGATGGCTCTATCTATTTGACCCTGACCTGGGCAGTTCGCCCAATATGGAGCTAGAAGGTTGGAGCCACAATAACGGCTCGGACGCATACGTCTTCCAGCCCGTCATTCCCGCCGGTCCCAATCAGGGAAAAGTCTGGCACGATCCCGGTCTGATCGACGATGAAGAAGGCGGTCAGGCGCTGCTGATCTACGATCCCGGCGATCCCCGCAGCATGGATCAATACGGCAGCATCCCCGACCCGGGCAACCGGAAGATCACCATGAGTTATGACCTTGGCCCCGTCACCAAAGCGGTGGCGTCGTTCCGGGTGCGCAGTAAGGCGTTCACGGATGAATTCGGCGTGGATATTCCCTTCGGCTACAGTGAGAACGAAGGGTACAACCTGCTTGGGTTGATGATCAACCGTGAAATGCGCGACTTGACGCTGATCGAGGAACTGACGGCGTCGGGTTTGTTCTTCTCGCCCGAATTCCCCGATTCGCTCGAATTTCCCACCTATAGCGCGTATCCCGGACATGCCGTCCCGGGGCAATATGAAGAACCTTGGGATCACACTCAGTGGCATGAATACTGGATCCGATGGAACGTGACTGAAGGCGAAAAATCGACTTCGCTTTACGTGGACGGTGAATTGCAGGCGAAGTTCGCATTCCCAATGGATCCAAATGACGAGATCGAACAACAAGGCGGTTTCTTTAACCGCGTCCGTGAAGCGGAAGGCGGAATTCCGATAGGCAACGCCGTTTTCCGTATCACCTTCCGCCAGACGGGGGGAGCCGGCAACCTGCAGTTCGACTACATCACTTTCGCTCCCGGCGTGGATGAAGCGCCGACCGCGTATGTGAACGTAAACGACTGGGCTTTGTACTGATTGAATCATTAAAGCACACGGCGTTTTGAAAAAGTCGCCCCATTCGCCATCTCCGGCGGATGGGGCTTTTGTTTTATGCCGCCCCCTCGCTTCGAATCGCGGCTGGCTATAATAATTCTTGTTCAGACCCGGATATCGTTTTCAATGATCCGGCTATTCATGGCGTCTTCTGCTCACTTTGTCTCGCCTCACCGATCCACCTCTATGACCATTTACCTCTGGCTTGGTTTTCTGCTTCTGATATTCGCGTTTCTGGCTCTCGACTTAGGCGTCTTTAATCGCAAGGCTCATGTCATCTCCATCCGCGAGGCCTTGTTGTGGACGGCGTTCTGGGTGGCGATTTCACTGCTGTTCAATGTCGCGATCTTTTTCATGTACAAACATCACCTTCTCGGCATCGGTGAAGTCGTCGGACACCCGCTGTCGGGAGGCGACGCCGCCCTGCAGTTCTTCACCGGATACGTGCTGGAAAAATCGCTCAGCCTCGACAACATCTTTGTCATTGCGATGATCTTTGCATATTTCCAGGTACCCGCCAGTCAGCAGCACCGCGTTCTGTTCTGGGGCATCCTGGGCGCGCTGGTGTTGCGCGGCGCCATGATCGCGCTGGGCGCGGCGCTGATTCACCGCTTTGAATGGGTAACGTATATCTTCGGCGGCCTGCTGATCGTCACCGCGTTAAAAATGATGTTCACCGATGATGAACAAATCGATCTCGAACACAACTTCGCGGTGCGGCTCGCGCGGCGGTTTTATCCGGTCAGCTCTAAATTTGAAGGCGCTCACTTTTTCACGCGGTTGAACGGACGCCGCGCCATGACGCCGCTTTTACTTGCGCTGATCGTGGTTGAATCGAGCGACGTGCTCTTCGCGATCGATTCCATCCCCGCCATATTCGCGGTCACGCGCGACCCATTTCTGGTCTTCACCTCCAACGTCTTCGCCATTCTCGGACTGCGGTCTCTGTATTTCGCCCTGGCGGGCGTGATCGAAAAGTTCCGCTATCTCAAGGCCAGCCTGATGTTCGTTTTACTCTTTGTGGGCGTTAAAATGATTCTGGAGCCGTTCGTCAATCTGTCGGCCTTGTTTTCCCTGGGCGTAATCGTCTCGATTCTGGCGACCGGCGCGACCGCTTCGATAATCGCAGATCGCCGCGACGGCGAATAACAGCGGCATGACGGAGATACGGTGAATACCGCGACAGGTTGGAATTGAGATGAAACGTCTGATTCAGAAATTCATTGTCATACTATCCCTGATTTTCAGCCATACGGTTTTCGCTCAGGATACGCCGGTTTTTTCCTATCGCGTCGTCCATGCCTACCCGCATGACGCCGATTCGTTCACGCAGGGCCTGGTCTATGAAAAAGGGGCGTTATATGAAAGCGCTGGCCAGTATGGCGAATCATCGCTTCGCCTGGTCGATCTTGATACCGGAGCCGTGCTTGAACGATACGACCTGGAGGCGAAGTATTTCGCCGAAGGCATGACGATTTTCAATGGCCGGATATTCCAGATCACCTGGCGCGAACAAACCGCTTTTACTTACTCGCTCAATCCATTCACTCCGCAAAAAACGTTTACGTATTCTGGCGAAGGCTGGGGGCTGACCACCGATGGCGTCAGCCTCATCATGAGCGATGGCTCGGCGAAGATCGTGTTTCGCGCCCCCGATACATTCGCCGCGACGCGGGAGATCAACGTCAAGGATGGCGCTCGTTCGATCACGGACCTCAACGAGCTGGAATGGATTGATGGAGAGATTTGGGCCAATGTGTGGATGACCGATCATATCGCGCGCATCGACCCCGCCACGGGTCAGGTCAACGGGTGGATCGACCTCACCGGTCTGCTGCCTGCGTCTGAAAGAACCTATCAAACCGACGTGTTAAACGGCATCGCATACGACGCCGACGAGGGACGCATCTTCATCACCGGCAAGCGCTGGCCCAAACTGTACGAAATCGAGGTCATCCCCTCCAACAGCCAGAACATTCACTGGAAATCCTTCTGAATTCCGCGGCGTCGGCTATAAATCCCAAGCTCAATCGCCAAACTTCGGCGGAACGGGATCAAATCCCGCAAGCAACTCAAGCAGCGCGAAACCAACTCGGTCCAGTTCCATCACCGCACAATTCACCAGCGCCACGACGCCGATTCCCTCTTTCACGTTAAAGCCAATGAAGGAGTGATATCCTCCAGTCTGCCCGTTATGAAACAGAACCTTCAATTCATCGCTCGCAATGGGAACCTCGTACCACGCCAGCTTCAGATTATCATCGACTTCTTCTCCCGCTGGGCAGTGCGACTCATGCGAATAGCGAATCGCGGGCGTCAGCGGCGTTTCGTTCAGTACCATATTCGCGGCCAGGTATTTCATCATATCGGCGGCGGTGGATCGGATTCCTCCCGCGCCCGCGTATGCATCGGTGAATCCCCAGTTCTTCACTGAGTCTCCCTCGGAGTTGGTTCCTCCCACCAGTCTGCGTTTTTGCTCGGAATTCAGTTCAATCGCGGTGTCGTCCATATCCAGCGGCTGCGCGATTCGCCTGCGCATCAAGGCCTCATAACTCATACCCGCTTCGCGAGCGAGAATGTGTCCTAACAGCCCCACTCCAAGGTTTGAATAAACCGATTTCGTCCCCGGTTTGAATTCCGGCCTGACGTGGTTAAGAAAATCATATAACAACCCGATTGTATAATCCGCGTACGGGTCGCCCGGATCGCTCCACGGCATGTTATCCGCCAGCCGGGGCAAACCCGATGTATGCCGGATCAGGTCGTGCAACGTAACGGCTCTTGCTTCCCACGATTTCATGGCGGCTTGCTCAGGCAAGTAGTCCGCGATGGGGTCATTCAGTTTTACGTCTCCCCTCAACACCATGTCGGATAACAGAATGGCGGTAAACGTTTTGGAAATCGACCCGATCTCATACTCTGTATTCTTATCCGGTGGTGACGCATCGTCTTTTGAAAGACGTCCGTAGCCAAGCAGCAATGAACCGCCGCCGTCCATCACACCGACCATCAACGCACAGCCAGGCTTCCATTGCATGAATGGTTCAACGATTCGCCCGATCTCCTCCTCACGCTCGGTACCGTGACAGGCTATGGCGAACAGAAATGCGAATAGAAAATACGAAAATCGTTTCATTCCAGAATCCGTTTGACTTTGATTTCAACCATTCTGTACTGTATATCGCGATGGAATCAATCGTCGTATTCAGATAGAAAAAAGCGGTAACAGGGATTTACAGCGGAGCCGGCGCGGGTAGGATAATGTCTATATATTTCATAGACATTAAAATTTTACCGCAAATCCGTTCATTTGCTCATTAAATGAACGCTTCAAAGGTGATTCGATGACGATGGCGATGGCCTTCATGCTGATGATGCTCCTTGTGTTGCTGGGGATGTTGATCACCACCAACATACCGCCCGATATGATTTTTCTGGGCTTTCTTACCCTGTTACTGATCGGTCAGATCATCTCGCCCGAACAGGCGCTTTCCGGTTTCAGCAATGAAGGCATGATTACCGTGGGCGCGTTGTACGTCGTCGTGGCCGGTCTCAAAGAAACCGGCGCTATCGGCATGATCGCCCATCATGGCCTGGGCCGCCCGAAAAACGAATTCGACGCACGCGCCCGGCTCGTTCTGCCCGTGACCGCGCTCAGCGCTTTTCTCAATAATACGCCGGTCGTCGGCATGTTCATCCCCGTGGTGATGGACTGGGCCAAGCGAAATAATCTCTCCGTTTCCAAGCTGCTGATCCCTTTGAGTTACGCCTCCATCTTCGGTGGAACCTGCACCCTGATCGGCACCAGCACCAACCTGATCGTCAATGGTCTGTTGATTCAGGAAACAGGGCTGCCCTCCATGTCTCTGTTCACCATCACCTGGGTTGGAATCCCCTGCGCCGCCGCCGGAATCGCGTACATGCTGATATTCAGCCGATGGCTGTTGCCTGACCGCACGCCTTCGATGGGCGTGATGCGCGATCCACGCGAATACACCGTGGAAATGCTGGTCGAATCCGCCAGCCCGCTTGTCGGACGGACGATCGAACAGGCCGGGTTGCGCAACCTGCCCGGTCTCTTCCTGATGGAAATCGACCGAGGCGGACGCGTCATGCCCGCCGTCGGCCCGCATGAAACGCTGGAAGAGAACGACCGTCTCGTCTTCGTCGGTATCGTCGATTCAATCGTCGATCTCCAGAAAACACGCGGACTAACGCCGGCCACCGATCAGGTCTTCAAACTCGACTCGCCCCGTTCCGACCGGGTTCTGATCGAAGCCGTGGTCTCCAACAGCTGTCCCGGCGTCGGAAAAACCATCCGGGAGGGCCGCTTTCGCACCAATTACAACGCGGTTGTCATCGCCGTCGCCCGCAACGGAGAACGGATCAAAAAGAAGATCGGTGACATCGTTTTGCACCCGGGCGATACTCTGTTGCTTGAAACGCACGTCTCCTTTCTTCGTCAACAGCGCGACTCCCGCGATTTTTTTCTCATTAGCCAGGTGGAAGATTCCCAGCCGCCCCGTCATGAAAAAAGCCTGATTGCGCTCGGCCTGCTGATCTTCATGGTGACGGCGGCGGCGTTTGAAGCGCTCAGCATGCTCAAAGCCGCCATGCTCACCGCCGGGCTGATGATTCTGACCGGTTGCTGCAGCGGACGCGCCGCCAGACGCAGCGTTGACTGGCAGGTTCTGTTGATTATTGGAGCCTCATTCGGGGTAGGAAAAGCCATTCAAACCACCGGTCTGGCATCATGGATCGCCGAAACCCTGATCGGACAATTTGGCCATCATCCCTGGATGGCGCTGGCGGTGGTGTATTTTATCACCATGCTGTTTACCGAGATGATCACCAACAACGCCGCCGCCATCCTCATCTTCCCCATCGCGTACGCCACGGCGGAAAAACTCGGCGTGAATTTCATGCCGTTCGTGGTGGCGATCATGATGGCGGCGTCAGCCAGTTTCTCGACCCCGATCGGCTATCAGACCAACCTCATGGTATACGGTCCCGGTGGATACCGCTTCACCGATTACCTCCGCATCGGCGCGCCGCTCAACATCCTGCTCTGGATCATCACGGTTTCACTCGCCCCTCTCATCTGGCCGTTTTAAGGAAGGGTATAGGTTTAATTGCCCAAGAAACTGCAGAGAGGTTTAGTGAAGAGGGGTTCGTTCAAGAGAAAATGACGAATCGTTTATTGAAAGCTGATAAACTTTAATATTGAGTTTATTCTTTTTAACTATTTCCATAATTTCTTTTTTATAATTATCAGGCATAAAACATCCAATACATAATTCCTTGATTATTTTGGGTGGCAATTTCAAAGCGAATTTGTTACGATCTGTGCAAATAAACCGAATTTCTTTTTCATATTCCCAGTCCTTCGATTTAATAAATAACAAATCAACTAACTTTTCCAATTTGTCAGATGGATGACATGTTGGATAATTATTCTGATATTGAACAACTTGCCATCTCACCCGACAGTTTTGGCATAAATGATTATTTAAGAACCTGTTTTCATGAATTGAGTGCCCGGAGGACCTGCCGGATTGCGTGAACGCGAATATAGTTTTCTGAATGTCCCGGCAGGATTTCATAATCTTTGGATAGCCGGCGGCCATGATTCATCCAGGCGAAGGTGCGCTC
>WGLV01000024.1 GCA_016125385.1 bacterium
CGCACCTTCGCCTGGATGAATCATGGCCGCCGGCTATCCAAAGATTATGAAATCCTGCCGGGACATTCAGAAAACTATATTCGCGTTCACGCAATCCGGCAGGTCCTCCGGGCACTCAATTCATGAAAACAGGTTCTAACAAAACGATAGAGATCAATTTTATCGTTGAGATTGCATATTTTTTCCCTTTTCGCAATATCCCACACATCTCGTTCAATCAATAACAATTTTTTATCCTGAGAGATTGATACAAAATTCACATCAGAAATAACTTTACCTGATTCAAACATCAGTTCTAATTCACCATGTACCAAACGATAAACACCCCCCCATCGCGATACAGCTATAGATGCCTTTTCATCCAATTGGTCAATAAAAATCAATTCCACTCCCGAATTGATATTCACTTCATCCAATGTTGATGCTAAATAAAGTGAACCTCCTGGAGAATCATTCTCTCCCTCTATTTTTGAGTGATTCGATGGATTATTCTTTTTCGTTATTATACCATCAGACAACGAAAGATTGGTTTGATCTGGATAAATATACTCCCCTAATATGCTGTCTGGATCGACATTGATAATTTCACCTCGATCGAAATCCAGTTGTTTATATGAAGATGATTCATAAACCACGATTACGTTTCCCCACGGATTTATGACTTGGACAATTTCAGAAAACGCAGGAACCACGATTTCTTCTTCATCTCCAAATGACATTCGTTCAGACAATGTATATATTTTTCGTTCCTCAGTATCTTTAAAAACAGGATGCAAGTAGTGTTCTCCATCTTCACGAAATGAACCACCATAACCAGCAGATGGAGACACTTTTTGGTCAAGCAGCTCAAGAGTAGTGGAGGAGTAAAGCCAATTTCTCCTATTTGAATTAATGATAAATGTACCATTTGGATTCACATGTACACGCGGAGGCGGCATGGTCATCCATTGACCAGAAACATCTTTAACCAACTCCTTCACCAAGCGCCCATCTGATCCATACGCGCTCGTAGTCAACCATCCTCCCATCAAGGTAGTCAAAATACCATCAATTCGAATGAAATAATTGCCCCCATTGATCTTCGCCTGGCGATCAAACCCACCTAAATCAATAGGATTCAATTCTATTACTGGGTTCAATTCATCAATTGATTCACCAGTTTTCGACTCGAATAAGAAAACATCGCTACCATTTTTAACAGCGAAATAGCTCGAATCATCAGAAAAAATCAAATAATTGGGATTCTTCAACAAATTATACACGTCATGTCTTCCGATATTTGCAACCCAACTAGCAATCACCTGGGCATCATAATAAAAAGACAATTGGATAAGGTGATTGAATTTGTTTATCACACCAAAATCAATCGCATCCAAAATACAAACACTTGTTGATTGAATCGTCGATCGACCGATTTTATTTGTGATGACATACCCATCATTTTGGATTAGGTCGCCAAGCAAAGCGATATATTGCCCGTCCGGCGAGTATTTCAAAAAGCGGAAATCTTCATCAAACATTTTATATCGTAGCAGTTCGTGCGTCTCGCCGGAATAAATAAACAAACCGATGCTGGTCAGCACGGCGATTTCATCCGCCGTCGGCGAGTACGCCGCGTCGTAGACGTAGCCAGTACCGAATTGTTTATGCCCATCCTCGGCGGAAAAAAACAGGGGGTCGCCCGCCTGCGCGAGCAGCGCCGCCCCGATGAATGCGATCCAGCAAACCATTGCTCTGACAAACACGATATCCGTCTCCCTACCGAACGCGTGAACGCGCCCTCAATTCGATGAGATCACTGAACCAACGCCAATTATCGACAGGAATACATAATCACACGCACGGGGAAATGACAAGTGGAAATTTCGGCAGCGTGTTGAAGGGAAGAAAATCGTTTCGGCGGCTCACCCGCGCCAGCGCAGTTTGATGAGTTCCCATAACATCGAAGGGCCGTCGCTATGCATGCGGAGCCGCGAGCGCGAGTTATCGCTCCAGTCGATGGGGATCTCCACCACCCGCTGCCCCGCCTGGCGCAGACGCCAGATCAGCTCCACGTCAAACGCCCAGCCGGTCGATCCCACACGGCTTCGCACCGCCTCGATGGCCTCCCGGCGGAACGCCTTGGCGCCGCACTGGGTGTCGCTGTAAGGCAGAAAAAACAATACGCGCACGATAAGGTTGAACACGCGGCTCATCACCCGGCGCATCAGCGGTTGGGGGATCAACTGGCGGCTTTGTGGAAGCCAGCGCGAAGCGATGGCGGCTCCGGCGCCGCCCTCCACCGCGTCGAGCAGTTTGCGCAACTCGGCGGGTACGGTGGCGTTATCGGCGTCGGTGAACGAGAGAATCTCGCCGCGCGCGAGCTCGAAGCCCTTCATGACCGCGCCGCCCTTGCCCATGCGCGCCTCGGTGGCCCAGCTGCGGATATAGTCACACTCATCCGCGAGGCGGGCGGCGATCTGCTGCGTCGCGTCTTTTGAACCGTTGACGACGATGAGAATCTCCACCTCGGCGGGATTCATCGACTCGGCGACGTAAGCGGCGTAAGCCCGCACCGTGGCTTCGATGCGGGCTTCTTCATTATACGCCGGTATGACGATGGTATGCTTCATAACCGCCTCGCGGCGCCGCGGCGGCGCCCGGCTCGACTCAGCGGAAACCGGCTAGATTTCGATGTCTTTGAATACGGTCAGACAACGCAGACGCTCGATACGTTCGCGGACGTCATCAGGCGAAACGTTGGCCAGCCGGTTAAGGCTGAAGTCTTCGACAGTGAACGACGCCATCACCGACCCCAGCACGGCAGCCTGTTTCATCGTCTCGAACGAGCGGTCGTTCTGACGCGCGATGTAGCCCATCATGCCACCCGCGAAGGTATCTCCCGCGCCGGTGGGGTCTTTCACTTCGCGCAGTGGAATCGCTGGCGTGGCGAACACGTCGTCTCTGCTGATCAGCATGGCGCCGGCGTCGCCCTTTTTAATGACCGCGACCGAAGGCCCCATCGCGATGATCGCGTCCGCCGCGCGCAACACCGACGACTGCCCGGTGATCATCTTGGCTTCTTCATCGTTAACGAACAACACGTCGACGCGCCGAATGACCTGCTTGAGCAGATCGGGGGTGGTATCGATCCACAGGTTCATGCTGTCGGCGGCGACGAACGGCTTGCCCTGCATCGCGTCGAGCACGTCGAGCTGTAACTGGGGATGAATGTTCGCCAGAAACAGGTAAGGAATATTTGCATGCGACGCGGGGATCTCGGGTTTAAACTCGCCGAACACGCCCAGTTGGGTGTCGAGCGTGTCACGCTCGTTCATATCGTCGCGGTAGCGCCCATGCCAGAAAAAAGTTTTCCCTGGCTTCTTCTGCATGCAGGTCAAATCGATGTTTTTATTCTTCAACATCGTCTCGTGTTCAGCGGGAAAGTCGTCTCCCACCACGCCCACGATGGCGGAATGGGTCAGGTTCGCGGCCGCGCACGATGAATACACCGCCGCGCCGCCGAGCACGCGCTCGACCTTATCGGACTGGGTTTCGATGGTATCAAGGCCGATGGAGCCCACAATGAGCAGATTCGAATCCGTCATACAATCACCTTTCTTTTCATGAAGTTCACCGGCTTTTCAAAACAAGCCGTATGGCCATCTTACGCCCTGAACAATCGGTCACAAAGGGTTGGCGGCAGCGACGCGATCGGACCAATCCGTATTTTTCCGATCCATCGCAAACGGGAAAGGACCGCATCGGTCGAACGTAAGTTGAGAATAATCGGGCAGGAAAACCGCGCACACAAGGCCACTTTGCGGGCGCTTCGGAGTGGTATATGATGGGTTCGCTCAACGGGCCTATAGCTCAGTTGGTAGAGCCGCCGGCTCATAACCGGCTGGTCGCTGGTTCGAGTCCAGCTGGGCCCAGATATCTTCCTGTCTGCGAATAAAACCCACCACGAACAAATATTGCAATCATGCAATTTAATTCAAATTTTGACCACGCTCTGATTCAATCAGAATCCTATTTTTATGAATTTCCAAGCGGATTTTGTATGGCGTATTGCGCGAGTTCTTTCATATTTTTCAAATTCAGTTTATCCCGAATCCTGTTACAGTGCGTTTCGATAGTCCGGACGCTGACGGACAGTTTTTCGGCGATGTCTTTGGGTCGAAATCCCTGCTGTATCCATTGATAGACTTCAAGTTCGCGATCGCTGAGACGCTCGACGCCCGCCTGTTCACCGGAACCGGAGCTCAGCAGACGAAGCATTACCTTTTCACGGATCTCCTCGCTGGCGTAAATCCCTCCCTTAGACACCTGTTGGATCGCGTCGACGACATGATCAAGCGATTCCCCTTTCATGACATAGCCGCGCCCACCCGCGCGGATCACTCGCTCCGCGTAAATGTTTTCATCCAGCATGGAAAGAGCAATCAGT
Source organism: bacterium (assembly GCA_016125385.1). Classification (GTDB taxonomy): domain Bacteria; phylum Hinthialibacterota; class Hinthialibacteria; order Hinthialibacterales; family Hinthialibacteraceae; genus WGLV01. The sequence continues at coordinate 4,430 of WGLV01000024.1, forward strand.
TTGATGCTGGGAAAGCGGGCGTGAATATCCTTAATCAGCGTAAGGCCGCTTCCGTCTTTCAACGACAGGTCGACGATAACGACGTCGGGCTTGTGCGCCTCGACGGCGTTCATCCCTTCTTGAACCGATTGGGCTAAACCGCATACATCAAACAAATTGATTTTATTTAAACACATGGCGAGACCGTCAATCAGTACGCGATGGTCGTCAATCAGCACAATGCGCGTTTTTTCACTCATAAGCGGAGGCGCTCGCAATCGAAGTTTTTTTTCCCTTTGCAAAGTTCGTCGTCAGCGAGCAACGAACCGTCGCGCCTTCACCAGGGCGGCTGGTGACGTCAAGTTTTGCGTGGATGAGTCTCGCCCGGTATTCCATAATGCCGAGCCCCATGCCGGCTGAGTGAAGCCGAGCCGGGTCAAACCCTCTTCCGGCGTCTCTTACCGTGACGGATACCTGTGTGCCGTTTCCTTCCAGCATGACCTCGACCCATTCCGACTCGCTATGCTTGACGGCGTTGCTGAGTGCTTCCTGGGCTATGCGATACAACTGGGTTTTGACGTTCATATCCAGCGAATCGTTCACCAGGTGAGATGAAAAACGGCATTGAACGCCGAACAGGCTCTGTACGTTTATACACAAGGCCTTTAAGGCGTCCGCCAAACCGCTGTTTTCCAGTTCGTGCAGATACAAACTGCGCGACAGGTTGCGGCTTTGTACGGTGACTTTCTGTATCTGATCCTTGATCCGCGCAAGCAGATCCTCATTTTCCTCCGACGGGCGAGAGCGATCCAGCGAGACCGATTCGCACATAAAATAAATTCCCGTCAGCGACTGACACAGACTGTCGTGGATTTCACGCCCAATTTTGCGCTGCTCCCGGCTGGATATTTTGAGGATTTCCTTTTCGAATTGTTCCGTCACGTCATTGCCGAACGCGATAATTTCATAAATGCCGCCGACATCGTCGGCGTGGCGGATGAAACTCCAGATCACCGTTCGTGTTTCGCCGGTATCGAGCGCTACGTTCAGTTCCTGATCCACGACGTCATGCCGGATAACCTCCCGATGCAGCCTCATCAGTTTTTCACGGCCGGCGTCGAAAGGAAAATGATCCCACCAGTATGAGCGAATCGCGGCGTCCATACGTAAACCAAGATACCGTTCGCCCGCCGGATTGATAAAACTGATTTGTCCGCTCGGTGAAAAACCGAAAATGATCGCGGGGCTTTTACGCAAAATGTTTCGTGAGTGATCGCGTTCCAACCGCAACGACTGCGTTCGTTCCGCGACGGTTCGTTCAAGTTCCCGGTTGCGTGTTTGAATCGCATGAACGCGGATCAAATAAAACAGCACCACAGAACTCGCGATCGCCGCCGCCGAGGCGATTCGAAACCACACGCTTTCCCAGAATGGCGAGCGAATCACGAAGGGCCAACTCGCGGGAACTTCGTTCCAAACTCCATCATTATTCGCTCCCTTGACTTCGAATCGGTACGAACCGGGTGGCAGGTGTGTGTAACGCGCGAATCGTCTCGTTCCCGCGTTATACCAGTCGTTTTCCAAACCAACTAAACGCCAGGCGTATTGGTTCGCCTCAGGGCGAGTGAAACTGAGCGCGGAAAAACGAAACTCGAAGCGGTTCTGCCAATAAAAAAAGCGGGGGACCGAATCGGAGAAAACCTGGATTGGCGAAAGTGTCCGATCATTGACGTCGACGCCCTGAATGACAACCGGGGGAGCGTATCGATTTTTTGTGACTTGATTCGGGTTGATAATCGTCACGCCGCCAAGACCACCGAAGTACAACGTGCCGTCACGCGCCGTCAGGGCGGATTCGCACAGAAAACGCGGATCCCGCAATCCTTCCTTCTCTCCAAAATTCCTCACATCGCCTCGTTGCGGATCGAAGCGCGACAAGCCGAATCGCCGGGTTCCCGTCCAAATCGTTCCATCCGCCGATTCAGCCACGCTGGCGAATTCACGCCCCCAAAAGCCGTCGCGGGGCGATAAAAACCGTTTGTGATTCAAGTCGCGGTCCAGAACGTACAAACCATGACTGGTGGCGAACCAGAAATCGCCGCGCCGGTCTTCATGAATATCAGACACAACGTAAGGGTAAGCATCTTCCGGCTTATCTTCGACGGTCAGATGGGAAATCGAATCGGTTTCAGGATCGTACAGATAGATCCCGTATCCTACATCGCTATACCCGCCCGTCCCCATCCACAATCGGCCTCGGGAATCCTTTTCCATGCAGAAAAGCGCATAGTGCTTCCCATCCAGCGCGGTCAGAAGTTCATCGCTGCGATTGGTGAATAGACCGGTTTTGGGATCGAGAACGTTGATATAGCCCTGTTCGGTCCCGATCCAGACCCTGCCGTCATCCATCACCTGAATCGCCCGTACGACATTGCCGCTGAGTTTGTCGCTGACTTTGGCCTCGACCTCGTTGTCGATAAATGGATATCGCCTGATCGCTCTCGTTCTGATGTTAAGAGAACACAATCCCTGCTTCCAACAACCGATCCAGAGCGTATCATGTTGATCGAAGCACAGCGCGGTCACGGTATCTTCGGATATCGTATTCGGATCATCCGGCGAATAGCGAAAATGACTTACATCGCCGCTGATTGGATCATACCGGTTCAGCCCCCCCAGGTACGTCCCAAACCAGATCGCGCCGTCTCCGTCTTCACACATCGAATAAACCGGATTCGCGTCGAGGCTCCGCGATGGGTCGTTTTCCCGCGATAAAAATTGAAAATAATTGAGCGATTCATCATACCGGCTCAGCGTGTTGTCCGACGCGATCCACATTCCACCCGCACGATCCCGATAAACCGCGCGAATCATATTCGAGCTGAGGCCATGCGGCCTGGCTTCGCTGTAATCGTCATGAATGATCGAACCCGAATCGAGTTGAAACCGGTACAGCCCCGTTTCAGTCGCCAGCCACAGCCAGCAGTTGTCATCTTCGGCGATAGACTGAACGCTCTGGTTAATCAGATCGTCTTCACCATGATAACTATATGGATACGTTAAAAACGTTTCTCCAGCTGGATCGAATCGCGTCAAGCCGCCATGCCACGTACCCAGCCATAAATAGCCATCGTGAGATGAGAAAAGCGACAAAATGACCGGATTTAGAAAATTATTGCGAAAAGCGTGATTTTCACTGTACTCGTACGGAGTCGATTGATATAAATTTGTTTTTAACGTCTTGGGATCAAGCCGAACGATGCCAGGATATTTTATGAAATAGATGTACCCATTGAATTCACAAATCGAACGAACCTGCCACTTTTCATTCGGACGCGCATCTTTATCCAAATACGCGATTTCCATATCGCCGGTTTTCGGTTGAAAACGGGTGATCATCGCATTGCCGCCCACCCATAAGGTTCCATCAGCCGCTTCACAAATTGAATAAACCCGCTCGTCTTCGCTGTTGGCTCCAACCGGCATGGAGAAATGTTGAAATTCCCCGGTAGCCGAATCATACCGGTTCAATCCATCCGCGACGCCGATCCACAGAGATCCATCACGGCTCTCGATCATCGCTGAAACGCTCTCATTGGAAATCGAATGGCGGTCATCGGGATCATGTTTGAATGATAGAAACGAATATCCATCGTACCGGCAAAGCCCATAATCAGATCCGAACCACATATAGCCCTGCTGGTCTTGCAGAATCACGTCGACCGGGTTGATCGGCAATCCGGAATCGTAATCATAATGGGTGAAATACAGCGAGTTATGACGCACTCCAGACGCGGCGTGAATGTTCGCGCTTGCAGCGAAAACGCCAAACCAGAGCCATAAAGGTATGAATCGCCCTCGCACCAGCAAACCCCGCTGAATGGTGATGGAATCATCTGTTACCTGACCTATTAGATGATATTACACAACAATCTTATAATTTCAGCAAGTTGATTTTTTTCGAATATCCATGCCGCCGATCATTGATCAAATTCGATAATTCCAAAAATTAACATCAATTTCAGCCTGTTATCCGGGAATTCCCGGACAATAAAAATCCGTATTTTTCACGGATGCGCCGCCGTTTTCATTTTTCTATTCTTCTATTTGGCAACAATTCGAAACCCGCTTCATCCATAGAGAAATGACGATAGAAGAAATCTTTCATAACGCGATACAAACGGGGCCATCGTGGCGGGTAATCCAAATCGATCAGCAATCTGAAGCCATTGTGATTCACATCGGGCTGATTGAACCGCGCCAGGCGAAATGTCCCGAATGCGGAGCAGCCAGCGCGGTTGAGATGAGTTCACCGTATCGAATCCGTTATTTCCCGTTTTTTCAGTACAAATCATTCATTGAAGCTCCTCATGCCTGGGTTCATTGCCCCCGGCACGGTAAACAGCGAATCGAACATCCCTGGGAACGCGTGATCGATCAATCGATGCGGAATTCTCAGGGAATCTGAAAACGCAATGCAGGAACAACGCAGCATAAACCTCACCATCGATTTCAAACTGCATTTATTCATACACCTTCATCGTTGAGTCACTCTCAAACAATTTTCATGTACAGGAGAGGATGCCATGAGATACACCATTCATTTCTGTCTGGTTATCGCGTTGAGTCTTACGCTGACCTTCGCCGGCTGGGCGCAAAACGGCCAATGGCTGGTTTCAGACGGCGGCGTGCAATCTTATCGCAACCTGGCGATCGACCCCACCCGGAGCATTGACGACCTCGGGTTCGGCGACTTTAACGGCGACGGCAAAACCGATGTCTTTGTCGTAGCCCCAAACGGCCAATGGCTGGTGTCTGACAGCGGAACGGCAAACTTCAGGCCGCTCTCCGTCGATGCCTCGAGAACCATTCACGATTTGCGGTTCGGCGATTTCAACGGGGACGGGATCACCGATGTATTCGCCGTAGCTTCCAACGGCCAATGGTTCGTCTCGGATGGAGGCGTCAAGAGTTATCGGCCGCTGGCGAGCGATAACCGAACCATTGATGAGCTGCGCTTCGGCGACTTTAACGGCGATAAGATCACCGATGTATTCATCTCCAATCCCAGCGGACAATGGTACGTTTCATACAGCGGGACACAGTCGTACCAGCCTCTTGCGGGCGATGGATCGCAAAACATCGCCACGCTCAGGCTGGGCGATTTTAATGGCGATGGCGTCACCGATGTATTTACCGTCTACCCCGGCGGACAATGGTACGTTTCAAACAGCGGAACGAGTAACTGGAGAGCGCTGGCGGGCGATGGGTCGCGCCCCCTCAACGACTTGCGGTTCGGTGATTTCAATGGCGATGGCGTCACCGACGTCTTCACCGTCAACCCCGGCGGACAATGGCTGGTTTCGTACAGCGGGACTCAGAGTTGGAGAGCCCTGGCGGGCGACGGATCGCGCGGCGTCAACGATCTGCGATTGGGCGATTTCAACGGCGACGGCAAGACTGACGTTTTCGCTATCGGCGTCATACAGAATATTCCACCGATCAAGACGCCCTTGCGCGACGGCACGGCTCTCAAACTGAACGGGAGCAATCAATCGGTGTTCGTCACTGGAATTAATGGCTCTTTCAACCAGATTTCGATTGAAGCCTGGATCAAATTCAATCCAACCACATCACAGCAATCGTACACGATTCTATCCAAGGGAGATGCGAACACAGGGACCATCTTCTCGGTCTGGCAAGATAACCGTCTGGCGTTTTATCCGGGCGTTGGCGCATCGTCATGGGTTCAGTCAGACACAATGGTTCCCCTGAATCAATGGGTTCACGTCGCCGTGCTTTATGATGGCGCAAATGCAATTTTTCTGGTGGATGGCAAGTGGAGCGGCTCCAAGCCCGTGTCAGGAACCATTAATCCATCCACGACGCTCTCCATCGGTAATCAATCTGGCGTGGATTCAAGTTCTTTTGTAAATATGTTTCCTGGTGAAATCGATGAGGTCCGGCTATGGAACTCGGTCAGAACGATCGACCGGATCATGAAATTCATCGACCAGCCACTTCCGCCGTATCAGACAGGAATGGCGGGATACTGGCCCATGAATGACGCATCGGGGAACTACGTATCGAACGCCTACTACGTGGGTGGATCAGGGACGCTGGTCAACGGCGACGATAACTCATGGGTTCCATCCGGCATCCGGATTTACGAAGGCCATGCGTTTTCTTTCGATGGAGTCAAAGATTTCATCAAAATTCCAAAATTTCCTACCAGCCAACCGTATATTACCATTGAGGCGTGGGTGAAATTTCACCCGAACGGCGCTTACCCCTCGTACACGATCTTCACCAAGGGCAATCCTTCAAACGGAACCATCTTCTCCATCTGGCAGGATCAGCGGTTGGCGTTTTTCGCCGGTGGAAATTCCAGCTGGGTGTATTCTGATCACATGATCCCTCTCGATACCTGGACCCACGTCGCGGTTTCGTATGACGGCGTCAACGCACGGTTTACAATAAGTGGCGTTCTGGACGGCGTTCACGCGCAAAGCGGCTCGATCGACGTGGGGGGAACCGCCGCGATCGGCAATCAATCCGGCGATGGCTCAGACAGCCACACGAATCTGTTCAGCGGCGTAATCGACGAATTGCGCGTATGGGCATTCGCGATAGGCCAACAAGACATACAAGCCAATATGATGAATACGGTCTTGTATGACGCGCCGGGTTTGCTGGCCTATTGGAAGATGGATTATCTTTACAGCCCCACCGTCATCGACCAGACCCTCAGTGAATACAACGGCGCCGTGCAAAATTCAGCCGGGCGCGTCCTTTCCAATTTCATCAATTCCGTCGATCCAAACACGGGAATGATCAACAATGGGTTTGTGTCGATCTCGAGCCTGTTGAACGGATCGGGCGACGGCGAGTATAACAATCTCTTCATCACAGATGTACCCGAATTCGAAACGCTGAGCCTGCCGGGAGCGGTAACGGTCTTCAACGGCCTCATTACGCCTGTCCCGGGTGCGTTTAAATTGTTTGGACTGAATTTCAACGTAAGCCGTGTTGGAATTGAAAACGGGAAATTGAAAGCCACCATTGCGCCGCCCGAGCTGGTACCCTTTCTGGAATGGACCGGCGGGAATCAGGGCGATCTGCTGATCGACGCGAACAACATTGAGCTGGTTGGCGGCCGCATCGAGATCGCGAATCCAAAACTGGGACCGTTTCTCACCGACACGATGTATGTTGAGATTCGCCCGCAAGAGCATGTGTATGGCGGCGGCGCGGCGATCGCGATCCCCGGCACGGGCAAGACGAAGAAAGACGCCCTTAATGCAAAAAAAATCGGCGCCGAATTCAGAGTTAAGGATGGAGCGCCCACGTATCTGCACGCGTACGGCAAGAACCTGCAAATTCCCTTGGGTACCACGGGAGCCTTTCTGGATACCATTGACGCTTCGGGAAGCAATCTTAATGACGTGAACCAGATGAGATTGAATGGATTGATCCGGTTTGTGGCGGGTAAATCGTTCCCCAGTTTTAACGGAAACGTATTTCCACTCGAAGTAAACACTGCGGGCGAGGTTACGCCCGCCAACGGTTATTTCGACATCAACGGTACGGTGAAAGTGCTGGGGTTTGAAACGGCGTCATCCAGAGTGGCGTATCGCCCTCCTTACAATATCAGCGTCGCGACGACCCTGAGTATGTTTCAAATTTTCTTCCCTACGGTCTCTCTTTCGTTCGAAGATGAAAGTTTTACGGGCAGCCTGGAAGGCAAACTGGTGATTCCACCCGCAATCCCGATCGTTGGCGGATTTACACTGGCGCAGGCCAAAGCCACGATGACGGGGGACGGGAGTTTTCGTGGAGACGGCTCAATTACGATCGCCGAGGGTTCGCCTGAAATATACGTACCGAAAAAGTGCATCCCCGATTGCGGAACTTTTCTGGGCCATGAATTCTGCGGGTGCATTGACCTGGGCGCGCTTGGCAAGAAGTGCCTCTCCGACATCTGTACGCCGGCGTTCACGATCCCGGCGATTCCTCCAACGAAGGCGAATTTCTCATTCAATTGGGACGGCTCCTCGTTCACCTTCCCCACCAAGCGCGCTTCCGATCCCAGCCCGTATTGGGAAACTGCGTTCAACAAACCGCTCGATCTGCCTGACGGCTCGCAATTAACGTTTATGACCAACTGGACTCGCGTCGACAAGGCGTCCACCAGTTCCACCGGAGGCGCGGTTCGCGTTCTTCAGGCGAATGATCCGTCCACGACCCTGCACGTGCCTGACGGCGCTTCGGACGCGATCTTTCATATTACGTTTGAAAATCAGGAAGCGGCCGGCGTTGACGCGGCGCTGACGCTGCCTGATGGAAGCGTGCTCAGCGTCAATGAAGGCGCCCCGCCATATGGATACAAGAACGTGGCGGGCTTCGCTCGAGTACACATGGAAGCGAAAGAAGCTTACTTTTATCTCTTCGATCCTCCCACGGGTGATTACAAAATCGAATTAAAGAATCCGGGCGATCTGGGCGGCTATTCATTCGAGCTGTTATTGGAAAATAAGCCTCCTCGTCTCGACCTGGTATCCGTCGAAGAGGGCGATGCGCCGGGAGACCATCACATTCAATTGAATGCCTCGGATGATGAAGACGTGTTAACCATGCATCTATATCTGGACACGGACCGGGAAGGGCTGGATGGTTTTGAAGTCAAAAACTTCACTCAGCGCCAGGAGAACGGCAAGCAATGGATAGACGTCAACACCAACGAATTGCACGTGCAGCCCGGCCGGTACTTTTTCATGCTCGCGGCTGACGACGGCCACAACGCGGTGGCGGCTGACTATTCACACGAGCAAATTCGGGTCACAAATTCAGAACATCCCGACTCGCTTCTCAACATCAGCGCTGAACCAATTGACCGGGGATTCAAGATCAGCTGGAGTCCCTCCAACAATCCATCAATCACCCACTATACCGTGTTGTACACAGCCGAAAGCGATACAGGAACGTTTGAAAATCATTTCATCGCGGGCGCGAACGTGACCAGCGCCACGATCACGGGCCTCAACAACGGCGAACCCATTCTCGCGACGGTCGTCGCGGGAGACGGCGATGGGTATGAATCCGCTCCGGAACATGTTGTTCGCGTCGTTCCAACGAGCGAAATCGGCAAGACGCCAGCCATCATTGGAAGCAGGCCCTCAAAAGAAGCAATCGCAGGATATACCTATCATTACCTGCCTCAGGCTTTCGACGCCGACGTGACGTACGCGAATTCGCTGGTGAACGCCGACCCGATTAACGAAAACGACCAAACCACTCAGGGCCTTTATACATGGTCTCTTCTGGAAGGCCCTGATGGGATGACGGTTGATGAAGGATCGGGTCTGGTCTTGTGGAAACCCAACGATTCACAGCTCGGCGATCACAAAATCACGATCGGCTTGTTTGAAAACAAGCCAAATACGCCGCAGGAGGAACAGGACGTCGCCATTCAGCAATACACGCTCACGGTCTATCCGCCTGAAAACTTCGATGTACTCGACAGCCAGGCGTTTGAGTTCACTTCTCTGCCCTCGCTGACCGCCATTCAAGGCTCGCTGTATTCTTACCAGGCGCAAGTGATCGAACCGGAAGGTTTCACTTTGTACTGGAATCTCATCTCCGGCCCCACCGGTATGGCAATGAGCGCGGACGGCCTGCTCACGTGGGATGTTCCGCAAGATGCGGATGGTTCGTTCGTATCGATTCAAGCCGAAGCGGATAAGCCCGGCGCGCAATACATCATTGAGCAGAATTTCTTTCTTGACGTGATTCCGCCTCGTAAGCCCAACGCGGGCATCGACGGAGAGTGGATGCTTCACCCCTGACATCACAAGCGCCCGCGCCGTGAAATCGGCGCGGGCGCATCGCTGATCGATCGTTTTTTTTGATGATGAACACGCCAACAACAATGAATTATGAATTAACCTTCGCGAGTTTCACAAATCTTACATTCAATGGCTTCCAGCTTTGAGAATCTCTGGGATGGATTTTTACATCCAGTACTCCAGGCTCTTTCAGTTCGATCTTACCGAGATCGATTTCTTTAAAGCGCCCCCAATCCTGAGTGTTGGGCGCTTCTCCCGTCACTTTCTGATCCGCGATCTCGATCACAAATTGTGATGAACCGGAAAGGGATGCGATGCTGGCGCTGATCTCATAGACGCCGGCTTGTGGGAACTCCACCTTCCACGACGCCCAGTCATCGCTTCTGTCCCAATAAGCGAGATTCAGGCGCCCATCACGCGTCTCAGTGTTGATCTGCTCGCCGTGAAGTTCCGCATCACCGGCGCCCAGCAGGTAATCGCCTTTCGCGTCACTTTTGAGAGGCGGGATTTCAATGGTAAAGGGGATGTTTGTCAGTTGATCGCCATTGATTTTCAGCGCGGCGGTGTATTCAGAGACTTTCGTTTCGGGAAGCGTGACGACCAGCGCATCCTCGCTCTGGCGCCATTCAAGTTCGCCGTTATAACCCAACAGTCGAATGCTTTTGATGTTGTTCACGCTTTGACCGGCAGGTTTCGCGAGAGATCGAACCGTGATGCGGCCGTCTTCAGGCCACCCCAACGCAATCGCGTATAGCGTATCGCCTTTGGTGGTAAAACGAATCTCGCTGGCGTCGTATTGAAAATCTTCTTTAAAAGCGCCGCCTTTCACGCGCACCGTGCTTTCGCCATAAACAAGCCAGGGCCGGCTGCCAAAGATAGCCTCACCGTGAACATCGCTCCAATCCGCCAGATCTTGAAGCATTTGTTCGACTTCCGGATCAAGCGATCCATCGGGTCTCTGGACGACGTTCAGTAAAAGATTGCCATTCTTGCTCACATTATCCACCAGCATGTGGATCACCCAACTGACCGGGCGAAATTTCCAGTTCCGGTTATAAAACCAGTCGCCGATCGAAGTATCGGTCTGCCACGGATCGGGATCGATTTTGGGCATGATGCCGCGTTCGAGGTCTTCAACCCAGCGGCCATCCGATTTCTGCTTGCAGGTATAGACCACTTCAACCTGGCCGCCGTGTCGAGCCGCGTCCTGATTGTACAGATGAGCGATCATGCTGAGCCCGACTTCATTGCCGAACGCAACTCCGCCGTCGGTATATAACAGATCGGGATGGTAGTTATCAACCAGTTCCTTGATCTCGTTATACCACTGTTGTTGCCACTTGGGATTATTGCTGTACCAGCCCGTGTCTCCCGGTTCGGCGGGAAAATGATACAGGTCCCAATACTCAGGGTTCGCCCCATCGTATGGGACGCCTGCTTTCGGCCCCTCTTTATCGGCGCGATGGCTGCTTTGAAACCAGGTAAAACTGGCGCCGAGATGTTCAGACACGCCAAACTTCAAGCCATACTTTTTCGCGGCCTGTTGCCATTCGCCAACCACGTCTCGTTTCGGGCCCATGTTGACGGAATTCCAGCGATGGAGTTTTGAGTTCCAGAGAAAGAAATTATCGTGATGCGACCCCATGCTCACAAAATATCGGGCGCCGGCCTTTTTATAGAGTTGCATCAGCCGGTCTGGATCCCATTTCTCCGCCTTCCACAACGGGATAATGTCTTTGTAGCCAAACACGGATGGATGCCCGTAATGGGCCAGGTGATAGATGTAGTGTTTATTGCCGGGTTCATACATGCCGCGCGCGTACCAGTCGCCGTCCATCGGCACGGCCTGCGGCCCCCAGTGCGCCCAGATGCCGAATTTGGCGTCGCGGAACCATTCCGGATACTCATAGTTCTTTAATGAATCCATTGACGGCTCGAAAGGCCCCTGCGCGACAGGCAAGTCGAGCGACAGAGGGGAATCCGGTTCATCCGCGCAAGGCCCGTTTGGCGACTGGATCATAGCCGACAGTATGAGGGAAAGAAGAATGACCGCTTGGCGAGTTTTCATATCACATCCTCCGAATAGATCTCAACATTTTGCACCAGCCGCATGACAATCTTCCGCATGACTGGACTGGAACAGGCGGTTGGCACTATATCACGCGGCGTTTTGCGACTCTATGGAATAATGAATCATGAAAGAAGCGGTCAGAGATTTCACTCCCTGACCGCCAATTCCTGATGATGAGCATGCGTTACTGTTCGCTTACCTGTTTCGGCGTTTCACTGATTATTCCGACTTGAGTGAAGCCATATCGATGCAAAACCGGTATTTCACATCGGATTTAAGCAATCGTTCGTAGGCTTCATTGACCTGTTGAATCGCGATGACCTCAACGTCGGAAGTAATTTTGTGTTCGCCACAGAAATCGAGCATCTCTTGAGTTTCAGCGATTCCGCCGATGGCCGATCCGGAGAGACTTCGCCGCCCGAAGATCAGCGAAAAAGCGGAAACGTCAAGCGGCTTTTCGGGCGCGCCGACCAGAGTGATGTTTCCATCACGGCTCAGCAGATTGATATACTCGTTGATATTGTGATTGGCGGAGACGGTGTCGAGAATAAAATCGAAACTGCCCGCGTGTTTGTTCATCTCATCGGCGTTTCGCGAGATGACGACTTCATCAGCGCCAAGACGGAGCGCGTCTTCTTTCTTGCCGGGCGAGGTGGTGAAAACGACGACGTGAGCGCCAAACGCATGGGCGAATTTAATTCCCATGTGCCCCAGACCTCCGATCCCGACAATCCCGACTTTCTTCCCTTTGGCGACGTTCCAGTGACGCATAGGCGAATAAGTCGTGATTCCAGCGCAGAGCAGAGGCGCGGCTCCGGCTGGATCGAGATTTGATGGGACACGCAGCACGAAGCGTTCATCAACTACGATGCCCTCGGAATAACCGCCGTAGGTCACGCCGCCGAGGTGTTTGTCCGGTGAGCCATACGTCAGAATCATGTTCGAACAGTATTGTTCGAGACCCGACTGACACGCGGGGCAGGAATGATCCGAGTCGACCATGCAGCCGACGCCCGCCAGATCGCCCGGTTTGAACTTCGTCACCGCTGAACCGACCTTCGTCACCCGCCCGATGATCTCGTGGCCCGGTACGCACGGGTACACGGCGGGCATCACGCTGTTCCACTCATCGCGAACGTAATGAAGATCGGAATGACAGATGCCGCAGAAAATGATATCGAGTTGCACGTCTCGTTCCGCCGGATCGCGGCGCGGGATCGTACTGGACGCCAGGGGCGATGTCGCGCTCGCGGCCGAATACGCTTTTGCGTTGTACATATACGTGTTCTCCTTGAAATGTGTTTATGAAAAATCAAATTGTTGGATAGATTAGATTGGTTTGGTAAAAACGGATGGTTCACCGATCGACCATTCGTTCCATATGTTCAGGGTATCGATCGCCTTGCACGTCGATCCTCGATGAAATCTCATCAATCTCACGAAGATCGTCCGAAGTGAGTTCAAGCTCGGCGGCGGCGAGGTTTTCTTCCAGCCGATGCGGCTTTGTGGTTCCTGGAATCGGCGCGATCCACGACTTTTGAGCGAGCAGCCAGGCCAGCGCGATCTGAGCGGGCGTCGCATTCTTCCGCTCCGCGATAGCGCCGAGCAAATCGACCAGAGCTTTATTCGCTTTCATGGCTTTTTGCGTAAAGCGAGGGAGCCGGGCTCGGAAATCGTTATCTCCAAATGTGGTGTTTTCATCAATCTTCCCCGTGAGGAAGCCTCGGCCGAGCGGGCTGTACGGAACGAAGCCGATCCCGAGTTCTTCGAGAGTGGGCATCACATCGTCTTCAGCGCTTCTCCACCAGAGAGAATACTCACTCTGCAGAGCCGTTACGGGCTGGATCGCGTGCGCCCGGCGGATCGTTTTTGCGCTGGCTTCGGACAATCCGAAATACTTAACCTTGCCCTCCTGAATCAACTCCTTCACCGCGCCCGCCACTTCTTCAATCGGTACGCCAGGGTCGACGCGATGCTGATAAAACAGGTCGATGACATCGGTTCTGAGACGCTTGAGCGAGGCCTCGGCGACTTCTTTTATGTGTTCGGGGCGGCTGTTCAACCCAGCAGGTCTCCCCTGTCCGGTCAGATTGAAATCAGGATTAATATCGAATCCGAACTTGGTGGCGATGACGACCTGGCCGCGAACAGGCTCAAGCGCCTCGCCGACGAGTTCTTCATTGATGAACGGACCATACACCTCCGCCGTATCGAAAAACGTTACGCCGCGTTCAACCGCCAAACGAATCAGCCCAATCATCTCCTGCTTGTCTTTGGGCGGTCCGTACGCGAAGCTCATTCCCATACAGCCAAGGCCGAGAGCCGATACTTCGAGACCGCTTTTTCCCAAATGCCTTTTTTCCATCTCTTTACTCCTTCTACGAGTTCTTTTCCGATTTTGTTCACGATCAAATCGTACCCGCACAGAGATAAATGCCGGTAGATCAATCCTGCCCAATTCTTGCCCAATCGTATGACATGCGGGATTTTCGTTGTTAGACAATCCGGAATCGAATACGATACGTGCGGGAGAAGACAATGAAAAAGAATAGTAAAACCGTCAACAACGAACAAAACGACTCGACAACCGCGCTTAACGCATTAAAAAACAGCATTGCCCGATGGGCCGGTTCATGCGAGAGGTACGACACCGCAATTTCAGGCCTGTCGCTCTTTCAGCGGACCGAGCCCACGGAGCCGTACTGTGGATTGTACGAACCAAGCATATGCCTGATCGCACAAGGCGCCAAACGCGTCCACCTTGGAGACGAAGCATTTATCTATAATGAGCGCCGCTATCTGATCACCTCGGTCCATTTGCCCACGCTGGTCCAGATTGTCGACGCGACTCCCGAAAAGCCTTACCTTGGCCTCATGTTAAAGCTCAATCAGCGGGAAATCTCACAAATGATGGTTGACAGCAACCTGCCACCGCCGCGCGAACAACAATCGAGCCGCGGCATGGCCACTGGCGAGGTAACTCCCCCGCTCATCTCCGCGTTTCAGCGATTGATCGATCTGCTTGATGAACCGGGTGATATTCCGATTCTGTCTCCGATCATCCAGCGTGAAATCATTTACCGGCTGCTGGTAGGCGATCAGGGCGCCCGCTTGCGCCAGATAGCATCAGCCGGAAGCCAGAGTCAACAGATCGCCCGGGCGATCGACTGGTTAAAAGGCAATTTCGCGCAACCGTTACACATCCAGGACCTGGCCACTCAGGCCCGGATGAGCGCCTCCACGTTTCATCATCATTTCCGGTCGATGACCGCGTTAAGTCCGTTGCAGTTTCAGAAACAGCTTCGTCTGCATGAAGCCCGGCGTCTGATGCTTTCGGACCGTCTGGATGCGGCCAGCGCCGCGTTTCAGGTTGGTTACGAAAGCCCTTCGCAGTTCAGCCGTGAGTACAGCCGCCTGTTTGGCGAGCCGCCATTGCGCGACATCGCGAAATTGCGTCAAATAGCAGCGGATGGGATGGCCTGACGGGCATAACGGCTCGAAGCCGCCGCTATACCGTTAACGTTCGATTCATCAACAACGCCGGGGAGACGCCGATGAAGATGCGTTTTGTGATTATCTTACTGTTGGGTATTTTCGGAACAGGCGTTCCACACGCGAGCGAAGCGCCGGAGATTCGCGAACCGCTCTATCATGAATCACTCCGCCCGCAATTTCATTTTACCGCCCGTTACTGGGATGAATATCAACTACACCCGCCCAATCACCACGAGGGCTGGATCAACGATCTGAACGGGCTTGTTTATAACGATGGAGTATATCATCTGTTCGCGCAACGATGGTGGTCGGCCTGGCTGCATGCGGTCAGCACGGACCTGATTCACTGGGAGGAACTCAAACCGGCGTTCGGCAAGGGCGGCCGCTTCGGCGGCACGCAATCCGGCGGGTGCGTCGTCGACCACAACAACACCTCAGGGCTGGGCGACGGGAAGACTCCTCCCATGATCGCCTTCTGGAGCAGCACCGACAACGAAAACCAGTGCATCTCGTACAGCCTGGATCGCGGCGCAACCTGGACGAAGTATGAAAACAATCCCGTGCTTCACCACCCTTTCCGCGATCCCAACGTCTTCTGGTTCGAACCGGAACAGAAATGGATCATGATTCTGTACGGCCCATCAGACGAAATTCAGAAAAAGTTTACGTATGGATTCAACGGGGAGAGCAACGACGCACACGATCTGATGGATTTCACACCCGGTCAGTGGGTATGTTCCGCGATCCGCGTATCGAACGACGGGTCGGTGGTTGTTACCGATCAGAGCGGACAACGCCAGGCCAAAATCGATATCACGAAACAGAACATTGCGCCGGAAACCTTCCTCGTGGGCGCAAAAGCCAATCATTCCGAATATTTCGACGGCGACGTCGCGGAAATACTGATTTACGACCGAACGCTGACGAATGACGAAACTGAAAGCGTTTTATTCGGACTCCGGTCAAAATGGGGGCTTATCAAACCATCCGCGGGGCGAATGCAATTTCCCCAGGAGCCGGTTCTCCATCTTGACGCCGCCACCGCGATATCGAATCGCGATAACGCCGTCACGAGATGGAACGATCTCTCCGGCGGAGAGTACGCCATGACGCCTCCGTCAGCCGATGCTTCTCCCCGCTTGATTCACAACGCACTGGGCAAACGTCCCGTGCTCCATTTCAACGGATCACAATTCATGCAAGGCCCGGCGCCGCTGGCAGAGGGAGACGACTCATTCACGATGATCGCGTTGTGGCGCCGCGATTCAGAAGAAGGCTCACAAGTCATCTGCGAACAGAACGCCAGCGCGGTCGAAACAGGCAGGCGAGCATCGCTGTTATCGGTTGGACGAATCGAAGCGGAAAACGTTTATCTGCTATTCAGTTCCAAAGACCTGCTCCACTGGACTCAGCTGGAAACCTCTATTCCTGACTCGTTTGAATGTCCCGACATGTTTCAGTTGCCGGTGAACGGCGACGCCACGCAAAAAAAATGGGTGGTCATCGATGGAAACGGAGATTACGTACTGGGCCGATTTGATGGAAAGCGTTTCACGGTGGACGCCACCAAGCGGAAAGGCGATTACGGGCGGAATTTCTACGCTACCATGACCTTTGAAAACATGCCTCAATCCGACCCCCGCCGAATTCAACTGGCCTGGATGCGCGGATGGGACGATTATCCCAATACCATGCCATTCAACCAGCAGATCAGTTTCCCGTGTGAATTACCCCTCAGCCGGTCACCTGACGGAATTTCACTACATCGCTATCCAATCCGTGAAATCGAGACGCTTTACGACGAATCATTCACGGTTGAAAGTCAAACGATCAATGAAGGTGAAAATCCACTGGCTCAACTGAAAGGTGAATTATTCGATCTCGATCTGAGAATTGACGTGACTCAATCCACTTGCTCGAAGATCGAGTTCAACTTGCGGGGAAACACCGTGAGTTACGATCTGACAAACCATCTCGTCGAATCCGCCGGCTCCACGGCTCCGCTGAAAGTGAAAGATGGGCGAATCGAGTTACGCATCCTGATGGATCGGTTATCCATCGAAACCTATGGAAATCATGGCGAAATCTCCATCACCAACATCGCTTACCAACAAGACCGTGATCCACAGTTCTCTTTCAACGCCATTGGCGGCGCGGTCAAGATTGATTCATTGAGAGTAAATTCGCTCAAATCGATCTGGCGATAATTTCAATCCATTGAACGAATGCGGCCCGCGAGCGACGAACTCAATATCGTCCACTCACGGGCCGTTTTCATTTCAAGTCAGGATTCGCGTCAGTAGATCATCGACTTAAAAATGGATGAAACCACCTGATTGAAATCGCCTTTAAAGACCACTTCGCCATTGATTGAATTCACCGGTAAAACTCCTCCGCTCGCAGCGATACGGATGTTTTCTTTGAATTGAATTGTTCCGTATTTCAATGGGGCGTCGTGGAAAGCGACGGCGGAGCGTCTTCGGGCGCGCTCCCCCATTTCGTGTTCGGTTCAGGCCCCATGGTAAGAACCAGAGTGCCGCCGTCGATCAGGTCTTTATGATAAAACCATGGACGATCCAGCGGTTTCCCATCCAGTTCCGCCGACTGGATGTACCGGTTTTTCTTCGATGCGTGTTTGGCGAGGATGGTAAAAACGCCGCCGGGATAATACTCGCCGTCCAGATGAATGGTGATTTTCTGAAATAGCGGACACCCGAGCTCATAGATTGGTTGCGTTGATCCGCCGCCGTCCATTTCAAACAGACCGATGGCGCTCATCACGTACCAGGCCCCCATCTGTCCCTGATCTTCATCGCCGGGCCAGCCGTTTTCAGGGTTGTCGCCATAATAACGATCCATGATTTCTCGCGCCCAGTACTGCGTTTTCCAGGGCATCCCGGAGTAGTTAAAGAGATACGCGGCCTGCATGTTGGGCTGGTTGCCGTGATTGATGGGATAGTTATAAAACAGATCGCCTTCGGCGTTGAAATTGGTTTTGCTCGATTTGATGAATCCTTCCTCCAGACGGCGGTTGAATTCACCCTTACCAAGCAAGCCGGTCAGGCCGTTGACGTCATGCGGCACGAACCAGGTGTACTGCCATGAATTGCCTTCTACAAAGCCTTCTCCAACCCACTCGAACGATTGTTTTGTGTCGCCGATGGCGGCTTTAAACGGAGCCCATTCACCATTGGCCAATCGAGGCCTGACGTAACCGATTTCAGGATCGAAGACGTTGGTATAGTTATACGCCCGCCTGGTGAAATAGTCGTAATCGTCTTTCTTGTTCAACGCCCTGGCCATCTGGGCCACGTTCCAGTCGTCGAAGGCGTATTCAAGAGTGTTTGACACCGGCCCCTGCTCAAACGTCCCCATGTGATATTTGCTGACGTCTGGACCGTGGGGAACGTATCCCAGTTCCATGTATGGCTTCAACTGCCGGTTGCCAACCAGCCCGCCGCATTCATGCGCGCGAGGCATGGCGGTCTGAACGTGCCGGATCGCCTGATACGCTTTTTCCACGTCGTAGCCGCGGATGCCTTTCTGATACACGCTGTTAATAAGCGGAACCTCATGCGAAGCGACCATGATGCTGGAATACTCAATGCCGGTAGGGCCTTTGGGAAGCCAGCCGCCGCGGTCGTTGATCTCCAGCAGCGACTTGACCCATTGATTGGCGTAGTCAGGGGTGACGAGCGCCCAGAGCTGATTCAGGTTCCAGAACGTATTCCAAAACGCATCGCATCCATAAACAGGAGAATTCGGATCGTCCAGCTGGCGAATCTGCTCACACATATCCACGTATTTGCCGTTCACGTCGCTCCAGATGGTGCGGGCGGCGTAAGAGCGGTAATAGTTGGTGTAAAACTTGAGTTTGTCGGTTTCCGAGCCGCCTTCTACCTCGATCTTGCTCAACAAGTTATTCCACGCGTTGTAGGCGTCGTGGCGAACCGCGTCAAAGTCGAATCCATACTTCCGGGTTTCGGTTTTCAGATTGAGGCGGGCCTGATCGATGCTGACCAGCGAGATTCCCACTTTGACGACGATGGCTTCGTCCTTTTCCGTCTTGAAATTAACGAAACCGCCCACGTCGTCGCGCCCATAAATCTGGTCGGCGTTCTGAAAGATGTTGCCGTTATCCCACCCGCCCAGCGAATCGAACGGTTTGCTGAACTGGGCGACGAAATGCACCGTATATTCATTCAGCAGGCTGGAGAATCCGTCGTAGATGCTTTGCTTTGAAAACCCCTCGATCTCACGATCGTTCACCTTGCGGATCGAGCCCCATTCCATGTCGTATCCATATTCGGTCGGGATTTTCAAATCGAACAGAATGCGTGCGTCGTCCGCCTTGGGGAAGGTATAGCGATGGAAGCCGGTGCGTGTGGTGGTGGTCAGCTCGGCGCGAATGTTGTAGTCATCCAGCGTGACCGCGTAATACCCTGCCTGGGCCGATTCGGTCTCATGCCGGATACGCGAACGGTACCCTTCATCCGGTTTCGCTTCATCGCCGGGTTGAGTCTGCAATTCACCCACGGTGGGCATAACCAGCAAACCACCCATGACCCATGAATGGATATGGCTGAAGCCGCTGATGTTTTCGATGCTGTGTTCATATCCGGCCTTCCAGCCTTGATTCTGGTTATCGGGGCTGAGTTTCACCATGCCGAATGGCATGCTCGGGCCGGGGTATAACATCCAGCGCGAAGTTGATGTTCCAATAAATGGATCGACGTAATCGGCTGGATTTTTCGCCCAACCGTTTAGACTCAACAGCAGCATGCCGATTAAAATCCACATTGTTTGGCGTGTTCGAATCGCAAGTGTTTTCATAATCCGTGTGTCCTTTTCTCCTGATGCGGGTTCTCGCCCGATTGAAAGGCGTTTGTCGACATTAACGTTCATTTTCCGGTTTCTAAACGATCGTTTCACCAGAGCCCAGCCACGCCAATACGCCAATGCTGCGCAGGCCATTAGAGGCCTGGTAACAGATTCCATACTGTCTGAAGGCATGGGCGCGGAGTAGGATTTTCATGTATTTCCTCCCCCGGGGATCATCCGGCTTTCATCGCATTCAATACCATGGATCGGCGCGGCCGTCTGGTGTGACAGGTTCATCTCAGCGGGCATTTCACCACCTCATCGGTCGTTGAAGAAAAACAAATTCAGTATTGACTTTCGCCCACGCCAATTATATGTTCATATGTTCGCACATAACAGTAAACTATTTTTCTGCTGGAGTCAAAGTTTTTTTACAGTGAATAACCGGGATTCACCCTGCCGGACATTTTTTGATTTGATATTTTTCGAATTCAGGTTTGTTGATACAATTAAAAGTTCATCTCCGATACGCGCTTTACGCTGCGGCCTGAATGAAAACCGATGGAGAATGAGGCGGAAAGCATGGCAGGTGAGAAACGCGCGCCTGAACGACTGAAAATCGATCATGACTCCGCCGTTCCATTACACGCCCAGGTGGAACGGCTGTTTCGCCGGCTGGTGGAGAAGAAAGAATATAAAAACGGCAAGTTTCTTCCAAAAGAAGAAGAACTCGCCAAACAGTTGGGCATCAGCCGGAACACGGTTCGGCAGGCGGTTCAGCGGCTTGTTCATGAAGGCGTACTGGTCCGCAAAAAGGGCGTCGGCACCAAAGTCGCCGACAACCGGCTCTCCACCAGCCTGAACGCATGGGGGAGTTTCACCCATGAGATGGAACGCAAGGGGACCGCGTTTTATAACATCGAAATGTCGGTGACATGGGTTAAAGCGGACGATGACGTCGCGGCTCGCTTTTCAATCTCAAAAGGCGATCGCGTTTTGAAGCTGGAACGTTTGCGCGGCCTTAACGACGACAGGGTGGTTCTGTTTATTTCTTACTTTCATCCACGCGTCGGACTGACCGCTGAACATGATTTTTCTCAACCGCTCTATGAATTACTGGAAGAAAAATGCTCGACGGTCGCCGTGTATTCCATAGAAGAAATCACCGCCGTTCCCGCGTCGATTGATCTGGCGAAACGGCTGAAGATTGACGTCGATGCGCCGATTCTGGTGCGCAAAAGGCTGGTGTGCGACCCCGGGCGCCGGCCCATCGAATACAATCTGTGCTACTACCGGGCCGATCGTTTTGTATACACCGTTGAGATCAGACGAGAATCTTACTAATGACCGTATTGGCGATCGACCTGGGCGGTACCCGAATCAAGATGGGCGTAATCGAAAACGGCGCGGTGATTCGCCAGCGTCAGTCCGACGCTCGTTCGGGAGAACGCCTGGCCGACCGGGCGCCTGAAATCGAGGCCTCGCTCAAGGACCTTCTGAATTCGGCGAATCGCTCGGTAAGCAATTGCGCGGGGGTGGGGGTATCGAGCACAGGCCTGGTCGACCGCGAGCGGAATCGCGTGTTGTCCACCAATAAAAAATATGAAGACGCTCCCGATTTCGATTTTAACCAATGGGCGGATCGGGCGTTTGGCTTGGGCTGTAAAGTTGAAAACGACGCCCACGCCGCTCTGCTGGGCGAATGGCGCTACGGCGCCGGACGCGGCGCGAACAACCTGGTCATGCTCACTCTCGGCACGGGAATCGGCAGCTCGGTTGTATTGAACGGCAAGGCGTTGCGGGGTAAGAACGGACAGGCCGGGTTGCTGGGCGGTCACATTGTGGTCGATCCGTGGGGCGACCGCTGTACCTGCCCCGGCGTCGGATGCGCCGAAGCGCAAGCCTCGACCTGGGCGCTGCCAGGGCGAATCGCCCGTCATCCGAAATTTCATCTCAGCCGGCTGAAGGAATATTCGAATCCTGATTTCAAGACCCTGTTTCAGTTAGCGAATGAAGGCGATGAAGCCGCGGTTGAGATCGCTGACTATTGCGTCCGGGTCTGGGGCGCGGTGGCGGTTTCGATGATCCACCTGTTCGCTCCCGAAAAGATCATCCTCGGAGGCGGCGTGATGAAAGGCGCCGCCGCCGTCTTGCCGCCGATACAAAAAATGGTCAAAGAACACGCCTGGATCAGTTGGGAGGGCGTGGATATAACCATCGCCGATCACCTGGAGTCCGCCTCCCTGTTGGGAATGGCGGCGCTGTTTGAAAGCGACGTCGAATTTATATGAAAACCGTTACGTTTAACCAGAATCCTTGCGTATCTGTTGAAGGGATGGATGACCGATGCTGGACGGGCTGGGAACGCATAATGGATGTTCTCAACCATCGCCTCGGCGCCCGCACCGCAAAACGCGTAATCGTTACGGCGGAATGCTATCCCGGCGTGGATGAAGACGCCGTGCTGGAACGCTTCCGCGCTGACCTGCTTCCCGACTTGGTATGTCACACTCGCCAATGTATGTATGATCCGGCGCGCATCGACGAAATGTTGCGCGTCGACCTGACCGGCGATCCCGTCTTTGGCCGGATTACTCAGCATCGAATGAAAGACTTCTTCGATACTGATTCGCTTCAAGCGCAAACTGATGCGCTGAATTCCATCGATCGGGGGCTCGTGCTGATTTTCGGCGCGGGCGCCAGCGTCGTTCATGAAGGCGATCTGCTGGTTTATCTCGACATGGCCCGTTGGGAAACACAGCTCCGCTACCGGCGAAATGAAATCGACAACCTGGGCGCCCGCAACCGTGAAGAGCCTGCTTCCGTCCAATACAAGCGCGCCTTTTTCGTGGACTGGCGCGTGGCCGATCGCGTCAAAATCGACCTGATGGAACGATGGGATTACCTGCTCGACACCACCCGGATGGATGATCCCAAACTGGTGGAAGGTGAGGCCGTGCGTGAAGGATTGCGTCAGACCGCCAGCCAGCCGTTCAGCGTGACACCGTACTTTGACCCAGCGCCGTGGGGCGGCGGCTGGATGCGCGATCGTTTCGGCCTTGAACCGAATGGAAGCAATTACGGCTGGTGTTTCAACTGCGTGCCCGAAGAAAACAGCCTGTTGCTGGACTACGGCGGCGTCCAGATCGAAATTCCAGCCGTCGACCTGGTTTTTTACCGGCCGCTGCAGTTGCTGGGCGAAAACGTCTATTCACGATTCGGCGCTGAATTTCCCATTCGATTCGATTTTCTCGATACCATGAACGGCGGCAACCTGAGCTTTCAGGTCCATCCACTGCACGAGCAGATCCGCGAATCGTTCAGCATGGATTACACGCAGGACGAAAGTTATTACCTGATGGACGCCGGATCGGATGGTTGCGTATATCTCGGCTTGAAAGACAGCGTCGATCCGGACGAGATGCTGAATGAGTTACGCTCCGCTCAACAGGGCGAGACGTCATTCGACGTTGAGAAATACGTTAACAAGTGGCCCGCGAAAAAACACGACCATTTTCTGATTCCCTCGGGGACGGTCCATTGTTCAGGCAAAAACTCGATGGTGCTTGAGATCAGTGCCACGCCATACATTTTTACATTCAAATTGTGGGATTGGGGCCGCCTGGGCCTCGACGGCAAGCCGCGCCCGATTCATCTGGATCACGGCGAGCGCGCGATTCGGTGGAATCGGACCAGAGGCTGGGTTCAGAATCAGTTAATCAACCGCATCGACTCGATCGCACAGGGCGATGGGTGGCGTGAAGAACGTACGGGTCTGCATGAACTCGAATTCATCGAAACCCGGCGGCACTGGTTCACTGGTGCCGTACCGCATTCCACCGGGGGAACGGTCAACGTGCTGTGTCTGGTGGAAGGCGATCAGATCGCCGTTGAAAGTCCGTCAAACGCGTTCAAGCCGTTTATCGCGAACTATGGCGAGGTCTTCATTATGCCCGCCGCGGTGGGCGAGTATATCGTCCGTCCGGCTCAAACCGATCCAGAGCGTGAATTCGCCACGATCAAGGCGTTCGTCCGTTCCTGACGATCCAGTTTATTGATATCCCGGGGAGTTGGCTTCACATGAATCTGATCGATTACTCGCTGGTCGCACTGTATCTCATCGTTGTGGTCTGGCTGGGTTTCTGGTATCAGAAGCAGGCTTCTCAAAACCTGCGCGCGTATTTTCTCGGCGGCAACCAAATTCACTGGCTTGCGCTGGCCATGTCTGGTTCCGTCTCAACCTTCGACATCACCGGCACCATGTGGATCGTCTCCCTGTTGTTTATCATGGGGATGAAATCGATGTGGGTTCACTGGATGTGGGGCGTAATGCTCGGCGCGTTCTGCTTCTCTTTCATGGGCAAGTGGGTGCGGCGATCGAACGTCATGACCGGCGCGGAGTGGATGATCACCCGCTTCGGCGACGACCTCGGCGGACGTAGCGCGCGGGTGGCGTACGCCTTCATGGCGGTCGTATCGCAGGCGGCCTTCATCGGCTACGCCTATCAGGGCATCGGCAAGTTTTCATCGGTTTATCTTTCGATGCCGCCCATGATCTGCGCTATCGCGGTGATCGGCGTCACGACGTTATACGTTCTGCTGGGCGGGCTCTTCGGCGTGGTGATCACCGACGTGATCCAGACCGTCATCCTCACACTGGCCGGCGTTATTATCGCCGTTATCGCCTACCAGCACATAACGCCTGAAACCCTCAACGCCGCGTTGCCCGCCGGATGGGATTCCATCCAACCCGTATGGGAGATCGGCTCGTTCGCGGGTACAAACAACGCCGCCTACCAATGGTTCGGCCTGCTGATGATGGCATGGGTCATGAAAGGCTTTTTGCTCAATGCGGGCGGCCCGTCGCAGTTATACGACTTCCAACGTTTTTTGTCGGCGCGGAACGAACGCGACGCCGCCTTGATCGGCGCTTCATGGAGTTTCTTTTTGATGGTCCGCTGGGCGATGGCGATGGGGATCGTCCTGCTGGCGCTGAGTGGAATATCCGATTCGGGCGACCCTGAAAAAGTGATGCCCATCGTGCTGCGCGATTACCTTCCCGTGGGATTCCGCGGTCTCGTCATCGCGGGGCTGCTGGCGGCGTTTATGTCGACGTTCAGCTCCACAGTAAACAGCGCGGCTTCATACATTGTGCGCGATTTCTGGCAGCCGTTTTTTCAACCGGACGCCGATGACCGCTCCATGATTCGAGCCAGCTACGTCTCTACCATCGGCGTAGTCGCCGCGGGCGTGGTGATCGGCATGCAGGCGAATTCCATCGCCTCCATATTCAATTGGCTGATGATGGCGTTGAGCGCCGCCGTGGTCGCCCCCAACGTCTTACGCTGGTACTGGTGGCGCCTGAACGGTTGGGGCTACGCGGCGGGAACGTTGACCGGTTTTCTGTTTTCGATTTTCCCGTTGCTCGATTCAACCATGCCGATGTATGTCTTTTTTCCCGTCATCGTCATCACTTCGTCACTCGCCGCCGTTCTGGTTTCGTTATGGACGAAGCCGATTGAATCCGGCGTATTAGTTCGTTTTTATCAAACCGTCAAACCATTCGGTTTTTGGAGCGCCGTCGCTCGTCAGACTTCCACACCGGACACGATGTCACGTGATCCGTATGAGAGTCCGTATTACGCCATCATGAACACGATACTGGGAATCATCGCCATTGGATCGATGTACCTCTTCCCCATGTATCTGGTCGGCCATTGGAATACGCGAGCCATGTTGTATCTGGGGGTTGGTCTGGCGGCGATAAGCGTACTGTATTTCACCTGGTATCGCCATCTGCCGGACGCGCGCGCCTGACGTAGAGGGGGGCGGCAGTAGAGGATATTCACGCGTATTATGAAAAATCCCCCCTTCCATTTATGCGTAAACGTATGAACAAATAGCCTTGCAGACATGATCCCGTTTCGATCGAAAGCGGCGCCGTTCCAATCATCGTCCGCTCATCATGCAGGAGGAACATGCACATGAACCGCTTTTTACGTCTCGCCCTCGCTTTGCCGCTGTTTCTGACCGCGCTTTGCTCATCTTCTCCGCGCGCGGAAGAACTGTGGTCCATCGGAGTTGAAGATGGAGACAACGCGGAATTCGCCGTCAGCAAAGACCCGTATTCATACCTGAAGGCGTTTCCTGATGACGTCCGCTTCACCGCCGGAGAGTCCGATCCTTCCTCGGATTGGGCGGGCCTGCAACCTGGCGAAGGAGACCAGTGGGGCGGCTCCCGCATGAACCAGTTCGAGATTTTGTTCGATTTGCCAGACAAGCCAACCGGCGCCTATCAACTCCGCATCCGGCTGCTTGGATATCATCCCAATCCGCCGCTGGGCATGTCCGTCGATGTCAACGGCGACCCATACGTGATCCGGTTTCCCTCCGGCGGCAATCAGGACGCATGGCGCGACCATTCTATGGCGAATCCCTTCCATTTCGATCTCGCCGTTTCACCCGATGATCTGAAGCAGGGCAAAAACACGATCGGGATTCATAGCCTCAACTGCTGGCTTATCTGGGACGCGCTGTCATTTCATCATTCCGAATCAGCGAATGATTCGCCCGAGATCGAGGACCTTCAATTCACACTGACGCCTCTTTTCATCAAGAAAGGCGGATCATTGGTTCAACAGGCAAGGCTTTCTTATCTGCTGCCGCTCAAAGTCAAACGGATGCAGGCCCGCATCCAGCTCGGCGATGAGACATTCACCATACCGATCGAGCAGGATGAATTGGGTTACGTCAACAGCACGCTTTCCGTTCCGGAAGTGAAACAGGTAGGAACCGCCCGGCTGGAGCTGACCGGCCAGGGAAAGACGCTGGCGGAAAAGAGCATTGAGGTCAAACCGTCACGCAAATGGACTATCACCGTCGTCCCCCAGGCCCACGTCGACATCGGGTATACCGAGCTTCAACCTCAGGCGATGGACGTCCATCGCAAAAGCAACGACAAAGCCGTCGAGTTACTACAGAAATATCCGGAATTTTCATGGAGCGTTGAATCGAGCTACGTCATGGAAGACTGGCTCAAAACACGTCCTCAAGACAAGATCAATCACTTCTTCCAACTCGCGCAACAGAACCGGCTCGAAGTCGAAGCCTTTTACGGGAATCTGTTGACAGGTTTGCTCAGCGATGAAGAAGCCTTTCGTTCCTTATATTTTTCAAAAAAACTCAGCCGCGACCATGAAATTCCTTTCGAAAGCGCGACGCTCACCGACGCCCCCTCTCACATCTGGACCATTCCGACCGTGCTGCGCAAATCCGGCGTCAAATATCTCAGCATGGGTATCAATGGAACGCGCGCTCCGCTGCTTAAAGGCGGCCTGTATGAACGATCTCCCATCTGGTGGGAGGGCCCCGACGGCTCCAAGGTTCTGGCGTTCTTTCACGATCATTACGCGGGGGCCGGCGCGATCGGGCTCACCGACGCCTGGTCGGGCAACGCCTCGAAAGAGGCTGACCTTTCCGTCGCGGAGCAAAAAATACCTGAACTGCTCGCGTTTTACGACCGCCCCGATTACCCCTACGACGCCATTCACATTCACGGCGCCTATGGCGATAACCGCCCTCTGACAGAGCAACTCCCCATGACGGTCAGGGCGTGGAACAAGAAATACGTATACCCCAAAATCATCTTCACAACTAACACCGAATGGTTCTCTTCTTTTGAGAAGAAATATGGAAAAACACTGGATACCATCAGCGGCGACGGCGGCGCGTATTGGGAAGACGGCGCCGGCTCAACCGCGAAAGAAACCGCGCTGAACCGGAGCAACCAGCGCGAGGCGCTGCTCGCTGAAATGTTGTTGACCGGCCGCCGCGCCCGGGGCGAACTGGCGGAAGATTACCGGGGATCGTTCGCGGACGTGTGGCACAAGATATTGCTCTACGACGAACACACGTGGGGCGCGCATAACTCCATCTCGCAACCGGAGAATCCGGAAGTGCTTGAAGAATACAAGATCAAGGCGCAATTCGCGGACGACGCTCATCTCTATTTGCGCTCTCTGCTCGAAGTCGCCCGCCGAGGCCTCCCTCTGGACGAC
The DNA here is from genome assembly GCA_016125385.1 of bacterium. GTDB lineage: Bacteria > Hinthialibacterota > Hinthialibacteria > Hinthialibacterales > Hinthialibacteraceae > WGLV01. The sequence goes on from WGLV01000024.1 coordinate 32,698, forward strand.
GAGCCGGATCGGTCGTTCGTTATGACCGAAGGAGGCGTCATCCAGTCGCCTCACTTCAAAGTAACCATCGATCCAAAATCCGGCGGGATCGCCAGCATCATCGACCGCGACAGCGGGCGCGAGTTGCTTGACGTCGGCGCCGATAATCCATTGGGACAGTTGATCTACGCCCGCAATTCAGAACCGCCCTATGACTTAAGCGTCGCTACTTTAAAAAACATCGAAAAGATCGACGACGCAGTTCGCATCACGTACATGCACGACATGTTTCCTGAAATCGCATTGTCCATTCGTTTTGACAATGACCGCAAGTTGATCGAGTTACAATACGATCTCGTCAAGAAGATGACTTACGACAAAGAAGGCGTATATATCGCCTTTCCCTTCGCGGGCGAGCGGCCGCAAATTGATTACGCGATCGCCAACGGCGTCGTCCGCGCGGGTCGCGACTGGCTGCCCGGAGCCTGTAAAGACTGGTTCACGCTACAGAACTGGCTGCGCGTCCGAAACCAGGGCGTCGACTCGCTGTTCATCACTTACGATGCGCCGCTGATCTCCCTGCAAGACATCAACGCCAATTCATGGCTTAAAGACCTGCCCATCGAAAACGGGCACGTCTTCGCGTATATCATGAACAACTACTGGTTCACCAATTACAAAGCCGGCCAATCCGGTTCGTTCCGATTCCGTTTCGCCATCTCATCAGGAGATTCAGTCTCATTCGCCGAAGCCTCTCGCCTGGGGCGCGGGTGGACCAAAGCAGAACAAGACGCGATTGATGACATGCTGACCGTCCAGCCTGACAACGTGCTGATCGGCGCCTTCAAACAGGCGGAAGCGGATGATGCCTACATCGTGCGCCTGCGTGAGATGGATGGAAAAGCGACTCAGGCGAACCTGCGGCTTGATCCATCCATCCCCGTCTCCAAGGCGGAGTTGTGCAATGGCGTGGAAGATCCGCTGGAGGAATTGAAGATTCAAAACAACTCGATTTCCGTTCCACTCAAACCGTGGGACGTCGTCACGTTAAAGTTCAGAAAATAAGCGCGTTTCCCTCTAAAAAAAGATCGTCACCGCCTCGCGGTAAGAGCGAGGCGGTGACGATGGACAACCTGAAACGTTCGTTCCCTCCTCTTCCACTCAATAGAATCCTGTTTGTACTCGTGTTATCTTCTGAAGTGATTCACCCCTACTGGATTCATCCATTTTTGAAAGACTCCGCGTGGGTATGCTGTACAAGATTTGTGAAAGGACATCCCAATGAAACGCAGATCATTCATTCAATCGCTGGCTGGCGCTTCGCTGCTTTCACAAGCAGGCGCAAGAGTCCCATTTGCGAATACATCCACTAAAAAAACAAACATCGTGCTGATCCTCGCCGACGACATGGGGTTTTCAGATCCGCAATGTTTTGGCGGTGAAATCAGAACCCCCAATATCAATTCTCTCGCCGAAACGGGAACACGGTTCACCAATTTTTATAATTGCGCCCGCTGTTGCCCGACTCGCGCCAGCCTGATGACCGGCTTGTATCCTCATCAGGTCGGTTTGTCGAGAAACGGCCAGAACCTCACTCACGACGGCGCCACCATCGCCGAAGTTTTACGGTCGGCGAACTACAACACCGCCATGGTTGGTAAATGGCATTTATCCCAGACTAAACCGCTGGATGACGGCGCGCTTCATCAGAAGTGGCTCGATCATCAATACGATCCCGGTCAGCCATTCGCGCCGATTGACACGTATCCGATCAATCGCGGTTTCGACCGGTATTACGGCAATATCTGGGGCGTCGTCGATTATTTCGATCCCTTCTCCTTAGTCGAGGGAACGAATGCGGTTCCTGAAGTCCCCGATGATTTCTACATGACCGACGCGATAACGAAGAAATCAGTCGAATACATCAACGCGCTCAGCCAATCCGACAAACCGTTTTTCATGTATATCGCTCACTGCGCTCCTCACTGGCCCCTGCATGCGCTGGAAGAAGACATCGCCCGGTATAGGGGCGTATTCAAAGACGGATGGGATGAATTGCGCAAAAAACGTTATGAACGCTTGTTGAAACTTGGCTTGTTCGACGAGAAAAACACGCCGTTGCCACCCGTGCAGGATGGCGGAAAACATTGGGATGATTTATCGGAAGAGGAAAAGCGCTATCAATCTGAAAAAATGGCTGTGCATGCGGCGATGGTCGACCGCCTCGATCAGGGAATCGGGAATGTGGTCCAGGCGTTGAAAGACAACGGTCAGTGGGAAAACACGCTGTTGATTTTTCTGGCAGATAATGGCGCCTCTCCAGAGATTCCCACAGAGCCAGGCTATGACCGTTCTTCACAAACCCGTGAAGGCGAAAAGATTCACTATCAGGGTGAAATCACCCATCCCGGCCCTGAAACGACCTATACAGGCATCGGCCCCGCATGGGCCAACGCCGCGAATACTCCCTTCCGCTATTGGAAAGCGCAGTCGTTTGAAGGTGGATGCCATACGCCACTGATCGTTCACTGGCCGGAGACTATGCAATACAAGCAGGGGACGGTTTCACATGAAATGGGACACGTGATCGATATCATGCCCACCTGTCTCGAAATCGCGGGTGCGGATTACCCCGAGACGTATGAAGGACATCGATTATTGCCTCTTGAAGGTGAAAGCCTGCTGCCGGTTTCATTCGGTGAAAAAGATAAAAACAATGACCGGACGCTGTATTTTGAACATGAGCGCGGGCGCGCCATCCGCGAGGGCGACTGGAAACTTGTCGCCAACAAAAACACGCCTCAAAAATGGGAACTGTATCATCTGGCCGACGATCTAACCGAAACCAACAATCTGGCGCAACAAGAGCCCGACCGCGTCAAACGGATGTCGGACAAATGGCGAGCGTGGGCGAATCGAGTCGGCGCAATCAATTAAAAGGGGGTTTGATACTCGTGCATGGTGGATTCAATGTATGAACTCATCTAAACCTCAGTGGCCTCATCCCCTGTCAATCACCGGAATTTAGTACGGATCCCCAACAGAATGGGCTCGAAATTTGAATAATCATCCTTTGATTTACAGGTTATCGATGGGAACAAAATAAAGCAGTGTTTAAATGATTCCTGAAATGGTCCATTTTGCATTCAGGTTCAGGCATGCTATAATTAATGGAGTAATCCTATTGTGGGATGAATATTTCTGACAGAGAAAAACATCACCGTGAATCTGACCCGGTTTACAGACTATTCCCTTCGAGTCTTTCTCTATCTCGCGCTTCGGCCCGATCAGCGAGTCTCAATCGAAGACATAACCCGCTTTTATGGCATTTCAAAAGATCATCTGATCAAAGTCGTCAATAAGCTCGGCCGCCTGGGTTACATCAAGACCACTCGCGGCCGGAATGGCGGAATCGAACTGGCGAAACACCCCAGTGAGATCACCATCGGCGAGGTTGTGCGTAAAACGGAATCGAATTTTCATGTCGTTGAATGTTTTGACCCTCAGACGAATCACTGCTCCGTCACGGGCGTTTGCAACCTCAAATTCATTCTCGCCGAAGCGCTTGAAGCTTTTTTAAAAGTTCTGGACAGATACACGCTGGAAAGTCTGATCGTCGACAAAGAGATGGCGAAAAAGTTCCTCAAGATCAGCGAATCGCTGATGGTGTAATCTCCCTGCGCATTTCCGCATTTCGTTTTCGCGTTCGCTCCCCCGTGCTCGAAATCAACTCTTTCAAAATTCTTTTGTAAGAAAGTCTCCCCATGTTCGACAAACGATTCTGGACGTCGAATTACGCTTTCTGATCAGAAGCAGCAATTCAATCCATGGTTTTTCATGAACCGTTTGGCGTTCAGGCCGTATTGCGCCTGAAACCCCTCTGATAACAACAGAAAAGCAAACAGGAGACGATTGGATGAAAACCTCCGCAACATTTGCACGACTCATGGTATGCACATTCATTCTTATGGCGGGAAATTACGCTTATTCCATGGTTTACCACGTGGAAATCAAGGATTTGGATTCCAAACAACCTTTATCGCCCGCCGTGGCGGTAATTCATCATGGTGGTTACAAACTATTTGAAGTGGGCCAGCCCGCAACGCCAGGGCTTGAAGCCGTGGCGGAAGAAGGCAATCCCGAGATTCTTATTTCGGAAGCCAATGCGGCGCCGGAGGTGATGAAAACATATCTCGGCGGTCCAGGCGCGACCTTCGATGGTTTCAAATTTTTCATCGAAGCCGAACCCGGCGATCTGCTTTCCATCGCGGCGATGCTGGGCCGAACCAATGATGAATTCATTGGTCTTTCTGCCATGGCGCTCCCCAACGGAGGAGCCCCCATCGAAATTCAGATGGAAGCCTATGATGCGGGAACCGAACCGAATACGGGCATGATCGCCGATCTGGGTTTTTATGGAAATCCCGGCGCCGGCGCCACGGAAAATGGCGTTGTGCAAGTCATCCATCAATACACGATCGTCGATGATCCCGATGTGGGCGCGATCGAGTTCAACTGGCCTCCCTCCGCTATGCTCACCATCACCCCGATGCCCAATGCGATCCCGTATCAGTTCAAAATGACCAGCATGACCGACGGTCAACCGATCTCCCCATCCGCGGTCACCGTTCATGATCCGGCCTTTCACGTCTTTATGGAGGGTCAGCCGGCAAGTCCCGGAATCGAATTGCTTGCCGAATCGGGTTCCTCCAAAACATTGATCGGCGAGATGACTCCCATGCCGGGCGTTTATCAATCAACGGCGATCGGCGACGGAGGCGGCCCCGAACAAATGGGCGTTATCTACGGTGAACCCGGCGCCCGCGTCACGATCATCAGCATGTTTGGCCGCACCAATGACATCTTCACCGGCGTGATGGATCTACCCCTTCCCTCCCCCGGCGGAATGGTATCCATGGACACAACGACATGGGACGCCGGCACGGAAATCAACACCGGCATGATGGCCGATATCCCGTTTTACGGCGGCGATGGAAGCCCCGCGGAAAACGGCGTTATCGCTGAAATTCACGATTACACGATCATCGATGATCCCGATGGGCAGTTGAACTTTCACTGGCCCCCTTCAGCGACGCTGATGCTTACGCCGTGGACAGGTCAATCCAGCGTAAAAACGTGGGATGTATATAAGTAATGAGTTTGTGAAATACACATAATGAAACGGAGGCCGCGCCAATTTTGTTGGCGCGGCCTCTTTGTTGTCGATCGAAGGAACCTGCTATGCTTTGATTGAATCAAATCCGCATTACGAAACCGAATTCATTTTTTAGTTTTTTTCTGGGGATTTTCGATGATCACTTCATCGATGGGTTCGCCGAGTTCAACCATATCCTTCAGGCGAGATAACATGCTTAGTGTTAATACCGCGCCGGCGCTGACCAGCTTGACGCCCCGGCTGCCTACAACATCCTTCGCCAGGACCGATCCAACAAGAACGTTTTTGAGTTTTACCGCCAGGTTGCCATCGTATGTTTCTATGGGCGCGTCCGCGATCAGATCGTTCCGTTTCACGCTGGAACGCATCTTGATATCGACGCGCTGTTTCTCCCGGGTACGCTCAATGGCGGAGTTGATCTGATTGACATTGCGATCTTCTTGTTCCAGAGTCGGCTTGAGAAGCAGGGATTTCACCGATGAATGGACGTCGATGCAACTGTACGATTCACTAGGTTTGATCCAGCCTTCAGACTCCTCCGTCTCCTGCATGACCCTCTGCATACGCGCAACCAGAATACTCTTTTGAACGGGTTTGAGCAAAAAACCGTTCACATCCAGAGCCATCGCGATGCCGAGCAAGTTTCGGTCTCCATGCCCCGTGATCATGATAACGGGAGTATTTCTCCGAATACCGTGTTCACCGGTACGGATGGCTTTCACCAGTTGAAGGCCGTGCATGACGGGCATGTTAAAATCGGCCAGAACGCAATCAACGTGCAGCACGTCGTCCTGAAGAATCGAGATCGCTTCATGCCCATTGGCCGCGTTATACACGGCAGGTTCCCCACAATTTTTCAGCGTCTTGATCATCGTGATGCGCGTGACCCGAACGTCATCAACCACAAGAAAAGTTTTGCCAGACAGATTGGCCGAATTCATGACTCCGCTCCTTCATACCTGGACCGAATAAACTGGCTCACGCGCTGATATTCCGTTTGAGCTTCTCGAATGAGTATTTCAATCGTATTGAATGGTTCTTCGTATGCGTTCTTTTCCATTTGAGCGAAAATTTCCGCCAACCTCTTCGCGCCCGCGCTAAAGCATGCGCTTTTAGCGGCATGCGCCAGATCGCGCAATTCATCCTGTGATTCATCGTTTCGCGCTTTATCTATCCCGCCCCATAAACCACTCATGTCTTCAAGAAACGCTTCAAGCACTTCTCGAATATCATCTGGATCATCCAAACCTAAATCATCAGTGAACACCGACATTTCAATAGGTTTCGACTCATCCATCATAGCATGCACCTCATTTGCCTTGGCGCTTGAACTCATTGATTCAGTATTGAGCCATTTTTCCAACATCAAGGCAAGCGATTCAATCTGCACGGGTTTTGTCAAATAATCGTCCATGCCGGCATCAATACAACGCTCCCGGTCTCCAGCCACCGCGTGCGCCGTCATCGCAATGACAGGAGTTCTCTCTCCCGTTTGATTTTCAAATTCTCGAAACCGGCGCGTAAACTCAAATCCATCCATAATCGGCATAGAACAATCGACCAGTATCAATGGATATTTTTGATTACACGCTTTTTCAAGCGCTTCCGCGCCATTGACGGCGAAATCGCATCGGCATCCCAATTCCTGCAGCTGATTCCGGGCAAGAGTCCGGTTCGTAGCCGTATCGTCAACGACAAGAATCGGCAATTGCAAATTATGGAATTGAAATCGCTCGATTGTTTTTATTACATCCTCAAATTGACCGGCTTTTCGATCTTCTCCCTGCGTCAGCCTCCGAGTGTTTCCGATCAAGGCATTCAATTCTTCATAGTTGACAGGAGATTGAAATGTATAATCAATACCCTTCTTTCTGGCTTCAAATCGAACAATGGGGTCGTTCTGATCCACGATCAGAATCAACAGGTCCGACATGCTTCTCGCGTCGCTGATTTCTCGATCGGATATTTCAGCAAGATCGCCGGCAGCGATGATCAACTTATCGTAAATAGTATTTTCAACCGCCTCGACGTTATGCAGAATTTGAGTCGAATGGCCTTTGGGTTTCAATTCGGCCAAAATGAAAGCCGTGATTTCTTCATTCTTGGAGTAAAGCGCAGTGGTCCTTTCCGATTTTTTTTCGACGTTCTGGTCTGGGTTGTGCAGTATTTCAAATGGCAAATTAAACCAGAATTCAGCGCCCAAACCCTTCTGGCCGCTGCATTGAATCGATCCATTCATGAGAGTGATGATTTTTTTACAGATAGATAACCCCAGACCGGCGCCTTCGATTTCGGGCGCCCGATCAGCGTCCTGAACAAATTCTTCAAAAAGAGCATCTCCCTGATCGGGCCTGAATCCGCGGCCTGTATCCGCGATCAAAAAACGCACATTCGCATGTTTTTCCATCGAAGATTCCACCCAGATCCATAGAAAAACGCCTCCCTCATCGGTGAACTTGATCGCATTCCCGATCAGGTTAATTAAGACTTGCCTCAACCGCAGCGGATCCGAATAAACGATTTCTGGAAGGCTTTCATCGATCTCCGCTCGCAATTGAATTTTTTTCTGATAGGCTTTGACGCACATCATGGAAAATACTTCATCAATCAGAGGGATGAATGAAAATTGTTTTTTGTTAATTTCAAAATGATTCGCTTCGATTTTCGCCAGGTCCAGCACGTCTCCGATAATATTTAATAAAGCCTGCGCCGATAGCGAGGCCGCATGTAATAAACCAGTTTGCTTGCCATCGTTTTTAAACAGACCAAGCAGCTCGAGATTGCCAATAATTCCATTCAGCGGGGTTCGTATTTCATGGCTCATTCTGGCGAGAAAATCGCTTTTCGCTTTAGTCGCGCTTTCCGCCCTGTCTATCGCTCGCGACAACTCTTCCTGAGTGGATCGCAAACTCAGATTCGATAGTTGCAAGGCGTCCAGACTCGATTTTAACTGATAATTTCTTTTGATAACATAATAGGCAAGTATTCCCGTGATCGTCGTTCCAACGAAAAACCAGATCAGAAAGATCGGTTGCAAAAACCAGGGCTGAACGACAAGAAATCCGATCTCAACTGGAACCGTCTCGACGTTCCAGTTCCGGTCGATAGCCCGGATCGACAGCACATGATAACCGGGAAATGTATGTCTTCTTCTGAATGGCGGTCGTTGATCGAACGGCGACCATTCTTCGTCATCAAGTTTCACTGAATATAGAAGACGGTCGGATTCGGTCATCTTCCATTTATCGATCCCACGATATGGAATCGTTACATCTCCCGCGGGCGGAAACTCGAAGGCCCCTGTTGAAGCGATCGTAACAGGCGGGTCTTCATCAGCGTCCGGTTGAAAGACACGAACGCCCTGCGCCGTACCCGCCCAGATTCTGCCTCGGCTGTCCTGAAAAATCTTGTAGATGGTCTGATGGGGCAAGCCTTCCTGAAATTCATGGGTGATCCATACGCCTCCATTTTGACAATGCAAACCGGTATCCGTCGCCACCCACAAGCGGCCGTCAGAATCACGCATGATGTCGTATATTTCACCCAGCCCCTTCTTTATCATTTTTATCTGATGATTTTGATATTGAAAAACGGCGTCATCGGCTCCAATTAATATGTCGTTATCATTAATTTTTCTGATTACCCATATATTTTTTAATGGTTCGTCATCATCATTGGTGATTTCGATCGTGGATACCACACCGCTTTCTCCCGCATGTTCTACCTCTCCAAGATTGCGTGGTTTGGCGGAAAACGGCGTGGAGAAAACCTCAAGAGAACCGCCTTGCGCCATCAGCATCTGATTCTCACCGAGTACGATGAAGGGCGAATTGGCGTCATCTCGGCCATTCGATTCGATGAACCATTTTTTCTCAGCCCTCCCTTCCTTGATTTCATACAATGCGTTTCTTGACGAGCGCAACAGAATCTCGCCACTGTCTGTTTCTTCGATCGTCCCCAATGCCTCTCCCGGGGTTGAGAGCAGCTGGAACTGTTCTTGTTTCTCATCGAACACCAATGCGAGAGGCATGATGTCATTTTGCAGCACCATCTGGTAAAAACCGGTAAAAATAGAAAAACGATCGTCCAGCGCGATGCTTTTGGGGTATCGATGCGACCTGACATCCGCCTTTAATCCGGTTGGCAAGTTATAAATTCGCCAATTGCCGTTCGCATCGCATCTGGCGAGATGATTGTCGCCGCCGAACCAGATATCGCCCGATGGAGTTTCATGAATCGTATACACAGGTTCATCAAATCCATTGATATCTCCCGGCGCCTTCCAGAGCCATTTCGTTTTTCTCGCCAGTCCATTTTGCGTGGCGATCCAGAAATCTCCAATCGGGTCTATCGCAAAGTCGGTGACCCGGGAAGCCAGCATCCTCTCCGAAAAGACATGCGGCCGTCCTTCGGGCCCCATGACATTGATTTGAAACCGGTCGTTCACCCCCCATTGATCCAGATCCGAATCCACATACGCGACAATGTTTTCTGAAACCCCTCTCCATTCGCTCCTGTTTTCATCCAATTGGATCGCGGAATAATATTCCACATTGGCGATGTTATATTGTTGGCAGGTGATGATTCCCGCCCCCCCATCCAAGGGCGACGTAAGGACGGCATTCTTAGTTTTCAAACTTTCATCTACCAGAAATTCTTTGAATAAAAACCGTTTATCAAGTCCGGAGCCCGCATCGTCAATCTTGATGAATCCATGCTCCCCTGACGCCCACACGCCGCCATCTCTGGCGTAATTCAAGCTGTACAACTCGCCGATAGCGTCATCCCGGCTTTGATAGATGACGCGGCTTTCTCCAGTGCCGGCATCGATCATGCAAATTTGTTCGTTTTTGAGATTGACGTAGGCGAGCGCCCCATCGGCCATCGGCAGCATGGAACGGAACACACGGGTTTCCCAGGAAAGATCATCCAGATTATACAGAATCCAGCGGTCTTGAGATTTTCGGGATATGCCATTCAAAACGTTGATAAATTGATTCCAGCTCCAGATCCATTGGTCTCCATTCCGGCTTTCAAATAGACACCCCATGTCTTCAGGCATTAACGTTTGGAGAGGCAACACGTCGTCTGGAACATAGATTTTTTGAATCGAATACCCGTCGAGATGTGCGAAATAGCCTTTCGGCCCGAGCCGGTAATTTACATTTCCATTCAGACTTACCGTAACCAAAGGAGAAAAATTCTGATAAACCGCCTCCAGTCCGTCGCTTTCATCCCAAAACCTCCAGGCGGATTGAGGAATGTCTTTTACCTCGTTTCGTTTCCTTCCGATGCTGAGGTCTCCCAAGACCGGCAGCCATGACGTGTCGCCGTTAAATTGAATAGAAAGGGCTTTTTCATCTTTGCATACAAGTTGATACCGGATCTCGGTCTTCCCCGGGGCGAACGTTCGCTTTATGTGAAGCACGCCGTTTTCATACGCCACTTGATCAGGTAACGACGCGATTTCACAGTTGGAGGGCGGCGTTTCGTCAATCACGAGTTCCTGTTCATGCTCGGAGTCGTTATTTACTTCAAGGATGACTTCAATGGGTTGATTCCAAACGTAAAAAGCATCTCGAAATTTTCGAACTGCAACCGGTTTGGCCTCCGTCAGTTTGACCCCCTGATACGAAAAGGTGGACCCCAAGTCTCCATTCATCCCGTAATTCTGATAGATCCCACAACCGGCCTCTTTCGCCATGTCAAATGTCTTCCAGAGAGCCAATTCCCAATTTACCCCATCATAGGAGCATTCGCTGGTGAATAAACCGATCGAAGGAATGCGGGAAATACGGAAATAAATCTGTTGATCGAAAATCAGCTCATCAAACGTGTTGGTTGCACATCGAAGGTTATAAGTTGGCTGAAATAATTCGAATCGAGAGTTTTCAAAAACATACGATTTATGATCTTCGACATGATCGTGATATACGCCGATTCCGTATTCTTTTGATAATGGATCGTCGGGGTTCTCTCTGATTGTTAACGCCGTAAAAGGATGTCCTTCGTTCAGATTCTGTAATTGAATTTGACCTTCAAGCGTCCATGCGCCTTCTTTATGTGTATACAAATATGTCCCTTCATCCGACTTCCCCCAGTAAAACCCTCCAGGAGATGAAATTTCGTAGGAGCCCCCATCTTCGTCTTTTTGATATTCGATGACTGGCGGACTGTTCGTTAAATTCTTCGATTTATTCGGAAGAGATTCCGTCGAGCCAAGGCGGATCACATGGTCAAAGAGTCCAATTTTTTTGTTGACGTGAGCCTGACCAAATACGGGAAGACCATTGCAGTCTCCCATCATGCTGCAAAATGGCGAATCGTCTTCCACGTGCATTTGGTACTGGAACCGGGACTCTCCAGGCGCAACTGTAGCCGTCCAGTGGATCTGGTTCCCCGTAATTTGCGCGTTTCCATCGCCTTCTACCACCGGGGCGCTGCCCCCCACCGTTTCATTCAATTCAATGTTGGCGTTCCGCCCGGAATCATTGAAAACTGAAATCGTATTTACAGCGCTCGATGTTTGAGGATCGAATCGTACTTCTCGAAACGCAATCGGGCCGGCGCGCTCGATCTGAATATCCGATATCTTTAAGAAAGCCGATTCAGTTCCGCTGTTTTCATCCTGGTTCGCCACGTACAATCCACAGTGATACGCGTCAGGCAGCGTCACGTATGCCGCGTTTAACAGAATCCAGTTCACGCCGTCTTCTGAATATTCCGACACGCACAATCCCGGCTGTTGAAAATAGGTAACGCGTAGATACACCTTCTGATCCAATGTATCCGTCAATGCCTTGGTAAAAAGATTCTGAGTTTGAAAATTCGCGAACTCTTTCGAATCTCCCATGTACGCATTGAGAAATATCTTTCTTTCATTCTTTCGATTCAGGCTTAACCGCAACGAATAATAAGGAGAACGCACGTCATCCGCGTCGGCGCGAAGCATGATTCCACCTTCAATGATCGATAAAAACTTAGAGCCATATTCAAATTGCAGACAAGCGGTGATTCTCCATGACCCCTCTCTGACTGACGAAATGAAATACCCTTCATCATAGATTTCGCCCAACCCGCCTCCTGCGCCATACAGGCGATAGGCGGCGGACGCGCCCTTCACCTTTTGAACCGCGTAACGGGCGCCGCCCTCCTGATCTCCCCAGACAGCGGTATGGCTGAATAGATCATCTTGTATTTCCTTTGCGCAAACGTCGTAATACGAAAAGAAAAACACGCCCGTTATCGATATAGCAATCCAGGTCAATAATTTCATTTTGCAGATAAACGTCCTCACTGGTCGATCGTTAATTCTGATAAAATAATCGTCCGCCCCTGAAACATCATGATATTGGGCGGCTTCATCCCTCTACCCGGGCCACCATTCGGCGGCGGGCTTCCGGGCCCAGGCGCGACTCGCCTCCCTCTGTCGGGTTGAGACTCTTCGTTTATGGGTGGTCTTATAAAATTTCCACGATCTCGAGGTTGAAGACGATTTCGTGGATCCGGTTTTATCTCATATTCTTTTAATATATTCATTTCCACACGATGAGTATGGTCGACAATATCACTCATATCGTCTTTAACGCCAAGGTAATAGATTTTATGTCCATCCGCCCACGTAACCAGATCATGCAATAACACTTCCGACATCGCACCATCTTTACTCAACTGATATTGCTGTTTTACCTTGGAGTCATGCACTTGCATCCGCTCCATCGCAGGTCCACGATCGGCGCCGGCATCGGGAGCGAGTCCCGGCCTTGGTCTGGCGGGAAGCAGTTTTTCATCAATATAGATCGCATCGGCCAGTTTCCATTTTCCAACCAGATCCAATTGAAGCAACAACTGCATGGGAGCGATAATAACACTTTGCTTATTAACGTTTTTTAAGACAGCATCTTCTATTTGATACACGTATCGGCTGGCGATCGATTCCTGATACATCCGGCTTGCCGAAAAAGAGACGCCCCAAACCATATACGCGGCGACCATCACCGCGCCCGCTCGATAAACTCCCTGCTGATGCCATTCCGAAAGATCTTTAATCAGCCAGACGCCCGCGATCGCGTACAGGTAAAATAACGGCATAAAAAAGCGCATCGGACCGTCAAAAAAATAATAACTCGTATAAAGCAGCGATACGGGGACTATTGATCCGAAAAGTAACAGGCCCTCACTTCTCGATTCAGGGGTTATCATCTTCCTGACGACTTGAATCACCCCCAAAATAAAGAACACATTCATTCCCATGGCGATATGTATCCCAAGATAGGGGATGATTTTCATTGTGAAATAATGAAACGAAAATAGCGGAAACCCCATGTCATACCCACTTTTCCAGAAGGTATGAAAAACAATTTTGGTTCGTTCTAAGAATCTGTGCGTTGGGTAGACATGGAAACACGCGCTAACTCGTGTAATCTCAGTTTGCTGAGAACATAAGAAGCACGAGGGGAAGCGCGTGTTATTAAAGAGTATCATCAAAAAGACCTTAGGGC
>WGLV01000043.1 GCA_016125385.1 bacterium
GCCCTAAGGTCTTTTTGATGATACTCTTTAATAACACGCGCTTCCCCTCGTGCTTCTTATGTTCTCAGCAAACTGAGATTACACGAGTTAGCGCGTGTTTCCATGTCTACCCAACGCACAGATTCTTAGAACGAACCAAAAGAATATCAAAAAAAAAAAAATCAGTCAACTCCTTTTTGCAAAAAATTTAAACGTGAGATAGTTTTCATATTTTACACAAAAAGTCAAATTTAGCTAATTAAATCCAACTACCATGGCTGGCGAGATCGCATTCGCCGCGCATAATTATTATTAGATTTTGGGGACTCAAAAAAAGACTGGAAAGTTAGCTGATAAATTCGCTGACTTGACGATGTAACTTGCTATATAGATTCATGCAGGATGGGGAATAATGCTATTTGACCGACATCAGCAACATATGTCCGGCCATGCCCAGCAAAAAGCCGCACACCGCGCCAAACGGCGGCGCCCAGCGCCGCTCAAGTTTTGCCTGGGGAGCAATATCTTCGAAGACAAGGTACAGAATTCCGCCGGAAGAAAACACCATGATGACGCCCAGCGCGGCGCTCCAGCCGGCCAGCACGCTCCAGCCGATCCACGCCGCCAGCGGTCCAAGGCCCACCAGCAGACAGAACGCGATCAAAATGGTTCGGGAGCGGAGACCGCCCGACGCGCGCATCTCACGATAGGCGTTAAAGGCTTCAGGGACGTTCTGAATCGCGATCAGAAACGCCAACAGGCGCCCCGCGCCGCCGCCCTCGGCCATCGCCGCGCCCAACGCCATCGCCTCGGGGACGTAATCAAGCAGCATGGCGCACAACTGCGACGCGGCGCCGCCGGTTTTTGACAGCAGCATGTCGATCGCCATAAAGACGGCCCCGCCCGCCAGAAACGACGCGCACACGGCGGGTATCGACAGGCGTTCGATCCCTTCCGGAACCAGCACCAGCGCCACCGCCGCCATCAACGCCCCGCCGCCGAATGCGATCACGCCATGACGGAACTCGGTTTCAAGCCAGCGCGGCTGGATGCTTTCAAACCGCGCCAACACCCCGCCGACCGGAATCGAAACGCCGGCCAGCGCCGCATAAATCAACGCTTCAACAAAATCATTCATTCAACACCTCCCGTTCAGTATACACGGTTTAGATATCGACTTCTGAACGGGAGGCGGTCAAACCAAAATTTAATTAGCGCCAGCAATCAAATCATTGTATGATACTGTTCCATCCTTTGTGGTCTGACACCCTTGTCTTCATATCATGGTATAAACGGGAGAGCCGGTATGATCGTTTTACCGGGCAAAAAAGGGTTCACCCTGATCGAATTGCTGATCGTGGTGGCAATTATCGGAATTCTGGCCGCCATCGCCGTACCCAACTTTCTTAACGCTCAGATGAAAGCCAAAATCAGCCGCGTCTACTCAGACCAGCGCTCCATCGGCATGGCTTGCGAGATGTACAATCTCGACCGGAACTCGTATCCGGGCGGCGCCTGGTGGAATTCGACGGAATGGTGGGAGAAACATTCATACCGATTTCACGTGTTGACCACGCCCATCGCGTATCTGAGTTCGATCCCCATCGATCCGCTTCAGACATCCGACCCGCATAAAATCGAACCGAATCTCGCTCCAATCTGGGACGGCGGCTACGTCTATGACGACGCCAGCCGCAGCGGCAACACCCTGAGCGTGTACGGCAAAAATTATAAATACACCATCCGCAGCCCCGGCCCCGCGCTCGACTGGAGCCAGGCGCACGCCACCTACGTGAATTACTACGCCGCGACCAACGGGCTGCGCAGCCGTGGAATCATCGCCTGGCTCGGCCCGGGCGGAACCATCTTCTAGAACTGATTCGAATCGGATCGCCTGCCCCAAAAGCCTTCATGGCCGCATGAGGGCTTTTTTTATCGCCTCAATTGTTTTCTAATCGATACCACATCGAAGCGTCACACGAATCGAGCAATATACCTGATTTTTGAGCGCCATTTTTTTTGAAATGAATAGCGAACCAGAATGAACATGAGCCCCAAGCAGCGCCAACACCACCCCCGCGCATTCACCCTGATTGAGCTGCTGATCGTCGTCGCCATCATCGGCATACTCGCCGCCATCGCCGTACCCAACTTTCTCAACGCGCGGATTCGCGCCAAGGTGGCGAGGACTGAATCGGACATGCGAACGCTGGTTACCGCGCTGGAGATGATGCGCGTGGATAAAAACGTGCTGCTCGTCGATATGTGGGACGGTGATACGGAATGGGGCAAAGACCGCATGGCAAACGTCTTCAATCACGTCGGCGAATACGGCGCGCGGTCGTTTTATCACGTGATTTCTCCGCTCACGACGCCGGTCGCGTACATTCCCTCCATTCTTACCGATCCATTCGTGGGCGCGGAACGACGCGGGCTGTCGCAGTCGGGAGTGGGAGCGTATCTGAATTCCGACTCGTATGGATACGCCGATAACGATTCCGCCGGATCGGGCCCCGATCACGGGCTGGTTGCGTACCTTCCTGAAAATCAGGCGGAATGGCGAATTCAACCGCTGCTCACCGGACAATACCTGTTCGCCAGCGTGGGGCCTGACGGCAAGTTCGGTCTCGGCGAAGATTATGAGTTCCACCCGACTTACGGGATGCCCTATGACGCAACCAACGGCCTGGTCAGCGTGGGAGAAATCGTGACGCGTCACTAAACCTCTCCGGGGCGGCCGGGGACCGGCGAGAAGATTTCGGCTTCCCGCTAGAGAATTCTTCAGAAATACGAAAAAATGATCCGCTGGCGTACAATCGCCAGCGGATTTTGTTTTTCAGGGGAAACAGGAAAGGAACGGCATCATGCGAATTGCATTCAACCGGAAGGGAATTTACCTGCTCGTTATCGGAATCGTCGCCGGCTTCGCCGCGGCGGCGTGGAGCGCGGACTCCAGCGTTCGCGCGTGGGAGGACGAAATCACGCTCCCTACGTATGAAACCGGGGAACCCGAAGCGAACCCGATGTTTTATACTCACGAATCGTATCAGGGCGCGCAGAAGCGCATGTATCCCTACCCCGTCATCGACGATCTCTCGCGCCATCGCATTGAGAAGACCTACAAGGCGCTGATGCTTGAAAACGAATACGTACAGTTCATCGTGCTGCCCGAAATCGGCGGACGCCTGTTCGGCGCGCTCGACAAGACCAACGGCTATAACTTTCTCTACCGCCAGCACGTCATCAAACCGGCGCTGATCGGCATGCTGGGCGCGTGGATCTCCGGCGGAATCGAGTGGTGCGTGTTTCATCATCACCGCAACACCACCTTTATGCCGCTTGATTACGCCATTGAAGACAACGGCGATGGAAGCAAGACGGTCTGGTTCGGCGAAACCGAACGCCGTCACCGCATGAAATGGCTGATCGGCCTGACGCTGCGCCCAGGCGCTTCGTACGTTGAAGCCCAGATCAGGATGACGAACCGCACGCCGCTGGCGAATTCCATTCTGTATTGGGCGAACGTGGCGGTTCACGTAAACGACGATTACCAGGTGATCTTTCCACCCAGCGTCCAGGTGGCGACCTATCATTCCAAGATCGATTTCACTCACTGGCCAATCTCGAATGAAGTGTACCGTGGCGAAGATTACCGTGGTAAAGACGTTTCATGGTGGAAAAACTCGAAAAGCGCCAACTCATTTTTCGCCTGGCATCTGCAGGAAGATTTCATGGGCGGCTACGACCACGGCCGCGACGCGGGCATGGTTCACGTCGGCGACCACCACATCGTCACCGGCGCCAAGCTGTGGGAATGGGGAACCGGCCCCTTCGGGCGGCGGTGGGACGACATCCTCACCGATGAAGACGGCCCCTACGCCGAGCTGATGGTGGGCGCCTATTCAGACAATCAGCCCGATTACAGCTGGATCAAACCGCATGAAGTCAAAGCCTTCAAACAATACTGGTACCCGATCAGCGGCATCGATGGGTTTAAAAACGCCAACCTGAACGGCGCCGTCAATCTGGAAAAAACCGGCGAACGGGAGATCCGGTTCGGCTTCTGCCCCACGCGGCGTATCGATGGCGTCCACATCACGCTCTCAACGGGCGGCGAAACCATTTACGAAAACACAGCCGACGTAGCCCCCGGCCAGCCGTTCAACCAGGCGTTCGCCCTGCCCAAGCCGGAAGACTTCGAGCGATTGAAAATCAGCGTTACGGCGCCGGACGGCGCGGAACTGATCGCTTATCAACAGAAAGCACTCGAACCGGCCGATCGGTTGCCCGAGACAGTCAAACCACCGCAAAAACCGGAAGACATCAAAACAAACGAAGAACTGTTTTACACCGGGATGCGGGTCGAACAGATTCATAACCCGTCCGTCGATCCGATGGCGTATTTCAATGAAGCTTTACAGCGCGATCCCGGCGACGTGCGCTCGAACATCGCGGCCGCCTCCATCGAATTGAAACAGTTTCTGTACGAAGAAGCCGAAGCCCATTTGCGCACCGCGCTGCAACGGCTGACCGCCGATTACACGCGCCCTGAAAACTGCGAAGCCAATTACCTGCTGGGTCTGGCGCTGCGCGCGCAAGGCCGGCTGGATGAAGCCCGCGATCAGCTTTTCCGCGCGACGTGGGATTCCGCGTTCCGTTCACCGGCGTACTATCAGTTGGCTGAACTGGCGGGCATTCGCGGCGATTTCGGCGCGGCGCTCGATCACATTCAGCGCTCGCTGGAAATGAACGCGATCGACACGCAGGCGCTGCATCTCAAAGCCGCTCTGCTGCGGCGCAATGGGCGTCTCGATGAGGCGATGCAAACCGCCGAAGCCGTGCTCGGGTCCGATCCGCTCGACTTTTTCGCCATGAACGAGCGGGCGTTGATTTTTCATGAACAGGGCCGCGACGCGGAAGCCGAAAAAGCCAAAGCCGCTTCGCGGGAACGCATGCGGGACGAAGCGCAGTCTTATCTCGAAACCGCGATCGACTACCTCAACGCGGGCATGAATGAAGAAGCGGAGGCGTTGCTTGAACGTCCCCGGCAATTAAAAATGGAGCCCGCCGGGCGGTTTCCGTTGATCAGTTACTACCTCGGCTTCACTCGCGAACGTATGGGCGATCATGACGGTGCGCATGAGGCGTACGCGGCCGCGGCCGCCGCGCCGGCCACATATTGCTTCCCGTTCCGCATGGAAACGTGGACCGTGCTCAACATGGCGATTCAGAACAACCCCAACGATGCGCGCGCCTATTATTACCTGGGCGACCTCTTGTATGAAAAACAGCCCGAAGCCGCCATCCATCATTGGGAGATTGCACGTAAACTCGACCCGGACTTCGCCACCACTCACCGTAACCTGGGCTGGGCGTATTACCGCACCCGAAATGACCTGGACGCCGCGATCGCCAGTTATGAAAAAGCGATTCAATGCGATCCGGACGACGCGCGGCTGTATTACGAGCTCGACGTGCTGTACGAACGCGGCAACGCCGCTCCCGAACGCCGGTTGCGCGCGCTGGCCGATCGAAGTGAGGTTGTTTCAAGCCAGAATGAGAGCCTGATCCGCGAGATTCTTGTTCTCACGCTGAACGGCAAGTATGAGAGGGCGATTCAGCAACTGAATGACAATTTCTTTTTACCGCGCGAAGGCGCGGGCGACGTTCATGAAGTCTATTCTGACGCGCACCTGCTTTACGGTTTGCAACGCCTTGCCGAAGGCGACGCCTCCGGCGCGCTGGAGCATTTTGAGCGCGCGGGCGAATACCCCGAGAATCTTTCAGTGGGGCGCCCTGACAATGAACCGCGCGCCGCGCAGATTTTGTATTACAAGGCGCTTGCGCTGAAAGCGAAGGGCGACGGCGCGGCGGCGAAAGACGCGATGAACCAGGCGGCGCAACTCAACATTTCAAACCGCTGGCCCGAAGCGCGGTACTATCAGGCGCTTTGTTTTCAGCAACTGGGCGACGTGGATCGCGCGAACAAGGTATTTGAAAAAATGTGCGACGACGCCCGCCAGAGCGTTTCACACACCGGCGACGACGATTACTTCGCAAAATTCGGCGAGCGAAAGACAGCGCAGGAACATCTCGCGCACGCGCATTACATCCTCGGATTGGGTCTTCTCGGGCTCGATAAAAAAGAACAGGCCAAAGCGGAATTCAGCCAGGCGGTTGAGTTGAATCGTGGACACGTCTGGGCGCGGTATGAATTATCGATGTTGAATTAAGGAGCGAGATCACAAAAGAACCCCGGCCTCTCCATCGGAAAATATCGAATGGAGAAACCGGGGTTTTGTTATTTGAATGAGTATGAAGAAAAGTTACTGGTATTTCTTCAATACTTCATAGGCATGTTCGAGTTGAGCCTTGGGCGCGGAGACTTTGACGTTCAACTCATGAATCGACCAGAAGAGACCGTCCACCGAGCCAGTCTGAACGATCCGGATATAGCGCGCGCCCTTGGGCTGAAACTCGATTTCCAACAATGGCTGGCTTCCTTCGCCCTTCGCCACCGGAGCGCCCCAGTTTTTTCCGTCGAACGAGAAATACACCTCGTATCCACGCGGGTAATCGCCGTTTGAGCCACGCGCGTCAAGCGTGATTCCCTGCACCGACGCTTCTCCGCCCAGATCGACCTGGAACCATTGCCCCGGGGTTTGCACCGCACCGGTATCCCAGCGCGTTCTCCGGTTTCCATCGATGGCGTTTCCGGCGGCGCCGCTGTTGTTCGAAGCGCTCACCTTCCAATCGGACCGGTTCGAGTCGGTCTTTTCCAGTTGAGCGACCACGCGTTGATACCCCTTCAACGCTTCCGAACCCACCTGGCCGTCATCCAGCCATTTCTCCAGAAACGCCAGAATGGCAGGATCGCCCCGGTGAGACGCGGCGTCGATAACCATCGCTTTTTCATCCGGCGACTTGGCGGCGTCCATCGCGGCCTGATATTTCTCGATCACGGAGTCCACGGAGCCGGACATCAGGTCCACGGTTCGCAGAAAGCCCTTCAGGGCTTTCGCGCGCAATGCCGGATCCTGCACTTGTGAAAAGGCCGTAAACAGCGCATCCATCGGAGCCGCGTCGGGCCATTGGGCTAATGAATCGAGCGCGGCGGCGCGCACCATGCCGTCCTCATCGGCTTGAAAGGCTTTCACCGCGGCCTGACTGGCCTGAGAACCGCCGAACTCGCTCATGACGCGCAGGGCTGAAACGCGAATCGCCGGGGTTGGGCTCTGCAGCGCTTTAACCAGAACCGCCGAGCGTTTATCCGCGTCCGGCATCGATTGCGCCAGTTTGACGATGGATTCTTCCAGGCGGTCGATCCGTTCAGCGGATTTCACGTGGCCGATCAGCTCGAAAAGCGCGGGAATATCGCTCGCGCTCGAAAGCTCGGTCAGCGCTTTGACGGCTTCGTCGCCCACGGCGGCGTCATCGCTCGCGGCGAGGTTAACCAGTACGGAGATGGCGCCGTCGCTGCGGCGCGCGGCCAGCGCCCTGATCATGACGGCCTGCGCTTCGGGCCGCGCGTTGGCGATTCCGGAAAGCAGGGCGCGATCGTTATCGGCGCCATGCAGAGCGGCGAGGGTTTCTTCGGCCGCCTTGCCGAGTTCACCACCCGCCACGCCGATCGCGACCAGCCGTTCCACATTCGCCGCGTCGCCCAGTGAGGCCAGCGCCTCAATCGCCGCGCGTTTAACGCTTTCATCCGGATCGTCAAGCGCGTTTTCCACGGCGCCCACCAGCTCACGGTCGCCACGAACCGCCAGCGCATGCAGAGTTATGACCTTGGCATCGGCGGGATACTCGCTGAATTTGGCCATCACAGTTTTAGACGCGGCGACGCCGGGCGCCAGTTGAAAAAACGGGCCCGCCGCCGCGCGGCGAAACGCGAGCTCATCCGACGCGAGCAACGACGCGATAACCGAAGCGGGGTCTTTCGCCGTCACGACCAGTCCGCGATACGCGGCGGTACGAATGGGCAACGCATGGCCCTTTTCGCTCAACGACTGATATAACTCAACCGCATTGGCGGGTTTGCCATCCTGAACAAAACGATCCGCGCAGAGCAACAACGAATCGTCGCGAACCACGCCCCATTCGCCATCCAGCTTCGCGCCCTTCAACGCCTTCACCGCGGCCGCGCCGCCGATTTCGCCCAGCGACTTGATGGCCGCGCGGCGTAACATGGCGTCATCGGCGGTGAGGTATTTCGCGATCGGCTCGACCGCCAGTTCGTCTTTACGTTGGCCCAGCGTACCAACCACGCCGGTCAACAGATCGCCCTTCAGATCGCCGAGCGCTTTTCGCAAAACCGCGCCGGCATCGCTGGACTCCATGCCCTGCAGGGCGAAGCGCGCCATGCTCGACAGTTTTTCATCGCGCAGGAGCGGCTCCAGCGCGGGCACGCTGGCGGCGGTTCCGATACGGCGTAACATGCGGCACGCGAACTGTTTGGCGAAAAACGTCGCGTCCGGCGACTGCAACACGCCGATCATGGAGCGCTCGATCTCGCGGCGCTGATTTTCATCGGCGTTGCGGATGTTTTCTTCCACCGTGTGCAACGCGGTTCGGCTCTGGCCATATTCATATTTCAATACGTCATCCAGATTAACCGGCGATTGCGGACCCGCGAACGCCGCGCCCGCCCAAAAGCAGGCCGCGCTCAATAACGCCGCGCCAAGAATGCAGGCCGGCGCTTTTTGTGTTCGTTCAAACCATTTCATTCTGATGTCTCCTTCCGGTATGCGCCGATTACAGCGTCCAGGGTTCGCGGTACGAGCGTCCGAGCAAGGCGCTGGCTTCCGCGTCGCCGATGATCTCTTCCGTTTTGGGGTTCCAGTGAATCTTGCGCTGAACCAGCATGGCGATTTCGCCCAGGTGGCCCACGCCGATCGACCGGGCGGCGGTTTCAACCGGGGTGATGGTGGGCTGGCGGCTGTAAACGCAATCGATGAAGTTCTGCTTGTGGTCATCGCTGTGATAGAGGCGCAGATCGTTAGGACCGATGGCTTCGGGTTTGAGCAGATTTTTATCGGACGCATCAATGCCGCCGCGATCGACCCACACCCAGCCGTCTTCGCCGATCCACTTCGTGCCGCCCCGGTTGCGGTTGCTGACGTTCATCATCAGCCCGCCTTCGTACAGGCAGTCGAAGCTGTATGCGAAGGGCGCGGTATACAGGCCGTCTTCGGGATACTCGCCCTGACCCTCGATCTCGATGGGGCCGGTGTTGTCGTAATCGAGCCCCCAATGAGCGATGTCGATGTGGTGACCGGACCAGTCGGTGAGCTGCCCGCCCGAGTAATCGAGAATCCAGCGCCAGTCCCAATGGCAGCGATTGCCGCCGAATTCACAGTAAGGACGCCAGGGCGCCGGTCCGAGCCAGAAATTCCAATCGAGGTCATCCGGCGCCGGGACGACGGGATGATTGCCGGTTCTGCCGCCGGTGGGCAGGCCTACTTCGACGCGCGTGATCTTGCCGACTTTGCCGTTGCGCACCAGTTCACAGGCGTGGCGGAAATTCTGCACCGAGCGCTGCCAGCTGCCGGTCTGCCAGACGATTCCGTATCGATGAACAGCGTCGCAGATGGCGCGGCTTTCACGAATTGAACGCGACAGCGGCTTTTCCGCGAAAATGTCGAGCCCCGCCTTGGCCGAAGCGATGGCCGGGATGGCGTGCCAGTGGTCGGGCACCGCGATCGACACCGCGTCGAGATCGCCGCGCGCGAGCAATTCGCGAAAATCGTCATACGTCGCGCAGTCATCGCTCTCGTAGCGCGAATTGACCGTCTGGCGGGCGTTTTCGCGGTTTTTGCCGTCCACGTCGCATACCGCCACCACCTGCACTTCAGGATAATGCAGAAAACCGCGCAGGTTGCCGGTTCCCTGCGAACCGACGCCGATGCTGGCCATCATGATGCGGTCGTTGGCCGCTTTGGCTCCATCGGCGCCGAGCGCCGAGGCGGGCACGAACGCCGGCAGCCCCAACGCGGAGGCGGCCACCGCCGTCCCGGTTAGAAAACCGCGGCGGTTCATGTGCTTTTTCGTTGTCATTATTCGCCGTCCTTTCTTTCATGACTCGTTGTAACCGATGTCATTATTCACTCCCTGTTAGCGGCGCGATGTCTCGATTCGCGCTTCAAGTTTTTAAAAGCGGCGTGGATTCCGATTCATGCAACGCCGAGCAAAACAATTTACTGTATCACACACGCCGGCCTGTGTGTATTCTTGCAGGGGGATGATGTGAAAGAGAAATTGATTTCGGCGCGGAGATCGAACCTGCGTCTTACGAGGTGAATGAAATGGCCGGGAAAACTCTTCTTTATGCGATTTGTACGATCACGATCGCGCTTTCGCCAGGCGCTTCAGGACAAACGCTGAACCCCGGCAAGTATGACGGCAAGCCGCAAACCATCACCCGGTTGAAAGCGGCTTCCGTCTCGATCATGCCCGAAAAATGGAACAAGCAAGCCAACTGGCTGAAAATTGAAACGCTGGTGCGCGAGGCGGCCGCGCGTTTCAAACCACACGTGATCGTCACGCCGGAAGGCGCGCTGGAGGGATACGTCATCAACGAGGTCAACGCCGTAAAAGATCCGGAAGAACGCGCCCGTACAGTACGGCGATTTATCGAACTGGGCGAACCTCTCAACGGACCCTATATCAAAAAGGCTTCCACGCTCGCGCGCGAGTTAAAAATCTTCCTGGTTCTGGGATTTCTCGAACGTTCGGGCGATCGGCTGTTGAACACCGCCGCGCTGTTCGATCCGGAGGGCGACATCATCGGCAAGTACAGCAAGACGCACTTCGCGCAGGGCTATACCATCAACCCAACCTGTTACGTCACGGGAGAAGACTATCCTGTGTTCGACACTCCCTTCGGGAAGGCGGGCATCCTGATCTGTTACGACCGGCAGTTACCGGAACCGGCCCGCATCATCGCGCTGAAGGGGGCGCAGGTTTTGTTTCTGCCATCCTACGGCTCCATTACTGACCGCGATGGTTGGAACACTGTGTTGTTAAGGGCGCGCGCCTATGAAAACCGGATGCCGCTGATTTTTTCACACCCCAGACAAAGCCTGCTGATCGACCGCCACGGCGAGTTGATCGAAATGGGCGAGACGGGACAGGCGGTCTGCTACGAGATCGACGTTTCACCGGAAAAGTATGAAGGCCGATTCCGTAACCGGCGGCCTTCCACCTATGGCGCTTTGATCGAAAGCGGAGATCTCTCAAAAAAAGAGAGTCAGTAGCCCTCTCGATTATTCAGCGGGTTCGATCGACAGCAACACACAGCCGTGGGGCTCGATACCGTTCAACGCGAGGCCTTCCGCATCGAGCGCAAATGTTTCACCGGTCCAGACGTCACGCGCGGCGTAACGCCCGGGGCCGAGCAGAAGCGCCTCCAGATCGAGCGAAAACGACGCCGTTTCATCGCCGCGATTAACCGCCAGCGCCGCGCACGAGCGCTCGCCGCTCTTCGGTTTGAACCACAGTTGGACGCCGTCCCGCGTTTTTACGGGGCGGCCCTGCGCGCCCAGCGGGTCCTGGTTAATGGCGACCGCGCCTGGATTGGTCAGGATGGCGGCGATATCCGGCGGCATGCAGCGCAGATCGTTGCCCGCGATGAGCGGCGCCGACGCGATGCACCACAAGCTGAAGTGAGTGCGGTATTCGTTGAGCGTCATGGCGCGGTAGCCGCGCCGGGTAAAGCGCTCGGTTAGGTCCTTGCCGAAGGAGCCGACTTCGAGCATGTCGGGATCGTTCCAGTAACCCGGCCCGGCGAATTCGTATAACTCCACGCCCGCGTCGATACACTCCAGCATGCGGTTCCAGTCGTCTTTGATGTCGGGGCTGACGCGATGGAGGTTGGCCACCTCTCTGATCCAGGGCAAGCCGCCGCTTTCGGAGCCTTCGGTGCATTTGTCATGTGCGCTGTAGACGATGGGCCGGCCGGTTTTCGCGAGGCAATCACGCATCAGTTCAAACGCGGCGCGGCATTCCGCCTCCGATCCTTCGAACTTGCACCAGTCATACTTGAGGTAATCGACGCCCCATGCGGCGAAATCATCCGCGTCCCGTTGTTCATGCCCCCGGCTGCCCATCAGGCCCTCGCACGAGGTATACGACGGCGAGGAATAGATTCCAAATTTCAGCCCCAGCGCATGAATCGAATCGCTCAGCGCATTCATACCGCCGGGAAACTTCACCGAATTGGGCTGAATACGCCCACCCGAATCGCGTTCGGCGGTCTGCCATCCATCGTCGAGAATGACGTACTCATATCCCGCGTCTTTCATGCCGGACGAGACCATCGCTTCGGCGATGGAGAGAATCTTTTCTTCATCGATCTCCGCACGGAAACAGTTCCAACTGTTCCAGCCCATCGGCGGCGTCAAAGCGAGTCCATTATCGAGAGCACGCGCATCGTTCGCATGCCACAATAGCGGCGCGGCGGCCATCCCCATCAGAAAACGTCTTCGTTGCATCATGCGCACTCATTCCCATTGTATTTGGTCTGATTGTATCGCATCGAGCGGCCCGTACGCAACGCGAGAGCCTGTTTCATTCTCACAAGGCTGCTGGACAGCGCGATGAGGGCGCCGTACATTGGACGATCATTTTATCGCAGTTGAAGGATGACGATATGAACAGCGAATTCCGTTGGTCAGCTCTCGCCCGGCGTATAAACAGTAGTACGTTTATCCCGCTTCTTTTCATCGCGGCCCTGTACTGTCACGCCGCGCTCGCACAATCGGATCAGGCGCCCGCGCTCACCACGCCCTGGCCTGCGGTCGATGAACTGCACCGAGCCCTGCCCCTGAGCGATGAGGCAGGCCCGCCGAAACCGGATCGCTTCGTGGGGATTTTTTATTTTCTCTGGCTGGGACAACACGGCGACCCCAACCTGGGGCCGTTTAACGTAACCGATATCATGCGCGAACATCCCCTCGCGCTGCAGACGCCCGCGGCGCCGCCGTGGGGACCGGAAGGATTCCCGCATTACTGGGGTGAGCCGTTGTACGGATATTACCGCAGTGAAGACCCGTGGGTGTTACGGCGGCACGCCCAACTGCTGGCCGACGCGGGAATCGATGTGTTGATCTTCGACACCACCAACGCGGTGATTTACGACAACGTCTATCACGCGCTCTGCGAAACATTCACTCAGATCCGCGCGGAAGGCGGGACGACGCCGCGCATCGCTTTCATGCTCAACACTCAGGCCGGCGCCACAGCCCGGCGGATATATGAAGACCTGTACAAACCGGGGCGATACCCGGACCTGTGGTTTATCTGGCGGGGTAAACCGCTGATGATTTGCGACCCCGCCGAAGCGGACGATGAGGTAAAAAATTTCTTCACGCTGCGCAAGGCGCACTGGCCCTTCACTCAGGTCAACACGCCCTATGCCTGGCACTGGGAGGCGATATACCCGCAGGTGTACGGCTACACAGAAGACGAAAACATCCCCGAACAGGTAAACGTATCGGTCGCCCAGAATCTGCGCCAGTCTGACGGCGCGGTCTCGCCGATGAGCCACGGCGACGCGCGCGGACGCAGTTTCCACCGCAAATCGCTCGACACCCGGCCCGGTTCGGTCAATTGGGGGTATAACTTCGCCGAACAATGGACGCGCGCGCTCGAACTGGCCCCACCTTTCGTGATGGTGACGGGCTGGAACGAATGGATCGCCAGCCGCTTTCACTCGGAAAGCGATCCGGTGATGTTCGTCGATCAGTTCGACGAGCAGTGCAGCCGCGATATCGAAATGATGAAGGGCGGACACGGCGACAACTATTATTGGCAGCTGACGGCGAACGTACGGCGTTATAAGGGCGCGCCGCCCATCCCGCAAGCAAGCGGGGCGAAGACGATCGATGTGAACGGTGAATTCGCGCAGTGGAAAGACGTCTTGCCGGAGTACCTCGATCACGATGGAGAAACCCGGCCGCGCGATTTCAACGGCGCGGGCGCGGTATCCTACACGAATCATACAGGGCGAAACGAATTGCTGGAAATGAAAGTCGCGCGCGACGCTGACTTCGTGTACTTTTACGCGCGCACGGCGGCGCCCATCACCCCACACAACGATCCAAACTGGATGATGCTGATGATCGACGCGGACGGCGACCCGCTCAACGGATGGCTCGGATTCGATTTCATCATCAACCGGAACGTGATTTCCGAAAGCCAAACTACACTGGAAGCTAACACCGGCGGGTGGTCATGGCGGCGAAGAGCCGAGATCGATTACCGGGTAGAGGGCTGCGAGATCCAGATCGCCGTGCCTCGCACGGCGCTTGGCCTGCCGGGCGGCGATGGACCGATGCAAATCGATTTTCAATGGGCCGATAACTGGCAACGCCCCGGCGACGTGATGGATCTGTATGTCAGCGGAGACGCCGCGCCGGAAGGCCGCTTTCGTTACCGCTATCAGGTGAAATAAGGCTAGTCAGGAGAAAATTGTCATGAGAAACCACTTGATCCATTCATCCGCGCTGGCGTTGTTCGCCTCGCTGAGTTTTATTCTTCCCACGCTTGCGGCGGACCTGCCCGCGCCGCTGCAGGGAACCTCGATCGAACAACGCACGCAAGACGATCCCCGCGTTCGAAAATTCATCACGCCGGAGCGCATCGTATGGCGCTCTGAAGACAAGGGGTGTTCGGTCACCAACGCCGAAGCGTTGCTGGGCGGTAACCCCGGTCAGGCGAGCCTCGACGCACGCAACGCCTGTGAACTGCGAAACACCACCGGGCGCGCGGGCCTGCTGCTCGATTTTGGCGTGGAGCTGCACGGCGGGGTGCGCATCATGACCACCATCAATACCAAGGACAATAAGCCGGTGCGGTTACGAGTGCGCTTCGGCGAATCGGTCAGCGAAGCCATGAGCGAACTCGGTGGAGAACAGAACGCGGGCAACGATCACGCCGTGCGCGACCAGACGATTCTCGTCCCGTGGCTGGGCAGTATCGAGATCGGGCAGTCGGGCTTTCGCTTCGTACGCATCGACCTCGCCGATCCCGATTCGTTCGTCCAGCTGAAAAACGTACAGGCGGTGTTTCTCTATCGCGATCTCGAATATAAAGGTTCGTTTCACAGCAGTGACGAGCGGCTTAACCGGATATGGAACACGGGCGCTTACACCGTTCATCTCAATATGCAGGACTATCTGTGGGACGGAGTCAAGCGCGACCGGCTGGTGTGGATCGGCGATATGCACCCCGAAACCATGACCATCCTGAGCGTCTTCGGCGCAAACCCTATCGTCCCCAAAAGCCTGGATTTCATCCGCGATGAGACGCCGCTGCCGAACTGGATGAACGGCATCAGTTCGTACTCGATGTGGTGGGTTCTGATTCATCACACCTGGTATGAATACACTGGAGACCGCGATTACCTGATGGAGCAAAAGCCATACATGACCGGGCTGTTAAAACTTTTATCGAAACAGGTCGGGCCCGATAACCGCGAAACCATGCCGCCCGGGCGTTTTCTCGATTGGCCTTCCAGCGAAAACCAGCCCGCCATTCACGCCGGCTTGCACTCACTGCTCATTATGACGTTGCGCGCCGGGGCGGAGATGTGCGAAGTGTTCGGCGATGACGCGTTGAAACAGGAGTGTAAAAACGCCGCCGCCCGCCTGCTTAAACACACCCCCGATCCCAACCACAGCAAGCAGGCCGCCGCGCTGATGGCGCTGGCCGAGTTAAAAGACGCGGCCGCGCTCAACCGCGAGGTAATGGCGCCGGGCGGCGCGCACGGCATGTCGACGTTTTATGGCTATTACGTGTTGCGGGCGCGCGCGAAGGCGGACGACATACAAGGCTGTCTCGATTGCATCCGCGACTACTGGGGGGCCATGCTCGACCTGGGCGCCACCACCTTCTGGGAGGATTTCAACCTCGACTGGACCGAAAACGCCGCGCCCATCGACGAGGTGGTTCCCGAAGGGAAGAAAGACATCCACGGCGATTTCGGCGCGTACTGCTATATCGGATTCCGTCACAGCCTCTGTCACGGCTGGGCGTCGGGACCGACCGCATGGCTGAGCGAAAACGTGCTGGGCGTACACGTGGTTGAACCGGGCTGCAAAATGGTGAAGATCGAGCCGCGCCTGGGCGATCTCGACTGGGTGGAGGGAACCTTCCCCACGCCGTACGGCGTCATCCGCCTGAAACACGTGAAGCAGGCGGATGGGAACATTCATAGCGAGATCGACGCGCCTGACGAAGTGACGGTCGTGCGGTGACCGGAACAGGCGAATGGGGATCAGCGCTCATCAAGGCGTTTCCGGTTGATCTCCAGGTTGCGCCGGGCGAGATCATTGGCGGGGTCGAGTTCGAGCACGCGTTCGAAGAGTCGTGTGGAGGTTTCGAGATCGCCGCGGCGGGCGTACATCACGCCCAGATTCAACGCGACGGAGGGATTGTTGGGGATGCGCTCATACGCCTCGCGGTAGGCCTCGAAGGCCTCCTGGTTTTGGCCGCGCGATTCATGCCACACGCCGAGATTGTAAAAGCCCAGCCCCACTTCGTTGGCGCGGTTCCAGACGAACGCGGGGTTGAGCGCGATCAGCGCGTAGAGGGCGATCCGCCCCGCCCAGCGCAATCGTTGCGAAGCCAGCGCGCTGCGCCGCGAAGTGCGCCAGGTTTCGACCAGCAGCGCGGCCTGGATCGACAGAAAAGGCAGCATGGCGGCCAGAAAGCGGTCGGAGGCGTAATAAATCAGGCTTAGCGAAAGGTACCCCGCCAGCAACGCCAGCAACCACACGCGTTCCGGGCGGAGATCGCGCCACAGCAGGGGCAGCGCGGCCAGCCCGCCGATCAGCGCGAGTATCGTGGGCAGCCGCAGCCAGCCGAGCCATGATACAAAGTGAGCCTCAAACGAAGATGACGCGTTCACTCCCGGCGGCGTGTGATAAAACGCCCAGAGAAATTTCCGGCATTCCAACTCGATGAAACGCAGTGGATTCGCCGCCGCCCAGCCAATGGTTTTCTTCACCCAGTAATTAGACGCTTCCGATGGCGTGAATTCACGTCCAGCCAGTCGCGAGGCGAGTTCGATGCTCTGTGTGCGCTGATCTTCGATATCGTTTGACAGACCTTTAACCGGCGAGAGGCCGCCTTGCGCGTCGGGATTGGTTCCCATGTAAAGCGTAACCCCGGCGTTGGCGGTGAATGGAACCCAATCGCCGCCGATCAAGCCGTTGCGCAGCGTGGATGGGAGAATGGTCAGCATGAAGGCGAGACAAAACGCCAGGCTCCAACCGATCGCACGGCGTGGTTCACGGCCCAGCCACCCCGCATACAGCGCGGCGAACGGCAGAGTGAAAATCTGATTGGGGCGGCACAAAGCGGCGAGGCCGAATAACACGCCGGCGGCGATGACGAGCCAGACGCGGCGCATCCGCGCCGCCCACAACATGGCCAGCGCGAAAGCGAGAAACAGCGTCAGCCCCAGCGTGGCGGCGAGCGTTTTGCTTTCGAGATAAAGCGGAAGATGACAGGCGCCAAAAAGCAGGGCGGCGGCGAAAGCGGCGCGGCGCGGTACGATCACGCGCGCGGCGGCGTAGGTCAATAACACATTCACCACGCCCAGCCCGGCTTGCAGAGTCAGAACCTGAACCACGCGATGAACGCCGAGATGATGTAAAAGCGCCAGCGCGTAGGGATACAACGGAGCCTGATAAAACGGGCCGTCGTGAGGAAGCAGCCAGCCGTCGCGGAAAATCCGGAGGCCGAGTTCCCAATACGCCTTCGCGTCGTTTTGAGGGAACAGCGCGTTGGGCACGGTGGAAATGAACGCGCGAAGGTACAGCGCGCGCAACAAGCCCGCGATCAGCGTCAGCCCCAAGCAGGATTTCAGCTCAGCCAGACGAAAATTCGATGAGTTATTTTCGTTCATACCGCAAAAGATAGACGCGTTCCTGTAACACGCGCACCCCCATGCCCGGCGATTGAATCGCTTCGCCCGAGCCGATCAGGTCCGGATCATCGTGTAATGCGTCTTCGAGAACGCGGTTGATCTCACGCCGGGATGAAGCCACCCATAACGTCTCACCGGGTTTCAGTGTGTCTTTCGCCGAGCGTATCGACGCGGCGGCTTCTTCGGCTCCGTCGAGATGCGCCCGATACCATAGCTCATTGAAGTGAGCGAGTTGATTGGCCATATCCATCGGATAAGAAATCAGATCGAAGCCC
This sequence comes from bacterium, assembly GCA_016125385.1. Taxonomy (GTDB): domain Bacteria; phylum Hinthialibacterota; class Hinthialibacteria; order Hinthialibacterales; family Hinthialibacteraceae; genus WGLV01. Next base: position 18,187 of record WGLV01000043.1, read on the forward strand.
TTCGGCTTCAGTTGATACTCCAGCATGGGGCGCGTCAGGCCGGTGCAGATCACTACGCCGCCGCGGGGCGACTGGCGCAGAATATACCGGCCCGCTTCAGCCATCGAGATATAAGGTTGATCGATCTGACCCGCGAAAAACAGCAAACCGGGAACCATGACGGCGACCTGAAGAACATGGCGGAAACGGCCGTCCATCCAGCGGGACGCGAGACGCAAACCTTCGGAAAACGCCATGACCACAAACGGCGCCGCGATGAAATCGGTGCGCAGCATGATATACACCGGGCTGGATGTCATCGATTGCATCCAGGGGAACAGCAGCAGCAGCGCGGAGAACGTCAGAAGCCAGCGAATCGCGCCCGGTTGCGTTTCACGCGGCCCCCGCGCGAGCGCTCGCCACACGACGATCCATAACGCCAGCAGCGGCGCGGGATAAACGAGACGGATGAGCGGGACGGAGGCGGGGTTGTGTGCTGGATTCAACATCATGAACATCAGGATGGGCCATACGAGCAGGACGAAAATCAGGTATCCCGCGAAAAGACGATAGCGCGACAGGTCGAGCCGGTTAAACCGCACGATCAGCGGCGACCAGGCCGCGATCCAGATGGTCTGAAGTTGAAGCCCCAGAATCGCGGACGGCGCGAGTGCGGCGCCGATCTGCGCGAGCGTTACGCCGAGGCCATAGAAAAGCAGCGACGCCAGTGGCGCGGCGGGATGCCAGATATCGCGAATCCAGCCAATGGTCAGTTCGGCGTTTTGAAGCTGGGCGCGCAGGACGGGAATCCAGGGCAGGTAAAACGCCAGCGGCGCGAGGTGGGCGAGAAACAGAGGAAGCAGACGTTTAAGATCCCGCACATAGAGCAATGACGCGAGACCGCCGGCCGCGGCGAGATACCACGCGGTGTTGTGGTTATAGACCGAGATCGCCAACACCGCCGCGATGGCGGGCAAAGCGTATGGTCGCCGGTGAATCGCGTATTCCAACAGCAGCCAGACGTACGCGGCGGCCAGCGCGGTCAGCAAGGTGTAATTCCTCGCCTCGGTCGCATAATAAATTGAAAGAGGATGTACAACCCAGACCGCCGCCGTCCAGCGCGCGGCGGTCCGATTGAGAAAACGAAGCGCGATGCCATACAGCAGCGCGGTGGTCAATAAGGCGAATAAAAGGCTCATGGTCCGCAACGCGAGTTCAGACTCGCCGAACAGCATGCGCCAGACATGAAGCAGATCGTAATACAGAGGCGGGCCCGCGTCGTAGATCATGCGGCGGTGGATCTCGCCGAATGGCAGCCGCGCCATCAGGGCTGAATAGGCTTCATCGATCCATAGCGGGCGGAAATTGATGAAATGGTTGAATACAAAGACGGCGGTTTGTACGGCCAGCATGAATAACAGAAAGCGCCGGTTGGAGTACGAAACCTCCTGAACGGCTGGTTCATCCGCGCTCATGCCCCGCCCCGCGCCTCCAGTTCATCTTTGAGATGCGGATCGAGAAAATCGCGCAGCCCGTCGCCCAACAGGTTCAGGCCCAATACCGCGAGACCGATGGCGACGCCCGGCGCGACCGCGCTGCACCAGCCGGTTCGGGAAAAAATCAGGCCGTAATTATCTGAAATCATGCGCCCCCAGCTGGGCGTGGGCGGCTGAACCCCCAGGCCAAGAAAGCTGAGCGCGGCTTCGGCGATAATGGCTTCAGCGAATCCCAGCGTCACCACCACGAAGATGGGGGTCACGATATTGGGCAGCAAGTGCCGCATCAGAATGCGCGGCGTCGAAAAGCCGAAGGCGCGCGCCGCCTCGACGTAAGCGCTTTCTTTCGCGGAAAGAATCTGACCGCGCACGATGCGCGCCACCAGCACCCAGCTCACCAGACCGAGCGCGATAAAGACGGTGATGATATCGGCCATCGCTTCGGGTTCGATCAATACGAAGGTAAGCCGGTCGAGTCCGGTCCGTTCAAACAGCCCCAACAGCGCGAGGCGAAACGCACCGGTTAAAGCGATGTTCAACGCCAATACGAGCAAGAGATAGGGAAACGACCAGAAGACGTTGATGGTCCACATCACCACCGAATCGACCCAGCCGCGATAATAGCCCGCCAGACACCCCAGCGGCACGCCGATCAGCAACGCCACGCCCTGCGAGATTACGCCCACGAAGAGCGAGATGCGCCCTCCGTACAACACGCGGGTGAGCACGTCGCGCCCGAATTTGTCGGTCCCCAGCCAGTGATCGTATGTAGGCCCCTGACGCGCGATGCGCAGATTCTGATCGGCGAAATCATACGGCGACAGTAACGGTCCCGCGAACGCCGTTACGCTGAGCAGCAGGATCAGACCGAAGCCGATAGAGGCCATTTTCTGTTTGAACAGCGCCGGCATCAGAGTTTCACCCTCGGGTCCAGGAAACGGTACCCTATATCCACCAGCAGGTTCACCACAACAAATACGAACGCCGCCACCAGCACCGTCCCCTGAATCATGGGCAGATCACGCTGCTTGATCGATTCGATCGCGATAAAGCCGATGCCGGGCCAGCGGAAAATATATTCCACGAAGAAACTGCCCACCAGCAATCCCGCCAGCGAACCGGACAGCGCGGTGAAGACGGGATTGAACGCATTGCGGAACGCGTGGCGAAAGACCACCAGCCATTCCATCTGCCCTTTGGCGCGCGCGGTCAGGATGTAATCCTGCCGCAAAACCTCCAGCATGCTCGAACGGGTCAGCCGCGCGAGAATCGCCAGCGGCCGAGTGCCCAGCGCCACGCTGGGCAACACCAGCGCCAGCCATCCCACGTCGCTGACGTAACCAGTCAACGGGAACCACCCCAGCGCGTAGCCGAATATCCATAACAGCAGAATCGCCAGAAAAAAGATGGGAATCGAGATTCCCGCCAGTGAGACGATCATGGCGCCGAAGTCGATCCAGGTATTGCGGCGCAGCGCGGAAAGAACGCCCGCCGGGATGCCGACGACAATCGCGAACAGCATCGAACTGACCGCCAGCATGGCGGTGGCGGGAGCGCGGTCGGCGATCTCGCCCAGTACGAGACGATTGGTATACGTCGAACGGCCCAGATCGCCGGTGCTGGCTTTTTTGAAAAAGCGCCAGTACTGAACCGGCAGCGGTTGGTCGTAGCCCCACTGCTGACGCAACGATTCGACGGTGGCGATGTTGGCGCGCAAGCCGAGCATCATGCGGGCGGGGTCGCCCGGGATGGCGTGAAACAACAAAAACGTGAGCAATGTCACGCCGATCAACACGGGAATGGTTTGTAACGAACGATTGACGATATATGACCACATAACGGCGGACGATCCTCACGAGAACAGGCGATTACGCCGCCGGAAGACCGGCGGGGCGCTCGCCGTAATTCAGGCTGGATTACCTTAGCACAAACGTGGTTGGTGAGACAGAAGCAGAGCGGATATCGCCCGCCGGCGAATCATTGGGTTGAGGGGCCTGACCATCCCGATGGCCGCTGATGCGGTCGAATATATTTGATGCCAAAGTTACGTTCAGATTAACCGTGCCGAACATCACGTTTCCTTGTGACTTTCGGCGATTGTACCAAGGTCCAATTCGAACGTAATTCTGACAACCGCTAGAGAGAGAAAGCGTAACTTGTTTGAATCGGATTTGCGGCCGTATCAAACCGATTTTCGCGGGATCATGAGTATCGCCCCACGATTGTTCATCGGAAGAACGCGGACATCGACTCGTTTATCCCGCCGTGTTTTATACCTGTTTAGGGATGAAGGCGTCGGCGTGGATATCCTGACTGGTGGCGCCATGCAGAAAGACCTTTTTCTGCATGAGACGGACCAGGTCGGGCGCGCCGCACAGGTAGACGCGCCAGCCGGAAAAAGACGGCGCCGTCTGGAGTAACAATTCGCCGATGTCGCCCACGACTAGCCCCGGCTTCGAGGCGCCGTTCAATACGCAACGGGTATAACTCAGATTTGAGTAGCGTCCGGCGAGATCCAGCAACTCGTCTACGAGATACAGTCCGCTTTCATCCAGCCCGCCGTGAAGCAGGTGAATGGGCCCCGAGTGACCGAGCGCCAGCGCGTCGCGCAAAACACCGTAAATCGGCGCGAGCCCGGTTCCGGTACAGGCGAGCAGAAGAGGGCGCTCGGGTTCGCCTGACAGGTAAAAGCAATCGCCATAGGGGCCCCGCAGGCGGATGCGCTCTCCCGGTTCGGCTTCTTCATGCAACCACGGGCTGATGGCGCCACCCTCGACGCGTTGCACGTGCATTTCGATGAAGCCATCACGGACGGGCGCGCTGGCGATGGAATACGAACGGCTTTCGCCATCGCCGCGGATCAATGAAACAAACTGCCCCGCCGCCCAATCGACGCGGCTCTCGGGCTCGAAACGAAGACGAATCACGCGGGCGTTGAGCGGAGTCTTCTCCATCAGACGCGCCGCGATCACCTCGCCCGCGTCGCCCACAATCAACCGCCCGTCCGGTTTGCACTGGCAGGCGAGAAAATACCCCTGAGCGCGCCGGGTGGGCTTCAGCCCGCGCTGCGATGATGAAGGCGGCTCGCCCGCCGCCGCCTTCATCATGCACGATTGGCATACGCCCGTCTTGCAGGCGTACGGAACATCGACGCCGTTCCGCAATAAGGCGTCCAGTACGGTTTCATCCGGCTGAAGCGGATAAACAGCGTCGTGATAGATGATTTCAGTCATCGATTCAAAACATCCTTGCGAGCGCCTTCCGCGATAGCGGCGACCTGAGCGATCAGTTCGGCGGGAACGTTCAGTTCTTGCAGGCTTTCGCCCAGCAGTTCGATGACGGCGTCGACATGCTCATCCGTCAAACCGCGCTCGACGAGATGTTTGTGGCCCTGGCGCATGTCGAGCCCCGAATAATGATTGGGCCCTCCGAACGCCATCGTCAGAAACGCTTTCTGCTTGGCGATCTGGGTATCCATATCGACGTCGTCGAAAAAACGGCTGATCCGGTCATCAGTCAATACTTTGCGGTAAAAAATCTCCACGGCTTGATCGACGGCGGCGTCTCCGCCCAGTTGTTCATACAGATTTGGCATGGCACAACCCCTTTCGTATTGTTGCATTTATACTGCAACTTTTAACCATGTTTTCGCCTCCCGTCAACCCGTTCGAAACAAAAAAACGGCTTGAGACCGATATTTTATGCCAAGAATGAATAAGAAAACGGAGCGATCAGGATGAACCGATCAACTGTATCGCCGCTTCCGGATCGTGGCTGAGTTCGTCGAGCGTGTAACGGTCGAGTACGGCCATGAAGGCGTCGAGCGCCTCCCGCAGGATGGTTTTCAACTTGCAGACTGAAGAGACACGGCATTCATTCGTCTCAAGATCGAAACATTCAACCATTATAAAATGGCTTTCCATTTCGCGGACGATCTCGCCGATGGTCACGGTTTTGGGGTCGCAGCCCAGTTCAATGCCGCCGCCGCGTCCGCGCGAGCTTTTGATATACCCGGCGCGGCTGAGATGATGGACGATTTTTACCAGGTGATCTTTCGAAATCTGGTAGAAGTCGGCGATTTCCTGAATAGAGGCCTTATCATGCATTTTGTATGAAAGATATAAAACTACCCGTAACGCATAATCCGAATATTGCGTCAGCTTCATCAGTACGCCTCCACTCAAAAAATGGGCTTCACAATGGAGCCTGTACACGCCCCACAAATAAGATAGTGCTCATAATAAATCATAATACGATTCATAAAACCGTATCAAGCGGAAAATGATTTTCCTGGTATTTTTTTTCTTCGCTCTCAGGAAACGATCTTGAATTCTCCTAAAAAACTCAATTTAGAAAAATTTCTCTTATTTTTTCCGGTCAAGCCGCCGATACTAATGACAGACTCCCGGAAAACCGCCCGTTCGATGGATCGAACAGGCCAGACTTAAACCGGTCTGGAAATGGATGTCCGCCATGACGCCAGTTCAGCTTGACGCCCATATTCCCAACTTGCAGGGATCGCCCGTTCAACCGGGCGCATCTTCGTCTCGCGAGGATAATGGGCGGGTATTACCAGGCGGCAGGGACGATAAAAAAGATACCGGCCACAAGAAGGACGCGGTCCAACTCTCCAGCGAAGCCAGATCGCTCAACGGCAAAGAACTCTCCGACGCCGATAAACAAAAAGTTGAAAAACTGGAAAAGCGCGATCAGCACGTCCGCAATCACGAGCAGCAGCATAAAGCGCAGGCGGGCGCGTATGGCGGATCGATCCAGTATGATTATGAGGTCGGTCCCGATGGAAGGACCTACGCGGTGGGCGGCGAAGTCAACGTGGATACCTCCAGAGAAGCGACTCCCGAGGAAACCATCGCCAAGGCTCAGAAACTGAAGCGGTCGGCCGATGCGCCGTCTGATCCCTCTTCAGCGGACCGCTCGGTGGCGTCAAAGGCGCAACGCATGGAAGCGGAAGCCCGGCGCGAGTTAAATGACGAGAAGCGTCAGGACGCTGGGTTGGATTCACCCCATCAGCCCGATCCGAATGGCGCCATTACAGCGCCACAATCAACCGGCGATTCTTCGAACAGCGGCGACGCGGCGGATGCGGCGGTTGACGCGCCCAAACCGGCGGGCGATGTTCCCGACATGATTGAAACCGGCCGCACCCCGCAGGAAAGCATCGATAAAGCGAAGAAGATCAAGCGGGCCGCGCTGTTCTCGGGTGAAGGCTCCAGCAGCGCGCAACGCGCCGCCGCCTACGCGCAGCGCATGGAGATTGAAGCTCGAAACGAACTGCTCACTGAAAAACGTCAGCAATTCAAGACGGAAAACTCGGTCTCGACTCCCGCGGGAACCTCAAAAATCAACCTGAAAGCCTAGCCCTTCCCTCTGGAAGAATGACAAAAACACATCGCCCCGCGCAAGTCATACGCGGGGCGATTTCGTTATGTGCTATCGATTTGCTTCGGACGCTCAGCGTGGCGGCAAGACCATCTGTTCTTCAATCACGTCCGCCAGATCGTCTGGTGACATTTTCTGAACGAGATACGCGTATTGCGAATCGAGAGAGTCGTCCCATTGGTTGAAGCCGTCTTCCCGAACCACAACGCCGCCGCCGCGATGCACGTCCCAATACTCGCCGGCGCCACGCACCGCGAATAATACGGCGGTGTGGTCCCACGACTCGCGATCGTTAAGACCGTTGTAATACTGATAGGCGGTCCGAACCGGATCCTCTTTCGGCGCGGAACGTAACGCCGCGCCGGTCATGATTTTCATCCCGATCTCGAATCCGCTGAAAACGGCGGGAACCGGCCATTTCTGAATGGTTTCAATCGATGCTTTCGCATCCTTGTGAATGTTGTACTCCCAACCTTCCGGAAAGCGGCATCCCATGCAGACCCACTGTTTGACCTTCGCCTCGATCAGATCGACGCCATTCAGGCCGCTGAATGTATCGGGCTTGCTGTCGAGCAAATTACGTAGATTGGTGAGAAAGCCGACGGTTACGATGGTGACGCTGCGATCGGGCTGGGCGGCGAGGATCTTGCGGTACAGCGCGACCACATCGGGCGCGTCATCGCCTGATTTGAGATCGTGAGGGTGCTGTTCCGCTACGGCTTTGGTGTAACTGCTGCCGTCGCCGACTCCTTCTCCCTTGAGTTGACCGATGGGGATGTCCGGCCGGCCGTACCAGGTGTTGATTGCATCGGCGCAGGGGGCCGTCCAGGGGTCGGTGACCGACACCATGACGGCGAGAATCTCCGCCTCGCCCGCGTCGGCGAGTTTGTTGAGCAACGCCAGCGCGCCGACGTCGTCGACGTCTCCCATCATGTCGGTGTCATAAATGATTTTGACCGGTTCGGCGTAGGCATTCACAGCGATTAAGAGCCCGGCGCAAACCGCCGCGAATGTCAGGATTCTACTCATTTGACTTTCTCCTTGATGAAAATTCCATCGGCGTGGTGAAGACCGTCAATTCAAACGCACCGGCGTTTTTATTCATGAATCACGGCTTTGAAAAGATGATCCGGTTCCATCTCAAAACAGCGGGCGCCGCGCTCTTCCACGTCCATGCGAGTTTTCTCCCATTCCGCCAACATTGTCCGCGCCTCATCCGTCAAGGTAAAGTCCAGCCATTTCCCCGATTCGTCGTCACGGATGATCACCCGCATGCCTTCTCCGTCTTTCAGATGGATATTGCGTTTGCCCATGGTGGCGCCGGTCGCCATTTGCAAACCGTCGATGATGCAGGTAAAGGGAGGGCTGGCGGGGCACTCAACCTCGACGGTCACTCCGAAATAGCGGGGCATGCCATATTTTTCCACGGCGAACTCACCCATTTTGGCGCCGATCACGACGTAGGGCCCCATGTGTCCGTGCAGCCGCGTCAGTTGTTCTGCGGTTACGGGTTTATATTCGACATGATGTTGCATGACGTGAGCGGCGGCGAAAACCGACGCCAATACGATAAGCGCTGAGACGCGAACGGTGATCTTGTACATACTATCTCCTCCTTCATGATGGCGGAGCCTGATGGCCCGTACTTAATCGGACGATAATGCCCGAAGACACAACTCCATTGCTCGGATCGTACCAGGTGCTGGATGGAACCGGCTCCAGCATGTGAAAACCGATATCTTCTTTTGGAACGGGGCCAATGCTCCAGAAGCCGTATTCAACGGGGCTTTGACTGGCTTTGTGTTCCGCGGAGGCGTTGTTATAAAAAACGTACTCTCCATTATCGACGGGAAACCCGGTTGGAACCCATATGCCTTCTTCCGTGGGCATTCCATTAAAATACCCGAATCCTGGCCTGCGATACTTGATGGTTTGACCGGGCGCCTCGGTCGATGCGCCCGGAAACGTGTAGAACGGATCAAGCGGCCGCTCGGCGAGATAGGCTGTGGGCGTGGTCAGTTCCCACGGAAGTTCAAAATATTTTTTAGCGGTTTCTTCACCCCACGCAAGACAGTGATACCGGGTTGGAGGCAGCGCGCCGCGATCGATACGGTAACTTTCAATCGCGGTGACGCACGCGGCGATATTGGCCCGGGCGGCGGCGATTTTTCCCTTCACCCGAGCCTGCATAAAGTTGGGCAGCGCGATAACTGCGAGCACGCCGATGATGGAGACCGCGATCAGCAGCTCGATCAGCGTGAACGCCCCGTTAACGGTACAGCGCCCAGTCATGAGAAGAACTCGCCGCGGGCTTGAAATCATCTATCGATCGGGGCCACAGCTGATAACCCTCCGTGAAGGGGGGGGCGACGTCTTCCTGGTTGAAGACGCCGGTCACGTCGAGACGTCCCTCTGGCTGAGGCGAATCGGCGATCTTCGTCGCGAAACGCAACGGCGCCGAAAGCGTCGCGCCGTTTGAATCGACGAGCGTGACCGAACCGCCATTCACCCATTCGCCTTGGCTGATTTCCACATCGCGCACGGTAACCAGACAGCCCTGATACCGCTCAGCGCCGGTGGAGCGCGTTGCGTCGAAGAGATTTAACAAACTCAAATCGTCAATCACAAACGGCGCGGGCGCTATACCATGAGACAGAATTGTGATTTCCAATTTCTGATCGGGGTTGTGGCGTTCGTTCATGTTGGTCTGCCCCCCATAGTGACCGGTCAGCCCGGTGACGCGCACGCGGTCACCCTGAAGAACCTCGGGATAATTAGCGAGCCCACTTCCGTACCATGACCCGGCATACGCTTCGATGCCACCGGTATCGTCTTGAATAAACAGGATGAGCGATGTCTCTCCCTCTGAGTTAAATACTCCGCCATCGTTCAGAGCGATTCCCTCGATGGTGTAGCGATCGGTGGTTTGAAGACCGGCGAAGGTGGGTTCTCCATTCGCGTCGACGGTGTTGATCTCAGCGATGGGGATGACGGTCTGTGCAAGCGATGAACTGGTAACAGCAAAAGCGAACAAAAGGCAAAACGGAATTCGTAGCGTCATAATGCGGCCTCTCATATTATGATTTTAATTTTCGTAATACTAGCACGATGGCCATATGATCGAAAGGGAGTGCATGGAATTTTTTTTAAAAATCGATTGACGCAGCGCGGAGACCGTACTACTGTACTAGCAATACAGCACACCAATACACTGGAGACGGCGCCATGATCCTGGATATCGACCCATCCAACGGCGTACCGATCTTTATGCAGATCGTGCAGCAGGTGAAATACAAAGTCGCGACCGGAGCGCTCAGCCCCGGCGAGCAACTGCCCTCCGTCCGGCAACTGGCGGGCAGCCTGCGAGTAAACCCCAACACCATATCGAAAGCGTACAACGACCTCGAGCGGGACGGCGTCATCAAAACCCGGCGCGGAATGGGGTGTTTTGTATCGGAAGAAAAGGTCAGCATCGCCAAACCGGAACGGCTGGCGATTATCGGTAAACATCTCGACCGGGCGCTGACCGAGGCCTACAACCTGGAGATTCCCTTCCCCGAGGTGGAAACCCTGCTGCAGGAGCGCAATCGCGCGTTTGAGGAGAGGAGAGCGTCATGAACCAACCGGCCATCGACATTCAACACTGTACCAAAGTTTTCCACTCAAAGGTCGCGGTGCACGACCTCACGCTCGACGTGGAACCGGGAAAAATCTACGGTCTCGCCGGCGACAACGGCGCGGGCAAGACGACCACCATCAAGATGATGCTCGGCCTGCAAACGCCCACCGAAGGGCGCGTTTCAGTGTTGGGGTACAACCCGGTGCGCGAGGGCGTGCGCATGAAGCGCCTGATCGGTTACGTGTCGGAGAACCGCGAGATGTGGGGCTGGATGAAGATTCACGAGATCATCTGGTTTACGAAACAGTTTTATCTCGAATGGGACGACGCGCTGGTGGAGGAATCGCGCCGCCAGATGAACCTCGACCCCGACGCGAAGATCAAACACCTGTCGCGCGGCGAACGCGCCAAGCTGGCGCTGCTGCTCGCTATTGGCCATCGCCCGCCGCTGCTTATTCTCGACGAGCCGTCGTCGGGGCTCGACCCGATGGTACGGCGCGAAATTCTCGAACAGGTGGTGACGCTGATTCAAAGCGAAGGGCGCACGGTGTTTTTCTCATCTCACCTGCTCGATGAAGTCGAGCGCGTGGCTGACAACGTGGGCATCATGCACAACGGCCGCCTGCTGCGAAACCAGACCCTCGACTCGCTGAAAGAAAGCGTGAAACGCATCCGGGTGACGTGGAACGGGGAGATGCCCGAACGCGAACAGCTGCAGAACGTGCGCTGGATCGAAGGCGCCGGCCGCGAAGAAACATACTTCACCGGCGATTTCAGCGACGACCTGCTTGAACAGTTCCGCGCCTATCACCCCAGGCAGCTCGACGTGGAAAGCATGAGCCTGGAAGAAATTTTCGTCGAGACGGTTCGCGAAGCGCGGCGCGGGTAAGGAGCGATCGCCATGACGCCTTATCTCAATCAATTCAAGGCCTTGCTGTGGAAGGAATACCGCGAGTCGCGGCCGGTGTTTTACCTCATGCTGGCGGGCGCGCTGTTGAATACTCTCTTTTTCGGCTGGGCCACCAATTATTTCAACCGTTCTCACGGTGCGTATTACGGAAACATCAATGTTGAGAATCTGACCGCCATTCAGGGGTTCTACATTATCGCGGTGGCGTTCGTCCTGTTCCTCCCGCTCTTTTCGCGAGAATCCGAACGCGGCGTTTTGACATGCCTGCAAACCAAACCCATCGAACCGGAAACGCTGTTCGCCTTTACCTGGCTATCCGCCTTCCTGTTGAGTGCGATCTGCCTTGTCTTTTCAACGTTGTTTCTCTGCCTGTTTCTGAACGTCGGCCTCTATTTCACAGGGTTGTATATCGCCCTGATCAGCGTGATTCCTGTAGCGGTCTATTTCACGCTGATGTCTTCCTGCTCGGCGAACCGGCTGCGCAGCTTCGGCGTAACGCTGATCGTCTGTTTCGCGTGCGCGTTATTCCTGGGCTGGCTGACTGAAAAATCCGCCGCGTATCCTTACAGCTTCATTCGCGCACTGTTCACATTTTCCACGATCATGCCTTTCTTTACGGCGCTGGCGGGCGCGGTAATGGGCCTGTTGCTGGCCGCGCTGGTGTTACGGTTGCGCATGACTCTGCGCGTACAGGGATGGCCGATCTACGCCGGAGCCGCCGGCGTGGTGCTCGCGGCGTTTTTCTACCTGATGTGGATGAACGTCACCACCAGCAACGCGACGATGGTTCGGCTCGATATGAAACCCGGTTCAAAAGAAACCCTCTGGGCGCTGCAACACACCGCGCCGTTGAATAAACGCGTGGGGTACTACACGGAATATACGGCCTTCGCCGGAACCAATGAAAACCTGAACCAGGAGGCTCCGATTCAGGAGCCCTGGCAAAGAATCAATCCCGATGTCGTGCGGCCCACTCAACTGACTGTCTTGAAATATGATGAGAATTTTGAACTCAAAACCGTTTTCGAAAAGAAACTGGAAGAATGTTTCAATGCGGATCAGTATCAGGAAAACGAAAAATTCAACCAGTTTCATGTGTGGAAACATGACTGTGAAACCTTCAACTCAGAAAACGCCGCGATCGTCATCAATAAAGGCGAATTCTCACGCGACCTGCTGGATGAATATATCCGCGAGCATGGCGGAACCCGTGACGACTTCGCGCCGATCTGGCGGCCCGACATGGAACCGATTCCACTTGATGACGAATATCTGAATCAACACCTGAACTCATCGATTCCACGCACGCGTGATTTCCGCTACCGGGAAGAGCCGTACACTCTGGAGGAAATCAAGCGGAAATACAGAGATTTTTTTGATTTCGTGCGCGAACACGGCGGACCGGAAATCACTGAAGACAATCAGTTCACATACAATCCCGAAATTACGATCTACCCGATGTTCATCGGGCGCATCACGCTGGAGGACGAGCCGAAGTTCACCCCCATTCAGCATCTCGAATTCACCTTCGACACCGCCCAGGGCCGCGTCACCCGCACGGTGGACGCACGCGAACCGGGCTATTTCGAAATGAAGGATTTCGATCCGTTGTTTGAAGGCCTGCCGAAGCAATTTTTTACCGGCCCCAATGGAGTCACAAGCAACACGGACGAAAAAATGCAGAAGGAACTCGATCCTTTTCTACTGCAACGTTTGAACAACGTCAGTTTTCAGTTGTATTTCTTCATGCGGGGTTCAATGATGTGGAATCCAAGCGACGACCGGAAAGACGCATGGCGTTTGTACTCCAACGTGGAAGCGTATCGAACCAACGGTGACGTTGTGGATATCAGCATTACCGCCTTGGACTTCTCAAGCCCTGATACGGTTTCAGTTTTTATCGGCGGCGACCTGCTGAAACCCGCTCGAATCAGCCCGCCCTATCGTTCTTACGATGGCGGCATCCCCATCGCATATTCCGTGGAAAACGGCCGCATGGCGATGACGTGGGGATTCAATCTACAGGAAGTCGTCTCCGTACTTGACGTCAGCGACTTGAACAACATGAAAGAGATCAACCGGCAATCGAACTCCACCTGGCGGCGATGGACCAACTGGCGCTACCAGACTAGGGGTTACGCTGGCCTGAAACTGGAAAACGGGTTGCTTGAAATGCGTGGCTATCACGATCAGGTGACGTATTACCAGATACAGAAAGACGGTCGCGTTACCCCCCGCGCGCGCATCATGATGCCGTTAGCCGGCGAGGGCGTGAACGCGAGTTCGATTGAGGACGGTGCGGTGTTGCTCGCGGGTCCAAACACAGTGGCGAAATACCGCTTGGGCCGGCTGAGCGAGGCCGATCAGAAAGTTACGGCCCGGATCCCCACCTCTCCACAAGCCCTGCCCGGTTACGAGGAGACTCTCAAGCGTCTCGCGGATGAGAATCAGAAATCAAACTCCAGCGATCAGTAAACACATCGGCGCCGTCAACCGGCGCCGGGAGGAACCCAATCATGGAAACTCGCATAGAACGCGCTCTGGCCTGGAAGGAGATCCGCCAGTCGGCCCCGATCGTCATCGCATTCGGCCTGCTGAGCCTGATCATTGTGGCGTATCTGTGTTACATGCACCATTATTCAACCCAACGCTTCAAGTTGTATACGCTTGATAACATCAACAACATGCTCGGCGTTTTCGCGTTTTTTATCTCGCTGGGGCTGGGTTATCTGATGGCGGCGGGCAACCGGCTGATTGAATCGAGTGAAAATCTTGAAGGCTTTCTTTTTTCACGCCCGGTGGGACGCGGTTCGCTGGTCAAGGTGTATTACTTCGTCGGCTTCTGGGGGTTAGCGGTCTGGTTTCTTATTTTTCTGATGCTCTGCACTATATTTTTCGGCCCCGCGATATTCATCCGCACCTCTGAGCACAACGTGATGCGCTATTTTAACTGGGAATACGGCTTTTTCATCGCTATGCTCATTATCGCTCATGGCGCGACCTTTTGCGTTTCGCTGGCTTTTCCCTCGCTGGTGGTCACGGCGGTGGTGTATTGCGGAACGTACTTCATTACGTTTTTTCTGTTTTTTGAAGCGCGAAGGCTGCTGACGCCACATGGCGTCGAGATGTTATTTGACCTGGCGCGCTACGGATGTATCGCAGGATTTGTAGCCGTGCTGATTCTTGGATCGATGTATTACTATCAGACGAAACAATTGAATTGATGGCTCGCTGAACGCCTGTGAATGTTTTTTTCCGGTAATTTTTGAAATTCGTGAAACATTTCTGACGAACTGATCGTTTTATATTACATATCGTTGTTGTGCGCGATTGGTTCGCATCGTTTCAAAATATGAGGAAGAAAAGCGGTATCGTCCCGGACCGGGGCGGGGTTTGGGGAAACCTTCAGTACAGGTAATTGTGCGGCTCGTCTGGATTTATCTTTCGTTCTGGTGAGAACGGCCGCTGTTTCACTTTCCCCGATTCAAGCAAAAGAAAGCGATTCAAGAAACCAAGAAGAGCTGGTTGCGAGGGTGCAACGCCCCCGCAACCAACCTCTCTTTCCGATTTAGGCTTTTGGGCGGCTCTGCCGCCCGTTTTTTTGCCCGAATCAGGCGCAGAATAAAGCAGTATTCTTATTCTAGCCGAAGATGAGAAAAAATAGCAAGGAAAAGAGTTTAGCGAAGTTTAAATACAATATTATCAAGCCAATAGTGTAAATAAAATTCCGCCGGAAGAACAAATACATCAGAAAGAATTTCGCAATAAACGCGATGAAGCCTCCCCCTGTGATCAGGTAATAATGGAGCGCGTTAATCAGCGTAAAACTAACAATTAACAACACAGAAGCCTGCAACTCCAACACCCACTCTTCGTTCCACTTCTTTTTAGGATCGGTCCAGTTAAGAATCAGGATCGAACCAAACGCCGACGCGACTCCCGCCGCGAAATAATAAGCGAACTTAAATAACTCAAACAGCGTGGGGATATCCACGCTTGCATCCGGATTTTTATCAGGAATGGAGTACGTCGTTTGAATCCAGTAGCGCCCCGCCACCAGAAAGCCCAACACAACCAACACAACCGCCGCCAGTTTGAACAGGCGATAGTGAGGAAATACATATCCGCACTCACGGCATCGGGAGGCGGATCGCACCATTTCGAAACCGCACTCAGGGCAGGGTTTCTTTTTGATCCTCGGCCCATGCGCCAGCGCATCCAGATTAAGGGGGTCGATTTGGCCTTCGCGGGATCGTGCGGTATACTCTAATCGATTTAACAGTGCGGCGGCTTCGCGATGATCGGGATTAAGCCGCAGCGCTTCACGCAACGCCTCCATTGCTTCTTCGTATTCTCCCACCTTGTACAGGCAAAACCCCATACTGGCGTGTACGTCGGGATGACCGGGCGCAGATTGGCATTCACGCCGCAATACAAGCAACGCCTTTGGGTAATTTTCGTGATCGATCCAGTAGCGCGCGTCGTCCAGCGCGGGGATTGATGAAGACATCCGTTTTTCACCCTTGCGATGAATCGCTTGATCCGCGAAGCGGGATTCAATACATGATTCATCCTACGATATGAGGAGAGAATTGTCGAATGGGAATCCATCGAATTCTATTGAGTATCTTCTTCACCGTTTTAATCGCTCATCTGGCTCAGGCGCAACCCATGACCGATTATGAGATCGAACTCGACGACATCGTGACCGGGCTGTCTCAACCGGTGGCGGGCGCGAACGCGGGCGATGGCAGCGGCCGGCTCTTTATCGTTGAACAGAAGGGGCGCATCCGCATCGTTCAGGACGGCGCCCTGGTGACCGATCCGTTTCTCGACATTTCGAGCCGGGTGCGCGTGAATTCATCGGGCTACGACGAACGCGGCCTGCTGGGCCTGGCGTTTCACCCGGACTACGCCGAAAACGGGCGCTTCTTTGTCAATTACACCGCGCCGGGCGGCCAGAACGCGCTATCGGTGATCGCGGAATATCACGTTTCGGCGAACGATCCCAATCGCGCGGATATGGAGGAGACCCGGTTGTTGACTTATTCACAACCGGAAGGCAACCACAATGGCGGCCAGCTCGCTTTCGGCCCCGACGGCATGCTGTATATCGCCGCCGGAGACGGCGGGGGCGCGGGCGATCAGCACGGGCCGATCGGTAACGGTCAGAATCTCGATACGCTTTTAGGAAAAAATCTGCGAATCAACGTCAACGATGCGAATGGCGGCTTCATTCCGCGGGACAATCCGTTCGTGGACGGCGATGGGATGGATGAAATCTGGGCCTATGGCCTGCGCAATCCGTGGCGGTTCTCATTCGATCGCGGCACGGGAGCGCTGTTTTGCGCTGATGTGGGACAGAATCGCATCGAAGAAATCAACATCATCGAAAAAGGCGGCAACTACGGCTGGCGCGTGATGGAAGGAAGCGACTGCTACAATCCATCCTCCAACTGCGACCGTTCCGGCAAGATTTTGCCCATCGCCGAATACGCGCACGGCGCGAACCGCATCTCGGTGACTGGCGGGTACGTCTATCGCGGTTCAGTGTTTTCAAGCCTGCATGGCAACTATGTTTTCGCGGATTACGGAGGCGACATGTTCGTGCTTGAAAACGCCACGCCCGGCGTTTGGACGCTGAAGGAAGCGCCCTGGCGTTACTCGGACGGCCCGGCCAGTGCGGTCAGCTTCAGTTCATTCGTTGAAGATGAGGAAGGCGAGGTTTATGTCCTGTATACCCGAGGCGGATTTTTCAACTCGCCCGGCCGCTTGGCGCGGGTCACCGTGCCCGGCGACACGCCGCTCTCCGCCGGTGAATGGGACGCATACCAATAAACGGAAATCCGAATCACGAAGAAGGCCCGGGATAATTCTCCCGGGCCTTTTGTTTGTTTAACACAATGCGATTTGAGATCGAGCGATTCAGATCAGTAGACGCTCCACTCGCCCACCGCGGTACCCTTGAAGGGGTTTTTGAAAACGGTGTAGACGTGAGAGTTGTTCGGCACGATTTCACCAGACGACAGCAACTCAAAATTGGCGCTGACGCGGCCGCCGATGATGATCTGATCGTCTGACATTCCCACACAGGGGTGAATCACGGACACGCCAGTGATATCGCCGTCAGGTGAGCCCAGTCCCACGTCCGAATTCTGATAGACGAGGAAGGTGGAAGTGACGGGTTCCATGTCGCTGTTGAAGATGCGCGCAACGATCTGGTTGGCGGCGCTGTTTGAATTGTCAGACCAGGCCACGCAGAAATTGCCGTTGCTGTCCATGTCGGCGGCGAGACGGTCGGCGTGCGCGTAGTTTTCAAACGTCGGCACCGGGTCGGTGCTCCATTCATTGATGCGGATCTCTTTGACGCTGGTTTGGGTCTGCGCGTCGATCTTGACCATGTACGGCCAACCTTCGGTGTTGAAGTCCTGATCGAAGCCCTTGCCCCCATAGTAAACGTAATGATCGCTGATATCGCCGATCATTGCGTACCCGTCACCGCGGCCACCGGACTGAATGGTGGTGGAGTAATCGAACGGGTTGTTATTAAAGTCGATGGGATCGAAATTAAAGTCGCCTACATCCACCGGGAACTGGTCCCAGCTGCCCTGCGGATCGCCGGCGTTGGAGAAGAAGCGAATGCGGACGGGATTGTTGAGGCGAATGGCGAAGCCGCCATTATACGCCGCCATGCCTTCCCAGGTTTCCTGATTGTTCATGCCGTCTTCGGCGAGGCTGAAGCCTGATTTAATCAACGCGCCGGTTTCACCATTCACGATGCCCGCATGCGGAATTTTGCCAACGGTGCGATCTTCGGTGCAGACCACGAAATTACCGTTCGACAACGCGACGGTACCGCCCTTGCGCAGTTTGCCGACGTCCGCGCCGGTCTGGGTTCCATAGATGGGGTCGATTACGTTGGATACCTTCTGGGTTCCATTGTCGGTCAGCTCAACGACCTGAGCCGCGAAGATGTGGTCGATGTAATTGTTCTTATCCCAGCGGTTATCGCTCTGAAATTCGGGGAAGTCCATCGGGGTGCATTCATTCGCGATGATAAAGCGCTTTGATCCCGGGCGCTTGTCGCCAGCGATTGAAGGCGGGTTGCCGTCCTGACGGACGACGTCCATATTGTTCTTGTAGGGTTGTCCGTTGTCCGCAATGAAGCCGAACACTTCTTTCACGGTTCCATCCGGTTTTACATAGATGACTCCCGCGACTTCCGCCTGCGCCCCCGCCTGGCCTTCAGGGAACGTATTCACAACCATCAATACGCTTCCATCGCCGGTATGGGTGGCGTAGCCTTCCCAGTTGCTGAGATTAGCGGCGGTGGTCAGGAAACCAATGCTGTCGGGAACCAGACGCACCAGCCCAACGTCTTCCGCCGTGTTGGGCGTTTGCGCGTAACCGGTGAGTCCCGCCACTACGAGCAAACCTCCAATAGCGCAATACACAAACTTTTTCATCCTCATAAGAAAATCCTCCCAAAAACTATATAGCGGGGTATTTTTTACCCCTGTTAAGTATTGAATGAATATAAAGAAAACAAATAGTAAAATCAATATTTTTTTTTACTTTTTTGAGACATGGCCAAAAAATCATTCGAATGATAAGAAGATTGAATTCGGGGAGTTATACCATCTGAACGTGTGGAGAAAAGAACACTGGATATTATTTACCGCGGCTAATGAAAAAGGCGGCCGTCCGGCCGCCTTTTACTCATTTTGGGGTTATGTTTGATACGACGAGTATTTTTCTATGAACAGCAAGTGGCGATAAGGTCTGTTTATCCCGCGAGGTTATTTACCACATCGTCGCCCTGATTGGCGCCGGCCGCCTGATCTTCACGGCGATCGGCCGCCGAGTTTTCGTTTTCCTGCGCGGTATTATTGACTTCCGCGGCTTTCTTGGCGGCGTCTGAGATTTGAACCTGATCTTTCAGAATGCGAGTTACTCCAGTGTCTGTTTTGGCGGGCGCATCATCTTTTTTGGACTGATCTGGTTGGTTCGCGTAGACCGCTTGAGTTGAAGCCTGCGGAGAAATTCCATCAATCATTGTTCCGTACTCCTTCTTTGCCCGAAAATAACCCGAATAACCCCACATTCGGTATCGGCGGAAAAGCAATAAACTTGAGGGAAATTACTAATTTAGGATAATAAAAGTAGAATCAAGGGAATGAGCGCAATTTTTCGTTACACGCTCAGCATGCCTCGGACGAATATCGGATTCGTAAACGCGAGTAAGCGGTCCAGCGGACGCCCGTATTGATAGATCTCAACCCGGATCCAATGCGGCTCGGATTCAGCCGTCATGATAAATTTCAGGCTGGTCTCATGGCGAGTGGAGTACGGCGTCTGGCAGAAGATTCCCTGATCGGTCTTAATGACGAGATAACCGCCTCGCTGCATCTGGCTTACAGTAAGCCGTAACCAGTAAGGCGCCCCCACCGGAAGACGCATTTCGTCGCCCATCATGGCCCCGCCTGATTCCGACTCGGTCCAGAGCGCGACGGCGGGCTCGACGGTGGAATAAAAACGGCCTTCTTTTAACGCGGACAGCAACGCGGTCTCGCTGGCGCCCTGCGCGTATACGACGGTCTTGGGCCATGCCGAGGCGCTTTCTTCATCCGGCGGCCCTGAAGGCCCCTTCCCACACGTTCCGTATATGCGCAATCCAAGCGATAAGAGTTCATCCCACAGATCAAAAGCGTTCATGATTTCAGGAAAGCGCTGATCCCAGACGCCCAGCCAGATTTCCAGCAGGTCAACCATCGCCCATTCTTCAAGCCGGGCGATCCAGGGTGAAAATTCTCCGCACTGGCGCGGCGAGAATGGTTGGCTGACGCAAAACAGCCCCTCGTTCAGATGAGTCTCGCGCGCCAGGTGCGCCAGTGTCTTGACGCTGTTCTCATCCCGCCAGCTGATCCACTCTCTCGCGCCCAGCGCGATCGCGTCTCCATCAAAGGTGCGAAGACGTTGCGCGCGGATCACACTGAGCCCCGGGTCCACGGTAAATGACGCCAGGGGAGGCTGATCGGCGTCCGCCAGCGCGGCGAAGCCATAGCCGAGACAGGAAAAAGCGGACAGCGTCTCGATCACGCTGAGCGCGCCGCGCGAGCGGCCTGTATCCGCCGCCAGCTCACCGATACGCCATTGAGAAGGGTCTTCTTCTTCAGGAAACGTTTCATCAATGGCGTAGAGATGGATCGATGGCTCTCGCGGCGCCAGAGTGCTGGACGCCTCCACACGAATGAGCGCCGCGATCGCGTGATGAGAGCGGGGGAACGACGCGCTGACGCGCCAGACGCCGGGCTCAATCGGACCGGGACGGAAGCCCTCGGACGCGTAATCGGATTCGATCAGTTTCCAGCCGTCGAACGACGCGTCCCACCGGCCGCGAAACGCGCCGGCGCCATCGAAGAAAAACAGCCCGGTTCCGGCAAGCGCTGAATCGAGATACGCCCGGCTGAATGGCTCGCGGATCAGATCGGCCTGCTCGGGCGTAACATCCGGGTGAGCGATGTACCGGTCAAACGCGGCGATGATGGATGAATCGCCCGAGCCATCGCAGGCGATTTCACACCGCACGCGTAATCGCAGGGCGTCGAGCGGGATGGAGAAGGTACGATCGACCCAGCAGGGCGATTGATCCGGCGGGATGTCTATTCTGGATTGATACGCCTCAAACCACGGGTCCATGCGGGAACGCTCAGTTCAGAGTGAAGAAAAAACGGCAAGCAAAAGGCCCGGACGAAAACCGTCCGGGCCTCATCATACTCAAGTCTACTCGCGTATCAATAGACCATCCAGCCGTTGACGTCAGCCGGCAGGTGATCCGAAGTGACGCTGAGACGCACCACGTTGGTGAAGCCGCCGCTGGTGGCGTAAATGATCAGGAACGATTTGCTGTTGGGATCGTACTTGACGTCGTGATAGTTGGCGTCGTTGCTGATCGAGGTCGGGGTTTCAACCAGACGGTAGAGATCGTCGGGCCGGCCGGGAAGAATGTGGCCATCCGGGCCCAGCAGAGTGAAGCCCATGCCCTGCCAATTGCCGTTGGCGTTGGTTGAAATTACGATGACGCCATGCGCGGTGTCCGCCGCGAGACGGGGATGACGCTGATTGAGCGGAACGCCGCCCGCCGCTTCCAGATAGGGAATCTGGGGTTGCGATTCAGTCAGGGTGTAATTGGGGGCGGGGCCGATATTGAAGTAGAAGATGTCGCCGCCTTCGGCGCCATTGTCATAGTCAAGCGCGCCGATGAACTCGCCGGTGAAGGGGTTTTCGATGGCGGATGGATGCCCCGCGCTGAAATCCTTCCGCAGTTTTGAGACGATCTGCATCGTCCCCTGCTGCAAGTTGCCGTTCGCATCAGGGACCGGCTGAATCGCGGTCGCCGCGATACGGTTCTTTGAAGTGGACGGATCGATATTGGTTATAAACAGGAACACGTCGTTTTCAGGCAGGTAATACACATCCGGGTCGTCCTCGTCACGGTCCGGCTCCAGCTGATCGAGACGGGTTTTATCATTTACCAGCAGGTTGCCATCCATATCGTAGAGCAGACCAATGACGCCTTCGCCTCCCTCACCCGCGGGCGAGTATTCGCTGACGTACATCAGGTTACCGTTTTTCGAACTGGAGGCGACAGCGGTGTCCTGGTAATTCTGCGCGGTTCCCTCATCCCATGACCACGCCTTGTAGATCGGGCCGTTGGCCTGTGAATCCGCATACGAATTCACGATCGCCATCAGGGGCACGCGGGCGCCGGAGGGGGAATAGCCATCCGCAGCGACCGCGATGAAGTACTTGTCGTTGACGGGGTTATAGGTAACGCTGAGCTTCTGCAGGCTGCCGCGCGGGTTGCCGACAATGACGAAGGGGTCGCCCTTCTGGGTGAGAGTTACCGGATCGTAATAAAACCCGGTGACGGCGGTCTGAGCTGGTTCACCCGTGATAGGGTCGTTATCGATGGCGGCGGTGTCGATGGTCACGAAAAGAACTTCTGACGTCTTTTCGTTAATAGCCAAACCGGCTTCCTTGGTCGCGGTTTCGGCGAACAGGTTCACCGGATCGCTGATGGTAAACGTCGGCTCGGTTTGCGCGACGGCGGCCAGTGACGAAGCCATCGCGAGTCCAACAAACAGACTTCGGGTGAAAATACTTTTTTTCATGCTTTCCTCCAGTAAAATGAGTAGTGAGACCAGAGCAGTACACAAGGGGGACGTTCGAGGGTGATTAAGTATAAATTAAGATATTATTAATAAAGTATCAATATATTTTTTATTCTTTTTGAAATCACGCTTTCCTTACCTTTTAGCCATTTTGGCGCGACAATTGTTATACAACAGGATTTTTTTACGCGTTCCTTGGACGCCCGTATGGTTTTGTGATACATCTTTGACAGGAACGGACGGATACGTAGATGCCCGAAAAAACAGAGGCTACGTTGATACGCGAAGTCTTGAAAGGCAAACGGGAGTGTTTTCGCCCGCTGGTGGAACGCTATCAGAGCAAGGTGTTTGTTTTAGCCAACGGATTGTTGGGAAACGGACCCGAAGCCCAGGATATAGCACAGGAAGCGTTTCTGCTGGCCTTTCAGAAACTTCGCGAACTGGAAGACCCTGAAAAATTCGGCTCATGGTTGTACGGCATCACCCGCAATCTGTGTTATAACGCCCGCCGCTCACGGAAAATCGAAACCGAACCGTATGACGAAAGTTATCACCAGCACATGGCCAACGTCATCGCGATGAGGCCGCCCGGTGAAGAAGGCGAATCGATCACGGCGGTGATGCTCAGACGCCTCGAACGGATGCCGGATAAATACCGCGACCTGTTGCGGTTGAAATACGTGGAAGATTACTCGTACCAGGAGATCGCTGAAATGCTCGACCTGCCGGTCGATCTGGTGAGGTCGAGGCTGTTTGAAGGCAGGCGCATCCTGCGGGAACGGATGGAAGAAACGCGGAGTGAAGAGTATGGCCGCTAAAGGCTGCTGCACGGAATGGGAACAGGAACTCGTCCTCTACGGCGACGGCGAGTTGGCGAAAGATGGGAGCGAACGAGTGGAGCGCCATCTGCATAAATGCCAGGAATGTTCCTCATTTTATAACGAGATGGTTCGTGAAGAGAACCTGATCTCGGGCGCCTTGCGGCGCCAGGCGGCCCCGTTCGCGCCCCGCGACGCCTTTTCTGAGTCGGTCATGATGGCGCTGGAGGCCCGCAGCCCTGAAACCGTCTGGACCCGCCTTCAAAACTATCTGCATGAACTGACCGTCGTCACTTACGTCCGCACCCGTCCCCACATGGCGGCGGCGATTTCGTTGTTGATCTGCCTGGCGGGCGCGTTAATCGCTCCCCAGATCAACACGCCGTCTGAAGACCACTACATTCACGTCACCCGCAACGGCAAGGTATTTCGCGTTTCTCTGCTCGAGCCGATTCACGTATGGAACGCGGAAGGTGAATTCTTCGAATTACCCGACGGATCGATCCTATACGCCACGGCGGGGACCTGGTTTTCACTGGAAGCGTTTCAGGAAGGCGGCGGCGCCGCCAGCGTAGGCAGCGACCGGCTGATCAGCCTGAAAAGCGGCGAACTGTTCGTTGACGTGCGCCCCGCTAAAGAAGCGTTCAGCATTCTGACCACCAACTCCAGAACCACCGTCTTCGGCACGCAGTTTTACGTGGGGGTGCAGGTGGGCGTGGATAAACACACCACCGTCGGCGTTCGCCAGGGCCGCGTCATCGTCGAAAAACAGGCGCGCAACCAATTGGGCAGCACCGTGCTGACCGATGGCGAAGAAACCCACGTCATCAGCCGTAACAGCAAGGTCACTCTCAGCGCGCCCGACACGATCGACCCTGAACTGCTGGCGCGGCTCAACCGTTTCTACGACGCACGCAGCGATCGTACCATGCAGCGCCTCGAACCCAATCTGCCCGCGATCGAGGGAGAGATCATCCCGGCCGCCGCCGATTCACTCGAAACGGCCCTGATTCCCTCCGCCACCTGATCGAACACGGTAAAAAAACCAATAAGCCCTTCCAACTCCCAAAGTCCATCCGGCTTTGGGAGTTTTTCATTATCAGACGAAGTTTATTTTTTCGGATCAGGATTGAGACCCAACGGGGTACTGCACGAAGGATTTATCCGGCTTGAAGGGCATCGACCAGTCCCATACCAGGCGTCCGCTGTCGATGATTTCACCGTTAACCAGAATCTGCACATCCTTTACGGCGGAAGATTGCTGCGCGGCGGTGTTGACGATGCTGTAAATTGTTGCCCACTCGGCGAGTCCGTGCATTGGGCGATCCTCGCCTAACAGTTCAGGCGAAAACGAAACGTACACCCGCCCGTCCGACTCGCTCCAATATACGTTCTGCAGTTTGGTACCCTCAGGAATGGGAGCCAGCAGGTTTTCCTCACGCGGTCCGCGGATCAGCAGTTCCATCGCCGAGCGGATACGCTGGGTTAACGTGTCGGACGGAAGACTCTGAATCGAAACGCTGGCAAGCATATTGTGCTCGCGGGTGGGGAAATACACCTGCAGGAGATCCATACGGGCCGTTTCTTCCTGAGGCGTCGCTCTGGCTTCGAGGATCTCTTTGGGAACAGGCACGTCTTCCCGCATCTCGGCTTCCTGCAGGCGGGTATAAAAATAGCCCAGAAAACCGAGGCATACCGCCAGCCCGACGCCGAGAAGAAGGATCAACAGGGTTTGCAGTTTGCTTTGCATATCGAATCCAGCCGGATCAGTTCACGTTAATACGCTCGAACAGAAAATCCTTCACCGCCGTGGCGAGCACGTCCCCGATCTCGGCCTGAATGTTTTCGCCGCTCAGATAACGCGCGGTGGTGGGGTTTTCCAGATTGCCCAGTTCAACCACCACACCCGGCATAATCAGCCCGCGCAACACCGCCAGGCGGCCGGGACGCGCGTCTGAATCGGTCTTGATGATATTGGTGACTTCATAAAACGATGTAAGGTCGCGCAGGATCGAGCGCGCCAGCCGCCGGCTTTCGGTCACGTAGGGCGTATACGCGTCATGCCACGTTTTCAGCGAGGGTGAAAAGCGGACGTTCGGCTCAAAGGGCGGCTGCGCGTCCAGCGCGGGGTTCATATAATACACAACCGCTCGCGACGCGGCGGAAGTCAACAGGCGTCCACATTGCAGGCTGACGAAGAGCGAACCCTGCGCGCCGTTGGCCGCAGCGGTGCGGTCTTCATTCGTCATCGAAAACGTTTCGTCGCCTCCCTGCTGAGTCAGCACGACGGTAAAGCGGCTATCCTGCCGCAACGAATCGGCCATCTTGCGCGCGATAGAGAGCGTAATGTTCGCCTCCCGCACGGCGAACAGCGCCTTGGCGCCGGGATACGCGGGGTCGTTGCCCGGATCGATGACGATCACCGCGCTGCTGACGTAGCGCTGGCCGGGCATGGCGTAATCGGATGGCGTCGGCGTGGGGAGATTCTGGGGCTGAAACTGAAACGGCGCGGGCGTTGGAGCAACGCCGAATGGCGTCGCGGCGGCGGTTTCAGGCGCGGCCGATTCAACGAAATTGGCGTTGGGAAACAGAATCGCGTCGACGATGTAAAACGGAATATAGACGACGTTTTTCTGACGAATGGGCGGGGCGCCGGTATGAACCACGTTATCGCCCACCATCACCCGCTGCTCGCCGATGCGCATGCCGACGCGCACGCCATCGTCACGGAACAGCGTCAGGGCTCCCGTCAGCCCGTCGTAATACCAGCGTTCAGGGAAATAGTAGACGATATTGGACGCGGATACGTATTCTCCCCCCTGCAGAATCTTCGTCTTGAGCCAGATCGTTTCATCGCCGCGTTTTCCCGCCAGATCCCGCGCGGACGCGGACACGCAAAGCAACAACAAAGCCGTGAGCAAACCGGCGGCGCGGCGCAAGGGAATGAAACGCAAGTCAGCAAAGAATCGAATCATCAATCGGCCATGAATCGAGAGGGAGTGTATCGCGTCCAACGTGTAACACGCCGACATCATAGCATCGCCCCACCGCCCCAAAAGGGAAATCGGCGGCGTGAACCTTGCCGGACGCCTTTACAAAGAAAACGCCGCTTCAGGGCAATAGTAACCCGAGCCCCTCGGAAGGACGGCCATCCATGCGGACGTGGTAATAACGCAGTGAGTGACGGGCGTATAGTTTGATGATCATCCAATGCTGATCGGAAGCGGCGCCGTAGCGGTTGGCGGGTTCATGCAAGGGGAAAAACAGGGCGATGGTCTCGCCCGGGGGGGCGTGAAACGCCCGGCGCGGCGGCGTCATCCAGCTGAGCGCGCGGTCGCCGGACAACTCGGGCGGCCAGGCCTCGGGCGGAACCACCAGCGAAATGCGGCCATCGACCGCGTCGAGCGAGTTATGGCGTAGATGAACGACGAAGCCCTCGCGGCTGAGCGTCATGCTGATTTCAAATTCCGGCGCGGGGCCAATGGGCAGCGAATCTTCGACGATCGCCCCGTCGAGACGCGCCCGCGCCAGCAGGGCGCCGTGATACTCGCCGCCGTCGCGAATCAGATGAACGGGAACCGACTGGCTGGCGCCGCCCTGCAGCCGGTACGAAACCTTCGACGGAGCCGCACGCCAGCCGCGCGGCGCGGTGAGTTCGACCACGCCCGACGCCGTCCGTTCAAGCGCGTTATTCACCAGCACCAGTTCTACCAGATGAATTCGTTCATCAATGCCGCGTTCATCGCGGCGGACGGCGCCGCGCAGCGATACCGCCACCGGCAGAAGCCCTTCGGGCGCGGCGCCCGCGTTGCGCTTCCAGTAACGCACGGGAAGAATGGGCGGCGCCTCATCAAGCCGGGGGGCGGTTTCAAGAGGCGGTTCGGCTTTAAACTGCAACAAAAACGTTGATATCTCGTTGGCGTGGGCCTGCGCGCGAATAAACGGTTCCTCGCGGTATAACTCGCGCTTGTCCATCGGTTCTTCCATCAGGTTGACGAAGCGAGCCCCTTTAATCGTCAGATTCGATCCCAACCATACGTTCGATTCTTCACCATACGCTTCAAACAGGCGCACGGCGGCGGTGGAAAAAGGCGTCGTCACATTCTCGCCGGTAATCTCGCGCGCACCCGCCGGTTTGACGGCGGAAACCACGATGTTCGAGGGCTCGACCGATAAAAACGACTGATTGGCGGGCAAGAGGCCGCTGCGGCGTTCAGGTTGTATCACCGTCGGCGTCTGGTGAAATTCAAGCGCGCGGCGCGGCGATTCGGCCAGCCGCCAGTCGCCGGCGTGCGGATAGAGCCGATAGGTAAAGACGGTCGATTTCTGTTCGGTGAAATTGGGCGACCAGGTGGTGCGTTGCGATCCGAAACGCGAGCGCTGCAACAACGAAAACAGCAGCGCGCCTTCCATCGTAACCGACGCCCCCGCGTAACCGTGATGCATCAACGATACGCCCGCGTCATCCACAATGGTTGGCGACGCGGTGAACAGCGACGACGCGGGGCGGTCGCACCGGTGCGAGATCGTCGATTGCATCAGTTCGTCCACTCCACGATCAATGCCCGCCGGGTCGTTCGACGCGATAATGAACGCGGGCGCGGCGCCTGTACTCGCGTCCAGCCGGTCGACCGCGAGGATGACCGAACCGAAACGCTCCATGTGATGCGCGTAAAATTCCGCCGCGGCGGGGTTATTTTCAAGAAGGGCGTCGATCAGCGGGTTCGATTCGCGGGACCCCAGAATAAACAGACCGTCCAGACGCCGGACCTCACCGGAATCGACGCTGGATTCAACCCGCGCGGGGACGCCCTGACGCATCAGAAACGCATGAAGACGCTCGGCGGCGGGCCGGTGCGCCGGCTGAGGCGCGACGATCCCGCTGGGCCCGGCCGCGATGGACGCAATTTCGCGGTCGCCTTCCATAAAGCGGAACAGCAGCGACCACGACACGTCGAGCCAGCGCTCGCTCGATTGCAGGCGCAATCCGTTCGACCCCCAGTCATCGGCGTGAAACGCGCGAAAAGCCGCGCGGCCGCGCCAGCCCGCCCGGGCGTAAAAACCATCGTCGAGCACCGGGACGGCGCCGGGCAGAGTCAACGGCAACGCGGCGAGAATCAGTTCGCCCTGATCCGGCGAATCGGGACGACGTGAAACGTTTTCAAGAATGGCGACGCAATCGATGAACGGCTGGCCTTCGGTCAGACGGATTTCCTGTATCAAACGCCCGCCGGAAGGGTTTTCCGATTTCATCAATAAACGGCGGGTCAACGGGCCATCAAAGGTTTCGTACGAAAAACCCGACGTAAACGAAAAGTTGGGTTCGCCCGCAGCCGTGAATTCACCACACTCGCCGTCTTCACGAATCGGCAGATGAAAGGGAACGTTGGCGGGCGCGGGATGATCGGCGTCGATCCATTCCTTCTCCAGTTCTTTGTCATACAGGCTGACCAGCGCGCCCCGGCGGCCCGGGTCGATCTCCAGGCGGAAGCAGTCATTCTCCAGCCAGGGCTGGCGCTGAGAGAGTTGCACGAACGGCGCCTCAATCTCTTCGTCGTGAAGCGGAGACAGACAGGTATAGCCTCCGGCGGGCAAAGCGTGCAGGCAATGAATATGCGCCACGTGGCCGCCGTCCGCTCCGGAGGGTTCGATGCGTTCAATTTCAAACGGAACCTCTTCGCCGAATGAATCGATCATCGCCAGACCGGCGTCGTCTCGCCACGGCATGGTAAAACGAATCGAACCTTCGCGCTGCCAGGGAAGGCTGTTGAACACGACGCAGGCGCATGAACCCTCGCCGCCTTCCTCGACGCGTTCGGCGATTTCGGTCATGGCGCGGCGGCCGGCTCCATGCGCCAGTTCGGCGGCGTTTTGAAGGGCGTCGAGACGATCGAGATACGCCGCGTCGCTGATTGAGGGCAGATCGCCCGGCTGGGCGAACAAGCGCTGCCGCCAGGCGTATTCAACCGCCCCGGTTTCAACGGGAAGGCCCAGCAATCCGGCGATGGTGTTCCAGAACTCGGCGGCGTAGAGATGGTTTTCAGACAATCGAGCCGCGACGGCCAGGTCCTGCAGAGCCGAAGGCGCGGCGCTCATTCCACAGAAAAACGCGGCGGATTCGGCGAGCTGAGCGTTTTCACCGGCGTAACGCGATTCCAGCGCGGCGAAATAGCGCTCGGCGGCGGCGCCCGCGATCAGCACGGGCGGATCGTGTTCGCTCCATTCCCGGCCGCGCGCGATCATGGCGGGATGCGGCGCGCCTCCCGGGTTCATCTCAACCGCGAAAGCCGCGAGTGCGGCGGGATCGCGCTGCCGTTCACGTTCAACCAGCGCGGCGGCTTGCGTCTCAAACGGAACGTTTCCATCGAGGAGAATCGGCCGCAGTGCGAACAGCCAGTCTCCATTAGGCGCGTACGCGATAAAGCGGCGGGCTTCATCCGAGCCGTCCGGACGCCCGGCGTGCGCCTTGATTCCGCATTGCGCCGCGAGCTGAGGATATTGCGCGAAAGCAGGACCGCTCTCGGCGTTCATCACAAAAGGCGGGCGGCAATCGCACCAGGCGTCCGTCCAGCGGCGCCCGAGCATCAGGTTGCGGGCGGCCGCCTCGGCGCCGCGCAATTCAGGGGAATACGCGGCGTACTCCGACCCGATCAACAGCCGTTCCTGCCTGACCAGTTGCGTCACCCAGGGCCGTTCTTCCGGAAACAGATCGAGATAGGCCTTGAGCGGGTCGACGTTGATGAGGAAGAAACCATAATAGGGGTCGACGCGGCAGGCGAGCAGATGCTGGCGGATCATCGAGAGGTTGTGTTCGTAACACTCCGCCTGAGTCAGGTCGCCCGACAGACGCGCGACGCGAAGCGGCGCGTAATATACGGCGGGCTTTTTCAATCGCCGGCCTTTAAAGACGGATCGTTTTCCCCAGAGCATGCGATAGTTCCGCCGTTTGATTGTTCAGGTGACTGAAATCAGACGATCTTGCGTCCCAGAGGCTTTGGCGCCCCGGCTCGTGAATAGACATTCTTATTTCGAGAGCATAGCATACCAAAAGTACGACCTTCGGATAAGGTTTGATTCATTCGAACCGCTTTAATAAAAAAGGATACAAGCATGACGCCGATTCATCGACTGGCCATCACCATGGGAGACCCGGCGGGCGTTGGACCCGAAATTATCGCGCGAGCGCTGGCGAAACCCGCGCAGGGCTTTGTTCCGCTGATCGTCGGCTCAGAGCGGGCGTTGCGGAGAGCGTTTGAATTCACCGGCGTATCGTTTGACTATGACGTCGTCGATTCTCCCGCCGCCATCACCGGCGGCGGAGTGTATCTGATCAACGATGAAAGCAGCCTGGGCAGCGAGATTCCCCTGGGGCGGGTCGACGCGGGCTGCGGCGACAGCGCGTTCCGCTGGCTCGACCGCGCCATCGGGCTCGCTCTCGAACGCAAGATCGATGCGATCGTGACGGCCCCGTTGCACAAGGTTTCTCTCAATCAGGCGGGTCATCATTACGCCGGACATACCGAAATTCTCGCCGAAAAAACCGCTACAAAAGAATACAGCCTGATGCTGATCGCGGGCGGGTTCCGCGTGGTTCACGTCACCTGCCACGTCGCGATGAAAGATGTGCCCTCATTACTCTCGCGGGAGCGGATCGTTATGACGATCGATCTGTTTAACCAGGCGCTGTCCCGCATCGACGGCCAGGCACCGCGCATCGCGGTTTGCGCCTACAATCCTCATGGCGGAGAAGACGGGCTCTTTGGACGCGAGGAGATCGACGCCATCGCCCCTGCGGTGAAGGAATGCGTGGGACGCGGCGTTCAGGCGGAGGGGCCCTTCCCTTCCGATTCGATATTTCCTCAATTGCTGGGCGGGCGTTTCAACGGCGTCGTCGCGATGTATCACGATCAGGGGCATATTCCATTCAAGACCACCAACTTTCATTTCAATCCCGGAACCGGCGAATGGGAAACCGTCACCGGGGTGAACGTCACACTGGGGCTGCCCATCATCCGCACCTCGGTCGATCACGGCACGGCGTTCGACCTGGCGGGCACGGGCAAGGCATCGGAGCGCTCGCTGATGGACGCCATTGAAACCGCGATGCTTTTGGCGAAGCGCTGATGCGTTTTTCAGGTATACTATCTTAAAAAAGCGTTACACTCCGATTTGCGGAGATTATTATGCCAGTGGATTATTCAGACGACCTTGAACAGATCAAAAAAATCATCATCGGCTCATCCGACCCAAGACGAATTATCCTGTTCGGCTCAAGATGCAGGAATGACGCGCATATCGGCTCGGATATCGATCTGTTGATCGAAGCCAGTCATTCATTTGACTCCAATGCGCAACGCCGCAAAGAGATCGCGGCGCTGTCACGCGCCCTCGCGCATATCCCGATTGACAAAGACATCCTGCTCTATTCAACCGAAGAAATTTCCCAGCACAAAAATTCAGTCAATCATGTCATCGGCCGCGCGCTGCGCGAAGGGATCTGCCTTTATGAGCGGCGGCGCTGAAGCGCTCACGATGTTGCAGTCGGCGCAACGCGATTTCAAAGCGTTATGCGCAATGCTTGATCCAGAGACTTTCTCTGTGGAAATTTTCGGTTTCCATGCACAGCAGACAGTGGAAAAAGGCTTAAAGGCTTTAATTGCGTCTAACGAAATTGAATATCCGCATACACACAAGTTAGATCAGCTTATACTTTTCGTGGAAAAACTGGGCACCGACGTTAGTGAGTTATGGGATTTTATTGAACTCGATTCTTTCGCGGTTCAATACCGGTATGCGGCTTACGATCAATACGATGAAAATGTTGATCGAGAGGAAATCATTGAAGTTCTCGAACGGTTTCTGATTTTTGTCAGAGAATCCATAAAAGAGAAATGATTCGCAGCCACCTTTTCTTTTATTGCATATTTCTTTCCATAAGCCTTCTCAATGGGTGTTCATCCACGTCCAATCGAATGTCCTCTTCCAACCCTTCAAACATCCACGACCTCGTTTTATTGCGAGAAGTCGACCCGGCTATCGCCTTCGACGTGCGGTATGCGACCACAAACAATTTTACCGGGCGGGTTTTGTACGATTGCGGCGAGGTGTATCTGTCGCGCAGAGCCGCCGAGCGGCTGAAACGCGTCAGCGAACGCCTCCGCCCGCTGGGGCTGCGGCTCAAAGTGTATGACGGGTACCGGCCCCTCTCCGTGCAGAAAAAATTATGGGCCATAGTCCCCGATGAGAACTACGTCGCCAATCCGGCGAAAGGTTCGAGGCATAACCGGGGCTGTTCGGTGGATCTCACGCTGATTGATGAGCGCGGCGAAGAACTCGAGATGCCCACGCCCTACGACGACTTCAGCGAACGCGCGCATATCGATTCGCTGGACGTTTCGCGCGAAGCGATGGCGAATCATTTCATCCTGATGAAGGCGATGACGGCGGAGGGATATATTCCATTGCGTACCGAATGGTGGCATTTCGACGCGCCCGGCTGGGAGCAACACCCCATCCTCGACGTGGACCCGTGCGAGTTATCGGGCGTTGAATAACAGCGTGAATGAACGCATTCAGCGGGCCGCGCTTCCCTGCTTTTTCCGTAACAGGTCCTGATAGAGTTCGTCCAGATCGCGAATCAGGCGTTCGACGGCGTACTTCCGTAGCGTCTCCTCCTGCGCGCGGCGTCCCATGTCCGCGAGCGAAGGCTCGGCCAGCGCGCGCAGAAACGCCTCGGAGATCGACCCGACGTTGTACGGCTCGGCGATGAAGCCGGTGACGCCGTCTTCGATGAGTTCCGGCACGCCGCCGACGCGCGTGGCGACCACCGGCTTTCCTGAAGAAAGCGCCTCGATCACCGCGACGGGCAGGCCTTCGTTGCCGGAGGTCAGCGCCACCAGGTCGAGCGCCTGATAGACCCGGGCGCGGTCGTCGCGAAAGCCGGTGAAAACGAGGCGATGAGTGATGTTCAGATCGCGGGCGAGCGACTCCAGTTCGGGCCGAAGTTCTCCGTCTCCCACGATAACGAAATACACGCCGGGGTGACATTCCAACACCGCCGGGATGGCGCGGAACAGGTCTTCATGGCGTTTGATGGGGACCATGCGGGCGATCATCCCCACCGCGATGGCGCCATCCGGGATTCCCCACTGCTGGCGCAGCGCGGCGCCGGATTCGGGCGGCTCGGCGCGGAACGGTTCGAGTTCCAGCCCGAGGGGGATGGTGACGTCTTTCTCTTCATCGCCCACGCCGTAGCGAAGCAAATCCTGCCGGCAGCTCTCGCTGACCGCGATGATCTTGTCGCATCGCCGCGCGAGAAAGCGCTCAATCGAACGGAACAGCTCCGTCTTCCACGGGCTGAAGTAGCCGTGCAGCACATGGCCGTGAAAGGTGTGTATCACCACCGGAACCCCCGCCAGCCAGGCGGCCAGCCGCCCCACCGTGCCCGCCTTGGCGGTATGCGTATGGACGACGTCGGGCTTTTCGCGCCGGATGACGCGGTAGAGTTTCCATAACGTGGCGAGATCGCGAATCGGGTTCAACTCTCGCCCCAGCGCGGGCAGAATGAACGGTTCCACGCCCTTCTCATTGGCGAGGTCGTGCATATCGCCTTCGTCGGGGCCTTCGACGCCGCTGACCAGCACGGTTTCATAGCGTTCAGGGTCGAGTCCGGCGGTGAGCAGGATGACGTGAATCGCGGGGCCGCCGACGTTGAGGCGGGCGATCACGCGCAGTATTTTCGTTTTTCGCGGCGGGTTCATGCGGGTACGCTCGATCAGTTGAGGATGCGCTTTTGATGCTAGCGCGATCCCGCCGCCCGCCAACCCCCGCCATTCAAATCTCCGGCCAAAGCGGATTTCTTCAAGGCGTTGTCATGAATATCCTCTACAATTCATCACAAGAGAACGGATCACACAATACGGCAACAGGGGTTTCGCTATGAATTTCACCTATCGCGACGTCGCTGGAATGATCGATCACTCGCTATTGAATCCAACGCTGGATATCCACGAACTGGAAGCGGGCTGCCGGATGGCGCTCGCGTATGAAACCGCCAGCGTGTGTATTTTGCCCTACGCCTTGCCTCTCTGCGCCGAAATTTTGCGCGGCAGCCAGGTTAAAGCCAGCACGACCATCGGGTTCCCTCACGGGGGCCAGGCTGTTTCCGTCAAGATCGCCGAAGCCGAACAGGCGCTCAAAGACGGAGGCGAAGAACTCGACATGGTGATCAACATCAGTAAGACGCTCAGCGGCGACTGGAACTACATCCGGAATGAAATCGGCCTGCTGACTCAGGCCGTTCACGCCCGTGGTCAAAAAATCAAGGTCATTTTTGAAAACTGTTATCTCAACGATGAACAGAAAATCCGTTTGTGTGAAATCTGCGGCGAAATCGGCGTGGACTGGGTCAAGACGTCGACCGGCTACGGCGCGGGCGGAGCGACGATGGAAGATCTCGAGTTGATGCGCAAACATTCGCCCGCTCACGTTCAGATCAAGGCGGCGGGCGGAATTCGCGATCTCGACGCGTTGCTAAAAGTTCGCGCGCTGGGCGTCACGCGTTGCGGAGCCTCGAAAACAAAAGACATTCTGGACGAGTGCAAGCGCAGGCTGTCCGCGCAATCATAAGGTGAGAAAAAATAACAACGGCCCGGGGATGACCCCGAGCCGTTGGATAAGACGAATGACGAATGAAACGCGCCCGAATTACTGCTGAGGCTGGTCTCCAGCCGGCTGCTGGGCCGCCTGATCCGCCTGATCCTGAGCGGGCGCGGCTTCCTGTGAGGCCTCGCCGCCCGCCGCGGGCAGAGTCGCATCGGCCTTGTTGGAGTTAGCCTGCTGAACCACGTCGGAAACCGTTCCGCCGACCGCGTCAGCCTGATTCAACAGCAGACTGTTCTGAGCGGAGGGAGGGCGCACCGTCGTCAGGGCGATGCTGGTCACCGCGAAAGCCAGTGAAAGACCGATGGTGATTTTAATCAGGACGTTCATTCCGCCCGAAGCGCCGAACAGGCTGTCGCCCGCGCCCACCGAACCAAAGGCGCCGGAAAGACCCATGCCCTTGTTGGATTGAATAAGGACGAAAAAGACCAGCCCTACACAGATGACGATATGAACGAGGCAGAGTAAGTAATACAACATCGATTCGGCTCCTTACAGGTCGGTCAACGCCGCCACGCCCGGGAGTTCCTTACCTTCGAGGAGCTCCAGCGAAGCGCCGCCGCCGGTGCTGATATGGGTGATTTTATCGCTGACGCCGGCTTTTTGAACCGCCGAGACGGAATCGCCGCCGCCCACGATGGAAACCGCGCCGGAATCGGCGACGGCCTGAGCGATCTTCATGGTGCCTTCCGCGAAGGCTGAAATCTCAAACACGCCCATCGGCCCGTTCCAGACGATGGTCTTCGCCGCCGCGATCTCTTTCGAGTACGTTTCAATCGTGGCGGGGCCGATGTCGATGCCCTTCAGACCGGCGGGGATGTTCTCGCCGCCGATCACCTGCGGTTCGACGCCGTCTTTCACTTCGGCGGCGGCTTTATGGTCGCAGGGCAGCAGGAACTTCACGTCTTTCTCCTGAACCGCCTTGATGACGTTTTCAGCCACGTCGAGCTTTTCAGTTTCGACGATGGAGTCGCCTACGTCAACGCCTTTAACCTTGAGCAGCGTGTACGCCATGGCGCCGCCGATCAGAATGCCGTCGACCTTGCCGAGCAGATTTTGAATCACGTCGATTTTTCCGGAGATTTTCAAACCGCCAAGAATGGCGATAAAGGGCCGGGCGGGATTTTCAAGAGCGGAGACGAGATAGTCGAGCTCTTTTTTCATCAGGTAGCCGGCCACGTTGGTGTCGAAGTAACGGGTCACGCCCTCGGTGGAGGCGTGGGCGCGGTGCGCGGTGCCGAAGGCGTCGTTGACGTAGAGGTCGCCGAGCTCGGCCAGCTGTTTGGCGAAGCCTTCGTCGTTGCCCTCTTCTTCGGGGTGAAAGCGCAGGTTTTCAAGCAGGATGACGTCGCCGTCCTTCATCGCGTCCACCGCGGCCTTCACGGCGGGGCCGACGCATTCGGTCAGCGATTGAACCGGTTGGCCGAGCAGTTCGGCGAGGCGGTCGCCGGCGGGCTTGAGACGAAATTCGTCATTGACCTTGCCCTTGGGACGCCCCAGGTGCGACATGAGAATCACGCGGGCGCCCTTGCCGGTCAGCGCCTGAATGGTGGGCAGCGCGCCGCGGATGCGGGTGTCGTCGGTCACGTTGCGGGCGTCGTCGAGCGGCACGTTGAAATCAACGCGCACCAGGACGCGTTTGCCCTGTGGATTGATATCGTCAATGGTTTTCTTTTTCATCGTTCATGCCTCGGCGTTGGAGTGGTGATTCGATCGATGAATCCAGCGTAAGGGCGAGCCGAACCGGGGCGCGAATCGCGCCGCGTCGGCTCATACCCGGCAAAGCATTGTACGCCAAAAATCACGGGGGTAAAGCAAACGAGGGGCCGCCACCCGGGCGGCCCCATCGAAGCAATTCGAATTGGACAGCTTAAGCGATCTTGTTGATCAGGTCGACGACGCGGTTGGAGAAGCCGCATTCGTTGTCGTACCAGGACAGGATCTTCACGAAGTTGCCGTCGATGACGCGGGTGTAGCCCGGGTCGAAGATCGACGACAGCGGGTTGCCGATGAAGTCGGTCGAAACCAGCGGCGCTTCTTCGTAACCCAGAATGCCCTTCAGCGCGCCTTGCGAAGCGGCCTTGACGGCGGCGTTGATCTCATCGGCGGTGGCGGCCTTGTTCAGTTCGACCGTCAGGTCGACCACCGAAACGTCCGGGGTCGGGACGCGAACCGCGAAACCGTCCAGTTTGCCGGCCAGATCGGGAATAACCAGGCTGATCGCGGCGGCGGCGCCGGTTTTGGTCGGAATCATGCTCATGGCGGCGGCGCGGGCGCGGCGCAGGTCTTTGTGAGGCAGGTCGAGAATGGCCTGATCGTTGGTGTAGGAGTGAATGGTGGTCATCAGGCCGCGCTTGATTCCCCAGCCGTCGTTCAACACCTTGGCGACGGGCGCGAGGCAGTTGGTGGTGCAGGAGGCGTTGGAGAGCACGTCGTGCTTCGACGCGTCATACATATCTTCATTGACGCCCATGACGATGGTCACATCGGCGTTTTTGGAGGGCGCGCTGATGATGACCTTTTTGGCGCCGGCGGTCAGGTGAGCGGCGGCCTTTTCGCGGTCGGTGAAGATGCCGGTCGATTCAACCACGATCTCCGCGCCCAGGGACGACCAGGGGAGCTTCGACGGATCGCGTTCGGCCGAAACCGGAATCTTTTTGCCGTCGATGACGATCGCGTCGCCGTCGGCTTTGACTTCGCCCTTGTAGATGCCGTGGACGGAGTCGTATTTAAACAGGTGAGCCAGGGTTTTCGAGTCGGTCAGATCGTTCACGCCGACGATTTCAATGCCGCCCTTCGCCAACGCGGCGCGGGTGACCAGACGGCCGATGCGGCCAAATCCGTTGATACCGATTTTCACTGCCATGTTGTTCCTCCTGTGCGTCAATAGTCGCAGAGATGCACGTCTTGAATGGCGTCAATATGTTGAGCATACGCGCCGTGTTTACGAACTCATTCAGACTGAACGCCTTCGCGCCAGTCAAACGGGTATGGTACACGCGGGTTGGCCAAAACCGAAGGCGGGGAACGCGCGGGGCGGGATTCTTACGAAAAACTTACAGAGAATACATGGCTTAGAGCTGGAGACGCCTTTGCGCCGCAAGACGCCGAGGCGAACGAGCGCCCCGGCGTCTTGCGGCGGGTTTATTTATAGTCTTCCCATTTCTTGAGGAACGATTCGGGCGCGATCATGACGAGACGCATACCGTAATTATTGGGTCCTTCCGTTGGGACGCCAAACCGTAGTTTCGAGCAGCATCCCCTATCCCCAACATTATTGTATGCGAAATTACATCCCGCAGTAATTTTAAATGACCCATTTGCGGGCCCTTGTGGATCAACGGCGGGTTCCGTCGGCCATGATTGATCGACCCAATCCTGACACCATTCACTTACCCCTCTGGCGGAATCGAATATTCCCCAGGCATTTGAAGTGTCCTGAGTAACCGGAAGCGGAATACTACTGGCAGGATGCGTCGAAGCCGGCGTTGTCCCTCTCGGGATCGCATCCATCCAGCACTCGCTCTCCCCCGCTTTAAAGGCGTATTCCAGTTCGGCGCTGGTGGGAAGCCTGAACTCACCAACCCCCAAGCGGTTCAAACGGCCAACAAAGTCCTGGCATTCATACCAATTCACTAAGGTTTGGGGATAATTGTCTTGCTGGTTGATGGCCGTATGGGGAACACCGCCCGCGTAGGTCCAATGAGCCACCGTGACCTCATATTTGCTCAAAAAGAATGGATGCGTCAGCGTCACCTCGCAGGTTCTGGCGCCGAGTTGCATCGTGAACTTGCCGGGTGGAATCAGGACGAAATCGAGCGGAACGGCGCCTTCCGGCAGATCGGGAATATCGACGCGAACCTCGCGCATGCCGGTTTCGGGGTTCACGCCCAGATCGATCAGCTCGAAACTGTAAGTAGAGGGAATCAGCAGAGTAAAAGCCAGAATCGCCAGTAACCGAGAAACGTTTTTCATGATGATCACCACGTTGGTTGACAGAGTTGAAAGCCAGCAAATGCGCGTAACGTCACACAATTTACAATATCATAAATCAGGAGCTCGTATCAACTGTTTTAATAGATTTTCTTACACGGGGGAGAACCGCACCGCTTCTGAACCGGACTGTTTATTCCTTGCGCCAGGCGACGTTGAGGAAACGTTCGAGGTAGCCGTTGGCGAGAAAGTGCTCCAGCGCCTCTTCGGTCCCCGCCTGGTTCATGCCCCAGACGGCGGCTTTGGGGTCTTTGTCGGCGAGGGTGAAATGGACGAAGGCGCGCTGCGAGCCGGTCCACACCACCGGGATGCGGTTGTAAAACTCGGCGGCGGCGGTGTTGACGCCGGGCCCGCCCACCAGCACCGCCGCGCAGGCGTGAAAGAGGGGGTTATCCATAAACCAGCGGTCTGAGACGACGATGGCCTTCTGGTAAGCGTTGCCGCCCTGCGAGTCGATGCGGCTCTTGAGGGTGTAGGCGAGCGGCCGGTCTTTTTCTTCCGGCCCCAGTTCAGAACCGGTGACAATCAATACGGTATCGGTGACGTCAATCTGCATGTGAGTTCCAATTCAATTCATGAACGCATGGTGAGGCGTGAAATGATCAACGCATATCAACCGCCGGGCGTCACGCCGAACGCCCAGCCTCATGGGTCAACGACGACAGGGCGGCGGCGAGACGGCGGCATCCCTCGCGTAGATCGTCGTCAGAGATCTGGCCATACGAAAGGCGCATGCACGGCGAGCGCTCCGATTCGGGCCGGTCCGGCGAGTAACACAGGCAGCCGGGCACGTAGAGCACCTTGTCTTCGACCGCGCGGCGAAAGACCTCGCCTTCCGGGCCGGCGTCCATCTCCGGCGGCAGCGTCACCCAGATGTAAAACCCGCCGGTGGGCGGCGTCCAATGCGCCTCGCCGGGCATGGTTTCGCCGAGCACCTCCAGCGCGGCGGCGCACTTGCGCCGGTACACCCCGCGCAGGGTCTCGACGTGGCGATCGAACGCGCCCGCGGTCAAAACGCGGCGTAGCAGGGTCTGGTTGAAGTGGCTGCTGCCGAAATCGTGGTTGCCCTTTACGTCGATCATCTTGGCGATGACGTCTTTCGGGCCCACGCCGAATCCCAGCCGCAAGCCAGGCGAAAGCGATTTGGAAAACGATTCGGTATAAACCACCAGATCGTTTCGATCGTCATATTGTTTAAGCGGAGCGGGCGGCTCTTCAAAACTCAGGCGGCGATAGGCCGCGTCTTCGAGCAGCAGGATGGGGAATCCCTTTTCGCGCCAGGCGCGCAACAGTTCAATGATGCGCGGGCGGCGCTCGGCGCGCAGGGTGACGCCCTGGGGGTTGGTGGCGTACGACATGACGTAGAGCATCTTGACGCGCCCCAGCTCGCCCTCGTTTTGAAGACGTTCGAGGCAGGCCTCCAGCTGTTCGGGGATCAGCCCGCCCTCGTCGACGTCGAGCCCGATGGTGCGGGCGCCGCGCGTCTGAAACGCGCCCAGTACGACGAAATAAGTGGGCGCTTCGAGCAGGACGATATCGCCCTCGTCGAGCATCGCCTCGGCGGCGAGATAGAGAATCTGTTGCGACCCCGAGCCGACGATGAAGTGCGATTCATCGATCCCGGCGCCGGGATGAAAAACGCCTTCGGCGGCGAGGCGCTCGGCCAGCGCGCGGCGCAGGCCGGGGTCGCCCTGGGTGGAGCCGTATTGCAGCATGGCGCGCGCCTGAACCGGCTCGGCCATCAACGCGGCCAGTTCGGATGAAAACGCCTCGTGCGGCAGCGACTGTTGATCGACGAAGCCCGCCGCCAGCGAGATCAGGCCCGGCGTTTCGAGCGCATGCGCCATCAGCCAGCTGATTTGCGGCGGGTGAGTACGCGCGGCGGCGCGGGAAAAACGAGACGGCCAGCCGGACTTCATTTGACGATCCCCCGGGTGGTTGTGATATGATCTTTACACGCGTGACGCGCGCGGATTCGCTTTCAGATCACGTCTTAAAGGAAGAATACTCGAAGATGGTCCGATTGTCTCCATCCGGCACGCTGATCTTTCTGTCGTGCTCATCGCTGTTCGTTCTGTTCGCGTTTCTGATGGATCAGGGCGAGCTGCAACACGTCCCGAAGTACGTCTACCAGATCTACTTCGTCGCGCTGGGCTTCATATTCTGCTGGTGGCCGATCGATCTGCTGTTGCATTGGGAAAAGCGCACCATCGCCGCCGAAACGAAAGATAACTGGGTTTCAGGCGCGGCGCTGGCCATCGTCTGCTTCATCGTTCCGTATTTCATTCTGGAGACGCCGTTCTGGCCGACGCTGATCATCGCGCTGTGCGCGGGGCTGGTGATTCCGGGCAGCGTCACTCTTCGTCACTGGCGGGCGAAAACCGAGACGCGCGTCGATCCGCATTACATCCAGCGTATCGCGCTGGAATCGGAACGGGCGAAGGAGTTTCAGCGCTACTTTCCCAACGCCGCGCAGTACGTCACCGGGATGAACGCGGCCGACGGCAACCGCGCGCACCTGCTGATCCACGACCGCAAGCCCTGCGCCGAGGCCCCGGGCTATCACATCGATTACGTGATGGACATCAGCGTCGACCGCGAGGTGGGGATCTACATCGGCGGCAAGGAGCGGCTGCATTGTTACCTGTTCCGCAACGACGGCGAACGGGCGTACATCGGCATGCTGCCCTCGGCGAACATCGGGCGCTCGCTGGATTACGGCTTCAGCGACGAGGAGATCGAGCGCGCCATCGAAGAGGCGGGCAACCCCGATCAGCAATGGGCGGCGCTGGATGAGCAGCCGCTGATGGTGCGCTATTACAGCGGCAAAGCGGCGAAAGTGCATTGAACGGCGCCCGATTCAATATTCGCCGCCAACTTACTCCATCTCAAAACTACCATTGATACGATTCCCAACACTGATTGGAGTTTTATTTTCATGTCCAGAATGTTTTTTATCAATCTATTAATCTCCGCCTGCGCGCTGACCGCCGGCGCGGAGGTCATTCAGGTTTCGCCCAGACCGCTCGACGGCGTCGAGAACCAGACCCGGACCATTCAGGAAGCGGCCGGCCGCGCCCAGGCGGGCGATACCATACTGATTCACAGCGGGATTTACCGCGAACACGTCGTCATCAAAAACAGCGGGAGCGCGAATCAACCGATCCGCCTTCAGGCCGCACCCGGCGCCTGGGTGGTCCTCACCGGAGCGGACCGGCTCACCGAATGGCGAAAGACCGATGAAGCCGAAAACGTCTACTCCACCGACTGGCCTTATGAATTCATCAGCTGGAACGAAAACCACACCCACCCCGGCGACGAATACCACCGGCTGATCGGGCGATGCGAACAGGTTTTCATCGATAATTACCCCTTACAGCAGACGTTGGAGAAAGACCGCCTCGGACGCGGCGAATTCTACGCCGATCTCGCGAACCATACGCTATACGTCCGCCCCAAAGGCGATGAAGACCTGACGCAGGACAAGCATCTGGTCGAAGCCTCCACGCGCGGCGAGATACTCTCATGCGAGGGTGATTTCATCGCGATCGGCGGGCTGCGGTTCCGCTTCGCCGCCAACATGGCGCAACACGGCGCGGTGAAACTCGCGGGCGCCGGGCTGCTCGTTGAAAACTGCATTTTCGAATGGTGCAACAGCAGCGGCGCGGAATTTCTCGGCGAAGACATGACCGTCAAAAACTGCACGTTTCAGTACAACGGACAACTGGGCTTCGGCGCAAACCGCGCTCACCGGCTGCATTTCACCGGCTGCACGGTTCAGCAGAACAATATCAAAGGATTCAACCGGGGCTGGGAGGCGGGCGGCGACAAAATCTGTTTCACGCGCGGCGCCGTGATCGAGCACAGCGTCTTCATCGGCAACCGGGGCAATGGAATCTGGTTCGACATCGGTAACGAAGACAACACCGTGCGCAACTGCCTGATCGCGAATAACGAAGACGCGGGAATTTTCTACGAAATCTCCTACGGGCTGCACGCTCACGACAACGTCATCACCGGCAACGGCTTCGCCTACAACCCCGGCGGGTGGGGCGCGCAGAGCGGCGTCAGCCTGTCGAGCTCGCCGGGCTGCATCATCGAACGCAATCTGCTGGTGGGCAACAAGGAAGGTTTCAATTTCCGCGAACAGACCCGCTCCACGCCGCGAATTGATGACAAAACCGGCGCTGCGGTGTGGAACCACGACCAGATCGTGCGCAGCAATATCATCGCTTATAACCGCGACGCGCAGACATGGGGATGGTTCGATATTTCGGACGAGCGGCATTGGCCCCGGGCCATGCAGGAAAACAAAACCGACGGCGCCTCCGCGAAAGACGATCGGGCGAGCGAGTACAAAGACCGCGACGCAACGAAACACCCGGTTGGCCTTTCGCTCGAAGACCTGAAGATTCGCTTTGAGAACAACGTGTACGCAAGGCTGCCCGGGCAGGAGTTATTCAACTGGGGCGTGACGTGGAAGCGCAACAAGCGGTACGCGTCGCTCGATGAAGTTCAACAGGAACTGAATCTCGAACGGAACAGCATCCTCTCTGAACTTGATTTCAGCGGCGACCACGCGTGGGATTTCCGTCTGCCCGCCGACAGCCCGGTCTGGGCGATGGAGGCGTATCCGCGCGGCGAGGTCCCGCGCGTCATGCTGGGGAAGCG
Source organism: bacterium (assembly GCA_016125385.1). Taxonomy (GTDB): domain Bacteria; phylum Hinthialibacterota; class Hinthialibacteria; order Hinthialibacterales; family Hinthialibacteraceae; genus WGLV01. The sequence continues at coordinate 61,908 of WGLV01000043.1, forward strand.
CTAAGCGCGCTATCCCTTCGTCTCGACGCCTTCCAGCTCCAGCAGGGCGCGCTTGAGATCGAGACCGCCGCCGAAGCCGTGCAGCTTGCCGCTGGAGCCGATCACGCGGTGACAGGGGATCACGATGGGCGCGAAGTTGTTGGCCATCGCCTGCCCCACCGCGCGCGCGGCCTGCGGCGACCCCGCCAGGCCGGCCAGCTCGCCATACGACACCACCTTGCCGAACGGCACCTCGCGCAAGGCGCCGTAGACTTTCTGGTGAAACGCGGGACCGCGCATCACCACCGGCGTCTTGAAGGCGACCTTCGCGCCTGAAAAATAGCGTTCGAGTTCTTTGCGCAGCCGCGCCGCGACGGCGTTTTCGCCGTCATCAATCACGTAGCCTTCCGGCTCCAGCTCATCAATGAGATCGGCGGCGCTTTTTTTCAGGCCCAGTTTAACCAGCCCGTCGCGCGACGCCGCGAACGACACCGGCCCGACCGGCGTTTTCATTTCAACCACAGAGACCGATTCACGGGTTTTCGTTGCCATTGTCATTCACCTTGGTATTCTGAAATAATACGAGAGACAGGCTTTCACAGAGGCGCGGGAGAGTAGTTGAGTCGTTGTATCATGGCGAAGAAAACGCGGGGAATCAAGTTTGTTTGTGATTTATGCGGGCAGTTGATCGAGATCGGCCGTCCGCGCTTTATCATGAAAGGCGTACTCTACTGCGCGTATGACGGCGGTCAGTTCGACGAGACCGGCGACGGCGCGCCCGCCGATTTCAAAGCCGAGCTCGAACGGCTGATCGAACTCGCCGAGCAACGCAGCGAAAAAGAACTGAACGACGAAGTGCATTACGCCTTCGAGATGGACCTTTGCACCCACTGCCGCAAAAAAATGTACGAAATGCTCGACAAAGCCCAGTTCAACGAAGTCGACTGAGGCAAAACCGCTTTCTCCAGAAATACCCATCCTTCTTCATTCATCCATCGGCCGATCAGCCGGGGAGGTGCGCAAGCCGTATTCGCTGGCGCCGGTCTGTTCGACGGTGACCATACGGCGCGGGTCTTCGGGCTCGGTCTCATTGGCGGGCGGCGAAGGCGGCTGACACGAAAAGCCCGGCTGGGCGAGCAGTTCCTCGCGCGACACCGGTTTCAGCTCGGGATGAAGACACTTCAGCGCGGTCGCCAGAATCTCAACCGCCTCCCGGCGGAACGAAGGGTCTTCAAGCGCGCCATGCTCGAACAGGTTGTGACACGCCTCGCGCACCGGCGGAGGAACCTCGCAGCGCTTGAGGTTATCGAGAGTGAGAAAGCCGCGTTGCAAACACCACAACAGCATGTCGCGGCGATGTTGAATCAGGCCGAGCCAGTCGAACTGGGTGATCAGGATGCTGAGCGAGAGCCCTTCGCCTTTAAGATGGATGTGCTGATACACGCGCAGCAGCGTATCGAAAAAGTCGCGCTCGCACATGCTTTTTTCCGCGCCGCTGGGATGATAAACCGGATAGGCGTCGAGCATGGGGTCCAGCGCGCATGAGAAGCCATGCCCGCAGACGACGCATCGCATCGATCGTTTCTGGTGTTTCAGATATTCGTTGAATTTCACATCTCTTTTTTCAATCATGATAATACCCATCTACCTTATATACTCCTATCCATTAGTATAGCGCATTCCTTACATACTTTCAACACTTTTTAGCACAATACCCACAAAACATTGCATATAATGCAATGTTTTTTAACATAAACAATAAAGAAGATTGATTTCATTGCGCTTGCAGCTCTTTTCTCAATTCGATAGCGGACGGTATTCAAAACCGTCTGGCGCATGAGTACCCCCCCGGCGACAAGTAAAAATATTGATGCTATGATTTTCCCGCCTCGCGATAGAACAGCAAGCGATGGCTCCTGCGAACCCTGCGAGGAAAGGATGTTTTTCATGAACCGTCTGTATCGGGTCGTGATGGTGATTCTGGCGTGTGGTTTGACGGCGATTGGCGCGGCGACCTCCGCGCCGCTCGATCGGGCTGACTACGCACGGTTGATTCAGCGGCAAAGCCGGTCGGTCGGCAATACGCGCATCATCTATCAGGCAGTCGAGTATTATTTCGCCAACGCGCCTGAAGAAGAGAGAGATGACGCCCGAAGAGAAATCGCGAACTTTCAGCGCCTGCAGAGAGCGAAAATCGCGGGAACGCTCGCCGCCGAAGAGCAGTTGTTTTACAACAAATCGGACGAATGGTTCAACAACGTCATTGCGCAGCACAAAAAAAGACTCGAAACCCAGCCAACCGACGCCGTCTACACCTATTCCACCGATGGCGTTCGCATCCGTCAGGATGTATATCGGCCGGAAGGGAATCCAACCGATCATTATTATCTCTTCGACGGCGTGAATGGTTGCATGGTCACGCCCCACGACTCGCGTATCCGCACCGGCGATTTTCTGGCGGCGCGCTGGACCGATTTCAAATCGTTCGCCCGCTTTGGGTCAGGGCTGGATCGATTATTTCAACCGCGTTCCCAATACAACATTCGCCTGATTGAGGAAGACGGCGTTCAGAAGATCATTGTGGAAAGCCCAACCCTGCAAGACAGAGAACAGCACGTCGAGTTTACCCTGCTCGATTCGAATCCCGCCTGCTGGACGCAATGCGACCATGTCCACAACGGCAAGGTTTTTCTTCGTTTGACCTGCGGCGAATTTGAAGAGTACGGCGGTTTGCTGGTTCCACGCGTCGTCCACCATCAAAAGCCCTACGGTGAATCCTTCCGTGACGACTACGCGCTCAGCCTGATCAAGGTTGAAACGGAAGGCGTCGAGTTTCCCGATGGCTTCTTCAATCCTCCCCCGCCTGAAACCTCGGTGGTTCAGCGGATGCAGCGCTGATTCAGTTTTCGACCGGCGCAATCAGTCATTCAAACCATCCAACAGACAAGACGCCGCGGCGGAATCCCCTGCCGCGGCGGTTCTTTTTCCGCTTAGATGTATTAGCCGCCAACGCGATAGGTAATAGAGATCGGCTGACGTCTTGAAAGGATGGAACGCTTGCTTCAACCAGAAACGGCCCAACCTGAACGCCTCGCCGTTACGCCCCGAGAGCCGTTGATCGATGGCTTCGGCCGGCGGCATACCTACCTGCGCGTCTCGGTGACCGAGCGCTGTAATCTGCGTTGCGCGTATTGCATGCCGCCGGAAGGGGTCGATCTGAAACCGCGCGCCGAGCTGCTGACGTATGAAGAAATCGCGCGCGTGGTAAGACTGTTCGCCGAAATGGGCGTGAACAAGGTGAGATTCACCGGCGGCGAGCCCCTGGTGAGAAAAGACCTCGAAACCGCCATCGCGGCCGCCAGCCAGACGCCCGGAGTCGAATGCGTGGCGATCACCACAAACGGCGTAAGGCTGAAACGCAAAGCCCGTTCGCTGCGCGCGGCGGGAGTGAATTCGATTAATATCAGCCTCGACACCCTGCGCCCGGACCGCTTTGAACGCATCACCCGGCGGAAAGATTTTCATGCCGTTCTGGAGGGAATCGAGGCGGCTCTCAACGCGGGATTTCACAACGTCAAGCTGAACGTCGTCGTGATGGGCGGCGTCAACGATGATGAAGCGCTTGACTTCATTGATTTTGTTAAAGATCGCTCGATGGAAGTGCGTTTCATCGAATATATGCCGTTCCAGTCAAACGGCTGGTCGGAAGGGCGATTCACCCCCTGGCGCGAAACCCGCGCCGCGATTGAACGCCGGTATACGCTGGTTCCCCACCCCCAAAACGCCGGACCTTCTGAAGTCGCGAAGACGTTTCGCATCGCGGACAGCCCCGCATCCGTTGGATTCATCACTTCAATCAGCGAGCATTTCTGCGATGGCTGCAACCGGCTGCGCGTTCAAGCCGACGGATCGTTCAAAACCTGCCTCTTTCACGCCCCTGAGACGACGTTGCGCGACGCGATGCGCGCCGGCGCCAGCGATGATGAACTCGAACGCATGATTCGCACGGCCCTTCTCCTCAAAAAGCGTCAACACGCCCCCATTGAAGAACTGCAACAACTTTCCAACCAGACCATGACCCTCATCGGCGGCTAGCCGGCGGCCAGCGGCCGGGGCGAGTATTAGGGTTGTGCGTATTTACCGCTCCCGTTGGGCCGACAGTGTCGGCTGCCCGTCTTTTGTGATTGTTCTTACCAAACGCTCCCGCTGGTCGCTGAAGCGTGCGAGAAGTAAGTGCGGGTTTGAAACCCGCCCCTGCGGTGGGAGTGATCGAGCATTATTTCCTCCCCCAAAGTTTGGGGGAGGCTCAGGAGGGGGTTGGCCGAAAAATCGCAAAGTTTGTTCGAGGCGCTCCCCCCTCAAACTCCACTCGACCTTCGGTGGGAGAACGGGCAGTGCCCGCCGCCCGATATTTGGGTTTTGCGCTTCAAGCGCTTCAGTTGGGCGCCGACGTGAGTTGATGAAGATACGTCGCCGGTAATTTGGTGAATGAGAAACGATTGAATCGTCCGGCGTTTCACTAGAGAAACAGGGCCGGTTGTAAGTGCGGGTTTGAAACCCGCCCCTGCGTCATGATTGTTTTCATCCATCATTATGTACTTCAAAACGAAGCGGGCGGCTGCATTGCAGCCGCCCGCGAGTGATCGATTCCCGATGTAAGTCAGGTATTGAATTAGAAGCTGTAGATGACTTCCAGGGAGATGGTGTCCTGGGTGTTATCCAGACCAGAATCATCCACGAAGATGTCCGAATCAGCGTCATCATGACGATACTCGACGCGGGTGAGGAGGCCGTCGACCACTTCGTAACCGAGGGTCAGGGTGACTTCCCACAGTTCGACGTCGGTGTCAGGAGCGATCAGCGGAGCGCCAAGGCGAAGGTTATCTTCGTCATTCATCCACTCGCCGCGAACCGCCGCGTAGAATTTGTCGTTCACGTCATAGCGCAGGTAACCGGCGATACCCCACCAGTCGGCGTCGCCGCCGCCCACACCGTAATCCTCGGTCTGGCCCCAGTCAAAGTTGGCGCCAATGAGGAACTGTTCGGTCGCCTGATAGGTACCCACCAAGTCATAAAGCAGGGTGTAGCTGCCGTTGTCGCCAGGCATTTCCGGACCATAAGCCAACGAGTTCTGAATGTAGATCTGCTCGGTCGGCATGGTGCGGATCATGATGTGATGGGTAAGGCTGTCGTTGTTGTCTTCGACGGTATCCCAACCCTGGGTCAGGCTGTAGCCGACTTCCCACATTTCGTTGATGGTGTAGGTGAAGCGGGCGCCCGTGTGGGTGAAGGGAATCGCATAGCCGAAGAGGAAGGAACGGCTGAACTGATCGTTGAGACCGCTTTCGATCACTTCATAGCCGTGCCAGGTGGCGAAACGGCCGAGGTCGATGGTCAGACCGTTGCCGATCGGGGCGATGTAGGAGATGTACGCCTGATAGATGTTCAGGTTGCCATCATCCAGCACGCCGGAACCGCCGCCGACGAGCGCGGCGTCTTCGCCGTACATCATGTCGACGCGGAAGCCGACTTCATCACAATCTTCCGGCAGTTTGTCGAAAGAGAACTGAAGGGCGTGGAAATCCACGAAGTCGCCATCGTCGGTGTCAAACACGCGATACGAATTCATGTCGGTAGCGGGGTCGTTCAGGTTGTAGGTGGAACCAATGTCAATGTAGCCGCCAATTTCGATGCCCCACAGCATGTCTGACGTGGCGTCAGCCAGAGGACCGGCGGAAGCGGGAATCGCCAGGGCGCAGGCCAGGGCCGCAATCAGGAACAGTTTGCTTTTCATAATCTTTTCGTCTCCTTAAATCTCTCAAAGCAGGTGTAATGGGTCCGAACGAATTCGGGAATCGGATACAATTCTATGGCGACGCAACAAAGTTTCAATCTTTTTCTCTGAATTTAACCACAAAGGTGTTACCAAAACACCACACATGGAATCCAAACACCACATCAAATCGCGTAACGCACAGCATATCATCAATAAAATCAATTTGTTAAATCACGTCTTTTTTATCGCTTCCCGGAAGCAGGGTTCAACAGAATTTTGCATTCCACCTGACTGAAACCGTGAAATTCACGATTTCCTATCAATTTTTCCGGACCGAAACAGAAAAAAAGGGGTGATTTGAGAAGATTATTTATGAAAGGAGAGAGATCGTCTTAAAAAGACGTTGAGAAGCATTCCGGGGCTGACTAGAATATCCCGCCAGGCCGCGCGACATCGGTTCTAAATGTTATCCAGCCATATCCGCGAGGATGGCGGAACTGGTAGACGCGCTAGACTTAGGATCTAGTGGCTTACGCCGTGAGGGTTCGAGTCCCTCTCCTCGCATTTCCCGCCGGACGCATCCATGATGCGGCGTTTTTCAATCCTCAAGACAGGCTTTCCAGAAAATTGCCCAGCAGGCGCTTGCCCTCGACGGTGAGAATCGATTCGGGGTGAAACTGAACGCCGTATACCGGCAGTTCTTTATGTTGCAGGCCCATGATCTCGCCCTGATCGGTCTCAGCAATCACCTCCAGACATTCGGGGAAGGTATCGCGCTCAACCAGCAGCGAATGGTATCGGGTGGCGGCGAACGGGTTATCGAGCCCGGCGAAAACGCTTTTGCGCGTATGATAGATCAGCGAAGTTTTGCCATGCATAATGCGGCCCGCGCGATTCACCACGCCGCCGAAGTATTGCCCGATCGCCTGATGCCCCAGGCAGACGCCGAGGATGGGCGTCGACTGATGAAAGCGGCCGATGGTTTCGAGTGAAACGCCGGCGTCGTCGGGCGTACCCGGCCCGGGAGAGATTATGATGCCGGCGGGGCGTTTGGCGGCGATTTCGTCCACGGTGATTTCATCGTTGCGATGAACTTCCATTTCGGCGCCGAGTTCGCCCAGATACTGAACGAGGTTGTAGGTAAACGAGTCGTAATTATCGATGACCAGCAGCATGGCTACTCCTTCGAGCATTCCGCCAATTCGATGGCTCTCAGCATGGCTCGGCTCTTGTTCATGACCTCTTTGTATTCGAGATCGCGATCCGAATCGGCGACGATTCCGGCGCCGGCCTGCACGTAGGCTTTTCCGCCGGTCACCACGATGGTGCGCAGAGTGATACAGAAATCCATGTCGCCGGAGAGACCGATGTACCCCAGCGCGCCGGAATACGGGCCGCGTTTGGTGGTTTCGAGTTCTTCAATAATCTGCATGGCGCGAATCTTGGGGGCGCCAGTGACGGTCCCCGCCGGGAACACCGCGCGCATCAGGTCGAAGCCGTCCCTGTCAGGCAGCAGATCGCCTTCAACGTTCGAGACCAGGTGCATGACGTGCGAATAGCGCTCGACGTACATCAGGTCGGTGACCTCGACGCTGTGAAAGCGGCAGACGCGGCCGATGTCGTTGCGCCCGAGGTCGACCAGCATGATATGCTCGGCCTGCTCCTTGGGATCGTTGATCAGTTCTTTTTCAAAAAAGAGGTCTTCTTCGGTGGTTTTACCGCGGCGGCGCGTTCCCGCGATGGGACGATAGGTAACTCGGTCTTCGGTGAGTTTGACAAGAATTTCCGGCGAGCCGCCCACCAGACAGAAGTCGTCGCAGCGGAAAAAAAACGTATACGGCGACGGGTTCACGCGCCGCAACGCGCGATACAGATCGAGCGGGGTCGACTGGACTTCCACCTCGCTGCGCATCCCCACCACCACCTGGCAGATGTCGCCCGCGCGGATGTATTCCTTGGAGCGGTCGACCGACTGCTTGAATGTTTCCGGTTCGACGTTGGTTTTCACTTCGGGCGGGGTTTCGCGCCCCGCGCCGAACGAAACCGGCGGCAGCGGCTCGCGCAGGCGTTCGACGATTTCATCGATTTTTTTCACCGCCGCGTCATAAGCCGCGCGCGGGTCTCCATCGATGAACGCGTTGTGAATCACGCGGATGGTGCGGTCGAAATGATCGAACGCGACCACCGTATCGGCGTAAAAGAACGCCGCGTCGGGGATATCGTAATCATCGCGGTTTTGCAGATTGAATTTTTCGAAATACTGAATCATCTCGTAGCCGAGAAAGCCCACCAGACCGCCGTAAAACGGCGGCAGGCCCTCGACCGGCGCGGGTTCGAAGCGCTTGATGAACTGTTCGAGATGGGTCAGCGGATCGTTGCCGCGCGCGACCTCAAAGGTCTCGCTCGACTCGCCGTCGGTGACGGTCAATTGGTTATTTTTGCAATAGAACCGCCGCGAGGGCCGGCAACCGAGAAACGAGAAACGGCCAAGACGCTCGCCATTCTCCACGCTCTCCAGCAGAAAGGCGTGGGGATCGTCGCGGGTCAGTTTCATAAAGGCCGTCACCGGCGTTTCGAGGTCGGCCATGATGACGCGGCTGACCGGCACGGAATTGCCCTTGTTGGCGAGTTCGAGAAAGGCGTCGTAGGATGGTTGGTGCATGATAGCCGCCTGCGAATGGTCTGAGTTTCAACATTCTAGCCACCGCACGCGTAAAACCAAGCCGCCGTTCGGCTTACTCCTCCGCCCCGCTTTGGGCGGTGTTTTTATGCACCAGGGCCTCCGACTCATCGGAGAGGATGCAAAGTGACCGAACCCAGCCTGAGGAAAACGGGAATTCACTTAACTTTTTCGTCTCGCGATCGAAGATCAATAATTCTCCGGGCGCTTCTATCATCCCCTGCCCTCCCTTATGATTGGTTCCAATTAAAACGAATCTCTTATTCCGGCTCAGCAAAAGTTCAAGCGGCCCCCCGAAACGATCAAGCGGATATTCTACCTTGTCTACATGCCGAGTCGACTTGGACCGATAGTCGTATTCCCTGAAAACCAGCGTGACGATTTTTTGCTTAAAATAATATTCCACATTAAAAAACATCAGCGTATCGGGATCAACAAACCCGACAAAAAAACCCGTGGTGTCGTCCGTCGCCAAGTCGCCCACAATTGGACTTCGTTTCTCTTTTGAAAATATTTCTATCCGCGAACTTTTCTGAAATGCCCCATAATAAATTCCAAAAACCGAATCAATCTCGAAATATTCTTGGATAGAGGAAACCTGATTTGACACTTCATAAGCATTGCTACCCGGATACGGCCCTTCAAAATAAGCGAGAATATCGTCAGGATGATTAACAAATTCCAACGCAGTCCCGCTGGCGCATAGAATACGGCCGTCGGATAAAAAGCGCATGGACGGAGTCAATTTCATCGCCATGTCCGTCTGGCGATATCGGATGCGGGGTAGATTCAAATCAACTTCAAAATCATTTTTCACGTCATAATCGGTCAGGTATATTTTCCCACGCGATGAATCAACGTCTTTTACATACAAAGATCCAAAATGAGTCGCGGAACGTATAAAATCCATCGCTTTCAGCGAAAATTGGTGAATCGAGCTCTGATACAAGTCGCCAGTCAACCCATCACTCTCTAATCCAACAAAATACAAATCAGATCGATATTCAAATACTTTCATCGAGAACACGAGATCGTCTGGGCAATCATGTTGAAAAAGGAGTTTTTGACGCCCTACATCGATCAGTCCTATTTCGCAGCGATGCGAGGCTTCTGTGTCTTTACCAGCGAACACGGCGACGACGTCGGCGCAGACGTATGGAGCGAATAACCCCACCATGTAAGCAAAGGCGATCGAAATTTGTGAAAAGCGCCGATAACAAAACATTCTTGCCTCCATGAACGCGGCGGATTTTCTAATGCCGTCATCCTTCCAGAATCGGCAAGCCTTTGAAGACGAACGAAGTCGCGAAAAACAGCACGGCGTTAACCATCACGTGGATGAAATAAAAAGAGACCGCGTCCATGAATCCATCCAGTTGAAAGGCGTAATAGATCAGAACGAAATAGACCAGAAAGACCAGCGGGCGAGGAACGATGGGCACGAAGAGAGAAAATACGAATAGCGCGTTCACAATGATGACGATCATCAGCGAGGCGAGAGCGTCGTCACGCCAACTGGACTCCACATCGCTCGACAGCCGGTCGAAGATGCGGCCTGAAAAAACCAGGCTGACCCAGTTAAAACAGAACTGAACAAAGATACCAACCGCCATCTCCATCATGAAAAGCCTCCTCCATCCACATTGAGTCTGCTTGTATTCACTCCCCACAGAGCACTTTATTCTACAAGACCCGATATAACAACAGGACTTTCCGGCGCTGAGGCGCGGCTAACATTTCTCCCCTCATCGCCTCTCTTTCCACTTTGGATTATTCTCATACATGGAGTACAATCAAGCGTACATAATAATGTACAGAGAGGTTATCATGAATAACGTGAAAGTCGATGAAGATATTCGACCGCTGTCGGAGTTTCGAGCGGGAGTCGCGTCATTTGTTAAACAGGTCAACGAAACTCGCCGCCCCATGGTGTTGACTCAACACGGGCGCGGGGTCGCCGTGCTGATGGACGTACGCGAATACGCGAAGATGCAGGAGCGTCTGGAACTGCTCGAAGACGTCCATCGCGCCGAAGAACAACTTGCTGCTGGCGAAGGCATACCGCACAAAGCAGCAAAAGCGCGGGCGCTGAAAGGCCTCAAGCGGTGAAAGTGGAATGGTCTCCCCTCGCTCTGGAACGAGTTGATGAGATCGCGGAATACATCGCACGCGATCACTCAAGCGCCGCTGCTCGCTGGATCAATGACTTGTTTGACGCCGTATTGCGTCTAGAGGATTACCCTGAGAGTGGGCGAATCGTCCCTGAGATCGGTAAACATCGGATTCGCGAATTGCTCTTTGGAGACTACCGCGTGATTTATCGCGTTCAGAAAAAAGTCGAAGTTCTCACCGTCCGCCGCGTCAGTCAGTTGTTACGACCAGAGGAAATCGAATAGAGGGCGTCGTGCCTGAATACGACGCCAACGGCCATCTGGTTGGAATCGACATCGATAACGCGGGAAACAAAGTAGAACTTCAAAAACTGATTGTGAACCATTTGCCCGGCACGATCGAAACGAGCATTGCGTCCTGAGCGGCGGTCCATTTTTTTCGTCTCGCTGAGTCGTTCCCATTCAAAAGCGGTTTTTGAGGCTGGTCGCGTAGCCGGTCAGTTCCATGTAGCCGCTTCCGGTGATGGAACCTTCCACCTTCACCGGGCCTTCCCAATACACCACCCCCATTGAGCGCCTCGCGTCGAGTTCGGCGTCGTCCACCAGCGACGATACGGTCAGGTTCAATCCACACGAGGGGATCTCCACGCGCCAGGCGGCGGGATACTCCGCGCCGGTCGCAGGGCTGGTCCAGGTCCGTAGCGGCGTCAGGATAAAGTCGCTCTCCGCGATACGGCGCGTTGAGCCATCCGCCTCAATCAGCGTCCCGCCCGATTGCGGCGCAAGCGATCCACCCGCGCCGCGCAAACCGTACAGCATCAGGTCGCGTCCGTCGTCGAGATGCAGGCCGAACCAGTCCCACCCCGAGACCCCTTCGCCCAGCTGGCTGCTTCCGTATTCATGATCGAACCATGACAGACCGGAGACCTCGAAGGTTTCGCCTTTCCACGTCAGGCGTCCGCTGGTTTCAAGGCGCGTCCAACTGACGTAGGCGGAGGCGTTGCCGGGTTCCTCTCCCTTTTGCGAATAACCGTTTTCACCCTGATAGACCAGCGGTTTGGTTGGGTGCAATTCAATCGAAACGCCCATGTCATGCTCGCGGTCGTACGCGTCGAGCGTGATAAAATCGTCCGGCGCGCGGGCGAGACTCCAGTCGCCGATCCAGGCGCGCATGTCGTCCGTGGCGGCGCTCGCGAAGCCCGCGGCGGCGCGGCGAACGCGATCGGCGCTCTCGTAGCGGTTGTTCCGAATATCCGCGACGGCCAGATGGCCGATCAGAATCTGCCGCGCGCGCATCGCCGATTCGTCAGGCGTCACGGGGCGGTCGTCCAGCCCGACGCGAAAGATAGTGAACTGATAGCCAAACCGGCGTCCGCTGGAATCGGCGGCCTGGCCGGTAAAATACCACCACTCGGCGCGCGTATCGGGATGGGCGCCATGATCGCGAGGGTATTCCAGCTCGACGCCGGGCATAACCTGTTTCCACCCGGTCTGGGCGTAGACAGGCGCGAGCGCCATCAGAAACAAAAGAAGAATCAATCGTCTATTCATCGTCTCTCAACATCATCGCCTGATTCGACTGGATCACGCTCCACGCGGGCGCGGCGCCGGCGATCAGGCACGCCGCCAATACGAACGCCGTCAGGCGGACGAAATCAGAGAGCGGCCAGATCAGCCTTAATGACCAGTGAAACGCCTGCAGGTTGACGATCTTCACCAGAATCACGCCCAGCAATGCTCCCGCGATCAGCCCCAGCCCCGCGCCCAGCGCACCCAAAAGCCCCGCCTTCCACAGAATCGTTCGCGCGATCTGCCCCCGGCTGGCGCCCAGCGCCCTCAGGATGGCGAGATCGCGGCGGCGCTCGCTGACCAGCGTGTAGAGCGTCATCGCCACCGTCAGCGCGGCCACAGCGGAGGCGACCGCCTGCATGGCGGCGGTGATGGCGAAGGTGCGGTCAAATACGCGAAGAATCTCCTCGCGCAGTTCGCGGTTGAGCAGGATATCCACCGCCCAGCGCTCATCCAGTTCGGCGCGCAGCCGTTCACGCGCGGCGGCGGGGCTGGCGCCCGGCGGAAGAAACAGCGCGATGCCTTGCGGACCGTCGTTGGGATACATCGTCAGAAAGTCGTTGCGGTCGATAATAACCGTTCCCTGCTGGTTGGAGTAATCGTAAAAAACGCCGCAAATCTTGCGGGTCACCTCACCCGCGCGGGTTTGCAGCGTAATCGTATCGCCTCGCTCAACGTGAAACCGTTGCGCGAACGGTTCGTTCACCACGGCGCCGTGCGTGCGCAACGCTTCGGCGAACACCTCGGCCGACGGGCGCCCATCGCGGAACGGGGCGGTTCCCCGCGTCTGAACGATACGGAACTCTCCCGCTGACAGAGTGACTTTTTCGCCTTGGTAATAGGCATCGTCGCTATGGAATGGATCGACGCAATCTTCGCCGAACAGGCGTTGCGCGATGGAGACAAGCTGCGGGTCGAGGCGGCCGGTTGGTATTCCAGTCTTTCCGGAGGCGGGGCGGATCCAGACGTCCGAACGCAGGCCCTGGTTGGTCCAGTCGACCACCGTTTGACGAAACGAGGTCACCATCACCGCCATCGCGATCGCCAGCGCCGACGAGACGCCGATGGCGCCCGCCGCCCAGGCGGCGCGTCCCCGTCCTGCCGCCAGCCCCGCCATCGCCAGATGAGCGAAGCGCACGTGCGGCCCGAAACGCAGGAGATGCGCGAGACGAGTGAGGCCGTCCAGGAAAGGCGAAGCGGCTGCGATCATCGCCGCCAGAATCGCCAGCCCCGCGCCCAGCGCGGCGTACGGCAGATCTGCGATGGGAGGCGCGGCGGCCAACGCCGCCGCCAGTATGGCGAAAATCAACATGGCGGCTAACGACCGGATCACAGCGGAACGCGTCATCCAGCCCGGCTTCTCCCGCCGCAGCCCCTGCAACGGCGGCGTCCGTAATGCTTCCATCAGCGGCCCCACGGACGCCAGTAATGAAGCCAGACAGCCGAGCAACACGCCCGCTGCCGCCACGCTCCAGCGAAACTCGATAGACGACGCGGGCGCGTCGTGAAGCACCACCGCCGTACTGGCGCGAATGCTTTTGAGCGATGCCAAAGCGCCCGCGTACCCCAACGCCGCCCCCAGGACGCCGCCCAGCAGCCCGATCGCCGCCGCCTCGATCAACACCGCTCCGGCGATCTGGGCGCGCGACGCGCCCATCGACCGCAACAGCGCGACCAGATAGCGGCGCTGAACCACTGAGGTATACAGCGTAACGCCCACCAGCACCGCGCCCACCAGCAATGAGATCCCCGACAGCGCGGTCAGGTTAAAACGCAAAGCTCGAACCATGCGATCCGATTCTTCGCCGCGTTGCGCGGGGCTCTCGACGCGATATTCGCCTGGCAGCGCGGCGCGCAACCGCTGGCGCAATTCATCCGCGTTCACGCCCGGGCGCGGAACGGCTTCGATCCGGTCGACGCGGCCCACGCGTCCGAACAGTTCCTGCGCATACGCGATATCGAGCAGCAATACGCGATCCCACGAATCGGCGTATTCTTCGGGTTGAAACGACGCGAGAACGGGCAGGTCAACCACGCGCCCCCGAATAGAAAGCCGGATCGAGCCGCCCGGTTTGACGCCCAGCCCTTGCAGCAGCGAAGCGGGAGCGAGCACGCCCTCGCCCCTGATCAGGCCGGTCAGCGCCGATTCATCCCCGGTGAAATCGCCCTTCCACTCCAATTCGCGCACATCGCGATCGACGAAAAAATCGACGCCGAACACGCGCAGGGCGTCGTTCAGATCCGGCGCCAGCGCGCGTTCCTCCAATACGGGAACCAGCACCGCGTCGCGCGCGAAGGGCCGCAACTCGCCCAGCAGAGTTTCGTCGAGGTCGCCGGTGCGGACGATCTCCAGCCGGGCGCGTCCCGCCAGACGCTCGATGTCTTCGCTCATGGAACGCACCGCCGCCTGGCTGGCGAGCACGGTAGCGACGACGGAGGCGACGCCCACCGCCACGCCGACCAGCGTCATCAGAAAACGCCACGGACGGCGCAGAACGGGCCGCACGAACAGAGCGTTAACGATCATGAGCGCCGTCCTGCACCCGGCCGTCCTTCATGGCGATAAGACGATCCGCCCGCCCGGCGATGGCGGGGTCGTGGGTAGCGAGAATCAATGTGGCGCCGGCCTCGCGGCGTAAATCATTGAGCAGGTCGAGCACCGCCGCGCCGGACCGCGAATCGAGGTTGCCGGTGGGTTCATCGGCCACAATCAACCGGGGGCGCATGGCGAGAGCGCGCGCCACGGCGGTGCGCTGTTGCTCACCGCCGGAAAGTTCGGAGGGGTAATGTCCGGCGCGATGCGTCAACCCGACGCTTTCAATCAACGAATCGACCCACGCGAGATCGCGCTCTCCCGCGATGGCTTGGGGCAACGCCACGTTTTCACGCACGGTCAGATGGGGCATGAGGTGAAACGCCTGAAACACCACGCCCACCTCGCGGCGGCGGTATTGTACGATCTCATGCTCGTTCATCGCCGCCAGATCGCGTTCGAAAACCACGATTTTACCCGACTCGGGGCGGTCGGCCCCGGCGATCAGATTCAGGCAAGTCGATTTTCCACAGCCGGAGGGGCCGACCAGCGCGGCCATCTCGCCCGGACGTACCGACAGGGAGACGTCTTCCAGCGCGGCGACCGTCGTCTCGCCGCGTGGATACGATTTACATACCGATCGCAGTTCAATCACAAAACACACTCGTTTCTCAAGTTTTGGCTGACATTGTACCCGCCTCCGGCCAAAGCGGAAAAATTCCGCAAAAAACGCCCGGTCCATTGGCCATCAACGCCCATGCGCACAATCCATAACCGGTTGATCGAACCATTTAACAGGCATAATTGACTCACCTTCAGCGCTTCGGTAAGATGAAGTCATACCTTATTTTTCTATCTACGATTGACCCGGGGAGATGAGAATGCAAAAGAAGATGGGGTTCACCTTAATCGAACTGCTGATCGTCGTCGCTATCATCGGAATTCTCGCCGCGATCGCCGTGCCCAACTTTCTCAACGCGCAGATTCGCGCCAAGCTCGCGCGCGTCGAGTCGGACCATCGCTCGCTGGCGACCGCGCTGGCCATGTACAAGCTGGATAACGGCCACGCGCCGCGCGATAACTTCCCCGGCCATAGTTGGACGGCGTCTTACGCGCTGTTGACCTCGCCGGTCGCGTATATGTCATCCATTCTGCCCGACGTGTTTCAGGCGGATGACGTGTTGCAGGGCGACGCCTTACACCGCATCGGCGGGCCCAACGGTCCACTGACCTACGATTACGGCACCGACGTGTTCCACGGCTACACCGGCGCGAACCGGACGAACAATCATCCGTGGTATAAAGCGTGGCGGAACTCGGAGTGGAAGATCGGCAGCTGCGGCCCCGATCTGAAATATCTGAACGTCAACACCGCCGCGGGCTGGTCTTCGGCGAGCTACTACAATTCATCGAATGGACTGATCTCCGCCGGCGACATCTATCGCGGCGAAAACTTCTTCCAGCGCGAAGGCGGCGACAAGCGGCAGTAATTCATTCACACGGCGCCACCACGAAAAAGGCCCTCGAAACCGAGGGCCTTTTGTTTGTTTGAGTTGAATACGAGCGCGCGGGTCAGTGGTCGCGCTTTTTACCGATAGTGTGGGTAGCGACGCCGTAGAAGTTTTCCGCCGCCTCCATGATGGTTTCGGAGAGGGTGGGGTGAGGGTGAATCGTCTCGGCGATGTCGCGCACGGTCGCGCCCATCTCGATGGCGAAGGCGCCCTCGCTGATAAGGTCGCCCGCGCCCACGCCCACGATGCCGAGGCCGAGGATGCGGTCGGTGTCGGGTTCGACGATCAGCTTGGTCATGCCGTCTGGGCGGTCGAAGCTGAGCGCGCGGCCCGAGGCGCTCCACGGAAACTTGGAGACCTCGACCGTGATGCCTTTGCTCTTGGCTTCGCCCTCGGTCAGGCCGCACCACGCCAGTTCGGGGTCGGTGAAGACCACGGCGGGCACGATCACGTTTTCAAACGCGTTGGGGTCGCCGCAGATCACGTCGACGGCGATGCGCGCCTCGCGCGACGCCTTGTGCGCCAGCATCGCGCCGCCCACCACGTCGCCGATGGCGTAAATGTTGGGGTCTTTGGTCTGGAGGCGGTTGTTGACCTGTATAAAGCCCTTGCGGTCCATCTCCGCCTGGGTGTTTTCCAGCCCGAGGTCCTGCGAATTGGGCGCGCGGCCGACGGAAACCAGCACCCGGTCGTATTTCTCTTCAATGGGATCGGCGTCGCCGACCTGCATCGATACTTTGATCTTCTTGCCGCTGGTCGACATTTTCAACACTTTCGTGTTGAGACGGACTTCTTTAAACACCTTGTCGGCGTGATTTTTCACGTAGCGGATCAGGTCGGGGTCGGCGCCCTTGAGAATGGTGTCGAGCGCCTCGACCACCACGATCTTGCTGCCCAGCGTCTTGTAGACGGTGCCCATTTCCATACCGATGTAGCCGCCGCCCACGATGAGCAGGTCTTCGGGGATGTCTTCAACCTCCAGCGCCTGATCGGAGGTCATAATGCGCGGGTTGCCGAGGTCGAAGGCGGAAGGCAGCGCGGGCACGGAGCCCACCGCGATGATGGCTTGAGAAAACTTGACGAATTTCTGCCCCTCTTTGGTTTCGACGCGCAGGGTCTTGGAGTCTTCGAAATAACCGCGGCCGTACATGACGTCGACCTTGCGGTTTTTCGAGATGCTTTCGATTCCGCCCGCCAGTTTGTCGAGAATCGATTCCTTCCAGGCGCGCATCTTTTCCAGATCGATCTTGGGTTGACCGAAAGTCACGCCGCGAAACGACGATTCCTTGGCCTCCTCGATCAGTTTGGCGGCGTGCAGGTACGCCTTGGACGGGATGCAGCCCCGGTTCAGACAAACGCCGCCCAGGCGCTTGTCTTTTTCAACCATGATGACTTTTTTCCCTTTGTCCGCGGCGTAAAAGGCGGCGGCGTAACCGCCCGGGCCCGCGCCAACGACGACGATATCCGTTTCGATCGCTTTCATAGGTCGCTTCCCTTATTTCTTTCTGGCTTGGGTTAGTTTGATTTCCGATTCGGGGAACTGTTCGAACGCTTCGACCATCGCCTTGATGAATCGGGCGCCGTCGGCGCCGTCGATCACGCGGTGGTCATACGAAACGCACAGCGGAAGAAAGGTGCGCGGCTCGAACTTTTTGCCCGTCCAGTGCGGTTTCACCACGCCCCGGCCCATGCCGAGAATCGCCGTGTTGGGCGGATTCACGATAGGGGTGAAATGCGTGCCGCCGATGCCGCCCAGATTCGAGATGGTGAACGACGAACCCTTCATATCGTCTCCGGTCAGTTTGCGGGCGCGCGCCTTTTCGGCCAGCGCCTGCAAGTCGAGCGCGATATCAAGCACGCTTTTCTTATCCGCGTCGCGAATCACCGGAACCACCAGTCCGTTTTCGGTGTCGACCGCGACGCCGATATGGACGTACTTCTTATAGACGATTTCGTCTTTGGCTTCGTCAAGGCTTGAATTAAACACGGGGTATTGCGTGAGCACGTTGGCCGCGGCTTTGATGGCGAGCGCGGTCAACGTCAGGCTCGCCTCTTTTTTGGTGTAGGCGGCTTTGTAATTCGAGCGCATTTCCATCAGCGCGCTGATGTCGGCCTCGTCGAACTGATAGACGTGAGGCACGGTGTTCCATGAATCCTGCAGGCGGCGCGCGATGGTTTTGCGGGTCGATGACATTTTTTCGGGCTTGACCTCGCCCCATTGCGAAAAGTCGATCGACTCGGCGGGCTTGCGCGCCGGGGCGCTCTCCCCCGATCCCTCCTGCGCGGGCTGACGGCGGCTCGATTCGGCCAGCTCAAGAATGTGCTGGAAGTAGTTCCGAATATCCTCCAGAGTGATGCGTCCGCCGTTTCCAGAACCCGGAACGCGCGCCAGATCGAGCCCGATCAGTTTGGCGACCTTGCGAATCGTCGGCGACGCGGGCGGAGGAAAACCGCTTTTGGAATCATACCGGTAATCCAGGTATGGATCGTAAATCGTCTGCCCCTCATACGCGGTTTTCGACGGCGCCGGAGCGGCGGCGGGAGCCTGTTGCGAGCTGGGCGCCTGTTTGGGCGGAGCTTTCGGGGCCTCTTTTGCCGTTTCTTTTTTTGTTTCTTTTTTCGAATCGCCCGCTTCTCCGCCTTCATCGACGGAAATCAGCTTCGAGCCTTCTGAAATGGTCTGGCCCTCGCTCACGTGAATCTTGGTGATCACGCCCGCCGCCGTTGACGGAATGGGAGCGATCGCTTTTTCGTTTTCCAGTTCCAGAATCGTCTGATCTTTTTCTATGCGGTCGCCTTCCGACACCATAATCGAAACGACTGTGCCGGAATCCGCTCCTTCGGACAATGGGGGTAACAGGACATCCATAAGAAACCCTCTCTCGTATGGTAAAAGTCGCGTCCTCGTTTTACATTCGAAACTTCAAGGCCGGGTGAGCAATCAGAGTATCTCCGGAAACACCTTGTCCGGATCGACGTCCAGATCCTTAATCGCCTTGGCGACGACCTTGCGGTCGATCTCACCCTGCTCCGCCAGCTGATACAGCGTCGCGATCACCGTACACTCGGCGTCGATTTCAAAAAAGCGGCGCAGACGCTGGCGGGTATCGCTGCGGCCGAAACCGTCGGTCCCCAGCGTCATCAAACCGCCCGGAATCCACGGCGCAATCTGGTCGGGCACCATTTTCATGTAATCGGTCACCGCCACAAACGCGCCTTTCTCGCCGCCGAGCATGGTTTCGACGTAGGATTTTTTGGGCTTTTTCGTCGGATTCAACATATTCCAGCGTTTGCAGTTCAGCGCCTCGCTGCGCAGGTGTTTGAAGCTGGTGGCGCTCCAGACGTCCGCCGAAACGTCGTATTTTTCGGCGAGGATCTTCTGGGCGGCCAGCGCGGAATTGATGATTGTGCCGCTGCTCAGAATGTGCGCTTTGTGTTTGGCTTTTTCGCCGGTGTTGAACCTGTACAATCCGCGCAGGATGCCCTCTTCCGCCCCTTCGGGCATGGCGGCGTGCGCGTAATTTTCGTTGTAGAGCGTCAGGTAATAGAAAACATCCTCGCCATCCTGATACATCCGCTTGAGGCCGTCGCGAATGATGATGGCCAACTCATAAGCGAACGCGGGATCATACGCCATCAGCGTGGGGATGGTCGAAGCCGCCAGATGGCTGTGGCCGTCCTGGTGTTGCAGACCTTCGCCGTTGAGCGTGGTACGGCCGGCGGTGGCGCCGAGCAGAAAGCCGCGCGCGCGGATGTCGCCCGCCATCCAGAACAGATCGCCGACGCGTTGCGGGCCGAACATCGAGTAATAAACGTAGAACGGAATCATCGGCACGCCCATCGCGGTGTATGCGGTGGCGGCGGCGATGAACGACGACATGGCGCCGGCTTCGGTGATTCCCTCTTCGAGAATCTGACCGTCCTGCTGTTCACGGTAAAACAGCAGGCTTTCCCGGTCGACCGGCTCGTACAACTGCCCCTTCGACGCATAGATGCCGATCTGACGGAACAGGGCGTCCATCCCGAAAGTACGCGCTTCGTCGGGGATGATGGGCACGATGTGTTTGCCGATGGTTTTATCCATCAGCAGTTTGGTCAGAATGCGGACGAACACCATCGTCGTCGAGGCTTCCTGATTGGGATTGCCCTTGTAGAACTCTTCGAAGAGGTTTTTCTCAGGCGCGGGCAGCGGCTCGACCTTCACCTCGCGCTTGGGAAGATAACCGCCCAGCGATTCACGGCGTTCTTTCAGGTATTTGTATTCGGGGTCGTTTTTGCCCGGACGGTAAAACGGCGCGTTGACGACTTCTTCGTCGTTAATGGGGATGTTGAAACGGGCGCGGAATTCGCGCAGCTCTTTCTCGTTCAGTTTTTTCTGCTGGTGGGTGATGTTGCGGCCTTCGCCGGCTTCGCCCAGGCCATACCCCTTGATGGTATGAGCGAGAATCACAGTCGGATGGCCCTTGTGTTCGACCGCCGCCTTCATCGCGGCGTACACTTTCACCGGGTCGTGACCTCCGCGCATCAATTTGGTGATCTGATCGTCGGTGAGGTGATTGACGCGATCGTACAACTCGGGGTATTTGCCAAAGAAGTGCTTGCGGGCGTAGCTGCCCGGCTCGACGGAATATTTCTGCATTTCACCGTCGACGACTTCTTCCATGCGTTTGGCCAGCAGGCCGTCGTGATCGGCTTGCAGAAGCGGGTCCCAGTTGGACCCCCAGATGACCTTGATCACGTTCCAGCCCGCGCCGCGGAAGAGCGATTCGAGTTCCTGAATGATCTTGCCGTTACCGCGAACCGGGCCGTCCAGACGCTGGAGGTTGCAGTTAACCACCCAGATCAGGTTGTCGAGCCCCTCGCGCGGCGGCAGGGTGAGCGAACCGAGCGTTTCCGGCTCGTCCGACTCTCCGTCGCCGACGAAACACCAGACCTTCGATTCTTCTTTCTGCAACAGGCCTCGGTTTTTCATATAGCGCATGAAACGCGCCAGGTAGATCGAGGTGATCGGCCCGAGCCCCATCGAAACAGTGGGATACTGCCAGAAGTCGGGCATCAGGTAAGGGTGGGGATACGATGACAGTCCGCCGCCCTCCGCCAGTTCCTGACGGAAATTGTGAAGATGCTGCGCGTCGAGGCGGTATTCAAGATAAGCGCGTGAATACACGCCGGGTGAGGCGTGCCCCTGAAAATAGATCAGGTCGGCCATGCGGTCTTTGGAGCCCGCGTGGAAAAAGTGGTTAAAGCCGACCTCATACAGCGTCGCCAGCGAAGCATAGGTTGAGATATGACCGCCGATGCCGCTTTGCAAACGGTTGGCCTGAACCACCATCGCCATCGCGTTCCAGCGGACGAAACTCTTGATGCGGCGTTCGATTTCACGGTCGCCGGGATAAGCCGGCTCTTTCGACGCGGGAATCGTGTTCAGATAGGGCGAACTGGTGGGCGCGGGGATCTGAACGCCGGCCGATCTCAGGCGCGCGGCGAGATTGTTGAACAAAAACGATGGGCGCGGGGGCTCTTCCTGCTGGAGGGCGTGCTGGTAGATGGTCTCCAGCGCGTCAAAATAGCCGCGCTGATCGGAAGCGTTTTTCCAAGCGCGCTCATCGGGAGAAACGTCTTGACCGGTTTGCGATATATTCGGATTTTCAAAAGTCACGTTAAACTCCCTCTCAGTCTGTTCCTTGGTGACCAGGCGAATCCAATCTAACTGATTCCAGGTACCTGATGAAAGTTCTCGATCTGACTTTCGCTTCTCCTTATCATAACATCGCCTGTGATGAAGCGCTGTTACTGGAGTGCGAATCCGGCGCCGGCGAGCCGGTGTTGCGTTTCTGGGAGCCAGAGACTCCCGTCGTGGTGATCGGCCGCTCGAACAAAATCAAAACCGAGGCCGATCTGGAAGCGTGCCAGCGGCTTGGCGTACCCGTCGCGCGCCGATCCAGCGGCGGCGGCGCCATCGTCAATGGGCCGGGTTGTCTGAATTACGCGCTCGTTCTTCCGATGGATGACGATGGCCCTCTGGCGAAAATCGACCGGACGTATGAATACGTCCTTGAACGCAACCTCAACGCGCTGAGAGACCTCACCGGCGCCCGGCTGCAACGTTCGGGCGTATCGGACCTGACTGCCGGCGGCCTGAAGTTTTCAGGCAATTCGCAACGGCGAAAACGGCGCTTCGTCTTGTTTCACGGGACCTTGCTGCTGAATTTCGCACTACCGATCGTGGAAACGCTGCTGCCCATGCCCTCGGATCAACCGGCGTATCGTAACCATCGGCCGCATCGGGATTTCATCGTCAATTTGCCGGTTCCAGCCCCCCGTATTAAAAAGCGAATGATGGAGGAATGGAACGCCCGCGAGCCGCTGGAAACGGTTCCCTTATCTCGAATCGATGAATTGGCGGAGAAGCAATTTTCACAAGATGAATGGATATATCAATTTTAGTTGTTTCACCCCAAAGCGAAAGGTTCCGGGCTGATTCGGGCGTATTTTCATAAGTGCGCGGGTTCTAACCTCTTGCAAACAAAACAGCTCCCGCTCAGGCGGCCGCAAAACCAAGCCTGGGCGGCGCGGCCGGGCCATTTGAATCAGATGCGGCGCGCCGGTATAGTGGCCCGGGATTCAACCCTCTCGAAACACCCGACAAAGGAAGAATGACGATGAACGACGTTCTCGCCGCCAAAATTCACGACGTTTCCAACATCAAAGGAACCTTCCGGCTGCGCTCAGGCGCGGTCAGTAACGAGTACTTCGATAAATACCTGTTTGAAGCCGAGCCCGCTTTGCTTCAAGAGATCGGTCAGGCGATGGCGCCGATGATCCCCAAAGGCGCCGATGCGCTCGCTGGACTCGAGATGGGCGGCATCCCCATCGCCGTCATGCTGTCGCAGATCACGGGGACGCCCTGCGTGTTCGTCCGAAAGGAAGCCAAGCAATACGGAACGTGCAAACTTGCGGAAGGCGGCGACATTGATGGAAAACGGCTGGTCATCATTGAAGACGTGGTTACTTCAGGTGGACAGATTCTGCTTTCGGCGAAAGAACTGCGCGACCGGGGCGCGATCGTCGACGTTGTGTTGTGCGTAATCGACCGCGAAGCGGGAGGACGAGAAAACCTGGTGAAGGATCATCTGGAACTGCGCCCGCTGTTCACTATGACGCAACTGAAAGCGGCGGCGGGAAATACGTAATTATACGGTTATATCCCTTCTCATGGCTTCGCCGCGGATCGCATTGACTCTGTTTCATTCACCTTGAGATATCTCAAAAACCTGAGAAGATTATCGTGTTGCGGCTGATTCAGCCGCGGCGCTCCCCTGTACGATAGTTTCTAACAAAAATCTTTAGAACGGGAAGGACGAAATCATGAAAAAGGGTATCTGGACGATCGTCACTCTGCTGCTGGTTTGCGGCGTCGTCTTCGTGACGGGCTGCTCGAAGCAGGAACCGGCCACCACTTCGCAGACCGCCAGCGAAGAGACCGCGAAGGCTCCCGCCGAACAACCGGCGGAACAACCCGCCGAACAGCCCGCTGAAACAGCCGGCGAAACGGCGAAAGAAGCCGCTCCCGCTGAAGGCGGCGCGCTCGCTTTCACCACCGATAGCTGGGACGATTTCACCACGGACAAGGCGATCTGGGTCGGCTCAATGAAAGAATTCGACCTGCGCACCGACAAAGACGCCAAAACCGAAGGCGAAGCCAGCCTGAAAGCTAACGCCAAATCGGGCGACGGGCTGGTTCGCGACCTGTATATCGCCAAACACGTCACCGGCCTCGAAGCGGGCAAGACCTACAAGATTTCTCTCGACTACCGCTTTGACATCAACTCCCCGGACGATGGCAACTACATTCAGTACGATGTGAAAGCCGGCGATCAGACCGACCGCAAAGCGATCGCGGCGATGGAAGATTATCCCAAACGCCCGGTTGAAACCACCAAGTATCTCGATTCAAGCACCTTCGGCGATGACAACTTCCATCCGCTCGAAGCCACCATCACCCTGGGCGAAGGCGAAACCGACTGCACCCTGATGATGATCGTGCGCTTCAAATCGAAGAGCAAACTGAAAAACTGGTTCTACATGGATAACTTCCAGGTTGCGGCTCAGTAAGACATTTCATTCAGAGTCACAGAAGAGCCCGCTCGAACTGAGCGGGCTCTTTTTTTTCATCAAAAATAAACTGGCGTAAACTCGACCAATCTGATAACCTTTTCTCGTTTCTACTTGTGTCTTGCACTGCATAGCGAAATGAGAGATGCGAAAACGATGAAACGAGGATTCACGCTGATTGAGTTGCTGATCGTGGTGGCGATTATCGGGATACTGGCGGCCATCGCCGTACCGAATTTTCTCAACGCACAGATGCGCGCCAAGGTCGCGCGCTGCGTATCGGACATGAAATCGATCCACACCGCAATGGAGATGTACGCGCTCGACAACAATTCGTACATCCCCGACTATGACAGCGGGCAGGTTCCGGGCGTCAGCAGCCCAGGCAACGAGATGTTGACCTATTCCAAACTCACCACGCCGGTCTCGTACATGTCGTCGGTTCCGTTGGATGTGTTTTATCTCAACCCGACGGGACAAAGCGCCTATCAGACCGCGACCAACAAGGCGATTCCCGTTTTTCAATACGCGGGCCCGCTTCAGGGCCAGCAGATTCCCCGCCCCGCGTGGAAACCCAGCAACACGATCTATACCATGACCAGCATCGGCCCCGACCAGACCGATCAACAGGCCTGGGCGTTGCCGGTCGATCAGGTTTCGCCCCGGCTCTACACGGCGACGAACGGCCTGATCTCGAACGGCGATTTTTATACCTCGAATCACGGCGTCATGGTGAAATCGTAACAAAACGAGCGGAAAATCACTGGATGGGAACCAATCGGCTGGAAGCCTTCAGCGACGGGGTGATCGCGATTCTGATCACCATCATGGTATTGGAGATGAAGCCTCCGCAAGGCGATGGGCTGGCCGCGCTGGCTCCGGTCGCGCCGGTGTTTTTGAGTTACGTATTAAGTTTCGTCTATCTCGCGATCTACTGGAACAACCACCATCACATGCTGCACACCACCCGGCGCGTCAGCGGCGGGGTGCTGTGGGCCAACCTCCACCTGCTCTTCTGGCTCTCGCTGATTCCCTTCGTGACGGGGTGGATGGGGCGAAACCATTTTTCCGCGACGCCCACCGCGATGTACGGCGTGGTTCTGTTCATGGCCGCGAACGCCTACTCGATTCTGCAATGGACGATCATCGCCTCGCAGGGCGAGGATTCGATTCTGAAAGATGCGCTGGGCGGAGACTGGAAGGGGAAAGGCTCGATCCTGCTCTATCTGATCGCGATCGGCTCGGCGTTTTACGCGGAATGGATCGCCGACGCCATCTACGTTGGCGTGGCGCTGATGTGGCTCATTCCCGACCGGCGCATCGAACTCGCGCTGGAGCGGCGCAAGACGAATGACTGACGGTTACGGCGCGGCGGGCCGATCTCGGTAGGATTGCCGCTGGTTGGTGGCGTTCTCGATGATCGAATCCGCGATTCTCTGCTCCAAACCTTTGTCCACGGCGGTTTTCAGGTCGGCTTCCATCGCCGGCATTTCATCCAGCAAGAGATGTAAAAACGAGCTTTGCACGTATAAATCGAAATCATCCGGCTTCAATTGCTGGCGTTTTTCATACTCAACCAACGCGTCGCGAAAACAACGGTCCGCTTCTTCATGACGCCCCATCGCATCGAGAGCCAGCCCTTGCCCCACATGCGCTTCGATAAAATGCGGGTTCAACTTATAGGCAGTGGAAAGCAGGTTTTCCGCCCGCTCGTAATCTCCCGCCGCCATCGCTTCCGAGCCTTCGTTCCCATAGCGCTTCGCGAGCTGTATTGGATCCTGAATCGGAGAGAAAACCGTCGCTGCCAGCAATACGATCGCAAGAAGCAACGCTCCGACGCCGATGAATACACGCATGATTCCCTCCCGCCGCCTTGGTTCACGCTTGCCGAACAACGCATTATGATACACCATACTCACACGTGATCTGGAGCCATATCTCCGGCGCCCGAAGTTCGGCGCCGCTGAATTCGAACTCATGCCGAAACCCGATTCACCTCAATCGTCCCGCGAAGAATTTTCGCCGATGATGCAGCAGTATCTGGAAATGAAGGAACGGTGCGGAGACGCCGTTCTTCTCTTCCGCTGCGGCGATTTTTACGAAATGTTCTTCGACGACGCGGTGCGCGCGTCGGAGGTTCTCGACATCGCCCTCACCAAACGCGGCGGCGGCAATAACCAGACCGTTCCGCTGGCCGGCATCCCCTATCACGCCGCGCAGAGTTACATCTACAAACTGACACGCCAGGGCTTCCGCGTCGCCGTCTGTGAACAGATGGAGGTACCGCAGAAGGGCAAGAAGTTGATCCGCCGCGAGCTGGTCCGCACCATTTCGCCCGGCGCGATCATCGATTCGGACGTGATCGACGGCAAAGAGAACAATTACCTCGCCGCGCTGTTCGACGGCGGTATGCAGGGCTGGGGGCTGGCCAGCGTCGACGTCACCACCGGCGAGTTTCGCGCCTCGTGGGAGACCGGGCCGGAAGGCTGGCGGGCGATTCTCGCCGAACTCGCCACCGTCAGCCCGAGCGAACTGCTGCTCGACGCCGATTCGATGAACGACGCCGAACTGCGCAAGCAACTGCGCGGAGCGTGCGACTGTCTCTGCACCGCCGCGCCGGGATCGGCGTTTTCGCCGGAGCGCTTTTCGCAATTCGACGTCGACGTCTCCATTCAATCCGGCGTGAAAGCGGCCGGCGCCGAACAGGACCTCGCCGTCAGCGCCGCCGCCGCCATTCTGCACTATCTCGGCGAAAATCAGAAAGAGACCCTCGATTACGTGCGCCATCTCGAGCTGTACCGGCGCGGGCAGTATCTCATCATCGACAAAAACACCGAGAGAAACCTCGAACTGCTGACCGGCGCGGGCGAGGGCGGAAAAAAACATTCACTGCTGGGCGTGCTCGACCGCACCATCACCTCGATGGGCGGCCGCCTGTTGCGGCAGTGGATTCAACGCCCGCTGCTCAGCCCGGCGCGGATTCAACTGCGGCAGGAAATAGCCGCCGCGCTGGTGAACGACCCCAATCTGCGCGAATCGCTGCGCGAATCGTTGCGCTCGGTCTACGATCTCGAACGCCTGCTGGGCCGCGTCACATTCGGTAACGCCAACGGGCGCGATCTCGCCGCCCTGCGGTCGTCGCTCGAACAGGTTCCCGAACTGAACCGCATGCTGGAAGCGATCCCGCAACAGGAAGCGGTGCGCCGCGCGCTGCAATACGAAGACGGCGGCGACGCGCCCGCCGCCGTTCCGCCGAACGGCGAAATTATCGATCCCATCGTGGAGGTTCGGGAACTGCTGGCCGCCGCGCTGCAGGACGAACCGCCGCTGTCGGTGCGCGACGGCGGCATGATCCGCGACGGTTACGACGCCGAGCTGGATGAACTGCGCGCCATCCGCCGCGATGGGCGGGGTTACATCGCCCGCCTGCAGGAGGAAGAACGCCAGCGCACCGGCATCCCGTCGCTCAAAGTGGCGTACAACAGAGTCTTCGGGTATTACATCGAAATCACCAACATCCATAAGGACAAAGCGCCCGAGTCGTATATCCGCAAGCAAACCCTCGCCAACGCCGAGCGCTATATCACGCCCGAGCTGAAAGAATTCGAGGCGAAGGTGCTGCACGCCGAAGACCGCATCTCCGAACTGGAATATCAGTTGTTGCAGCGGCTGCTGGAGGCGGTGCGCGGCTACACGCTGCGGCTTAAGTCGGCGGCGCGGGCGATCGCGCGGCTCGACGCGCAGCAGAGCCTCGCCGAAGCCGCTTCGCGCAACGGCTATTGCCGCCCCACGGTGGATGACGGCGGCGCGATCGAAATCGAGGAGGGCCGCCACCCGGTGCTTGAACTGGCGGCGGTGGTCAGCCGATTCGTACCCAACGACTGCCGTCTCGACGGCGAAAACGAGCAACTCTTCATCATCACCGGCCCCAACATGGCGGGCAAGTCGACCTACATCCGCCAGACGGCTCTGATCGTGTTGATGGCGCAGATGGGGTCGTTCGTGCCCGCCGCGTCGGCGCGGGTGGGCGTGATCGACCGGCTCTTCAGCCGGGTGGGCGCGTCGGACGACCTGGCGCGGGGACGCTCGACCTTCATGGTCGAGATGAGCGAGGCGGCCCACATCCTGCTTCACGCCACGCCGCGCAGTCTGGTCATTCTCGACGAGATCGGTCGAGGTACCAGCACCTTCGACGGCGTCTCGCTGGCGTGGGCGATCGTCGAATACCTGCACGGTCTGCGCGGCAAGGGCGTCAAGACGCTGTTCGCCACGCATTACCACGAACTCTCCGCGCTGGAAGACCTGCTGCGCCGGGTGGTGAACTATCACGTGCAGGTGAGTGAAAAAGACGGGCGGGTCGAGTTTTTATACCGCATTGGGCGGGGCTACACCGATCACTCTTACGGCATCCACGTCGCCGATCTGGCGGGGGTGCCCAAACGCGTCACCGACCGCGCGCGCAAGATTCTCAAGCGGCTTGAACGCGGCGAACACCTCGCGTTTCAATCGCAGGAGAAAGAAGCCTCGGACGAGTTTCAGATATCGCTGTTTTCAATGATGGATGAGCCGCTGCGCGCCAGGCTCGCCGACCTCGACGTCAACTCGCTCTCCCCCATGGACGCGCTCCACCTCCTCGCCGAACTAGCCGCCGAGGCCAGGGGGCGTGAAAACAAGTAGGGGCGGGTTTGAAACCCGCCCCGGAGATCATGCAATACCAAAACGTTTTTACCTTCTAATTCCAATCACAATTCCTTAATACGGATGTTTTTCCAGCGGACCCAGGCGGGCTTGTCGCCGTTGAAGGCGTGAACCTGCAGGCCGATGAAACCGCTGGCGGTCATGCCGTCTTTCAGGTCTTCGATGGGCTTTCCGTTGATCCAGGTGCGGATCGAATCGCCCTTGCAGACGATGCGGTAGTGGTTCCAGTCGTCGCCGTTGAACGCGCTTTCCGCCTTTTCGCGGTCGGTGTTTTCATTCAGAAACTTCGCGCGGCGCGCCTCGTCGTAGATGTAACCCGAAAAGCCGCCCGCCGCGATCTCGACCTGGTAGCCATGTACGCGGTGGTTCTGATAATCGGCGCTGCTCTCGCTGCGAATCTGCACGCCGGAATTAAGGCGCGGATCGACCTTCACGTCGAAGTCGAGAATGAAGTCGCCGTAATCGCGGGTGGTGCAGAGAAACGAGTTGGGGCTGCCTTCCGAGGTCCAGCCGAGGATGGTTCCGTCGTCGACTTCGTACTTCGCCGTACCGTTGATCTGCTTCCAGCCGTCGAGCGACTTTCCATCGAACAGGCTGGTCCAGCCGTCCTGGGCGGCGACCCAATGAATCGCGTTGGACACCAGCCGGCGGTAATTGGGATTTTCATACGCCTGATGGTCGTGCCCCATCTGGATATAAGCCGTGCGTCCGAGGTAGCGATCGACCGTCCAGGCGATCTCGCGTGAGCTGGTGGGGTGATCGGTCGTGACCAGCACGTGCGCGTCGGGGACGACGTAAAGCCCCTTGTAGGTTTCGTCGTGAATCTCGAAATCGCCGACGCCTTCGGTGATGGGATGCGACTTGTCGGCGATGGTCATCTTGAGGTCGACGTCGTGCAGGTACGTAGCGGCGGGGATCTGTTTGCCGTCACGTTCCATCGGCTTTTCGCAGTAAATTCCACCGATAATGCCGGTATATTCTGGCCAATCGGGATACGCCGCGATGTTGTGATGCAGCGCCAGCAATCCCTTACCCGCGTTCAGAAAGCTGAGATACCCCGCCTTCTGCTCCGGCGTGATCTGTTTCCACATATCATACAACACCACCGCGTCGTACTTCATCACCGAGCCATCGGCGAACATCTCGTTGGCGGCGGGCTGGACGGCCTTGTCATAGGTCACGCCCTCGAACGAATCGAACATGGCGTAAAACTGGGGCTCTTCAAACTCGTGTCCGCCGGTGATGAGCAGAATGTGAACCGGCTCGCTTTGAGCGGAATACGCGCCGAACGACAGCAGGCCGATCGTTAAAAGCAAAAGCACTTTTTTCATGAGTAGTCCTCCCGGATGCGAATGAAATCGATTCATGATTGTAAAACACTCCGGGCGGCTCCCGCTAGGAGCGAATCGAAACACCCGCTCGCGCTTCTAAACAAAACCCCTACCTTTGTGGTATACAGTACAAGCGGCAACAACCGAACTTATGGGAGGCGAATGATGAAAAAATTCTGGTTCCGAATGGCTCTGGCGGGTTGCCTTGCGGCGGCTCTGGCCACGCCCGCGACGTGGGCGAACGTCAAATTGAACGCCCTGTTCAACGACAACGCCGTATTGCAGCGGGGCGAGGCGATTCCCGTCTGGGGATGGGCCGATCCCGGTGAAAAGATCACCGTTCAGATCGACAGGCAGAAGGCGTCAACCAAGGCCGATCAGGACGGCAAGTGGATGGTCAAGCTGAAGTCGATGAAAGAGGGCGGCCCTTACGAACTGAAAGTCGCCGGAAATAACGAAATCACGCTGAAAAACATCATGATCGGCGAAGTGTGGGTCTGCAGCGGCCAGTCAAACATGCAGTGGCGCGTAGGCGACGTCAACAACGCTGAGTATGAAGTCGCGCACGCCTGGTATCCCAACATCCGCCTGTTTTACGTGCCGCGCGTCGCAGCCGGCGCTCCGCAGGACAACGTCAACGCGTCGTGGGACGTGTGCTCGCCGGATACCATCCCCAACTTTTCAGCGGTGGCGTATTTCTTCGGCCGCGAGCTGAACGAACGCCTGAACGTACCGATCGGGCTGATCCACACCTCGTGGGGCGGCACACCGGCCGAGTCATGGACCAGTGAAGAATTTTTGAGCGGCAATCCTGAACTCGAACATTACACCGCCAACGAGCGTGAACAGCTGGCCAAAGTCGACCAGACCTACGCCGACTTCCAGAAAAAATTCGCCGACTGGGTCGAGCGCGCCAAGGCAGCCGAAGCCCACGGCGAAGTGGTTCCTGAAGCGCCCGGCGTCCCCGGCGACTACCGCCGCAATCCGTGGCGGCCCACCAGCCTGTATAACGCCATGATCGCCCCGCTGATTCCCTGCGCTTTCCGGGGCGCCATCTGGTATCAGGGCGAATCGAACGCCGACCGCGCCATTGAATACCGCACCCTGTTCCCCGAGATGATCAAATCGTGGCGCGCCAACTGGGATCAGGGCGATTTCCCCTTCTATTTCGTACAACTGGCCAATTTCAACGCGAACGGCAAATGGCCCGAGCTGCGCGAGGCGCAGACGATGACGCTGTCGCTGCCCCACACCGGCATGGCGGTCATCATCGACATCGGCGACCCCTATGACATCCATCCCCGCAACAAGCAGGAAGTCGGACGCCGTCTGGCGTTGAACGCGCTGGCGCAGGATTACGGCTACGATCTGGAATACTCCGGCCCGATGTACAAGTCGATGAGCAAAGACGGTTCGTCGATCGTGCTCAGCTTCGACCACGCCGAGAGCGGCCTGGTGGCGGGTCCGCGCATGGATGAGGCCTACGTGCGGCGCGCCTCGCGCAACGGCGGCGGAGACGGCGTGCTGCGCGGCTTTGAGATCGCGGGCTCCGACGGCGCGTATCATCCCGCCAACGCCGAGATCAAAGACGGTAAGGTCGTGGTGAGCAGCCCCGAGGTCTCCGATCCGGTCAACGCGCGCTACGCGTGGAAAGACAACCCGGACGAGGCCAATCTGTACAACCGCGCCGGCCTGCCCGCCTCCCCCTTCCGCACCGGAGAATAATTTCTAAATCGTTTCAGCAATCACCTGAACGTAAAACGGGGCCGGATTTTTCCGGCCCCGTTCTCGTTTTGACGCTGATTGGTTTCCGTTTATTTCTGATACCGCTTGAGCAGGTCGACGCAGGCCTTCGTGCCGTCCTTCTCGCTCATGCGGTTCCCCTCAAACTCGACGCCGATGTACTTGTGATAGCCCGCGTCGAAGACGATGCGCAGCATCTTCTCGTAATCGATGGTGGTTTCGTTGCCGTCGGGGCCGAAGTCGTAACACTTGGCGCTGACCGCGCGGGCGAAGGGCATCAGCATCTTGACCGCCTCGTACTTGTCGACCTCTTTGGGGAAGTTGCCGAAGTCGGGCAACGTGCCGAAGTTATCCTCGCCCACCATCTCGACCAGGCCAACCAGCCATTTGGGATCGGCGGTGCGGCTCCAGTGGTTTTCAACAATCACGTTCAGGCCGTACTGGCGGGCGTACTGGCTGAGTTCATAAAAGCTCGCCGCCGAAGCCTTCATGTCTTCTTCGGGCGAAACGTTCTCGCCGCCCGAGTTGCAGCGGATGGAATGGCAGCCCAGTACGGCGGCGATGTCGGCCCACTTGCGATGGTTGATCACCGCCTGGCGGCGAACCTTGAAATCGGGGTTCGACATGTCGCCTTCAGAGTCGCACATGATCAGCAGAATGGGGATGCCCACGTCGGCGGCGCGCTTGGAGAGCTCTTTGCAGTACGAGTCGGTGGGAGAAGGAAAGAACTGGTTGACCAGTTCGACGCCCTGACCGCCCGCTTCGACGGCGAGACGGGGGTGATCGAGCTGGGTCACTTCGCCCGCGAAGGTCATTTTGTGAAACGACCAGGTGGCGACGGATATCTTGAACTCTTCCTTGAACGGCGCGGCGGACGCGGTCTGTCCGATGGCGCCGGCGGCGATGGCGGCTGCGCTGGCGGTCTTCATAAACGTTCTCCTTTGCATGGCGTACTCCTTTGGCGTTGCTTGGTATTCGCTTTCACGGCTGAAGCGCGGAGCGGCGGGAGACGGGAAAGACCCGCGCGGTCCGGAAGAGTCAGGAGCGTTATAGGCGAATCAGCCTATTATCAGAAAATATGCCGCGCCAGCCAAGTGGGAGAGGTCAGCCCGCGTTATTCATCCCGGGCGTTTCGGCGGGATGCTCGATCGCCTCGACCGCCGGGGCGAAGCGGTGCGAACAGGCGGTCAGCGTCACCAGCCCCACCGCCACCGCGAACCACAACGTGCAGACCCGGATCAGAAACGTGGCCGACAGCGCCACGCCGCGCGGGACCTCCAGCAGCAGAATCAACAATCCGCCGATGGCGCCCTCGGTGGGCCCGATGCCCCCCGGCGTCATCAACAGCGCGCCGAGAATGGTGGCGAAGGCGTAGATAAACGTCGCGGAAAAGAGCGGGACGGGGTTGCCGAATCCACGCATCACAAAATAAAACGCCAGGCACTCAAGAAACCATGACCCCAGGCTGATGAGCGTCGCCCAGAGCAGCGGCTTTGGCGCGATCAGCTTATACGCGCTTTCATAGGCGATCAGCAGTTTCTCCGCGTGATGACCGATTTTGGGGAACGTTTCAATCCAGACGATAAGGCGCTCGATGAAAGATCGCCAACTCACCAGTACCAGAATCGCCGCGACCACCGCCACCGACCCGCCGAACACCAGCGCGCCGTTGGGCAACAGCGTAACGCCCAGCAGCGCCATCAGCAGAAAAGCGATGAAATCGGTCAGGCGCTCGGCGAGTACGATCGGCGCCGTCTTGCTGATGGGATCGCCGTTAACGCTTTTGACCAGGTATGACTTGAAAACCTCGCCAAACTTGCCCGGAGTGGCCGACATCACCATGCCCGACAGAAAAATCTGAAACGAAACCAAACGCGAGACCGGAATCTCAAGAATAGAGAGATAATAGTGCCACTTGGTGAAGCGGATCAGGTAGTTGCCGAAGGCGAGCGACAGGCAGAGCGGCAGGTAGATCCAGTGAAAGCGCGAAAACGCGTCGAGAATGCGCTCCCACCCCACCCAGACGCTGGCGCCGAGATACAACGCGGCGGCGATGGCGATAGTCAACAGAATTTTCTTTTGCAGGTTCATTTCTTATTGGACATTCGGTTGAAGTGATGAGCCGCGAGGGGCCCTGAACTGTCTATACGCATCGCCCCCCCCGATCAACCCCAATGGATGATCCACAACCGGGCGGCGGCGGCGCATGACGGCGTTCGATACGCCTTCAAATCGCCTCTCGCTCATAATACTCTTTTAAGTTATGATTGTTTATAAACTATGTCGATTACTGGATTGACACAATGATTCGAATTCGGGGACCTGTTGTTTCTATCTCTATTTGTACGCTGATTTTCACGCTGACGCTGATCGGGCATGCGGCTGAAGACGCCGCGCCGAGCCTGCCGCCCCCCTCCAGCGAGACGGTTTCGTATCTCAAAGACGTCAAGCCGATCCTTCAACGCAGCTGCGTGCAATGCCATAACGCCAAACTGCAGATGGGCGATCTGTTGCTGACCTCGCGCGAGGCGGTTCTCAAAGGCGGCGCGAAGGGAGCCGTGGTCAAACCAGGCGACAGCGAAAACAGCCGGCTGATCCACCTCGTGGCGGGGACCGATCCCGAATTGGCGATGCCGCTCTCAGGAACGCGCCTGACGCCGGAGGAAGTCGGCGTTTTGCGCGCGTGGATCGATCAGGGGCTGGTGTGGGATGATGATTCCGCACAGGAAGAATGGATGCCTCAACTGGCGCCGCGACGTCCCGAATTGCCCGCCGCAAGCGACACAGCCATCGTCAATCCGATCGATCGTCTGTTACAGCCCTATTACGAAGAACACGGCGTCGATTCAGGCGCCGCCGTCGATGACCGCCTGTTAATCCGCCGCATGTATCTGGATGTGGTGGGTCTGTTGCCGCCGCCCGATGAGACGCGCGCATTCATCGCCAGCGACGCCCCTGACAAAGTCGAAGCGCTGGCCGGCCAGTTGCTCGATCGAAACGAAGCCTACGCCGATCACTGGCTGGCCTTCTGGAACGACCTGCTGCGCAATGAATATCGCGGGACGGGATTTATCGACGACGGCCGCCGCCAGATCACCCATTGGCTGCGCCAGTCGCTGGTTGAAAACAAACCTTACGATCACATGGTCTCTGAACTGATCGATCCGGTCACCGGTTCAGAAGGCTTCATCAAGGGCATCGTCTGGCGCGGCGCGGTCAACGCCAGCCAGACGC
This sequence comes from bacterium, assembly GCA_016125385.1. GTDB lineage: Bacteria > Hinthialibacterota > Hinthialibacteria > Hinthialibacterales > Hinthialibacteraceae > WGLV01. Next base: position 97,188 of record WGLV01000043.1, read on the forward strand.
CGGAGATGCAGGCCGCGCAAAACATCTCTCAATCGTTTCTGGGCATCAACCTCAAATGCGCCTCGTGTCACGACAGCTTCATCAATCACTGGAAGCTGAAGGATTCTTACGGCATGGCGGCGATTTTTTCAGAGAAGCCGCTTGAGATCGTTCGGTGCGACTCGCCCACCGGGCGCATGGCGGAAGTGAAGTTTCTCTACTCCGAACTGGGGAGCATCGACGCAAACGCGCCGGTTAAAGACCGCCGCCGCCAACTCGCTGAACTGCTCGTCTCAAAAGAGAACGGCCGCTTCTCCCGCACCATCGTCAACCGGCTGTGGGATCGGTTTTTCGGTCACGGCCTGGTCGAACCGATCGACGATATGGACGCCCGCCCCTGGAGCCCCGACGCGCTCGACTGGCTGGCCTCCGACCTCGCCGATCATGACTACGACCTCAAGAGAACAATCAAGTGGATCGTCACCTCGCGCGCGTACCGGCGTCCCGCCGTCGATCGCTCCAGCGACCGGCAATACGTCTTTACCGGACCGCTGGTGAGACGCATGTCAGCGGAACAGTTCGTCGACTCGATCGCGGAGATATCAGGGATCGAACCGCCGCCGCCCGATTTCTTCTTCCAGCGCGATGGACGTGGACAGGGCGGACAGGCGCCGGAGTCGTTCACCCACAAGATGGTGCGCTACTCCAGCGGACGTCTGGCGAGCGGAACGGCCACAGTGGAGGCGGACGTCTCGAACGCGGCGTGGATTCAACTGGCGGGAACCGACAATCTCGACGGCCGCCTGCCCGCGAAAGCGGCCTGGATCGACGCCACGCTGAGCGGCCCCGCAGGAACGCTGCCGCTGACCGCGCTGAACTACACGCGCGCCACCACTGCCGACGGCGCCGCGCCCGCGATCAAGCCGGGGCGGATCGAAACGCACACCCGTTCAACGATCGCATACCCCATCCCGCCCGGATACGATCGCTTCACCGCGACGGTGAGTCTCGATCAGACGCCGGTCGTCGATGGCCGCACCCGGTTTGAAGCGCAGTTTTACGTTTTCGCGGGCGATCCCGGCATCCGCGCCTCGCTGTTGCCCATCGACCCGTTGCAGAAGGCGCTGTCGCGGCCCAGCCGTGAACAGGTCGCCACCCGGCGCGACAGCCTGGCCACTACCCTGCAGGCGCTTGAGCTTTCCAATGGCGACACGCTGTTCGACGCCATCGAAAACGGCGCGCGTAACCTGATGCGCGAACATCCTGACTCAAACCAGACGCTGGTCGACAACCTGTTCTGGTCGGCGCTGAGCCGCGCTCCCGAGGATTTCGAAACCGGAGTGGCGAACGAGCTGATGAAAAGCGAATCGCCGCGCGAAGGCGTCGAAGACCTGCTCTGGATCGTCACCATGCTGCCCGAGTTCCAGTTGGTTTATTGAATTAAAAGGGAGACAAGTCAGATGATACGATCAACCTCCAATACCCGCCGCGATTTTCTCAAGACCGCTGGAGCGGCCGCGCTGTCGGCGATGGCGGCGGGCGCGCCCCGGCTCGCCAACGCGGCGACCGATCTGAACGCGCTGCACAAACCGACCGCCGACGCCATGATCGTTCTCTGGATGGCGGGCGGCATGGCGCATACCGAAACCTTCGATCCCAAACGCTACACGGAATTCACGCGGGGCATGAAACCGAACGATGTTTTGAGCACGTTTCCCGCGATCGACACGGCGGTGGACGGCATCCAGTTCTCGGAAGGGCTGGAACGGCTGGCCTCCGTGATGGACCGGGGGACGCTGATCCGCAGTTTCCGCGCGGGCGATCTCGGCTTTATTCTTCATTCGCGGCATCAATATCACTGGCATACCGGATACGCCCCGCCGCTGACGGTGGCGGCGCCGCACATCGGAGCGGTTTTGTCTAAAACGCTGGGGCCGCGCGATCCCGCCGTACCCGCCTTCATCGACGTGGGCCAACGCTTTGAAGGCAACGGAGAAGCGGAGGAACTGCGCGCCTTTCATCAGGCGGGTTTTCTGGGCAGCGAGTTCGGCCCCTTTATGATTCCCGATCCCAATCAGGCGGTGGCGGCGGTCTCGCCGCCCGAAGGGATGACGCTGGACCGATTCAAAAACCGCGACGCGCTCTACCGGCGCATGGTTGAAAACAGTCCGATCAACCGGTATGGCAGCAACTACCAGAAAGAATCGCTGCTGCGTTCTATGGATAACGCCTACCGGCTGTTGTCATCGCCGGCCGCCAAAGCGTTCGACCTCTCCCTTGAGCCGGAAGCCTCGTACAACACCTATAACACGAGCCGTTTCGGGCTGGGCTGTCTGCTGGCGCGGCGTCTGGTCGAAGCCGGCGCCCGTTTTATCGAAGTCACCACAGAATACATTCCCTTCGAAGGCTGGGACACGCACGAAAACGGACACACCCGCGCCGCCAACCTCAAGAAGATGGTTGACGCACCCATCTCGCAACTGGTGCTCGATCTGGAAGAACGCGGCCTGCTCGACCGCACGCTGATCGTGGTCGCCAGCGAATTCAGCCGCGACATGATGGTGGAAGGCAAACCGGGCAATAAGGTGAAAGACCAGGTGGAAGTGCCGGACGTGATCGACGATCTGAAACACTACGGCATGCACCGGCATTTTACCGACGCGGGCTCGGTTCTGCTGTTCGGCGGCGGCGTGAAAAAAGGCTATTGTTATGGCCGCACCGCCGATGAACGTCCCTGCAAAATCGTGGAAAATCCGGTGGTGATGGAAGACCTTCATGCTACGCTGTATCACGCGATGGGGATACCGCCGACGTTGAGTTATGAGATCGAACAGCGCCCGTTTTACGTCACCCGCGACGCCAAGGGTAAGCCGGTGATGGATCTATTCGCCTGACGCGCTCTGTTCCGGCTTCGCGTCGACTTGCGCCTTGATCCGGTCAATAATGACCAGCTGACTCCGCCCGTCGGCGATCTCCAGGCGGTACATGTCCTCCGACGCCGCCATCCCTTTGTCGATGGTGCGTTGATACGCGGCGGCCGCTTCGTCCCACCGCCCCAGCGCGAAGTACGCCCGCCCGAGAATATGGGGATAAACCGGGTCGTACGGATCATCTTCTTCGCCCGCCTTCGCCCAGCGGATCGCCTCCTCCAGCGCCTTGACCGACATCATCGGAAAGGGCGGTGTTCCCTGCGGAAAGTAATCGGGTTTTCCCAGCGTTTCCGCCATCTGCAACTGATTCGTCGCCAGGTTCATCAGCGAGGCGGTGAAATTGGGTTGCATCTCCTGCAAGGCGGCGTAATCGCGTTGCGCCTGATCGAAGTCGAGCGCCTTGTTGTAAGCCAACGCCGAATAAAAATAACTCTCTACCCGGCTCGGCGAGAGTTCCATCGCGCGGCGGAAGCAGTAGAGCGATTTTTCCATCACCTCGCGGTTGTCGGCCCGGCTGGCGTCGTTCCGCGTTTCAGTGAATAAGATATCCTTGCCCGATTGAATCAACCGGTCTCCCGCGTAGAATCGAACGGAATAGAAGAGAATCATCGGAGCGAGCAGCGGCGCCAGCATCCAGAGCGTGACGTGAGTCCAGTTGATGCGGGAACGGGCGGGTACGCCGCGTCGCGCGGCGGCGCCGGCCAGTACGCCCGCGAAACTCCACAACAGCCAGGCGTCGGGGGGATAGCGCAACGTCACGGTGAACAGGTTGTGCGTCCAGATCGCGATCATCCCCATCAGCAGGCCCAACGCCGCGCCCTCCCGGCGCGGGCTTTCACGTAAAAAGCGCAGCGCCATGAACACGGTACAGCCAAACAGCAGGGCGTAGAGCGCCAGCCCAAACCCACCGGTTTCAGCAAGAATCTGGAGAAATTCGTCATGCGCGTGTTCGACGTGAAAACGCCGGAAGGGGTACATCTCGGCCAGCGCCTTGTCTCTCACCTCATGAAAATGAAGCGCATAGGTCCCCAGGCCGCGTCCGGTCAGCGGCGCGGTACGCCAGAGGTCGATCGCGCCCTTGTAATAATACAGGCGCGTTTGAACCGACTGATCGCGGGTGAGATTTTCAAATCGTTGAGCGAAGGCGATCGCCTGTTCGCGGAAAAACAATCCACACGCCGCGCCAAGAATCAACACGATCAACGCGCCCGCGGCGGCGGCGCGCGCCAGCACGGCGCGCATCGGCAGACCACGCACGCGGCGCTCCCGCAACATCATCCAGCCCACTGATAACCCCAGCGCCGCGAATGCCGCCGCCCAACCGCCCCGGCTGTACGTAAAAAACAGCGCGAACAGGTGAGCGATAAACAACGCCGCCAGCATAAAGCGCTTCAGGCCGCGTGAATCCCACGCCAGCGTCAGCGTCAGGGGAATCACGCCGAGCAGATAACCCGCCAGATAATCGGGATTACACAGAGATGATCCCACGCGGTGAAGGGTGGAGCCTTCGGGCGTGAAGGTATCCCAATCCATTGAAATGAAGGGCGGTTCATAACCCGCCGCCTGCGACAGGGCGTAAAGCGTCGCCAGCGCGGAGACGAAAACCGTTAACCCGATAAAGCGGTCAAACCTTTCGCGGCGGTTCATCAGCGAAAAAGCGAGATAAAACGCCCCGAGGTACGACGCCCAGCGGATCCACTCCAGCCAGGCGCGCGGATGGCCCGAAATCAACACCGCCGAACAGAACAGATACGCCAGCAGCGCCCAGAAGGCGAACGTAATCATACGCGATTGAGGCGCGGCGCGGCGCTCGGCCCATAACAGAAACGGCCTCGCCAGCAAGAGCAACGCCACCGGTACCTGAAGCGCGGGTTCCTTCAGCGTGGCGCTGTCGGTTCCCAGTTTGCTGAACAGCAATGGAACCAGCAGCACGGGCGTTAGAAACAGCGCCTCCGCGCCCAGCGCGATCCAGCGGCGCCAGCCCGCTTCGCTCGGCAGGTTCGGTGGAGTGTGGATCGATGGAGAGCCTGATTCGATCATGAGTCCAGATGTTGGGGGTCGATGGGGATCTGAATCATGAAGGTGCTGCCTTCATCGGGATTGCTTTTGACGCTGATCTTGCCGCCGTGACCTTCAACAATGTGTTTAACCACCGCCAGCCCCAGCCCGCTGCCGCCGGTTTCCTGTACGCGGGGATCGTTGACGCGGAAAAACTCCTGAAAGATTTTCTTCTGAAATTCAGGCGAGATTCCGATCCCCTGATCGGCGACTTCGATTACGACAGAGCGATTCACCGTATACGCCCTGACGTCGATCGACATGCCGTCGCCGGAGTATTTCACCGCGTTGGAGAGAATGTTGTACAACGCCTGTTCGATGGCCTCGCGGTCGCAGTGAATCTTGGGCAGATCGGTGGAAAGATCGAGATCGACATTCATATCGTGACGCTGAAAATGATAGTGCATGGCGTCGACGGTGTCGTAGATCACGTCTTCGATGGGAGTCCATCGGAAGTTGTACTGCTTTTTATGCGACTCCATCTGAGAAAAATTGAGAATGTTATTAATCAGGTGAGAGAGGCGCTCGCTCTCTTTGGTGATGGCGTGAAGGTATTCCTTCTTCTTCGCTTCGTCGAGAATGCGGTCCATCTCCATGGTTTCGGCGAAAAGACGAATCAGCCCCAGCGGCGTGCGCAGTTCATGCGAAACGCGAGCGACGAAGTTGGAGCGCATATCCGAGAGAGCGAGCTCTTTGGCGATGTTGCGCAACGCGCCGAACACCGCCGCCACCAGGCAGACGTTGGCCGCCGCGATCAGGCAGTAATAGACCATCTTTTCGTTTTCAGCGACCTTCATGATGTCTTCCCCCGTCCCGGCGGAAAAATTCACGTAGTACCAGGGAAAGTAAACGTCGCTGAACGGCCGGGGCGTGTATTTGGAACTGGGCTTGAAATTCGGCTCGCCCATCAGATTGACGTCGGCGACCGATTTTCCGGTGACGCGGTCTTCAATGAGAATGGGATAGCGCAAGTCGCCCTCGATCTGCCACATCTGCTGGATGATCCGGTCGAAAAACACCGTGTTGAGATAGTTGAAGTCGATCGTGAATCCAGCCGCCTTGATCCAGTCGGGCTGCCGGGTCGGCTCTTCCAGCGTTTCTTTGCCTGACATCATATAAAACGCCAGTTCCCGCTGCGGTTCCTGAACCATCAGGTTGTCGGGGTAGATCACGGGGCTGAAGTCTTTGATGCGTTGTGGATTTTCGTATATGGAGAAAGTGTCGTTTTCCGCTTCGAACGCGCTGATCAGGCGGCTGCCCAGCGATTCACGAGGGAGTCCGGAAAGCCGCCAGACCGATGACACCGCGTCGGGATTCTGTTCCTTTTCAAAAAAATAGATCCTGCCGCTTTTTCCATAAACGAACACCAGCTTCGCGTAGGGCATGGCGTCGCGGACGGTGAATGTATACGCCTCTTCCGGCGGCGTGGGCAACAATTCATCCAGATGGTTGACGAACGCGGTGCGGAACGGGGTCAGAATCTGATGCTGCAACTGATCGCGCGTCCGGTTGCGGACGCCCTGCACGATTTTGTTGACTTCATTCTGAATGGTTTCGATATGCCGGTTTTCAACCAGTCCGACGGTCTGCAACCCGAGATAGGTCAACAGACCGGCCGGCAACAGCAGGGCCAGCGGCGCGGTAATCAGAAAACGCCGGCGGGGTGTGATGAGAGCCATGTCGATCCCACGCGGTCCGGGGCCTCGCCGCGAACCGGGTTTCGTGTAATAGGCGGATGTTTCGCCGCGAACCGGGCGCGGCGTTATTCGATATTCTGAACCTGCTCACGCAGTTGTTCGATGGTTCCTTTCAACTCCAGGGCCTTTTGCGTGATCGCCAGCGATGAGCTTTTCGAGCCGATGGTGTTGGCTTCGCGGAACAGTTCCTGACAGAGAAAGTCGAGACGCCGGCCCACCGCCTGATAGTCCCCGCCCTGGTTTTCATTCAGAATCTCGCGGAACTGCTGAATATGGCTCTTGAGCCGCACCATTTCTTCCTGAATGTCAGAACGGTCGGCGAAAAAGGCGATTTCCTGAGCGACGCGGTTGGGGTCGAGATCGGGCGCTTTTTCCCACTCCTGAATACGGGCCAGGAGCTTCTCACGGTACTCGGTCACCACAACGTCGCGCAACGGTTCGATCGCTTCCGTCGCGGCGAGCATCTTGTCGAGAAGCGCGTTCAGTTCGGTCATCAGCCGTTCGCCTTCGGACGTCTTCATCGCGATCAGGTTTTGCAGCGATTCGTCCAGCATTTCCTGAAGCCGGGGCCAGACCTGTTCGGGTGCGTTGCCCGCGTCGTCGGCTTCAACCACGCCGTTGAACGCGAGTATGGTCTCAAGCCGGGGCTGATAATCGAGTTTCAGAGTTTCGGCCAGCTGGCGCGCCGCGTTGAGATACGCCTGCGCCACGCCCTGGTTGACGCTGATATTGTCTTGCGGCGTCAGGGCGCCATTGACCCGGATGAACACCTCGATGCGTCCGCGGCGCAACGTCTTGAGCAGCCGCTCGCGGATGGGCAATTCCAGCATGGAAAGCGTACGCGGCGAGTGATAATGAACGTCCTGCTGCTTGTGATTAAGGGTCTTGATCTCGATCGAAACCATCGCTTCGCCGATCACGCCCCGCAGGCTGCTGTATCCCGTCATGCTTCGAATCATAAATCCTCGTTCCGCCGCGCCGGCGCGGCCGCCTGGTTCCTTCTTCTGCTTGACCGGAAAGCCGGTGAACCGTATCGTAGCAAGAATTTACTCAAGCGAGCAGAGACGTTGAACGAGAAGGAGAAGAACGAATGGCGAGCGCAAAAATCGGCGTAATCGGGGGTTCGGGCGTCTATCATCTGGAAGGCGTCGATTATCATGACGAGATCACCCTGTCGACGCCGTACGGCGACCCCTCCGACGCGATACGGCTGGGCCGCTACGCGGGCAAGGAAATCGCCTTTCTTCCACGCCACGGCCGGACGCACAAATGGAGCCCGACCTTCGTACCCTATCAGGCCAACATCTACGCGATGAAGCAGCTGGGCGTCGAGTGGATCATCGCCGTCAACGCCTGCGGCAGCCTGAATATCGATATGAAGCCGCTCGACTTCGTGGTGCCCGACCAGGTCATCGACCGCACCCGGCTGCGCTGCACCAGCCTGTTCGAACCGGTCGCGGTTCATATTCCCTTCGCCGATCCCTTCAGCGATCCCTTACGCAAGTTGTTGATCGAATCGATTCAGGAATGCGGCGTCAGCGTGCATGAAAAAGGAACCTACCTCTGCATGGAAGGCCCGGCGTTCTCTACCCGCGCCGAGTCGAATCTCTACCGGAGCTGGGGCGCCGACATCATCGGCATGACCGCCCTTCCTGAAGCCAAACTCGCCCGTGAAGCCGAAATCAGCTACGCCATCGTCGCCGCCGTCACCGATTACGACTGCTGGCACGAAGAAGACGTCGACGTCGAGATGGTCTTGAAATGCCTGGCCCAAAACGCGGAGAACCTGAAGAAACTGGTTAAAACCGTGATCCCCAAAATTCCAGAACAGCGCGATCCAGCCTGCCCGGCGGTTAACGCGCTCTCGACCTCGGTGGTGACGCAATCAGGCGACTACCCCGAAGACAAACGCGAGGCTTTCGAATTTCTGCTCGCCAAGTATCGTAATAAAGCCTGAGTTCAGGCGATTCGGACGCAACCAGCCCAGTCCCGCCGTACAGGAAAGCCATGCCGGAAGTCTCGATTATTGTTCCCGTGAAGGACGAAGCCGAAAATATCCTCACCCTGGCGGGCGAGATTGAGGCCGCGATGAACCCTCACCCCTGGCGGTGGGAATGCGTGTGGATCGACGATGGCTCGTCGGACGACACGCTCAAGATCATCAAAGAATTGAACGAGTGCGACGAGCGCCATGTCTATCTCTCGTTAGAACGCAACGCCGGTCAGTCGGCGGCGTTGTTCGCCGGGTTTCAATTCGCGCGGGGCGCCGTATTCGCCACACTGGACGGCGATGGCCAGAACGACCCCGCCGACCTGCCTTCACTGATTGAAAAGGTGATCGGCGGCGAAGCCGACATGGCCAATGGATACCGTGAAAAACGACGCGACGATTTCATCCGCCGAATCGCCTCCCGCATCGCGAACGGATTTCGCACTACGCTGACCGGAAAAACCGTGCGCGACGTGGGGTGTTCAACCCGCGCCTTCCGGCGTGAATGCGCCACTGGCCTCCCCTGCTTCAAGGGCATGCACCGCTTTCTGCCCACCTTCGCGCTGATGCGCGGTTTCCGGCTTTGCGAAGGGCCGGTCAATCATCGTCCGCGAGAACGGGGTCAATCCAAATACTCGATTAACAACCGTCTCTGGGTCGGCATCATGGACGTCTTCGGCGTCTTGTGGTTGCGCGTGCGCAGTTTTCATTACCGCGTCGCTGAAACCTCGAACGATCCGGATTGAGGGCGTCCTCCCGGCGTTTTTCCCCTATTGATTCACATGCAGCGTCATTGAATCCATGCCGAAGTTCGCCCGCTCGGCGTCGCTGGCGATAACGAGCAGCTCGATCACGCCCCCCTCCGCCGGCGCTTTAAACTCGCCGGTAAAGACGTTCGTCCGGCCTGAAAACTTCATCGCGCCGCCGCCCGCCGGTTTGCCATCCCGTAACAACAGCGTTTCAATCGTGTAGCGGTCGCTGTCCCACAAGCCTTCGGGCTGTGTGGGGCATCCGCACAGCATACGCACCGACGCGGTTACGCTGAACGGTTCGCCCGCCTTCACCGCGTCGACCGATTCCGGCGCCATGATATCGACGATGAACCCATGCAGCTCCAACACCACGCCTTCACCGGTCACGTCGCGGCCGGGGATCAGCAAAACCGTTTTCGAAGCGCGCTGCATCGCCTGCGGATAGGCCATCGGGCCTTCGGCGCTGATTTCAACGACGGTCGGACGTTCAAGGTCGAGAGTCGCGCGGAAACCGGCGTCGCTATCGCCCGTAAAGCGGTTTTCGCCTCGAACCAATGGTTCCTTGATAATCTTATTGGTGTCGCCCGTACCGCCAACATGGTCGCCCTCAGAGAGAATGGCGCCGTTGCGCGCCTCACGAATGGTGACGTGAACGCCTCCCATGCCCGTACCGATCAGCTTGGCGTCATGCGCGAGAACGCGAACCAGCACCCGCGTCGGCGTTCCGGCGAGTACTGATTGAGTCAACATCGCGGCGATGAGAACGCCAAAACAACAGATCATGCGATTCTTGTTTTTCATTATTCCATCTCCCGTCCATCCTGGTTTTCTTTAACTCGATTGTCATCGATGCGGATCATTTTTTCTTCAGCGGCGCGAGCCAGATTAACGCACCGCGCGTTGCAATAATTCAATAACGCGATCAGCACATCGGCGGCTTCATCGGCGAATTCGGCCGCGTCGATGCGTTTTCCCTTCCACGCTTTCTTTTCCAGATTAGCCAGTTCACCGGCTTCGCCGTTCAATTCCAACGCAAAAAAATTGGCGCCGCGTTCCGGAAACGCGAGACGTTGGTACTCGTCGAACTGCTTCTGCAAACGTTCGATCGCTTCATACGCTGAAGGCAAGTGATGGGTAAATCGATCCGGCATACCAATCTCCAATCAACAAAATTAAAAACAATTCCTTTTATTAATCTGAATTCCAAAAACTACAACCGCCTAGTTACATTTCAATGATAAAAGTAATTCAAAAAAATAATGACTGAAAAAATCAACTTTCAAATCTAGGCACGTCTTTCCGAGCAAGCATCCGAGACCTTAATTAGTGAAGAATCAGCCCATTAAACTCCATTCCCCACAAACAGGCATCATAAATATACCATTAAACAACCAATTGGCGCCCATCTTGTAATAATGAACTCCCAACACCATACATTTTCAATCTTCAAGGCGGGTATCATGAATTTCAAAAACATGAGCGTCAAGACAAAAATCCTGATTTTATGTATCGGCGCGGTTCTGCTGACCACGCTGACGCTTTGTTCCGCGGTCGTATTCGAAAAGCGGTTTCTTGAAAAAGACGTCCACTCGGAACTGATTGTTCTCGGGAAAAATGAACCGATAAAATCGCCCAGGACGTCTATCACATGTGCGAAGTGCAGAATCTGGTTTTATTAAGTAAACTCGATTCCGACCTGGCCGTCGCACGAGATATCGTGGAGCGATACGGCGCCGCGAATCTTTCCTCGCAAACCTCCGAATGGGACGCCGTCAACCAGTATACAAAAGAAAGCGCCAGGGTCTCGCTTCCGGTTTTGCGGTTCGGCGAAAACGAGATCCAGAAGAATCATTCTCTCCAAACCGTTTCACCGATCGTCGACGATGTCAAAAGCCTCGTTGGGGGAACCTGCACGATTTTTCAACGGATGAACGAGGCGGGTGACATGTTGCGCGTTTCAACCAACGTGGAAAAACTCGATGGAACCCGCGCCGTGGGAACCTACATCCCCGCGGTGAATCCCGACGGGACGCCCAATCCGGTGATCTCGGAGGTCATGAAGGGCAACGTCTATTCAGGCCGGGCGTACGTGGTTAACGATTGGTATCTCACCAAGTATGAACCGATTTACGACGCAATGAAAAACATCATCGGCGTTCTCTACGTCGGGATCAAAGTCGAATCCAACGATTCGCTGCGTCACGCGATCATGGACACTGTGGTGGGAAAAACCGGATATGTCTTCGTACTTGGCGGTAGCGGAGACCAGAAAGGGAAGTACATTATTTCAGCCAAGGGCGAGCGCGACGGCGAAAACATCTGGGACGCGAAAGACGCCGATGGCAACTACATGATTCAGGACCTGATCCGGTTAGCCAAAGGCACAATAGACGGCAAAGCCGTAAACCACTCCTATTCATGGATCAACAATGGTGAAACACATCCCCGTCAAAAAATCGCTTCCGTGGTTTACTTCGAACCATGGGACTGGGTGATCGGCGCGGGATCGTACGAAGACGACTACCTCGACGCGATCGGACGGGTGAATCATTCGATCAATGAAATGCTCATCGTCACGCTCGCCTCGGGCGCGGTCATCATCGCGATCATCGCCCTGCTGTCGTGGTTGCTTGCGTCGCGAATGACCAGACCCCTTCAGCTGGCTATGGATTTCACGGACCGGATTTCCAAAGGCGACCTGACTCAAACCCTGGCCATAAGTCAATCCGATGAAATCGGCCGGATGTCGAGCTCGCTCAATAACATGGTCGCTCAACTGCGCGAAATCGTCGCCGGGATACAGGAATCATCCAAACAAGTATCGTCCAGCGCGGAAGAACTATCGGCGTCGTCCCAGTCGCTCGCCAACGGCGCCACCGAACAGGCCGCCAGCCTGGAAGAAACATCAGCTTCGATCGAACAACTGGCCAGTTCCATTGAGAACAACTCCACAAACGCCCAGCAGACCAATCAGGCCGCATCCAACGCGGCCATGAAAGCGGAAGAGGGAGGCAACGCCGTCATCGAAACGGTTGAAGCGATGAAGCGCATCGCCGACCAGATCGGCATCATCAACGACATCGCAGACCAGACCAACCTGCTCGCGCTCAACGCCGCCATCGAAGCCGCCCGCGCCGGAGAAATGGGTAAAGGCTTCGCCGTGGTGGCGGTTGAGGTCAGAAAACTCGCCGAACGCAGCCAGGGCGCCGCGAAAGAAATCAGCACGCTCGCCGCCGACAGCGTCAAGCGAGCCGAATCGGCGGGACAGACGATTCACGACGTGGTCGAAGCCATCAATCGCGCCAATCTGCTGGTGAAAGATATTGCGGCATCCTGCGCCGAACAATCCGAAGGCGCGTCACAGATACGCAAGGCGGTGCATGAACTCGACGCCGTAACTCAACAGAATTCCGCTTCGAGTGAACAATCGGCCTCGGCCAGCGAAGAACTCTCGGCTCAGGCGCAGATTTTACAGGAGATGGTTTCTCAGTTTGTAATCGATCGCGATGAAAAAGCAACCAAAACCGGCGTGAAACAGGCGCCGGTTCATGCCAGCCATTCCTTTTCTCAAGTATGGAATCCGCCGGTCAATCGGATGAAGCAATTCATGAATGAGAGCAAAGGTCATTCCCTGATTCATGAACATGAATTCGCTGAAATGAGATAGTTCAATCAATACACGGGCCGAATCCTGTCATGGATTCGGCCCGATTCAGTTGATCGGGAAAGGGGGGATCGGATGTAAGGGAATACTGATGTTTCAAGCCTCGAATATCGCCGTAATTCATCCGGAATCGTAATCCATCTGCGTTTCATACGCGGAATTCACAACTAAAGGGGCGTGCCATGTCTTTCATCAAGATGAACATACGCAATAAATTGTTGGCAGGTATTCTGCCGATTGTTTTCATCGCACTGGGCGTAACCGGCTACCTGATCTATCACACCGCCGCCAACACCGTCCTTGACCAGGAAATCGAGAATATGTCTTCCAAGGTCGACGACATCGTTTTTCAGCTCAACAACTGGTTTGACACCCGTCTCGCCATCGCCAAAACATACAGCGAAGACTCAGAGATCATCGCGGCGTGCCAGCAGCATCAGGAAGGCTTGGCCAAACACCGGCTGACTGATCTCTACGACGAACTCGGCGGCTATGAAGAAGTATTTCTGGCTGATACCAAAGGCGTGATTTTCGACTCCAGCACGGGAAACGCGACTGGCATCGACGTGCTGTCACTCCCGATGTACGCGATCAATATCGAAACCGCGCTCAAAGGCGAATCGCATATCGGCGACGCCTTCGCTTCGCCCGCCTCCGGTCTGCCGGTTTCGTTAATTACAGTCCCCGTGATGAAAGACGGCGTCGTGGTGGGCATCCTCGGAACACCCGTTGAATTACAGAAATTCTCTGAAGATTTTATCGCCCACGTCAACATCGCCAACACAGGCTATGCCTATATCATCGATAAAAACGGAACCACGCTCGCCCATCAAAACAAAGACTACATCCTCAAAATTAACGTTTCCGACTACGACTTCGGCAAGCAGCTGCTGAAACAACGAACGGGAAAACTGGAATACAACTGGAAAGGCGTCGACAAGATCGCGGTCATGAACGAGTACAAATCCATGAGCTGGATCGTGGCGGCGACCGTGGACCGTGACGAAATACTCTCTCCAATCTATGCAATCCGGAGGATCCTGATAACAGCGATCCTTCTCAGCGCGCTGGGCGGTTTTCTCTGCATCTACTGGTTGTCGAACCGAATCGTCACTCCCATCCAGACGGCGGCCCGTTTTCTCAACAACGTCGCTTCGGGCGATCTCACTCAAACTCTGACGATCGACAGGAATGATGAAGTCGGTCAGATGTCGCAATCGCTGAACGTCATGATCCGCCAATTGCGTGAAATCATCGGCTCCATTCAGGAATCGTCGCAACAGGTCGCTTCCAGCGCCGAACAGCTATCCGCGTCGTCTCAATCGCTCGCCAACGGCGCCACCGAACAGGCGGCCAGCCTGGAGGAGACCTCCGCCTCGATTGAACAATTAACCAGTTCGATTGAAAAGAATTCCGAGAACGCGCAGGAAACCAACAAAGCGGCTTCGAACGCTGCGAAACAGGCCGAAATCGGCGGCAAAGCCGTCATTGATACGGTCGAGGCGATGAAGCGAATCGCCGATCAGATCGGCATCGTTGACGACATCGCCGACCAGACCAACCTGCTCGCGCTTAACGCCGCCATCGAGGCGGCCCGCGCCGGCGAAATGGGCAAAGGGTTCGCGGTTGTCGCGGTGGAAGTGAGAAAACTCGCCGAAAACGCGGGCGTCACCATCCGCGAAGTCGTGACCGCGATCAACAAGGCGACCCAACTGGTTCAGGATATCGCGGCCGCCTGCGCCGAGCAGAACGAAGGCGCGACGCAAATCCGCAAGGCGATCAACGAACTGGA